>JBKTJB010000002.1:0-217366 GCA_047241705.1 Streptococcus sp.
AAACCGCAAAAAAAATCTCTGGTCTTGCCGTTGACCCTACAAAACATTTGAAGCAACACGCTTACCATGTAAACAACCGTGGGGTTGAGATGTCAAAAAGAGATCTTGGTCTCTTTGATATCCCAGTAGCACTTTACGTCAAAGCGTCATTATGAAAACGATGATGACATCCTCGATTTTGGGGCAGATACAGTTTCAAAAGATGTTGCAATCTTGCTTGAATCAAACACTGCAGATGGTGGTGGAGCTTACTACGGATTCTACAAAGGGAATCTGTCAATGGATGCGATTGATCTTAACACGATCAAAGATAAAGCTGATGAGCTTGCTACTACAGATGTATCATTCATGCTGCAGGCGCAAGCACTGATGAGCAAACCAAGAACAAGTACGGTACAATGTACTTTGGTAGCGATGAAACAAAAATCAAGAAATTGAAAAGCCAAACTTGGTATGGCACCAGCAGGATAGTAAATGGGGTATTTAGCCCCTTTATTCATCTTTATATCGTTGTAAACCTTCCACTATTGGATATAATAAGTTGTGGAGGTTTTGCTATGAAAAATAAGAAAAATACAGTTTTAATAACATTAACAATTATGATCACTCTAGTTTCCATTGTACTTGCTATTATGCTCGTAAATTCCAACAAGCAACTTTCTAAGACACACAAGGAATTGGAAAGCGTAAAGGAAGAGAAGGACAGAGCTGTCATGGTAAAAGATAAGCTTTCACATACGTATCAAACGTAGATCACGATTTATTTCTGGAAGCAAATGATTTCCTGTTCTTGGAATGAATTCATTGACTAGCTGGGCTAAATTTATAGGACGGAGTTCTTTTCGACAAACTCAAATCACAATCAACGAACCCAAACAAACGTCTGGCATGCTGGCAATGGAACATGATTCAAACAGTTTTATACCAGTTACAGTAACGCTAGTCATTACAAATAATGATTCTTCAAATATTGAAATCAATCCAGGGAAAATGCTTGTGCGATGATAAAGGAAATTATCTCTTCGCATACGACTCATAGTTATCACTAATGACGACACTGTTGCAGTCCAATCTAAAAAAGTGTTGTGATTTTAGAGCTGGAGGAAAGGCAACTATCGCAATAGTCTATGCAATGAACAAAGATAATTCCAATAATGATGTTAATAAAATTGAATTTTTAAATAAAATTTGGACAAAATGAAATAAGCACCATTCGGTGCTTTTTTTAATTATAGAAAGGCAAACAATGTCAAAAATTACATTTACCATGAAGAATGATGCTGGAGAAGATGTACTTTACTCTAGTAAAGAAATTAATACTCGTGATTACCGTGATTACCTTGTATTAAACGACTCACTCACATCAGATAAGACAGAAGTTGAAAAATTGGATCAACAATTAGGTTTCATTGCGTCACTATTTGAAAATGTGACAGTAGAGCAATTGTTGGAACATACTGATTTTGCAAAAATCATTGAAGTGTTTACTGAAATCTATGCTCATCTGTGGGTGATGTGGACCCAAAGCCGGTACAGATCCTAAAACGCACAAAAACGTTTCTACAAATTCGTTAAGGAAGTTGCTGATGGACCATATAACATGAATGTCCATGATGTGATGGAATTAAGCTGGGAAGATCTGATCGGAATTATTGATCTTGATAAAGATCAAACCGAAAATGCGTCTTTTTAGATCTAGCTGACATTTTTGAGAAATGGAAGCATAAAGCCTTTTGGGCTTTTTTGTTTGTAAAAGGAGGAAAATGGCAGGTGGAACGCCACTAGGACAAATGTATATCGAACTAGGGCTGGACGTGTCAAAGTTCAATCCTAGCTTAACAAGTGCAAAGAACGCTGTAGCATTTCAAAAAGATGTCAAAGCGCTGATAGCACATTGAAAAACAAATTGCAAGAGTACTGAACTCCTCAAAGCAAAAATACAAGTCTTTAGGGACAGGCCATTGAAGCACAAAAGAAAGTACTGGATCAAATGAAGCAGAACTTCGACAAGCTCGATCCTGGATCTCTAAATTTGACAAAGCTGCTGCTGATATTGAGCGAGAAAATGCTAAGTTATCAGCAATGGAAGGGCAACTGTACAAAGTTGAACAAGCATTGAAGGTTGTAGGCCGTGAAAATAGCTTTTCAGGTAAAATGGAAGCCCTTGGGAAGAATTTGGTTAAAAGTGGAGATCACATTCAAACATTCGGTAAGAAAGTTTCTGATTTTGGTGGGACACAAAAGGTGTCAGTGCCCTGTTGATTGCAAGTGCTGGATTTGCCTTAAAAGCTGCAATCGACTATGAAACGGCATTTGCAGGAGTCAAAAGACTGTAGATGGAACACCGCAACAGTTTGATAAGTTATCTGCTAGTATTCGTGAGATGGCAAAAGAAAATGCCTTCAAGTGCAGCTGAAATTGCCAATGTTGCAGAAGCAGCTGGACAATTAGGGTGCCAATTGGAGCAATCAAGGACTTTTCAAAGACCATGATCAATCTTGGTGTTTCTACCAACTTGAGTTCTGAAGAAGCAGCATCATCAATTGCTAAAATCGGAAATATCATGCAAGTTTCTGGAAAAGATCTGGGTACATGGTCTGCGCACTTTGATCAGCGGTAGTAGATCTGGTAACCATTTTGCAACAACAGAACGTGATATTGTCGAAATGACCAATCGTTTGGCAGCAGGCGGTAAACTAGTTTATCTCGACCACACCAGAAATTTTAGGTCTTGCCACTGCAATGAGTATGTAGGTATAGGAAGCTGAAGCAGGTGGAACTGCGATGAACCAGACACTTACTGGTATCGGGAAAGCTGTTGCTGGAGTTGGCAAAGGAGCAAAAGAAAACTTCAACTTATTGCAAGTAATAGCAGGAACACAGCAGAACAATTTTCTACTGCATGGAAGCAAAACCAGCTGAAGCTTTGCAAGCATTTATTAAAGGGCTCCAGAAAGCTCATGAAGAAGGCAAAAACATGGATGGTATCCTGCTGAACTCGACATGTCTGGAATTCGTCAAGGGAACATGCTCAAATCACTAGCTTCTGCGTCTGACAAGATGGGAGAAGCTGTCCGTAGGTCAAATAGTGCGTGGAAAGAAAATACAGCTCTTACTACCGAAGCTCAAAAACGCTATGAAACGACAGAATCTCAATTAAAAATTTTTAAAAACCAGATCACTGATTTGGCAATTGAATTTGGTGGACCACTTTTGAAAGCTATGAATTCTGGCTTGCAAGCTGCAAAACCTTGGATCCAAAAATTGGCGGACATGATAAGGCATTTAGTGAAATGAGCGAGTCTCAACAACAGAATATCATCAGTCGGGGACTGCTTTAGCAGGCGCAAATTCAGCCTTGTCAATTTTTGGTAAAGGTATCGGTGTGATCGGTGGGCTACTAAAGGCATCGGCTTCCTCTTTACTCAAGGTATTGGGAAAGTCGGCGGAGGGTTGTCTGTTTTAGGCAAGACCTTCGAATTGTTTAAACAAGGAAACAGTCTTTTCTTCTGCATTTAAAACCGCAACTACTGGTATCACTGCGACAAGTACTCTGCAGAAGGTGCAGTAGCTTCTACTGGTCTATTAGCAAAAGGTATTGCACTGCTTGGGAACCATGTTACTTGGGGAGTCCTGATAGGTGGTGTTGCTGTTGGTGTGATTGCTGCAGTAGCCAAAGAAATGGCAGATGCAGACGAGAGGACAAGGACTTGGGGAACTGGTAAACAAGGTCCAGGCTGAAGAACTATCGAAATTAAAATCTAGGATCGATGATGCCCACCAAGCAATGATTGGATTTGGGAACGGTGGATCCCAGGCCGTTGAAAACGTCCGTAAGAGTGTCCAGGGACTGTCAAGTGATCTAAAAGGCAATTGACAAAGATCTCCAACGAACTCAAAAACTCTTGAGAAAATTGGAGCTTCTGAGGAAGTCCAAAAACGTGCTGTAGCACAAGCAGAACAGCAGAAGAAAAATGTAACAGACAATGACTGATGAGATCATCCAGATCTATCAAAATGCGTCTGAAAACGTAAGATCACTCGTGAAGAACAAGCCCTATTTACGACTACGAAAACCAATTTATCAACAAACAACTGGAAATGCGAAGTTTTCTGAATGAGCGTAGCTATCATCAAAGCGATGAACGGTCAAATTAACGATTTGAACGAAACCCAGCTACGGAAAGGATCGGGAGTCGTTGCTAAATGGCTGGAAAGAATGAGATCAAACCTTACGGAAGATCAAACAAAAGCTTTAAGAGAAGAGTACGATAAAGGAACTATCAATAAAGCCGAATATAACCAAAAAATGGAAGAGTTAAGTGCTCAACACCAGTCCAAAATGTGGAAGCATTTGGCCGTGAGTATGCTGCTCTTCAAAAGAAACTTAGCGAAAAGTCCCTCTTAATTTTGGTGATGATCGACAGCGTGAGTTGTATTTTAGCCAATTACAGAGAAAAAGCTGGGCAGAACTTGGCCTTGATTACGAAGAAAAGATGATGGCAAAAGCAGATCAGTTTGCCGACATCGTGGAGTCGTTCATCTGGTCTTGTGGCTAAAAAGTGTACAGAATATGTCACAAGAGACAAGAGATGCAAATCTCTTGTGGAACAGGAATGGTATTTGATCCTAAAACTGGACAACAAGTCAAGACAAATGCTCAGGAAAGAAGTCACAAAAGCATTGCAGGCTGAGAACGGCTGGGAGAATATGCGATTTATTCTCAAACATGCCAAATCTTGAAACAAATGCTAAGATGACTATTGGTGAAGCCTTGGTTGAAGTCGGTAAATGGGATAGCCTAACTCCGGCAGAAAAAGAATTGGTCGTAGGCAACAATCAAGGTATGCAAGCTAACATCCTTGATAATAAAACATTGTTGGGAACAATACAATGCTATGCCAGCGGAAGTTAAAGAACTCTTAATGAAGAATACTGACTTCCTATCATCTGGTGAACGTGCTACTGCAGTGATCATTGAGCAAGCTGGAATACACTCACACCGAGAGCAGAAAGAACTGGATCTTAAAAGATGCTGCGAGCACGATAAGGCTGAACGTGTAAAACTGGCGGTTGATTCGTTAACTGGTATGGCTCACGTAGTCAACTTGGATGCAGAAGACAAGACCAAAGAGCGCTATCGCTAGTGCGATGTCTAGCATCTTAACACTACCTACAGACCATAAGACGGACTTGATTGCAACTCCAGACGGTGTAACGCTTTGGAACTAACCAAGCAATGGGCGCTTTAGGATTACACAACCCGGATTTAACGTACCAACCAAAACAAATTACCGCTGATCAAGCAACGCGAATAATGCTGCACAGCAAGCGATTAACAAAACAGCAAGAATGGAATAACACTCCAAGCCCTTGTTAAACCACAATTAGGTGATCCGACTGGTGCGATAACCGCTGCAAGACAAGCGAATTTGATAATCAAAACGGCTTGAACGCTACACCAAGAATCCAATCCAAGCCCATGACAGGCGATAATGCAGTAGATGCCGTCAACGCTGCGAACAGTGCTACCAATGCTATGCTACGGTATTCCAACAAGTCACCACACACGACTATCACAGCTACAGAAGTAGTAAAATGAAGTGGTCAACTCATTCTCCCGTGTTTTCCGGACCAAGACACGAAAAAGGTACGAACTTCCACGAAGGTGGACTCGCAATGGTCAATGACCAGCGAAATGCAGTCTTATAAAGAAATGGTAGCATTACCAGACGGAAGCTCATTTATACCAGATGGACGGGATGTCAGTACTTAACTTACCTCGTGGATCAAAAAGTATTGCGAGCTGGATAGAACTGCGCGACTGATGAAAAATCTTGGTTTTCCAAGATAGCGCGGCAAAGGGGTCGGAATCCCAGAAGATGCTAAATTCTTGCGAGAAATCAAAAACGCCGGCAAGCAATTTTCGTTTAAAGATAATTCTACCGGAAATAGCTACAGCGTTGAAAATATCGCCGCTACGAGATTGGAATTCTGAGAGCAAAAGTTTAGAAAAAGAAGGAATCCTTTACCTGCTATCCCTTGAAAAACCGTCGAAACGTACCTGGACGGTGACATTTTGGCACAAAAACAGCTATCAAAAATATTCTAAAATCATGGCGAGGGAGGGAATCTAATGTTTAACATGATTATAAATGGATTTGACACTGGATCAATCCCAAACTGCTATGTGACAGATTTCGAGAAGCACCAGACAGCGACTCCAAGGGTTGAATCAACACGATTTATGGAGCTAACGGAGACTACAATTTGCACGATGGAGCTTATGACGGGCAACGATAAGACAGTAAGTCCGCACGTTGTCAAAACAAAGCGAAATCCCGAAAATGATTGTAAAAATCAATTCTAGCCGGAAGAAAAATAAAATAGAGTTTAGTCATCGGCCAGGCTCCATTTTTATGTGCTGATTTCCAAAGCGCATCATTCAAACAAGGGCAGGTTTGCATGCCTGGGTTTAGAAATCAAGTTAAAGATGCATGCATTCCGTTACTTAAATAGTGCTGCTGCAGTCACTTTGGCAGGTAACGGCACAGTAAATAATCCAGGAACTGTATACTCTGAACCTGTCATCACAATTGAAGGGAATGGCGATATTTCTCTAACTATTGGGAAGCCAAACCATGCAACTCTACGATTGATACCAGAAAGCAACAATTGATTGTCGTCATAAAAAAACAAAATGTCTATGACAAAAACGAAATCTGAAAAATACATTGAGAAAACGAGGCGGTTTCTTCGAAGTGTGCTCCCAGGTATGTCTGGGATTGCAGTTTCAGGAACGGTTTCAAAAATCACAATCAAAGGGAACTGGAGGTATAAAGTATGATCTATCTGCAAGAGGGTAATTTCCCTCTTAACGAAGCTTTAGCTCTTGAAATTGTCCAGGAAGCTAACAGCACCTATCAGCTTGCCTTTAAATTCCCCACATCAGATCCAAAATGGGCATTGTTGACTCCAGAAACAGAATTAGTTGCCGATGACTTGCACGGAGAACAGTACTTTTACTATCTTTGAAGTCGAAAAGCAACACGGATATGTCACTGTATAATGCCAATCAAGTAGCTACATTGTTAAATGGTTCATTCTATCAACAAGATCAATGTTGATCGGGTTAACGGAGCAACTGTGCATGAATGCACTCGTAGCCGGTTTTAAACGGGAAACAATTCCATTCACATTTTTCTCCTGACGTGATGTCCAAACACACCCTTAATCTTAAAGTATCTCAGCGATGGAAGCCTTGGCAAAAGATAAGCATTCCATCGTTGGGCGAGAATGGGGGTGGGATCTCGTCCGACAGGGCAAGTACAGTGTCCGATTGTTAGAAAAACGGTGGAATCGAAAAAAACGAATCATTGTTTGCCTACAAAAAAAACATGAAGTCGTTCCAAGAATCAAAATCCACTAAAGAATTGAGAACACGGATCCATTTTAAAAAAGGTTATCGAAGCGCACGAGGAAGGGAAAGAAAGATCAGATCCTAACCGTGACCATTGATAGCCCACTGATCAATAAATACAAGCAGGCTATCTACGAAGCAGAATGTGGAAGTACAAGATCAGGGATGTTGTGTGGATCAAAAAAACGCTTGAGGAATATGGCAGCGCTATTTCCGTGATGAAACTCTGTGTGACATGATCGAAGAAAGTCTTGAGATTGACGTTGTTGGCCAGGCAGATCAAATCCAGTACACATGTTTGATATCGTGAGCCTCTCTTCCATAGGGGGCTACGATGTCGATCTGCGAAAAAAAGATCACGAAATACAAATTTAATCCAATGAGCATCAAACTTGTCAGCATCGGTTTCGGTGAGGTTACTAGAACTTTAGCAGACTCTATCTCAGGAATGGTCAATGATTCTGTCGATAAGAAAATGAAGTCTTATGATGCAGAATATGAAGCGAAAGTGCAGAAGCTCGTAGATACTGCTAATGCCTGAGATATGACAAGCAAGCAAAAGAGCTGGAACATAAAATCACAGATGGGATCGAACAAGCCAAAGCGCAAGCTGAAGTAGTCAAGCAAGAAATTTCAGCACAAGTCACTCAGAAGACTCGCAGCAGCAAACCAAGCAAACAAGAATGAAATTGTAGAAGAGTTTAAAGCTCAGTACAATGGCATCGAAGTTAAGATGCAAGGTTTGGAAAACTACTACTGATCAATTAAAAGACTAGCGATGCTGATATCCGAGAAGTTGATCAATGATTTCAAGGCTCAAACGCAAAGCCAATTTGTTGGGATCCAAGCAAGCGCACAATCCAGATTTGAGCAGACGACTGAAAAAGCTATCTCCGACCTTAACCAATGTGACGACTGGTAAAGCAGATCGTTCCTATGTTGAGCAGACAGTGGCAGGAGTCAAAGAAGAGTTCTACCAATTGGGGTCGGTGGTGGCCCTAACATGCTCCGAAATCCCAGAGCAGATGAGGGACTGAGATATTGGACTGAAACAAATGGAAAGATGAGTTTTACAGCTCACACCTTTTATTTTAACGGCCAAAAGAGAATACTTTCTTTAAGACCAGGAGCAATTGTTCAAAGCCCACGTTTTATCGTTAAACGTAATGCTGATTATATGCTCAACATGCTCCGGTTTCGACGCTAATTCAAAGAGTTTTAAAGTTTATTTTTGCAAACGTAAAAAAGGAAGTACAGCGGATTTTGAAGGAAAACAATTAATTTTCGAAAAAAAACGAGAACCCGATTTTTGATAACTCTATGGCTGTTAAAAAATCATTTAAGTTTAACGTAGGTGATTTTGACGATGGCTACTTTTGCAATTTGAATATGTTGGAAATGACAATGGCAGATGGGGCCGGGCTCTTATTTAAGTGATTACAGAACTTAGACTTCTACGAGGGTACAAATGACCGCAAATGGCAACCAGCCCCAGAAGATCAAAAATTACCTGGTAGAACAAGCACAGGCCACTTTTTGAGAGAGGGAGCAGTGGAAGGCCTATCCACTCAATTAACTAAATTGGAGACTAAGACTGGCCCAAGCGGTGAACTTGAACAGCGCATGCTGACCTACTCTGAAAAAGCTGCTGTAGATGCCCTGAAAGCAACAAGGCAGATTCTAGAAGCCTGAGCATACATAGCAAAAGCTAAAATATGAGGAAGATGTAGCTGGAATCAATCGAAGATTTGAAAGTGTTGCAACAGATACAACACCAGACAATCTTATCAGGATTTGCGGACACATTAGCTGAATACAGTGTGTCTAATAATAATAATAATAATAATAGGCTTTACTAAGGCCGGAAGACGGGAATTCCTCAAAATGAAAATTGATGGGTCTCCGTCCACAACATGGCTAGGACCTTGTTTCCCAATCTATATTGATCGCATTTTGCAAGGTGATGTATACTCTATCGCATTTGATTACATGATCAAGTCTGGTGTAGAGGTAGACAAAGGCCTAGAGTTTTCATTAAAAAACCATTCAAACAATACTGCCATATTTGCTCAAGGTTTTGCTGACAAAAATACACCGAAAGATAGGTGGATTCGAGCAGAATTCCATTTCACTGCCGATCGTGATTTTGAGTTTAACAAAACAGGAAATTTCCCATTCTACATCTATGCTATAAATAACGGAGAGTTTTGGGTAATGAAATCCAATTTTAGTCCGTTGGATCTAAGATTCCAGCATTTAGGCCCAGTCCACTGGATAAAGCTGGCACTTCAGAGACTAAATTGAGTCTAAGATTGCCGAATACAAACAGACCGTAGATGGGCAATTCACAACAATTACCAGCCAAATTGGTGATATGGTGAGAAAACGGATATCCAAATCACACCAAGTCAAATTTCCTTCGGTACTGGTAAGAGTATTAACGGAAGAACGATCAGCTCCTTAATGGTACAAGAGCCAGAGTCTATTGCTTTAATTGCAAAATTGATTAAAGTAAAAGGGGACATGGTAGTCGATGGATCTATTTTGGGTCGTCACATTGCAAGCGAGAGCGTGGAAACTGGGCACATGAAGGCTGGATCAGTCACCACACCGATTTAGCCTCAAACTCAGTAACGGCTGATAAAATGCTAGTAGATTCTGCCATGATCAACAAGTTGGTAACTAATCAGGCATTCATCAGGGAATTAATGGCCCAAAAGCCTTTGTCACACAACTAGCTTCGATTGATATTTCTGCAAATCGCTTTACTGGAGATCGCATACAGTCATCAGATGGATCCCTTCTGTTTGATTTAGTTAAAAATCAATTAACTGTGTCAAGTAATACAGCGGCTATCATGAGGGAAGATGCAGGATATCCAACACAATTTATAAGATACGAGTCTAGCATTGAACAGAATCAGAAACATTCGAGGACGATTATTGGCAGTAATCGGAACGGTTCGAAAAATTGGAATTCTGTCTCTTTTGCAGGAGTTGTGATCGACAATAATTCAAACAATGGGGTTGATAAAATTTTTCAATACGGAGACTACAACCACATGCGTCACGCTTCGGGTGATGAAGGCTGGAATTTTAGTGTGGTAACTCAAACGTTAACGCCGGGCATTTGGAATAAAATTCTGAAATTTGGTGTAGGCATTTTGTCATTCCAAAAACAAAGTCGGATACAGACAACCCGACCGAGTTTATCCGTCTGGACGAAAGTGTTGCTGCTTTTATGGAAATTGTGGGCCCACGCCCTCGGCAGATAAACATGACCGGTGCAATGAAATTGAAAGTGCAAAGCATGCTGAGCACATTTTCTTTCGATAGAAATCATATTAGTTAAGAAGGGGAACAATGAACGAAAGATCTTATTTTCGATGGTTGTTGAGTTGAACAAACAACTGAGCGAGAAAACACTTGGTGAAATCGAGTTTAAAGCTCGATTGACTGAATCTCAGGAATCATGTAGCGCAACTTACTGAGGAAGTTGAAAGCTATCGCTCTGTCCTAGAGTCTGACAAAGATTTGAAGGATCTATTTGAAGAAATCAAAATAAAAACGAGGTAACTAAATAATGGATTACAAAGTACAATTTAAATCATACGATGCAGTAGCCAACACTACCAAGGTACAATTAAGCAAGACTTCCTTTATCGTGTATTCGAGGAAATCTTGCCAACCAATCGCATGACAGAAGATGATGCGACACTGGTTGAAGCAGTATTGAACATCGTGCGCATGGAGCTTGATACATCTGGAGCAGTCGTAGCAATCAAGAAAGAATTAGACAAATCTGTAGAAGCTAACAAAGATGCCATTGCTAAGATCCAAGAATTGACCAAGGACAACGAAGAAAAAGCAAACCAAATCCAGAAGATCAAGGACGTTGCTGATTGGAATCTTTAGCTCGTGTAACAGATGTTGACAATCCAATGGATCCTACAATATTTAAGCGTGGACTTGAGTTAGTAGATCTTGGACAAGTTGGGAAAACATATCAACCACAAGAAATCTTTACTGTTGAAGATCCAAATCATACAGAAGCATTTGGTGAAGGCAAGCGTGTCATGATCCAAGTGACCGAAACATTTACTTATCAAGGCGAAACTTTGGATCAATTAAACAGCCTTTATCAAAATGGTAAAATCGGCATCTGAAATGGACGAAACCAAAAGAGGATGAGCCAAAGCCAAAGAGGACGAACCGAAACCAGCGGGAGATCTTGAAACTGAACCAGTGGCGACAGCTACACCACAACCAGTACTTTAATTAGAGAGAGGCGTGATCTATGATCCACTTTACACCAGAGGATATCTCGATGATGGTCGGATTCATCGGGATCTTACTTGGCATTTACGGTAATTTTAAAGGAAGTGTCGTGGCGCAGGAAAAACGTATGGTCGTGATCGAGAAAGACATCGAGAACATGCGTGATTTTCGTTTGACAGCGGTCAGACGACTTGATAACCACGATGAACAGAATAAGTCTCTATTGATCCTCGCAGAGCAGGTCAAAGCCTTAAGCGAGGATATGAAGGAACTTAAAGCATTAATTCAAAATAAAAATAATTAAGAGGTAACTACTATGAACAAAATTAACTGGTCAGTACGCTTGAAGAATAAAAACTTTTGGCTTGCACTCGTTCCAGCTCTTGCATTGCTATTTCAAGCCTTTGCAGATATCTTTGGCATTAAGTTAGAATTTGGGCAAACCGTTGATAAAATCTTAGTATTTGTCAATGTATTGTTTGCATTCCTTGTTTTGGTCGGTGTCGTCAATGACCCAACAACCGCTGGATTGAGCGATTCAAGCCGTGCTTTGGGATATGAAGAACCTAACCAAGATTAACATAAAGGAGGCGGTCTTTTGACTACTCAAAAACAATTATTAGATACGTTAGATAGCGTAGTCAATCAACGTGTTACCGTGCCAACCAACCCGTATGGCGGGCAATGTGTGGCATTAATTGACAACATTCTGCAATATCAAGGATTGTATAATCTCAATTTTAGCTACTTAAACGCTATCAACGGTCTGGACAGAGCTTCTGCATTGGGGCTTAAAGTAACCCGTTTTAACGGTTCTAACAATCCACCAGTAGGGGCTGTATTTGTTTCGATTGCTCTCCAAATCATGCATTTGGGCATATCGGCTTTGTAGTAGCAGAACACGCAGACGGAACAGTTACAACCATCGAGCAAAATATAGACGGCAATGCAGACGCTCTTTATAATGGCGGATGGGTTCGGAGAGTACGCAGAAACCTAGATAGTGCAGGAAATTTCAGCTATGTTGATTGGAACGCACCAAGCCAACGCATGGTTGGATGGTTTGAATTGCCATTTGATGATTCTGAAACCGAATCAGGCGGGCTTAACAAAGGCGATTACTTCCTTGATGTATCAGCTTACCAGTCAGCAGACTTGACTGGTATCTATCGCTTTCGGGCACTAGTAACACTATTATCAAGGTAACTGAGGGTGTCGGTTGGATTAGTCCAGTAGCAACACAGCAGACAAATACAAGTAACTGCATTGGTTACTATCACTTTTCCCGTTTTGGTGGCAATGTAGCGACAGCACAAGCTGAAGCTAACTATTTCATCGCTAACCTGCCATCACGTCCACGCTACCTAGTGTGTGACCTATGAAGATAGGGCAAGCGGTGATAAACAAGCCAATACCAACGCTGTATTGGCATTTATGCGGATATTTGCAAGTCGAACGGGTTTGAGCCTATCTATTACAGTTATAAGCCGTACACATTGGCTAATATCTATGTAGAGCAGATTACCGCTAAATATCCTAATAGTCTTTGGATTGCAGCCTCATCCAGATTATGAGGTTCGACCAGAACCTTATTGGGGTGTCTATCCTAGCATGGATCATACAAGATGGTGGCAATTCACTAGTACAGGCTTGTCTGGTGGGTTAGATAAGAATGTAGTGATTATTGGAAGTGAAGGAAGCAACAAGAAAGAAGAGAAGAAGATATGAATTTTGTAGTACGTAGCACAAGCGGAAAGCAAGGATATGTCGGAATTGTAAATGGTCGTGTATTTGGTATTGGTAGCATGGGAACGGTTGATGAATTAAAATCAAACGGGGCTAAACATTTGAAGCTTGACGATGGAGATTTTACACGTTTCCTTGACAGCCAATCACGAGATAGCGCAGAAGTATCTAGAAAGCGATTGAAGAAGCCAGTGCGTCAGTCGTTGAAGCAATTGAACAACGTGGACAAGCTACGCAAGGTCAAAACGGAAACTAAAATTAAAATGGAGGTAGACAACCGAGATTAAGCTCTACCAATCTTAAACAATTTGAAGGAGGGCTGTCGTCAAACAAGGCGACTCTGCCTCTCTATTTGGTTATGAGCTACTGGATGAAAACATGCGTCCAATTAGTGATCTAAATGGCAAAAATGCCACAATCAGGATCTTTAACCAAAAAGGAAAGGCTACATCGAGAGTACAGTAGATAAATCAAAAGTTACTTTTAAAATAAGCAAGCCCCTACCGATTGGATCTTATCTGGTCGAAAGTCGTTTGCGGTGGCTACATTCTCCCAGCGATCGCTCAACACGTTTAGACGTCACCCGTTCAGCCAGACGAATTTACAAGCGAGGAAGTATTATCGCTTGTAAAAAATGATGTTAAAACTGAAATTGACAAGTATATCGCGGAAAACATCCAACAGCGGATCACAAACGGAAGAGTTGCCAGACCTAACAGTACTATACAATCTTGCAAAAATTTAGAGAGGAAAAATTATGACTTTAAATACTGAAAAATTAACATCATTTGCTCAAGCTGTCGGTAGCGACATCATGGAAGTAAAACCACACTTGCAAGCAGGTGCCGACAAGTCAGAACTTGGACAAGCTGGAATCACACAACAACAACTAGACACGGCTATCGCTGGCGTCAAGACTGCCATTTTAGGCGATGGAGTACCAGAAGAATTAGATACTCTCAAGAGATCGCTGACCGTATCGCAAATGGTGCAGGATCAGCAGACCAAGCTTATTGTGTCTAAAATGACAAGAGCTTGGCCAAAAATTCACTGACCTTTAGAAAATACTTGACTTTCGTACAAATCTATACAACGGCTAAAGATACCCTCTAAGGAGAGTGCTGAACGGATAAATTAAAAGAAAGCTATAGAATCCATTGGTCGTGATATTGGGACGCTTCAAGCTAATCGAGGCGGAGCGTTGCAAACTTCCAAAGCTTACGAGTTGTTTCCAACGTATGCCACGTTACAAGCGCAGATGACCACGAATATCAAGGAGCAGCTAACGCAGACCTCCGGTCTGGACGCTCTTATTGATGATAAGTTAAAAAACGGTGGTGATCCGTTTGTCACACGGTCAAAATTGCCAACGATTGACACCAGCACTCTCGCAACCAAGAATGACTTGGAAGAGTTGAAGCGCTCAGTCGGATCTGGAAGTAGTAGCAACACAGAACTGAAAGGTCAAGGCTTCCCATACAATCTAAACGCTAACATCGGTACAATTTATACCGATACGACAGCAAAAAACGGAGCGGTTAAATGGATCAAGAAAACCGCTGGGACTGGCTCTAATCGCTTGGTCTGTCTTGTTTGGTGATGTCAAATATAAGCCAAGAAACATCAACTCAAATCAAACTAATGCATACATGTGGAATTCAGACGTGTAAATTCCACGGTAGAGGTCGGCTTCGGTGGTCTATCGGGTTGGTTTGGGATCGTGAGACGAGGTGCGCCCAGCTACGTTCCTCAAGGGTCAGACAGAGAGCGAAACGTGGTTATCTTAAACGTTCAAGGAATCCCAGTTGGCTTTCGTGCGACTAGCTCAAAACTGGGTATTATGACGAATGACAAGGGCAAGCGCCTTGGCACTTTTTATTTAGGCGGGCCTGGCGACGGAAACCAGCTACGCTTACAATTCGATGACCCAGTGCCAACAGATCGTGATATCGGAGACTTGCGGTTTACTGATATGTCGTATATCACAGATGATCCGTGGCCGGAAAATCTATAATACATAAACATATAAGACACACACCCTCAATCGAGGGGCTTTTTTGTTGTGCGCTTATAACGGTAATTATTAAAATTGTCCGTTGTAACCTCAATTGAATGACTATGTTTTTGATTCTCTGCTATAAGCAATGGGTCTTTACATCAAAAAAAGTGGATGATTAAATAACCATCACTTTTTGTTTTTTAACTGATTGGCGTATTCTGTCATTTTAATTGCGTGTTTCAAACGTATATTCATAATATCAGAAATACCATTCTTATATTTATCTACAGCTTGGGTGGATAATCCACAATTTTTACTAATAGAATAGGCTGTGGCATTTTCTAGCAGCCATTTAATAGCATTGATATCAACTAACATATTTTACCTCACAAAAACCAAATGATCACTACGATCAACAGAAGCCCTAAAATAAACTCAAGTTTTCTCTAGCTGTGGTTTTTAACATTAAATTTTACTTTCATCACGATACCTGTTATAATTAAAGCAAGCCCCACCAAGGGGCGGATAGTGATTGCTCACTATCCGAATTGATGTGCCACTCAATGCTTATGATGAACAAGTTGATTTTGACTACTAGCTTATTCGTCTTAGCTTTGATTGGCTTTTTTCTTCGCCGTAACATTTATTTTTCCTTTCTTTTAGTTTCCTTGTCTAAGGTTTCCTCCTTAACCTTATGTATATATTATACAACTAAAGTTGTATTAAATCAAGAGATTTTACTAACTTTTTAAAAAAAATAAAAGATTTTTTCCTATTAAATAGCTTCATTCTATATCTCTTTTATAATTAAGCTTGAACTTTCTTGGAACCTATGCTAAACTAGTAATACAAATGATGAGCCGTGAAAGTTTTAGAAGTCAGTACCTAAAACAGACCCTAATACCTAAAAACAGCTATATAATTGAGTTTTAGAAACTCCCACCGGCTCCATATTTTTATTCATGGAAGATTACTCAAGAGGCTTAAGAGGCCGTGTTGGAAACGCGGTAGGCGTGTAAAAGCGTGCGTGGGTTCGAATCCCATGTCTTCCGTTGTTGAGACATCATTGTGTAGCAGTGGTGTTTTTTGTACAAAAAGAGTCCCAAAAATAGACAAGTGAGGGAGGAGAAAAAGTGATTGCACAGCTAGATACCAAATCAGTCTATACCTTTATGGAAAGTCTTGTGACCATAAAAGACTATGTCCAAGTAGCTAAAAGCATGGGGTATGACGCATTGGGAATCATGGATGTAGATAATTTGTATGGTGCTTATGAATTTATCGAAGCCTGTCAGGCCCACAAGCTCAGCCCCTTGGTCGGTTTAGAAATTGGACTAGAGGTAGACAATGAAACAACTCTGTTTCGGATGATCGCCTTGTCAACGAAGGGCTACCAAAATCTGATGAAGATGTCGACCGTCAAAATGATGGGGAAGAGCAATTGGGAGGATGTGAAGCACCGTACAGAAGGAGTAGCAGTTATTGTCCCAGCTCCTTTGCTAGTGGAGACTTGCCGCTTGGCCTAGATTACTTCATCGGAGTTTTTGCGGATACGCCGGTCCAAGAGTTTAGCCACCCTGTGATTCCTCTTCATACTGTTCGATTTTTTGAGGCTTGGGGATGTGGAAGCCATGCAGATGCTGGCAGCCATCAAGGATAATCAAAGCTTGACGGAAACAGGGCCAATTGATCCTACAACAGTCCTAAAAACTCCTCAGGATTTAAAGAGTGATTTTGCAGAGCGATTTCCTCAAGCCATCACAAATCTGGAAAACTTGTCCAAGGAATTCACATGATATTGACACCCAGTTAGAAATTGCCTCGCTTCAATCCTCAGAAACCAGCTGTTGAGGAACTGAGAGAATTAGCTCAAGCGGGTCTCCTTCGAAAGAACTTGACCAGTCCGGTCTATCAAGAACGTCTGGAGCATGAATTAGACATTATTCACCAAATGGGCTTTGATGATTATTTCTTGATTGTCTGGGACCTTCTTCGTTTCGGACGGAGTCAAGGCTATTATATGGGAATGGGACGTGGGTCTGCTGTAGGATCACTGGTAGCCTATGCATTAGGAATTACAGGGATTGACCCTGTGGAGAAGAACCTCCTCTTTGAGCGCTTTTTAAATGTGGAGCGCTACACCATGCCGGATATTGATATTGATATTCCTGATATCTATCGTCCAGAATTTATCCGCTATGTGCGAGACCGTTACGGGAGTTACCATGCAGCTCAGATCGTGACCTTTTCAACCTTTGGGGCCAAACAAGCCATTCGAGATGTCTTTAAACGTTTTGGGGTACCAGAGTACGAATTGACCTCCATTACCAAGTGGATTGGCTTTAGGATACACTGACGACAGCTTATGAACAGAATCTAGCTTTTCGACAAGTGATTCATAGCAGAGCAGAATTTGAGCGTGGCTTTGAAATTGCTAAAAGAATTGAAGGCCAACCAAGGCAGACCTCTATCCATGCGGCTGGGGTTGTGATGAGTGACCAGGATTTGACGGATCACATTCCTCTCAAGTATGGAGAAGACATGTTTGTCACCCAGTAGATGCCCATGCGGTTGAAGCCAATGGTCTGTTGAAGATGGACTTTTGGGTCTGCGAAATTTAACCTTTGTTCAGAAAATGAAGGAAGCCGTCAATGAAAAGTACCAAGAAGAGATCGTGATTGAAGCCATTGATTTAGAAGATCCAGGAACCTTGGCCTTGTTTGCTGCTGGGGATACCAAGGGGATTTTCCAATTTGAACAGGCTGGAGCCATTCGCCTTTTGAGACGTGTGAGACCCAATCATTTCGAAGAAGTGGTAGCGACCACCTCTCAATCGTCCAGGGGCTAGTGATTACATTGATAATTTCGTCAAAAGAAAGCACGGCCAAGAAAAAGTTGAGATTTTAGATCCAGCTATTGAAGAAATCTTAAGGCCCACTTATGGGATCATGCTCTACCAAGAGCAGGTCATGCAGGTTGCCCAGCGTTTTGCAGGCTTTAGTCCAGGGAAAGCCGATATTTTACGTAGGGCTATGGGCAAAAAAAATGCAGCTGAAATGCATCAGATGGAAGACGATTTTGTCGCAGGTGCTCTTAAACTTGGGCATACGGAAGAAAAAGCTAAAGAGGTCTTTGCAATCATGGAAAAATTCGCAGGCTATGGGTTTAACCGTTCCATGCCTATGCCTATTCTGCCTTGGCCTTTCAGATGGCCTATTTCAAGGTCCATTATCCAGATGTTTTCTTTGATGTTATGCTCAATTATTCGAGCAGCGATTATCTGACAGATGCTCTCCAGTTTGATTTTAAAGTCGCGCCATTATCCATCAACACCATCCCTTACAGAGATAAGTTCCAGGATCGAAAAATCTACTTGGGAATGAAAAATATCAAGGGACTCCCGAGAGATTTAGGGTATTGGATCATTGACAATCGTCCCTTTGAAAGTGTCGAAGATTTTATTTTACGACTACCCAATCAGTATCATAAATTGCCTTTGTTAACACCTTTAGTGGAGCTTGGATTGTTTGATATTTTTGAAAAAAATAGGCGCAAGGTGCTTCACAATTTGCCGAATTTGTTTGTCTTTGCTGATGAGCTAGGTAGTTTATTTGCAGATTCTAACTATTCCTGGACAGAAGCAGAAGACTTTAGCCGGGCTGAAAAACTATGAGGAGGAAGAGGGCCACTATTGGTGTCGGGCTCAGTACTCACCCATTGGTTGCGATTGGGCAAACGAGTCCCTACGAGATCCAACCAATTTCTCAACTCATACAAGGAGAGCAGGTACGCATTCTCATTGAGGTACTAAAGCATTCGAACCATTCGAACCAAGTCAGGTGATCCATGGCTTTCTTACAAGTCAGTGATACCAAGAAAAAAATTGATGTGACCCTTTTCCCTGAAACCTACAATCGATTTTCCTCCTTGATAAAAGAAGGTGGCTTTTATTTTTGACAGGAAGATACAAGAGCGTGATGGGCGCTTGCAGATGATTCTAGCAGAGGCACAACTAGCGACCAATGAAAATTCTGGATCCAGTTGCTCGATCATCGTCAGGATAAAACGATTCTTTCTATCTTGAAAAAATATCCGGGCCCATATCCTGTGATATTACGTTAGTGAAGACGAGAAAACTCTTCAATTGAAGGGCTATACCGTCCAGAAAAACAAAGAATTGGAAGATGAATTAAAGAATCTCGTTATGAAAACGATTTATCGGTAAAAACTGCGAAAAATACGAGAATTTTAGTCTTCTTTGTGTTATAATTACGTAGAATGTAAAAGAAAAAAAGGAGCAAACAACGAAATGAAACGTATTGCTGTTTTAACTAGTGGTGGAGATGCCCCTGGTATGAATGCTGCCATCCGTGCAGTTGTTCGTCAAGCAATTTCAGAAGGAATGGAAGTTTTCGGTATCTATGATGGATATGCGGGAATGGTTGCTGGTAAAATTCAGCCCCTTGACCGCCTCATCTGTTGGAGATATTATTTCCCGTAGGTGGTACCCTTCCTTCATTCAGCTCGTTACCCTGAATTCGCACAACGCGAAGGTCAATTAAAAGGGATCGAGCAATTGAAGAAAACACGGGATCGAAGGTGTTGTCGTTATTGGTGGAGATGGTTCTTACCATGGTGCGATGCGCTTGACTGAGCTTGGATTCCCAGCTGTGGGTCTTCCTGGTACGATCGACAACGATATCGTCGGAACTGACTTTACAATTGGTTTTGATACGGCAGTCACAACTGCAATGGACGCGATCGATAAGATCCGTGATACTTCATCTAGTCACCACCGTACTTTCCGTTATCGAAGTGATGGGACGTAACGCTGGAGATATCGCTCTTTGGGCAGGGATTGCATCTGGTGCAGATGAAATCATCATCCCCGAAGAAGGATTCAAGATCGAAGATGTTGTTGAGAGCATCAAAGAAGGTTACGCAAAAGGTCGTACCCACAACATCATCATCTTGGCTGAAGGCGTGATGTCTGCAGATGAATTTGGTAAAGCGTTGAAAGAAGCTGGTGATGAAAGTGACCTTCGTGTGACTGAGCTTGGCCACATCCAACGTGGTGGTTCACCTACTGCGCGTGACCGTGTTCTTGCTTCACGTATGGGAGCACACGCTGTTAAATTGTTGAAACAAGGAATCGGTGGTGTAGCCGTTGGTATCCGCAATGAAAAAATGGTGGAAAATCCAATCCCTGGTAACGCAGAAGAAGGAGCCCTCTTTAGCTTGACAGAAGATGGTAAGATTGTGGTAAACAATCCACATAAAGCTGATCTTGGTCTTGCCGAGTTGAACCGTAGCTTGTCTTCAATTTAATTTTATTTCATAAATTCGTTAACCTTGTCTTAAAAGACAGATATATTTAAAAAGGAGTCATATATATCATGAACAAACGTGTAAAAATCGTTGCAACTTTAGGTCCTGCGGTAGAAATCCGTGGCGGTAAAAAATTCGGTGAAGATGGATACTGGGCTGAAAAACTTGACGTTGAAGCTTCAGCACAAAACATTGCTAAATTGATCGAAGCTGGCGCTAACACTTTCCGTTTCAACTTCTCACACGGTGACCACCAAGAACAAGGTGAACGTATGGCGACTGTTAAACGTGCAGAAGAAATTGCTGGTAAAAAAGTTGGTTACCTTCTTGATACAAAAGGTCCTGAAATCCGTACTGAATTGTTCGAAGGCGAAGCTAAAGAATATTCATACAAGACTGGTGAACGTATCCGCGTTGCTACAAAACAAGGTATCAAATCAACTCGTGAAGTGATTGCTTTGAACGTTGCTGGTGCGCTTGATATCTTTGATGATGTTGAAGTTGGACACCAAGTATTGGTTGATGATGGTAAATTGGGTCTTCGCGTTGTAGAAAAAGACGCTGCAAAACGTGAATTCGTTGTTGAAGTTGAAAACGATGGTATCATCGCTAAACAAAAAGGTGTCAACATCCCTAATACGAAGATTCCTTTCCCAGCCCTTGCTGAACGCGATAACGACGATATCCGCTTCGGTTTGGAACAAGGTATCAACTTCATTGCGATCTCATTTGTACGTACTGCAAAAGATGTTCAAGAAGTTCGTGCTATCTGTGAAGAAACTGGTAACAGCCACGTTCAATTGTTTGCGAAAATCGAAAACCAACAAGGTATCGAAAACTTGGATGAAATCATCGAAGTTACTGACGGTATCATGATCGCTCGTGGTGACATGGGTATCGAAGTACCATTCGAAATGGTTCCAGTTTACCAAAAAATGATTACTTCTAAAGTAAATGCTGCTGGTAAAGTTGTTATCACTGCAACAAACATGCTTGAAACAATGACTGAAAAACCACGTGCAACTCGTTCAGAAGTATCTGACGTCTTCAACGCTGTTATCGACGGTACTGATGCTACAATGCTTTCAGGTGAATCTGCAAACGGTAAATACCCACTTGAATCTGTAGCTACAATGGCGAAAATCGACATGAACGCTCAAACACTTTTGAAAGAATATGGTCGTTTGAACCCAGCTTCATTCGAACGTAACTCTAAGACAGAAGTTATGGCTTCAGCTGTTAAAGATGCTACAAACTCAATGGATATCAAATTGGTTGTAACATTGACTAAGACAGGTCACACTGCACGTTTGATCTCTAAATACCGTCCAGATGCTGATATCTTGGCATTGACATTTGACGAATTGACTGAACGTGGATTGATGTTGAACTGGGGTGTTATCCCAATGTTGACAGATGCTCCTTCATCAACTGACGATATGTTCGAAATTGCTGAACGTAAAGCAGTTGAAGCTGGTCTTGTTAAATCTGGTGATGATATCGTTATCGTTGCTGGTGTACCAGTTGGAGAAGCTGTTCGTACAAACACAATGCGTATCCGTACAGTACGTTAATAGACAATTCTATCTTAAAGCCTTGCTGGTTAGTCTGAAAGGACTGACCGCGAGGTTTTTCTTTTTCCTGTTTAGTGTGCTAACAAGAATTCTCACTAATGCTTACTTTCTCTTTTTTAAAGATCAAAAAAATGGTATAATAAACAAAAAGGAAGGGAGACATTCATGCCAAGGAGAGATTTAATTAGAAATGTCATCATTGTCGGTGTACTGGTTTTAGCACTGATCTTATTACGAATCTTTGTATTTCATCCATTTAGTATCAATGATAAGATGGCCAATGCTTCTGTGAAAAATGGAGATCTGGTGGTAGCGACTAGAAATGCTCAGGTAGATCGCAGTGATTTGGTCTTATACAAGGTCGGTGGAAAAGAATACCTTGGACGTGTCATTGCCAAAGAAAACGATGAAGTCAGCTACGTAGATGACGTCCTCTATTTGAATGGACAGGCAACACCAGAACCTTACCTGAATAAAATGCTGAACAAACATCTAGCTGCTCCAACGAGTAATGGGTATTATACGGATGATTTCTTTTATCAGAGTTAAAAGGGACCAAGGCTGGTCGTGTACCATCCGATACCTATCTAGTCTTAAATGATAACCGTGGAGATACAGAAGATAGCCGTGAGTTTGGTTATATCCATAAAAATCAGATCGAAGGAGTCGTGAATCTGCGTCTCTATCCCCTCAATAAATTTGGATTTATAAAAGTAGAAGAATAGCCGAAAGGCTATTTTTTCTTACATAAAAAACTACTGCAAAAAGAATTGCAGTAGCTTTTTATTCTGGTTAGATTGAGGTAGAGGGTTCTATTTTTCTGTTTACTGGTAATTTGGTGAAAGACCTTTTGCCAGTGTTCATGACGCCGCCAGAGACTGGTATGGATCTGGTCATTTAACTCATAGCGAATCAATTTGGTCTTTTGACTGATAGATTCAATTTCGAAATTCTTAAAGGGAATTTGATGTTCTTCCTGCAAACGGACCAGGTCCTCTTTGTGGCTTTCTTGGCCATACTCATTGATGAGGGTGAAGTTGTCTGCTAGGAGGGTTTGGTATTCCTGCTGAGCCTGCAAGCGTTCCTCATAGGTCTTTAATTTGAGAAGGACATTGTCCAGAATCTCATCTTCAGGGATAGAACTTGGCTCCACATGGACATCGATATCAAAGACGCCAAACTGTTCCTTGAGAAGGCGCTCGACCTCTTCGGTAATGGCATGGCTCTCATAAACAGAGAGGTCTGGATTCATTTCGATGACGATATCTAGGTAAATGTTGCTTCCGTAAGTCCGTCCCCGTTGGGATTTGACCCGGCTGACCTTTGGCAATTCCAGAATAGCCGCCTTGTATTTATCCAGGAGACTTTCATCAAAAACCATCGGAGAGGCTGAAGGAGGATTCAATGAAAATGTCGTAGGCAGTTTTTAGGATAAAGAAGGTAATAACGATGATGCCACTAATTGGTCCACAATCGGATAGTTAAGAGCACTAGCTCCAATCGCAACAGAGGTTCCTAAAGAAGTGACCACGTCAGACAGGTTGTCTTTGGCAGCTGCCTTGAGGGCCTTGGATTGAGCTTTCTTAGCTAAAGTCCGGTTATAAAGATAGACCGCAAACATGACAAGGGCTGATCCAACTCCGACAATGGCCCCTAAAGGATCAATGACAGTGGTTTCCCTACTGAGGATTTTCTGAACGGTATCTCGTAGGACATCGAAGCCCACATAAAACATGATGATGGAAGTTACCAGGACTAGCTAGATCTTCAATCTTCCAATGACCAAATCGGTGGTCGCGGTCAGCTGGCTGGCGGGCCATGCGAATGCCGATGAGAAGGGCGACGTTACTGATAATATCGGATAAGTTATTAAAACCATCCGCGACCAAACTGGAGGAGTGAAGGAGATGTCCTGTTGCTAATTTAGCTGCGGAAAGAATCAGGTAGGCGACAATACTGATCAGGGCTCCCACGTTCGGCTAGTTTTAAATTACTTTGTGATTGATTCACTGATAACTCCTCCAGACTTCTGTAGATTTCCTCCTAAGCGAAAAACTTGGATCGTTGTTGATGAGGAAATATTCGTTCTTCTTAAGCTCTTTATTATAGCCTTTTGAGTGCAAAATTCAAATGATGCCAACTGTTTCCAAAAGGAGAAAGGGCGAAATGTGGTATAATAGAACGATTGAATGAATGAGGAGTATGAGATGAATCCTTTATTGAATGGTATGAATGATCGCCAGGCAGAGGCGGTCCAAACGACAGAAGGTCCCCTTTGATCATGGCGGGAGCTGGTTCTGGTAAGACACGTGTCCTGACCCACCGGATCGCTTACTTGATCGATGAAAAAATGGTCAATCCTTGGAATATTTTGGCCATTACCTTTACCAATAAAGCCGCTCGGGAGATGAAGGAGAGGGCCTATCAGTTAAACCCAGCGACTCAAGATTGCTTGATTGCCACCTTCCACTCCATGTGTGTGCGTATCCTCCGTCGAGATGCGGATCATATTGGCTACAATCGCAACTTTACCATTGTCGATCCAGGTGAGCAGCGGACCTTGATGAAGCGGATTTTGAAGTCCTTGAACTTGGATCCTAAGAAATGGAATGAACGGACCATCTTGGGGACCATTTCCAATGCCAAAAATGACTTGATTGATGAAGTGGCCTATGTTGCCCAGGCTGGAGATATGTATACCCAGATTGTCGCCAAGTGCTATGAGGCTTACCAAAAGGAACTCCGTCAGTCAGAAGCAGTAGACTTTGATGATTTGATTATGCTGACCTTGCGTCTTTTTGATCAGCATCCAGATGTGCTGACCTATTACCAGCAGAAGTTCCAATACATCCACGTAGACGAGTATCAAGATACCAACCATGCCCAATACCAGTTGGTCAAACTCTTGGCTTCACGCTTTAAAAATATCTGTGTCGTTGGGGATGCGGACCAGTCTATTTATGGCTGGCGGGGAGCAAATATGCAGAATATCCTGGACTTTGAGAAGGATTATAAGGAAGCTAAGGTCGTCCTCCTAGAAGAGAATTATCGCTCGACCAAGACGATCTTGCAAGCAGCCAATGATGTCATCAAAAACAATCGCCACCGCCGTCCGAAGAATCTCTGGACACAAAATGAAGACGGGGAAGAGATTGTCTATTACCGGGCTAATGACGAGCAGGATGAAGCTGTCTTTGTTGCTAAAACGATTGAAGAGCTTAGTCGCGAAGCTGGCTACAAACACCGTGATTTTGCAGTTCTCTACCGGACCAATGCCCAGTCACGGACCATTGAAGAAGCCCTGCTCAAGTCTAACATTCCCTACACCATGGTAGGGGCACCAAGTTCTACAGCCGGAAGGAAATTCGGGATGTTATTGCTTATCTAAACTTGATTGCCAACCTCAGTGACAATATCAGTTTTGAGCGCATTATCAATGAACCCAAGCGGGGAATCGGGACAGGTACAGTGGATAAGATTCGTGACTTTGCCCAACTGCAAGAGTCTTCACTCCTGGATGCTTCAGCCAATATCATGCTCTCAGGCATTAAAGGAAAGGCCGCTCAAGCCATTTGGGACTTTGCCAATCTCATTCTTGATTTTAGAGAAAGATTGGATCAGCTGACCATTACAGAGTTGGTCGAAGAGGTCCTTGACAAGACCAGGTTATATGACGGCCCTAACCAATCAGAGAAATTTGGAAAGTCAGGCCCGCATCGAGAATATCCAAGAGTTCTTGTCTGTTACCAAGAATTTTGATGAAAATGGAGAGACCGTCGAAGACGAATCAGGTGTGGAAACCTTGAGTCGTTTCTTGAACGATCTGGCCTTGATTGCCGATACAGATGATGGAGCCCAAGAGACTTCAGAAGTCACCTTGATGACCCTTCACGCAGCCAAAGGATTGGAGTTTCCAGTCGTCTTCTTGATTGGGATGGAAGAAAATGTCTTTCCTCTTAGTCGTGCGGCTGAGGATCCAGATGAGTTGGAAGAAGAGCGTCGCTTAGCTTATGTAGGGATTACACGGGCAGAGAAGGTTCTCTTCTTGACCAATGCTAACTCTCGTTTGCTTTTTGGACGGACCAGCTACAATAGGCCAACGCGTTTCATCAATGAAATTAGCTCGGATTTATTGTCCTACCAAGAGTTAGCTCGTCCAGCCAACACTCAGCTTCTTTAAGGCTTCTTATAGCAATGGAGGCGGAACGACCTTTGGAAAAGGGATGAGCCTGTCACAAGCTCTTCAAGAGCGCAAGAGACAAGCAGCTCCAAGTACTCTCACGTCATCAAGCCTCCCCTTTGGCAATAGCAACCGTTCTAGCGCCAAAGAGAGCGTCGCTTGGTCCATTGGTGACATTGCCATTCACAAGAAGTGGGGTGAAGGAACCGTGCTTGAAGTATCTGGTAGTGGTAGTACCCAAGAACTCAAGATCAACTTCCCAGAAGTGGGGCTCAAAAAACTCTTGGCCAGTGTTGCTCCGATTGAAAAGAAATAAACTGAAACCAGTAAGCTTAGCTTGCTGGTTTTGATTTTACAGGTGGCATGATATAATATACTAAGAATAGAGAAAGAGGCATGCTATGAACGAAATCAAGTGCCCCAACTGTGGGGAAGTCTTTACAGTCAACGAAAGTCAATACAGCGAACTCTTGTCACAGGTACGGACAGCTGAGTTTGACAAGGAAATTCATGAGCGGATTCGGCAAGAGTTGGCTTTAGCTGAGCAAAAGGCCCTTAATGAACAGCAAGAGAAGTTAGCAAAGAAGGACCAAGAAATTGCCCAGTTACAGAACCAGATTCAACAGTTTGATACCGAAAAAGAATTGGCCAAAAAAGAGGTGGAGCAAACGGCTAGCCAAAGCCTGCTAGAGAAAGAAAAAGAAGTGCAAGCACTGGAAAATCAGTTGGCCACCTTGCGCTTGGAGCATGAGAATCAACTGCAAAAACACTGTCTGATCTAGAGAAAGAAAGAGATCAGGTCAAAAATCAGCTCCTATTACAAGAAAAAGAAAACGAGCTTTCTCTGACTTCTGTTAAGCAAAACTATGAGGCTCAGCTAAAGGCGGCCAATGAACAGGTCGAGTTCTACAAGAATTTTAAGGCCCAACAATCAACCAAGGCCATCGGGGAAAGTCTGGAGCAGTATGCGGAAAGTGAATTCAACAAGGTTCGCAGTTTTGCCTTCCCAAATGCCTATTTTGAAAAGGACAACAAGGTCTCTGCACGTGGGTCTAAAGGCGACTTTATCTTCCGTGAATGTGATGAAAATGGAGTGGAGATTATCTCCATTATGTTTGAGATGAAGAATGAAGCTGACGGGACAGAGAAGAAGCATAAGAATGCGGATTTCTACAAGGAGTTGGACAAGGACCGTCGAGAAAAAAACTGTGAATATGCGGTTTTAGTGACCATGCTTGAGGCAGATAACGACTACTTCAACACAGGGATTGTCGATGTTAGCCACGAGTATGAGAAGATGTATGTGGTCCGTCCTCAGTTCTTTATCCAGATCATTGGACTCTTGCGCAATGCGGCCCTCAATTCCCTGAAGTACAAGCAGGAATTGGCGCTTGTCCGTGAACAAAATATTGATATTACCCACTTTGAAGAGGACCTAGATGCCTTTAAAGTAGCCTTTGCTAAGAACTACAATTCTGCTTCTGCTCAACTCTTGGCAAGGCCATTGATGAAATCGACAAAGCCATCAAACGGATGGAAGAAGTCAAGAAATTCTTGACCACATCAGAAAACCAACTCCGCCTCGCTAACAACAAGTTGGATGATGTTTCCGTTAAAAAATTGACACGGAAAAATCCAACCATGAAAGCTAAGTTTGATGCTCTGAAAGGAGAATAATCTTTGTATTCAGCTAAGAACGCTACCTTGTCCATGAATGGGAAAACCATGGACTATGTAACATTTGGTAAAGGTAAACAGCCATTAGTAATCATACCAGGCTTGGGTGATGGACTACAGACGGTTAAAGGTATGGCTATGCCTTTTTTTCAATCACATACCGTATACTTGCCAAACGTTACAAAATTTATGTTTTTTCTCGAATCAATGAGCTGAGACAGGGCTATACAACGCGGGATATGGCAGCAGATGTAGCAGAAGCAATGGAGGCGCTGAACATAGATACATCTTATGTTATGGGGATTTCGCAAGGTGGAATGATTGCCCAATGGTTGGTGGTGGATTTCCCTGAAAAGGTTCAAAGCTCATCTTAGCCGTGACTACTGCAAAACCTAGTCAACTTGCTAGAGAGCGAATTGAGCATTGGCAAAAGCTTAGTCAATCTGGAACTTTTAGAGACCTCATTCTGGATATTGCAAAGCATTCTTACACGCAAAAGAGTTATCAAAAGTGGCGGTTGCTTTATAATATTATGGGTCGCTTGGGGCGAATCAAAGATGAAAATAGAATAGCCATTCAGTCTCAGTCTTGCCTGGAACATAATAGCCTTGAGGTCTTAAAAGAAATTCAGTGTCCAACCTTGGTCCTTGGTGCGCTTGAAGATGATGTGATTGGTGTGGACGGATCCAAGGAACTAGCAAAAGCGATTTCGGGTTGTCAGCTCCTTATTCTAAAGCATTCTGGGCATGCTCTTTATGAAGAAAATAAAGCATTTCAAGAGGCTGTCTGTGAATTCTTAAATTAAAAAAGCTGGAATATTTTCCAGCTTTTTTATGTTAGTTAAATCGCAAAGAGATCGTTTAGGTTTTCTGCCATGGTTGGGTGGGTAAAGATTTGTTTTGCAATGTAAGTATAAGGGATCTTGTTGTCCATGGCCATGGTGATCTGGTTGATGATTTCGCCTGCAGCTTCTCCAAAGAGTGTCACTCCAAGAATTTCTTTAGTTTCTGGGTTGACCACGGCTTTGAAGGCACCTCGAAGGTCTGCATTGACATGTCCACGAGGCATGGCAGCAACTGGCAATTCTTTAACAGCAACTGGAAGTCCTTTGTCACGTGCTTCTTGCTCGGTCAAGCCGACTTGGGCAAGTGGAGGAGCAATAAAGAGTGTTGTCGCATAATTTCTACGAGTTTCGAGATTGTAGCTACCATCGCCTGTAAGATAGTTGAAGACAATGCGGAAGTCATCGAGTGACATGTAGGTGAATTGAGGGCCACCATTGACATCGCCAACTGCAAAGACACCAGGGACGCTGGTTTCTAAATGACGGTTGACTTGGATCGCTCCACGATCAGTGACTTGGATGTCTGTGTTTTCAAGACCAAGTCCAGCTGTGTTTGGCTTACGTCCTGTTGCGTAGAGAAGGATATCGAACTCAAAGTCTCCCTTATCTGTGACAACCGTTAAGCTGTTTTGGCCATCTTTGATTTCTTGGGTATGAACACCTTGCAAGAATTGAATACCGTCTTCTTCAAGATAGCTTTTTGCAAGAGCTGCAATACTTGGTTCGATCCGTGGCAAGAATGTTGTCCGCAGCATCCAATACTGATACTTGGCTGCCCAAGGTATTGTAGAGATGAGCAAATTCCAATCCAATTGGTCCACCACCAAGGACGCCCAGGCGTTTAGGTAGGTTTTCCAAACGTTGAATACCGGTTGAATCCACAGCAAATTTACTTTCAGCCAATCCTGGAATCGGAAGGACATTTGGCACAGCACCAGTATTAATAATAATGGTTTCAGCTGTCAATTCTTCCTTTTCATCTCCAGCTTGAATTTCGATGACCTTGTTAGAAACGAAACGAGCTGTCGCGTCGATAATATCTACACCAGTTCCAGCAATAGTTGCATAGTTCTTGCCGTTGAGACGAGTAGTGACTGCATTTTTCTCATTCATAGCTTGCTCAAAATCCAAGCCTTTTTCTGCTGCAACAATCAAGGTCTTGGTTGGAATACAAGCGATATTGATACAAGTACCACCGTACATAGACTTGCTCTTTTCAATCAGAGCAACTTTTTTTCCTTGGCTTGATAATTTCGCTGCGAGTGTTTTACCAGCTTTACCAAATCCAATCACAATAACATCATACATTAACATATGTTACACCTTCTTTCGATTTCTATTGTATCAAACCCGTTTTAAAAAGTCTGAAATCTGCTACGGGATTTTTTAGGAGTTCATGGGAAGGGGGAAAGAGGGACAAGAAGTCTTGTTTCATGGTATAATAAAGGGTCGGTGGACCGGATGGTCACACAATGAGTTAGAAAGAGCAAATCAGATGGACGGAATTATCAATATAAAAAAAGAAGCAGGCATGACCTCACATGATGTGGTTTTTAAACTGAGAAAAATCTTAGGAACTAAGAAGATCGGACATGGGGGAACGCTGGATCCAGATGTGGTGGGAGTGCTTCCGATTGCAGTTGGCAAGGCGACCCGGATGGTCGAATTCATGCAAGATGAAGGCAAGGTCTATGAAGGAGAAATCACTTTGGGATTTTCTACCACGACGGAGGATGCCAGTGGGAAGTCGTAGAGCGGACCCCAGTGGAAGCCCCTTTAGATGCAGCAGAGGTCGATCGCATGATTGCCCAAATGGTGGGAGAAATCGAGCAAGTACCACCTATGTATTCCGCTGTTCAAGGTCAATGGACGTAAGCTCTATGAATATGCGCGGGCAGGAGAAGAAGTGGAACGCCCTGTCCGGCAGGTAACCATTATGACTTCACGCGCACTGAGTGAGATTGGCTATGAAGAAGGCCTGGCCCGTTTTCGCTTCCGGGTTAAATGCAGCAAGGGGACCTATATCCGGACCTTGTCGGTGGATTTGGGTCAAAAACTAGGCTACAGCAGCGCACATGTCCCATCTGACACGGACCAGTGCTGCCGGTTTGTCACTAGATGATGCCCTGACCTTAGAAGAAGTGGCTGAAAAAGTAGCCCAAGGAGATTTGAGCTTCCTTCATCCACTTGAGATTGGCACCGGGGATCTGGAAAAAGTAGAGCTGACAGTAGAAGAGGTTGGCGAAGTCCAAGTGGGACGCTTTATTCCAGTTGAGAGTGACTCCAAAGAGTTGGCTGCTTTTACCAAGGAAAATTGGTAGCCATTTTAGAAAAGAGAAGAACTTTACAAACCTCGAAAAGTCTTTCTCACAGAAAGTGTGTTACAATAAATTCATGAATATTCGTACGATAACTACTGCTAACCAGATCCATTTGGAGAATGAGACAGTTTTGGTTCTGGGCTACTTTGATGGCCTGCATCTGGGGCATCAAGAACTCTTTAAAAAGGCGCGTCAGATAGCGGATGAAAAAGGCTTGAAGGTCGCTTTGTTAACCTTCCCTGAATCTCCTAAGTTAGCCTTTGTTCGCTACCAACCAGAATTACTGCTTCATTTGCAGAGTCCTGAGGATCGGTCTCCAAAGTACCAAACGAACTAGGTGTGGGATGAGCTCTTCCTCATTGATTTTACGACCGATTTTTGCTTCTAAAACAGCCAAAGAATTTGTTGATCAATTTGTCAAAGCCTTGAGGGCCCGAGTTTTAATTGCTGGATTTGATTATAGTTTTGGCTCTGATAAGAAAACGGCCTCTGACTTAGCTGCTTATTTTGATGGTCATGTGGAAGTCGACTTCTGCATTGGATCAGGGGGAAAAGATTAGTTCAACCCGCATTCGTCAAGCTATCCTAGAAGGACGAGTCCAAGAAGCTGCCCGTCTCACTTGGTCACCCTCTATCCAGTCGGGGAATCGTCGTGCACGGAGATGCACGTGGCCGTACCATTGGCTATCCTACCGCCAATCTAGCACCGATTGATCGGACCTATCTCCCATCAGATGGCGTTTATGTAGTCAATGTCGATTTTAAAGGGCAGACCTACCGTGGGATGGCTTCTGTCGGGAAAAATGTCACCTTTGATGGGAAAGAGCTTCGTTTCGAAGTCAATCTCTTTGATTTTACAGGAGATATCTACGGTCATACCCTGACCATTCATTGGTTGAGATAAGATTCGAGAAATGGTCAAATTCGATGGGATCGATCAACTAGTGGCTCAACTAGAAGAAGATGAAGCAGTTTCACGAAACTGGACCAAGAGAGTGGGACAGAAATCGGTAATTCGTTAGAATTCGATTTCGTCGTCCCACTCGCACAGTTGAGTAGGGCTGTAAAAGCTGATGAAATCAGCGTAGTAGAGCCCACTCAACCACTCGTCTTGCTCGACAATCTAAAAATAATTGAGAGGCTAGGACTTTGTCCCACTCTCTTTCGGGTCCTCTTCTTGGGAAGGAAAATGCAAGGGGTTTCTTTTTCCACTTCAGAAAGTCAGAAAAATCGTCGAGAAATCAAAAAAGCGCTTTTCAAGCACCTATTTTTTTTGTATAATATAGTCAGATAGTTATATATAAAAAAAGAAGTGAACCACATGATTACATTATTTTTATCGCCGAGTTGTACATCATGTCGAAAAGCTCGGGCTTGGTTAAAAAAGCACGATGTTCCATTTAAAGAACACAATATTATGACAAGTCCTTTGAGCAAACAGGAGTTGACAAGTATATTGGCCTTGACCGAAAACGGAACAGACGACATTATTTCAACTCGTTCAAAAATTTTTCAAAAATTGGATGTTGATGTTGAAGATTTATCCATCTCGGCCTTGATCCATCTGATTGAGGAAAATCCTAGTCTCTTGCGGAGACCGATTATTTTAGATAACAAACGCATGCAGATTGGCTTTAACGAAGATGAAATTCGGGCCTTCTTGCCACGGAGTTATCGCAAACAAGAGTTACGCTCTGCCACTCTAAGAGCAGAAATAAACTAAGAAGTATGTCGAATGCAAAAAAATTATAGTTACCCACTGGACTTATCGTGGAGCACTGAAGAGCTTGCTTCAGTGCTTTCTTTTTTCAATAAAGTTGAAGAAGCCTATGAAAGTAAGGTAGAGGCCAAAGAATACATGGAAGCCTACCGCGCTTTTAAGAAGGTCGTGCCTAGTATCGGAGAAAAAGAAAAACGTCTCTGGACGGGAGTTCGGAAGAAGTGAGCGGTTATTCTCTATCGTGCGACCCGGGCTGCAAAGCAAAAAGAGGAAGGATGGTTTTCTCTTGAAGAATAAATTAGAGTTTGCCAAACAAATCGTTTTAGAGGCTGGAGACTACTTGCGTCTTCATCTCCATGATGACTTGATGATCTCAAAAAAGACTGGGCCGACAGATTTGGTGACCCAGATGGACCAACAGGTTCAAAAGGATTTGGTCGATAAAATCACACATCGCTACCCAGAAGATCGGATTTTTGCGGAGGAAGATGGCCTTCGCTCACCGATTTCAGAAGGATCCGTTTGGGTGATTGATCCCATTGATGGGACCAATAATTTTGTGACCCAAAAGGAAGATTTTGCGGTGATGGTGGCCTATTTTGAAGACGGAATTGGTCAGTTTGGCCTGATCTACGATGTGATGCGGGATCACCTTTTTTACGGGGGTGGAGAATTCCCTGTTTATCGCAATGAGGCTCGAACTGACGCCCCTTTTGTGGACCAACCTCTGGAAAACCTTTCTGATTGGTCTTCAAATGTCGGCATGCTTGAGAAAAATGACTGGGGCATGGCCGATCTTGGTATGGACTCTCTTGGCATTCGGGTCTACGGGAAGTGCCGGTATTAGTTTTTCAAAAATTCTCTCAGGTGGGATTCTAGCTTACTTTAGCTATATCTGGCCTTGGGATTATGCCGCAGCTGCGATCATGGGGGAACAGTTGGGCTATACCATTGTAAATCTAAATGGAGATAAACCTAATTACCAGTCAGTGGAACCCATTATGATGGTTCCAAAAGTGAAGTTAACAGAAATTCAAACCTATCTTAAGAAAGGGAGAAGTTAAATGAATTTTCCCAATGGTTTTAAAGAAAAATACCAGACATCTTCTAGGTGAGGGATGCTGCTGCTGCTTTTGCGACCTTTGAGCAAGAAGCAGTATCGGCCTTTCGGACTAATCCCTTGAAAGAAGCGCAAAAAGCATTTGATGATCCGATTCCCAATACCCCTTGGGGCCATTATGGAAAGGTCTCAGGAAAATCCATCGAGCACGCAACGGGCCTTGGTCTATTCGCAAGAGCCAGCAGCTCAGATAGTGGCCCAAGTCGCCCAGCCTAAGCCAGGAATGAAGGTCCTGGACTTGGCCCGCAGACTCCTGGTGGAAAAGACGACCCAACTCTTGTCTTATTTGGACAATCAGGGACTCTTGGTCCCCAATGAGATCCACAGGGGCCGCCTCGAAAAATTCTCGCAGAGAATGTCGAACGCTTCGGTGCGCTGAATATGTGCTGGTAACCAATGAGTCTGCCGATCGTCTGGCAAAGGTTTTCTCAGGCTTTTTTTGATCACGAGTTGTACTAGACGCCCCTTGTTCAGGTGAGGGGATGTTCCGCAAGCAACCAGATGCCATGGACTATTGGTCTGTCGATTACCCTCGAGAGTGCAGTCTCCTTCAAAGAGAGATTCTGGAGGATGCCCTCAAGATGTTGGTTCCAAGGTGGTTCCTTGGTGTATTCAACCTGCACCTGGGCTCCTGAGAGAAAATGAAGAGATCGTATCCTGGCTTGTGGAAAACTATAATCTGGAGCTGGAAACGATCGAGAAGATCAATGGTATGGCAGAAGGCATTGACTATCCAGAAACGGCGCGCATGTATCCTCATCTCTTTAAAGGGGAGGGACAATTTGTTGCTAAGTTCCGTATATCTCAGGAGAGAATCGGCTCTAGCAAAATCCCTTCCAAAAGGACCAATTATCTGCTGAACAAAAGAAATGGTGGTGGCAGGAGTTTGCTAAGAAACACTTGAAGATCACTCTAGAAGGGGTCCTCTGGAAACCTTTGGGGACAGAGCTGTACTTGGTTCCACTTGGTTTACCATTCTGATTTGCGAAAAAAAGTAAAAATCGCCCGAAATGGCTTGCACCTAGGCACCTTCAAGAAAAATCGATTTGAACCTAGTTTTTGCCCTTGGCCTTGCTCTGGAAACCGAGTGAGGTCAAAGAGACCGTTTTCGATCACGCCTGAGGACTTTGTTCATTATGTGGCAGGAGAGACGGTTCAATTGAAGGGAAACGCATCCAAAATGGATGGTACCAGGTCCCTGGTGTAGAAGGCAACGGTTTGGGCTTTGCCAAAGTGACCGGGCAGACCCTGAAAAATTTCTATCCAAAGGGGCTTCGTTTTAGGTAAAATGCTGGGCAAAGAACCCGTTCTATGATATAGTGGAAGTACAGGTTTTTTGAAAAAAACTTGTCAAAATCATAAGTGAAATAGTGAAATATCAAGGAGACATGATTTGAAAAAGTCTAAAAAGCTGATCCTAGGACTAGCGACGATCGCATTAGCAGGAAGTTTATCTGCTTGTGCGTCTTGGATCAATCGCGGAGAATCCATCACTGCTGTCGGATCGACTGCCTTGCAACCCTTGGTTGAAGGAGTAGTAGATCGCTACATTGAAGAACACGATCCTGGTAAGATTGTGAATGTGCAAGGAGGAGGTTCTGGTACAGGACTTTCACAAGTTCAATCAGGCGCTGTGGACATCGGAAATAGTGACCTCTTTGCAGAGGAAAAGTCTGGGATCGATGCCTCTAGTCTGGTCGATCACCAGGTAGCCGTGGCAGGGACAGCCATCATCGCCAATAAAAATATCCTCGATCGACAATCTGACAACGGAGCAATTGCGAAAAAGATCTTTTTACAGGCTGAGTATACCAACTGGAAGCAGTTGGGTGGTCCAGATCTTGAGATCACGATTGTGAACCGTGCCGTAGGTTCTGGTAGCCGTGCTGTCTTTGATGCCATTATCATGGATGGCAAACAACCCAAGCAGGCCCAAGAGCAAGACTCTAATGGAATGGTGAAAAACATCGTTTCTCAAACTCCAGGTGCCATCTCTCCTTATCCTAGCTCCTTTACCTACTCTGGCAGTGGCAGTGCCTAAAACCATGAGGCTCAATGGTTATCAAACCAACCAAAGCCAATGTCGTCAACAATAACTGGCCCATCTGGTCTTACGAACATATGTATACCAAGGGAAAACCCAATGAGTTGTCTAAAAATTCATTGACTACACGATGACGGATGAGGTTCAGCAAAGAGTTGTTGGCAAGATGGGCCTATATTCCAATCAATGATATGCGAAAGTCACCCGTGATTTAAAAGGGAATGTGACAAAAAAATAAAAGAATTAGGTAAAAAATGAACGAAGTAGCAAAAAAAATGCTGACGAAATCAAAAAACTCCCGCCTAGAAAAATTTGGGAAGACCATTACCTTTCTATGTATGAGTTTGATTGTTGTCGTCGTTGCCATGATTTTGATTTTCGTGGCCCAAAAAGGTTTATCGACTTTCTTTGTCAATAAAGTCAATATCTTTAGTTTTCTATTTGGGAGCTCTTGGAATCCTGCTGCAAAGGAATTCGGAGCCCTACCCATGATTCTAGGTTCCTTTATTGTAACCGCGCCTGCCGCCCTTGCAGCAACGCCGTTTGCCATTGGTAGCGGCTGTTTCCATGACAGAAGTCTCCCCCAAAGGAGCCTCGTTTCTTGCAACCAGCGATTGAGCTTTTGGTGGGAATTCCTTTCGAGTTGTTTTTATGGATTCATTGGTCTTCAAGTCGTCGTCCCCTTTCACGCGTAGTCTCTTTGGAGGGACTGGTTTTCGGGATCCTCCTCTCCGGGGTCTTTGTCCTCTTTGTTATGATCCTGCCAACAGTTACCTTTATGACGACCGATAGCCTCCGAGCTGTTCCCCGTCATTACCGGGAAGCTAGTATGGCCATGGGAGCGACCCGCTGGCAAAACTTTCATTTGGCATGTCACCCTCAAGAGCAGCCCGCTCTGGAATCTTTACAGCAGTCGTCTTTGGAATGGCGCGTGCCTTCGGGGAAGCATTGGCTATCCAGATGGTGGTCGGAAACTCTGCAGTGGTGCCAACCTTGCTCACAACACCAGCTTCCACCCTCACCTCTATTTTGACCATGGGAATCGGAAATACCGTCATGGGTACGTAGTCAATAACAATGTTCTTTGGTCACTTGCCTTGGTATTGCTCCTCATGAGTCTTGCCTTTAACAGTGTGATTAAACTGATTACGAAAGAAAGAGGTAAGAAGAACTATGCACGCTAAACGAATAGATAAAATTGCAACCGGAGTGTTGTATGCTATTTCAGGGATCATCGTTGCGATTCTTGCCTCATTGATCCTTTATATCTTGGTCCGTGGCTTGCCCCATGTATCCTGGCACTTCTTGACTGGGAAATCCTCTTCTTATCAAGCAGGAGGAGGGATCGGGATTCAATTGTATAATTCCTTCTTCCGCCTAGTCATCACCTTGGTTGATTTCCTTCCCACTTTCTCTTTGGGGCCGGGATTTACCTTTCTGAGTACGCTAAAAAGTGGCGCTTGACCAATTTGGTTCGGACCTGTATTGAGATCTTGTCTTCCTTGCCATCGGTCGTTGTAGGTCTCTTTGGTTACTTGGTCTTTGTTGTCCAGTTCAAATATGGCTTCTCGATCATTTCAGGGCCTTGGCTCTTGACCGTCTTTAACCGCCCTCTAGATGACCCGCAATATCGAAGATAGCTTGCTGACACGTCCACCATACGCAGCGCGAAGCAGGCTCTAGCGCACTGGGCTCGTCTCGCTGGGAAACCGTGATGCATGTCGTGGTTCCGGAGGCCTCTCCCAAGCATTATCACTGGGGTCGTCTTGGCATCAGGACGGATCTTTGGGGAAGCCAGCTGCCTTGATCCTTTACTGCGGGTCAATCCGGCCCCAGCTCTTGATTGGTCAAACTGGAACATCTTTAGTAGTGACCAGTCCGATTTCGATCTTCCGTCAGGCTGAAACCTTGGCCGTCCATATCTGGAAGGTCAATAGTGAAGGAACCATTCCAGACTCGATCGAAGTCTCAGCCGGTTCTGCCGCCGTTCTTTTGATCTTTATCTTGATCTTTAACTTTGGAGCGCGCAAACTCGGAAGTTACCTCCATAAAAAACTAACATCTGCTTAAAGGAGAAGAAATGTCAAAATACAATTGGGATGAGAGATTACACATCATTACTTTTCCTGAAGAAAAGGTGGTCCTATCGACCAAAGATTTGCATGTCTATTATGGAACGAACGAGTCCATTAAAGGCGTCGACATGCAGTTTGAAAAGAATAAGATTACAGCCTTGATCGGTCCTTCAGGATCTGTGGAAATCAATCCGTCTTTCGTAGTTTGAACCGGATGAATGATACCATCGATATTGCGCGCAAGTTACGGGTGAAATTTGGTAGAAGGAATCGATGTTAACCGTCCAGATATCAATGTTTATGAAATGCGCAAGCACATTGGGATGGTGTTTCCAACGTCCCAATCCTTTTGCTCAAATCGATTTACAAAAACATCACCTTCCCGCATGAACGTGCTGGTGTGAAAGACAAGAAAGTCTTGGACGAATTGGTCGAAACTTCTTTGAAACAGGCAGACCCTATGGGATCAGGTCAAGGATGATCTTCACAAATCAGCTCTGACGCTTTCAGGTGGCCAACAGCAACGACTTTGTATCGCGCGGGCTATTTCTGTGAAGCCGGATATCCTGCTCATGGATGAGCCTGCTTCAGCGCTTGATCCGATCGCAACAGCGCAATTAGAAGAAACCATGCTGGAGCTGAAGAAAGATTACACCATTGTCATCGTGACCCACAGCATGCAACAAGCAGCCCGTGCTAGTGATTATACCGGTTTCTTTTATCTTGGAAACCTCATCGAGTACGATAAGACTTCGAATATTTTCCAAAATGCGAAATTGCAATCGACCAACGATTATGTATCGGGTCACTTTGGATAAAGTAATATGACAACAAAAAGGAAAATAGAATGACAGAACCAATTTTGCAAGTCAAGGACTTGTCGGTTTATTACAATAAAAAGAAGGCTTTAAATAGTGTCTCCTTGGACTTTGCTCCAAAAGAGATTACAGCCTTGATTGGTCCTTCAGGATCAGGGAAATCTACCCTTTTAAAAGCCATTAACCGCATGGGGGACCTTAATCATGAGGTCACCACCACAGGCACCATCCTCTACAACGGTCACAATATCTACGGACCACGGACCGATACGGTCGAATTGCGTAAGGAAATCGGAATGGTCTTTCAACAGCCCAATCCCTTTCCAATGTCCATTTATGATAACGTGACCTACGGCTTGATGATTAATGGTGTCAAGGACAAGGCTGTCTTGGATGAGGCGGTTGAAACCTCACTGAAACGCGCTTCCATCTGGGATGAAGTCAGGATCGCCTGCATGATTCAGCGATCGGACTTTCCGGTGGTCAACAGCGAGCGGGTCTGTGTGGCGCAGATCCTTGCGACCAGTCCAAAGATTATTCTTTTGGATGAACCAACTTCAGCGCTGGACCCGATTTCAGCTGGGAAGATTGAAGAAACCTTGTATGGACTAAAAGACCGCTACACCATGCTTTTGGTGACACGTTCCATGCAACAAGCGAGTCGGATTTCCGATAAAACAGCCTTTTTCTTGGATGGCGATTTGATTGAGTACAATGACACCAATGAAATGTTCTTGAACCCAGCTAAGAAAGAAACAGAAGACTATGTCTCTGGTAAATTTGGATAGGAAGAAAATAAAATGTTACGAGTTCAATTTGAAGAAGATTTAGAAAAATTGCATAACCAATTTTATGCAATGGGAAATGAAGTGTTGACCCAAATCAATCGTACGGTTCGTGCTTTCGTGACCCATGACCGTGAATTGGCCCGCCAGGTCATCGAAGATGATGCGGAGATCAACGAGTACGAAGTGAAATTAGAGCGTAAATCCTTTGAGATTATCGCGCTTCAACAGCCGTTTCACAAGACCTTCGTGTGGTTATGACGGTCTTAAAAGCGGTCTCAGACTTAGAGCGGATGGGTGACCATGCGGTTTCAATCGCCAAAGCAACCATTCGCATGAAAGGTGAAGTCCGCATCCAATCTGTTGAAGAAGAGATCAGCAAGATGGGTCGTGAAGTTAAAGACTTTGTTGAAGCGACACTGGATGTTTACCTCAAAGGTGATGTGGATTTGGCTTATGACGTTGCTACACGGGACGAAGTGATCAACCATTACTTTGATAGCATTCAAGAATTGGCGACAGAAGAAATCCGGAAGAATCCAGAGTCCATCGTGACCGGACGGGATTATTTCCAAGTGATCAACTTCTTGGAACGCATCGGAGATTATGCAAAAAACATTTGTGAGTGGGTAGTTTACTTCGAAACAGGTAAAATTATCGAAATGTAGGAGTATTGAATCTTTTCGATCTCAGACAGGCATTCCAATGCTTGTCTTTTCTTTTATCTTGACTTTGTGATAAAATAGTTTTATTAGGGCTTTTAGTTGAAAAGCAAAGAAATTTAAAGGAGGAAATTATGCAAGCAGTTGCACATTTTGTAGAAACATTCGTTCCAGAACATTACGAAGTGTTTTTGGATTTAAGTCGTAAAACAAAGACTTTTAGTGGTCATGTGGTCATTACAGGTCAGGCTAAGACCAATAAAATCTCGCTTCACCAAAAGGATTTGACCATAGAAACAGTAGAAGTAGCCGGTCAAGCCCGTCCATTTACGGTTGATGATGCCAATGAAGCAGTCTATGTTGAATTGGAAGGAACAGGTCAAGTGACAGTTACCCTGACCTATTCTGGTAAGATTACAGACAATATGACAGGGATTTACCCATCTTACTACAGCATTGATGGCGTGAAGAAGGAAGTCCTCTCTACTCAGTTTGAGAGCCATTTTGCGCGTGAAGCTTTTCCAAGTGTGGACGAGCCTGAAGCCAAAGCAACTTTCGATCTTTCTTTGAAATTTGACCAAGCAGAAGGTGAAATTGCCCTCTCAAATATGCCTGGAATCGACGTGGAAAACCGCAAAGAAACAGGCATTTGGAAGTTTGCAACGACTCCACGGATGTCTTCTTACCTCCTTGCCTTTCTTGCTGGAGATCTTCAAGGAGTGACAGCTAAGACCAAGAATGGAACCCTAGTCGGTGTCTACTCTGCAAAGCTCACCCATTAGAAAACTTGGGCTTCTCATTGGATATTGCCGTTCGTGCTATTGAATTTTATGAAGACTACTATGGCGTGAAGTATCCAATCCCTCAATCCCTTCATATCGCCCTTCCAGACTTCTCTTCAGGAGCGATGGAAAACTGGGGCTTGGTAACCTACCGTGAAGTCTACCTTCTAGTAGATGAAAACTCTACGGCCCAAAGCCGTCAAACAGTAGCCTTGGTGGTGGCTCACGAATTGGCCCACCAATGGTTCGGAAACCTCGTGACCATGAAATGGTGGGATGATCTCTGGTTGAATGAAAGCTTTGCCAATATGATGGAATATGTCAGCTTGGATGCCATTGAACCAAGCTGGAATATCTTTGAAGACTTCCAAACAACTGGTGTGCCTGCTGCCTTGAAACGCGATGCTACAGATGGCGTTCAATCCGTCCATGTGGAAGTCAAACACCCTGACGAGATCAACACCCTCTTTGACCCAGCAATCGTTTACGCCAAGGGTAGCCGTCTCATGCACATGCTTCGCCGTTGGTTAGGCGATGACGCCTTCCGTAAAGGGTTGAAGATCTACTTTGAAAAACACCAATACGGCAATACTATCGGTCGTGACCTTTGGGATGCCTTGGGTCAAGCTTCTGGTCGTGATGTCGCAGCCTTTATGGATTCTTGGTTGGAGCAACCAGGATACCCTGTTGTCTCAGCTTCTGTAGAGAACGACACCTTGATAATCCGTCAAGAGCAGTTCTTCATCGGAGAAAGAGAAGAAAAAGGTCGCAAGTGGGTTGTTCCTTTGAACAGCAACTGGACCGGTATTCCAGATACTTTGGAAACAGAAGTCTTAGAAATTCCAAACTATAGTGCCTTGAAAGCGGCTAACAATGGTGCTCTTCGCTTCAATACAGAAAATACAGCTCACTATATCAGTGACTACCGTGGGGGATTGTTGGAAGACATCCTTGCTGATCTTGCTAGCTTAGATAGCACTTCGAAACTACAAGTGGTTCAAGAACGCCGTCTCTTAGCGGAAAGTGGTCAAATTTCTTATGCAAGCCTCTTGCCAGTGATTGAACACTTGACAGAAGAAACTTCCTTCCTGGTTGTTTCTGCTGTTTCGAGCGTCTTAGCTGGAATCAGTCTCTTTGTGGATGAAGGAACTGGAAACAGAAACCGCCTTCCATGAGTTGTTGAAACGGATGAACCGTTACAACTTCGAACGCTTGGGACTGGAAGCTAAGCCTGGTGAAACAGAAGAAGACGAAAAAGTTCGTCAGCTAATGGTTGCTAATATGATCCAAGGCCAATGATAGCTGCACAAGCACAAGCAAGCGCTATCTTTGAATCACATGCAGATGATTTGGAAAAACTTCCAGCTGCCATTCGCTTGCAAATCTTGGTCAACCAAATCAAGCACCAGGAAACCAAGGAGCTTAGCCAACAATACCTGGATACTTATGTTAAGACAGTAGATGGGAACTTTAAACGCCAGTTGGCGGCTGCACTTTCTTATACCAAGGATGAGGAAACTTTGGAAGCTCTATTGAAGGAGTGGAAGAACAAGGATGTGGTGAAACCTCAGGACTTGGCTATGAGTTGGTACTAACTTCTTACACGATGACTTTCTCCCAAGGAAGAACTTGGACTTGGGCGCGTGAAAACTGGGATTGGGTCAAGAAAGCCCTCGGTGGTGATATGAGCTTTGATAAGTTTGTCATCTACCCAGCTAACTGTTTCAAGACCCGTGAACAGCTTGAATGAATACAAAGCCTTCTTTGAACCGCAATTGTCACGATATGGCTATCAGCCGAAACATCAACATGGGTATCAAAGGAAGATCGCTTGGCGCGTGTGGATTTGATCCAACGGGAAAAGAAGCGACGGTAGGAAAGCCGCTATCCCTTGCTACGAAATAAATGAAATAAATTTATAAAGATGCTGCAGAATTCATTCTGTAGCATCTTTGTTTTTCAATGAATCATTTGTATTGGATATCGAAGGAGAAGGATCATTAGTTTATTGGACTTGGTAAGAGAATCTCCGTTCGATAGCGGCCATTTTCTTTGAAACGCTTGACAGTTCCTTGGTATTCTTGTACTAGATCATCAACGTTTCGTAAGCCCCAACCATCTCTTTGACGTGTTTTACGAGTCTCTTGTTCTTGTTCATTAAAGGTATTGTTGATCGAAATAAATAGGTTTTGTTGAAAATAACGTATATTCAGAGCCAATGTTCTCTCCGATTTATCAGTTAATCGAAGACAGGCTGAAATACTATTATCTAAACAATTTCCTAAAATAACAGCTAGAATATCAGGCTGAATAGATAATTCTTGAGGGACAAAGCAGTCAATTTCCAATTCAATTTCATCTTCCACATCGTGCAATTTTTGATTCAGTAAAAAATTAATTGTTGGATTTTTGGAGTAAAAGGTTTGTTTTCCTGAAATACTATCAGTTAACGAGTGAAGATACTCTCTAGCCTCATCAGGATTTTCTTCTAGAAGTGCCAACAGAGTTAAATGTTTATTTTTTAAGTCATGCCGAAGACTTTGCAATCGTTGGTATTCCTCTTGAGACTGCTGTGTTTCTCTTAATTGGAATTGAAGCTGTTCTTTATCTAATTTATTTTGATAATAAGCGTGCTGTTGTTGAGAAAGGTGTAGGTAAAATACAGCGAGGAAAACGACAATACAATAAGAGACAAGAGTGAAATGACAGAAAGATAATCTGGTCCAAATACTTGCCCTTGAATAGCTGATACAGTAAAGGCAAAAATAATCGATAAAATCGGCACGATAAATTGATACAGACAATTTCTTTTAGATGTTGCCATGCCTAACTTTTGATGTGTTCGAAATAACTGTCGAAGAACAAGTGTTATGATGGTTGAAAAAAGAAAACTAATGGCAAGGTAACCACTAATCAGTCCTAAATTTTTCGATACTTTTGACAGTGGAAGAAAAAGTTGGATAGCTTCGATTGAGACAGCTCCTGCTAATAATGTCAGGCTTGTCTGTAAGAATATCCAAAAGGAAGAATCACGAAAGGGGTAGCCAAAATAGAGTCCTACGAGAGGATTCTACAATACTAAGAAGGAGATTGCTCACTAAAAAAACGCGACTTTCTAAAAATATAAACACAAAAGCCACATGAAGAAGAAAGCAACAACAAAGGACTAAAAGTGTCTCTTTTGAATGTTTACTTTTGGAATTTGGCCTATAAAATAAAACACTTGCCAGAAATAAGTCAAACAAGATACTAATGATCCGCAATCCTATTAGCATTAGAAATTCCTTTCACTGAGATAGTTATAGTATTTTTCTTTAAAAGAAGACTGGAACTTACGACTAATTGGAAGTGAATGCTCCTCGGTTCCATTTAGCAAAATAGTTACTGTTTTCGCATCAAAATCTTTTATATATTTGGGATTTACAATATAAAAGCATGAATTTGAATAAAATAATCAGGTAGTTTATCTAAAATTTCTTGAGTTTTCAGTAAGGACTTATAGGTATCTGCTAGTGTAAATAAAAACGAGAACGCTTATCTTTTCAAAATAGGTAATGTCACTTAAAGGAATAGAGTAACTTTGTTTTCCAAATGAGAAGTTAAAGATGGTTTGTCCTAGATCTAAATAACGCAAGATCCTATCTACTACCTTATTTAACCTTTGGGGTTCAATGGGTTTTACTAAGTAATCAAAAGTCTGTACTTCAAATACTTGTTCCATGTAATCTCGATAGCTGGTCACAAAAATAATGGGGATAAAAGGATTGAACTGACGAATTTCACGTGCAAGGTCAATTCCAGTAATTTGTGGCATATCAATATCCAAAAAAACACAATGTGTATCCCTTGTTAACTGTTCTAGCATTTTTGTGGATTTGTATATAGTTTTGTTTTCTACAGGAACCTTGTCGTAAGAAAGTAAATACTGTTCTAACTGACTAGCATCTCTAGTTGAGTCATCACAAATAACGACGTTTAACATAAGTCCCCCTTATCAAATTGAGTTGGCTAATTATGACACTTAAATGGTAAATCATGACGTAAACCATGGAAAGTCATATGTTTATTATACAATAATCTTATCAAAAATGAAGGAAGCTGGGACAATCTTCTCAGTTTTGAGTGATAAGATGAAGACATTTGCGACACTGACTATTAAAGATTTGACAAAATCATTCGATAAGCAACATTTTGCTAATAACCATATTTCCTTAGAAATAGAAGGCTGCTAAAATTACAGCCTTTTTAGGACATAATGGTGCTGGTAAGTCCACCCTCTTAAATCAAATGATTGGTTTTACCAAACCCGATAAAGGAGATGTATGCTATGGAGACATTTCTTTTGTACAGAATCGTAAACAAGCTCGCTCAATGATGAGCTATATGTCGCAACAGTATGCACCACTTGAGAAATTGACGGTGGAACAAAACATAGAAATGCTTGGAAGAATGAGAGGATTAAACAGCTTAGATTTACAAAAGGAAATGGATCAGCTCCTAATCGACTTGGAAATTAAGGAGTACCGGGCAAAACAAGGAAAGGATCTCTCAGGCGGTTTAAAACGTCTAACTTCTTTTGCAATGGCTTTGATCGGATCTCCGATCATTATTCTTCTTGATGAGCCCACGAACGATGTTGATCCAATACGTCGTGAAAAACAATGGCAATTATTACAGAAGCTAGCGCATAAAGGTCATACCATTATTATCGTGACGCATAATCTCTTAGAAGTTGAAAAATATGCTGACAACTATGCCTTATTTAACCATGGGAAGTTAATCAAATCAGGACCAGTTCAGCAAATAACCTATCAAAAACAGTATCAAATATCTTTTGAGTTTAGGAATAAAGACAGCTTAGCTCTATTCAAGATTACACCATTATCAATGGTTCGATCTGCCAGATTGAAATAGAAGAGAAGGAGTTAACAAGACTGCTACCAAAAATCACACAGGAATTGGATAGAAAGAATATTTTCAATCTGTCACTTACTCAGAAAAACATATCCATTTCAGATCTTTATAGAGAGGAGTTGACAAACTGATATGACTCAATTTTTTTACTTACTTCGTTGGAACTATCTTCGTCAAAAAGATCTATTTCTACTCTTTACGCTAGCTCAGGTTCTGTTATCCATTTCACTTCTTTTTGGTTATCCACTGGTGATAGGTAAAATTGATACGACAGCTGCCTACTATCTCTCTTCTGGTTCAGTTCTGATAGGAATTATTTCTATTGGCTGTACTATCTCATCACCTGTTATAGCAAATGCGAAGTCAGAAGGACATGTAGACTATGTACGAGCCCTTCCAATACCTCGAATTCTGATTTCCTTAGCAGATCTTTGGATGTGGATGATTGCTATTTTACCTGGAGTGTTCATTTCTGTTATACTGGGCTATTTTCGTTTTTCTGTCCGCCTAAATGTATCTGTTCTGGCTGTTTTCATCCTATTTCTTATCTGTCTTACAATGATCAGTCTTGGATTTGCCATTGCCTATACTTTTTCTCCCAATATTGTCACGTTGATGTCTCAGTTAATTCTTATGATCGGTTTGATGTTTTCGCCAATTATGTACCCAGCAAGTCGTCTTCCAGATTGGATAAACCATCTCTACCATGTTCTTCCTTTTGTCCCTTCTGTCAACCTCCTACGAGCTAGTGTCTATAGTCATGGTCCCGTCTCATTTTTTGACTTCACTATTCTGATCATCTGGATTTTGCTAACACAGTTACTGATCTTGAGAGTTCTTTATAAGGAAAAATAAAGGAAGGAGGATCTATGTTTTTCATCATTAAAACAGTGTTCTCTTTAAAAGGAGTTCAATTGAAGAGATTTATATATGTTTCCCTACAACAAAAATCAACATCTGCGTTCAGATGTTGATTTTTTTAATATATCCGCTAATCCCTTTGTATCTTATTTGAAATACCAGTGGTGTTTGAGGCTGGCGAAAATCGCCTTGCTGGTGATCGTAATGATGATCAATTTGATGAGGTCAGCAAGGATAAAGGGAGCAACGACCAAAGCAAATGCCTTTTGGAGATCAGTATGCGTAACCAGCATAAAGCCGATAGCTCCTGATACAAAGAGGAGAGCACTACTGAGGAGATTGGCAAAAAAGATAGTGAAAATGCTGGATTTGGCATTGGTCAATAGAGATGTGATCCATGCTCGGAATGGGAAGAAGAGGAGGAAACCAGCAGTAGGACCAAGGAAATGCGAAGCGCCACCAGCACCACCGGCAAATACTGGAAAACCTAAGAAGCCTCAGAAGTAGGTAGAGGCAGACAGTGACAAATGCATGGCTGGGTTTATAGATGGTCCCGATGATCCCGATCATGAGCGTCTGCAGGGTTAAAGGAAATTGGACCAAATGGAAGGGTAAATTGAGATAGGACGGAGATCATAGCTACTCCAATGGAGATGAGCACTAAAGGAAAGATTTTCTTCATAACAGTTAACCTCTATTTTGTTTTATGGTAACTATTCTACAATATCGGTTTCATCCTGTCAATAGTCCCAGTCGTTTTAGGTTGTTTTAAGTAAAAATTTAGGCCTGTTTAAGACTTCTACAGTATAATCGCCTTACTTAAAGGATCGAGCTCCCTTTAAAATTTAAAAGACAAGTACTTGTAAAAAAGATAAAAGGTAAAAAGATGAATCAAAAAGAAACAAAACAAGTAGTCGAAACGCAAGAATCCAAAGAAAAAATGGTCGTCCTCAAACGAAGTCCTAAGTGGTGGATCGGTATGGCAGACAGTTGGTGGCTTGTTGGTCGGTGCTGGAAGTGGCTTTGGTGTCGGTGTCATCGCCTCACAATCTTCCAATTCTCAACAATTTTCTCAACCGGTTCAAACGGGTCAGAACCAAGGATCCAATCAGCAACAAAATAGTCAAAATGGCCATGCTACACAAGGAAACCAGCAAAAATGGTGGCCCACAGGACCCGGCGTGGTCCTCAAGGTGGCCCGCAAGGAGGTGGACCTGGTCAAATGCCACAGGAAGGCAATGGTGGCCCTCAAGGGAATGGTCCAGAAAATAGCATGAACCAATCTGGCGGACAACAAGAAGGGAACCAGGATTCCTCTAACAAGTCCAACAAAAAGAAATCGAAGAATAAAAACAAGACGAGTGATAGTCAAAATAACAAAGGAAACACGACAAACTCATAAAACAAGCCGTCCTCAGATAGACTGAATTTGATCATCAAACCAGGTTCTAAACTATAGGAAATGAAGGCAAGTCGTGTTATAATGGTTAAGAATAGATTAGAAAGACTCACTCACGAAAGAGAAGAGGATACGACGATGATTAAAATTCTATTGGTCGAAGATGACCTTGGTTTATCAAATTCAGTATTTGATTTTTTAGATGATTTTGCGGATGTCATGCAGGTCTTTGACGGAGAAGAAGGTCTCTACGAAGCAGAAAGCGGGATCTATGATTTGATTTTGCTGGACCTGATGCTTCCTGAAAAAGACGGTTTCCATGTCTTGAAAGAATTGCGTGAAAAAGGCGTGACAACCCCTGTTTTAATCATGACAGCCAAAGAAAGTCTGGATGACAAAGGACACGGCTTTGAGCTAGGGGCAGACGATTACCTCACCAAGCCTTTCTACCTAGAAGAGCTTAAGATGCGGATTCAAGCCCTCTTGAAGCGCTCAGGAAAGGTCAATGAAAACACCCTTAATTATGGCAATTTGAAGGTCAATTTATCTACCAATTCGACTTATGTGGATGGGAAAGAAGTGGAACTTCTTGGGAAGGAATTTGATCTCTTGGTCTACTTCCTTCAAAACCAAAATGTCATCCTTCCAAAAACCACAGATTTTCGATCGTCTCTGGGGATTTGACAGTGATACGACCATCTCTGTTGTTGAGGTCTATGTTTCAAAAATCCGTAAGAAATTAAAAGGTACTGATTTCGTTGAGAACTTGCAAACATTGCGCAGTGTGGGGTATATCTTAAAAGATGCTAACCAGAATTAAGAAAACCGTCGGGGAAGATGATTTTTCCTACTTCATCCGATATTTTGGGCTCTTTACTTTGATATTCTCAGCCATGACCCTGATTATCATTCAGGTCATGCGCTCGAGTCTCTATACAACGGTCGATGAGAACCTCAAGACTCTCAGTCAGGATCCCTACTCGCTTGTAGCGATTGCTTATCGAGACCAGCGACAGTCAAATACCAAAGGAGATGATAATGATCATGAGATGATGATCCCAGATCATGATAAAACAGAACCTAAAGGGGATGTCACATCCAATACCACTGTTGTTTTGCTCAATAAAAAATATGAAAACTTGACAACCGGTAATGGGTTTTTAAACTTCAAGACGGTGACGTTTGGTCGAAAGCTCCTCAACAAAGTTTCCCAGCTTCAAATTACAAATAGCTATGGGAAAAAAGAAAGTTACCGGGCTTATATGGCAGATTTGGGATTGACTGATGATGGGGGAAGTGACGTTAAGTATGCGGTTATCATGACTAATATTAGTCAGTTGGAGCAGACGAGTGAAGAGCACGAAAGTCAAATCGCTCTTGTCATGATCTGCTTCTGGGGAATTTCTTTGTTTGCTAGTCTTTTCCTAGCACGTCTCAGCGTTAAACCCCTTCTTGAGAGTATGCAAAAGCAAAAGGCTTTCGTAGAAAATGCCTCCCATGAATTGCGGACGCCTTTAGCAGTCCTCCAAAATCGCCTCGAAACGCTTTTTTAGAAAACCTGAGGCAACCATCATGGAGTCAAGTGAGAGTATTGCATCCAGCTTGGATGAAGTTCGAAATATGAAGCTCTTGACCACCAACCTTCTTAATATTGCCCTCGGAGGGATGATGGCTTGAAGCCAGAGATAGAAGAAATTGAGCCAAGCTTTTTTGATCAGACCTTCTCGAATTTTGAGATCATTGCGGAAGAAAATGGCAAATTCTTCCAGGGGGACAATCAGGTGGACAAGGTCATTTGTTCTGATAAAACGCTCCTCAAGCAGTTGATGACCATTCTCTATGACAATGCCTTGAAGTACACCGACGAAGATGGTGAGATTCAGTTTGAAGTCCAGTTGAAGGACAAAATCTTCTTTTGAGAGTACTGGATAATGGACCTGGTGTTCGAGACGAGGACAAGAAACGGATCTTTGATCGTTTTTACCGGGTGGATAAAGCCAGAACCCGTCAAAAAGGTGGATTTGGTTTGGGGCTATCTTTAGCCAAACAAATTGTAGAGAGCTTTTAAAGGGAACCATTCAAGTTAAAGATAATAAACCAAAAGGTTCCATCTTTGAAGTAAAATTATCCATCAAGACGGAAAGTCGTAAAAAATCGTTCATAATTTAAAAAATAGAAAAGAGGAACACTTATGAGTTCAAAAATGTTGCACACTTGCCTTCGTGTGGAAAACTTAGAAAAATCAATCGCTTTTTACCAAGATGCTTTTGGTTTTGAAGAAAAACGTCGGAAAGATTTTCCAGACTACAAGTTCACGATTGTCTATTTGTCCTTGCCTGGAGATGACTATGAGTTGGAATTGACTTATAATTATGATCATGGTCCATATGTGATTGGAGACGGCTACGCACACGTTGCCTTGAGTACTCCTGATCTAGAAGCTTTGAATGCTGAACACAAGGCTAAAGGCTATGAAGTGACGGAACCAAAAGGTCTTCCAGGAACGCAACCGAATTACTATTTCGTTGTAGATCCAGATGGATATAAAGTAGAAGTCATTCGCGAAAAATAAGAGTGATTAAAATTAGGGGCTGGGACAAAAGTCCTAGCCTCTCAATTATTTTTGGATTGTCGAGCAAGACGCAGTGGTTGAGTGGGCTCTACTACGCTGATTTCATCAGCTTTTACAGCCCTACTCAACTGTGCGGAGGTGGGACGACGAAATCGAATTCTAACGAATTACCGATTTCTGTCCCACTCTCTCTTTTTTATGAAACCATTTACAAAAAAGGAATGTTTTTTCGATAGAAATTTTGCTATAATAAAGTTATGAGATTCAAACACACGAAAACTATATTATTAATCATTACAAATCTCCTTTTACTGAGTCTTTGTATATCGGCTATCAAAAGATTCAAAGGGTTCGTGAACAAAAAGCCTATCAGGATCAGTTTGCTAAGGTCACCCAACTAGAGAAAAGCTCTGAAAAAGGGAAAGATGTTCAAGTTCAGGAAGGGATTATTGGGACATCTTATGTGACCACTTATTATCCTACTAAGGATGGACAAGCCTGTTGAGATTATTAAAGAGAAGATTCAAGAAGATCTTCAGCGTCTAGGATCCGATGAGAAAACCAAAGAGCCTAAGCATTTGACCTTCTACCATAGTGAAGAAGCAGAAGCGCCTTTTGTTGGCTATCATCCTATCCAAATCAAACGGGTTGAATACCAGTATAAAAAAGGAAAATTCATCAAAGATGAGACCGTGAAACTACCTCTCTTCTACGTGGATGATGAGAACCACCCTCTGACCCTCAGTCAGGTCTTTGCGGATCCAGATGGAGCCAAACAGATCTTTTGGAGGAATTGCGAGGGAATCTAGACTTTCGTCAGTTGGATGAGGAAAGCATTGATCAAATGGTCGCCCACTTTTCAGGGGTGGATTTGAGCCAATGGGAATTCCAATATGAAAAAGGGAATTTTACCATTCCATTTCCAAGCAAGGTTAAGGGAGATGATACCTTCACTGTTCCCTTGTCTAAATTCTATGATGTGATTGATACAGAGCGTTTGCTTCCTGACGATCTAGCTTCTTACCAATCCTATATTGAAGAACGCCATCGTAAGATGATTGCCCTGACCTTTGATGATGGACCAGATCCGACGACGACCCCTCAGGCGCTGGCCATCTTAAAGAAATACAATGCCAAAGCTACCTTCTTTATGATCGGAAAAAATGTCAGTGCGAATCCCGATATTGCTAAGCAAGTCCGCAAAGAAGGTCATCAAATCGGGAACCATACTTGGGATCATCCTCAGTTGCCAAAATTGAGCTTGGATAATGCTAAAAAAGAGATCTTGGATACCCAAGAAGCTATTCAAAAAGCGACAGGTGTCCAAACCAAGATTACCCGTCCTCCATATGGAGCCATCAATAACGCCATCCAATACGGTGTAGACCAATCTTTCATCATGTGGGATGTGGATAGCCTAGATTGGAAGACACATAATACGACGGCTATTCTCAATGAAGTGAAAAAAGAAGTCAAACCGGGTTCGATTATCCTCATGCATGATATCCATCAAACCACGATTGACGCTCTACCGACCGTCCTTGACTACCTCAAATCACAAGGCTATACCTTTGTAACGGTGGATGAATTGTTGGATTATCAACTTGAAAGTCATCGCATTTATTACAATGGAAATTAACATAAAAATCCTCTGCAGTTCATTCACTAGCAGAGGATTTTCTTATTCATTTAAAAAGAGTTCTGAATTTTTTAAAACCAGTTCACGTACAGAAGCGTATTTTTTAAGGATTTGAGTTCTTCTGGGTGGGTGATAAAGGTGATCACATAGCCATCACGCCCCATTCGTCCTGTTCGACCAGCACGGTGGGTATAGGTCTCTACATCACGAGGGATATCGTAGTTAATCACACACTCAAGATGTTCAATATCGATTCCACGAGCGACCAAATCGGTGGCCAGCAAGAGGGTCAGCTGATGGTCTTTGAAGCGCTCCAGAATGACCTTGCGGTATTTGACATTGACATCACTGGCGAGCGATACGGCCTCAACGCCCCGGTATTGTAGTTTTTCTTCAGCACTACCCAGATCAGACAGGCTGTTGAAAAAAGCCAGACCACGAAAATCTTCGACGTAGGCGAGTTTGCGGAGCAATTCGACCTTGTCCCGCTTATCCACTTGCATATAAAAATGTTGGATATTGTCCAAAGAAACTCCATCGACCGTAACGCGAAGAGTATTTTCCTCTAGCTGGTCTGGATCGACCTTGGCTGTGGCGCTCATGTAGACATATTGGTGGTCACGGGGAGCATAGTGGCTGATCTTGTCGATGAAGTGGTACTGAGAATCGCTCAGTAATTGGTCGAATTCATCTAAAATGATGGTTTCTACATTCATCATTTTGATCTTTTTCAGCTTGATCAGCTCAAAGATCCGACCAGGCGTCCCAACCAGGATTTCGGGTCCTTTTTTGAGGCGTTCGATTTGCCGTTTTTGACTAGATCCTGAAAGGAAGAGTTGTGTCTGGAGACCGAGAGGCTCTGCCCATTGTTTGGTGACATCAAAAATTTGTCCTGCTAACTCTTGTATTAGGAGCCAAAATCAAGAGTTGTTGGGCCTTCTTCGGTTTGAGTTTGAGCAAGCTCGGAAAGAGGTAGGCGAGTGTCTTACCAGTACCGGTAGGACTGATGCCGAGGACATTTTCTCCTTCATAGATAGGGGAGAAGATTTGTTCCTGAATTTCAGTGAATGCATCAAATCCGAGTGTTTCTAACTGGTCTTTCCAGCTTTGTGGAAATTGTTCTTTCATTCTTTTTCATCCTTAAATTGTATTCCAGCGCTTTGACGCATCTGGTAGAGGGTTTCATGGACCTGCTCACCTGTTTGTAACCATTCAAGATAAGCAGCTGGCTTTTGATGAGCGATGGCAAGGGCAAAGGCTTCCGCCTCTTCTTGCATTTGGTGTGGGCAGGGCTGGACCGGAAGGTCGATGACTTCCCCAGAATGGCTGATGAAGCGGGCCTGGTTGATGGCTGCTACAGCATTGAGAGTCAGCGTTCCAGTCTTGGTGTAGATTTCAGCAGGTAGATGGCTGGTGATATTTTTCCCTGCCTGAATGGCAACCTGAAAATCTGATAAATCAAGACACCTTGGCCATAGAGATCAACCGAATTGGGTAATTGCTGAGCAGCAATAGTGGCTGGAGATCGGTTCTCCAAAGAAGCCAATGGCCAGGTAGAGGCAGTAGACTCCCAGATCCATCAAGGCTCCACCTGCATAGACATCTGAGAAAATATTGGGCATCTCACCCGCAAGAAGGGCCGGCAATTTGGAAGAATATTTGGCAAAGGTGAAGTTGGCGCCCAGTATTTCCTGGATTAGAGAGGAAGTCCTTAACTACTTGAAAGGCCGCTTCTTGGTAATTTCTGGCAGCTTCAAAGAGATAGACCTGGTGCTCATTAGCGAGCTTGACCAGTTCCTTCCATTCAGAAGGGGTGGTCACAGCGGGTTTTTCAATGATGACATGCTTCTTGGCCAGAATAGCAAGCTTGGCCTGAGCGAAGTGAAGAGAATTAGGGCTAGCAATGTAGACCACATCCAGCTCACTGTCTAAGAAGTCGATGACATCCGTGTAGCAAGAGATCGCCCCATAAGGCTCACAAAACTCTTGAGCTGTCTTTATCTTTCTCGAATACACAGCCTGCAAGTGATAGTGGCCCGTCTGATGAGCAGCTGTAATAAATTCATGTGAAATCCAACTTGTACCAATAATTCCCAGCTTTAACATAAGGTGTCCTTCCGTAATCGATTCACTCTATTATACCATGAAAAGGGGGAGTGACGGGGTGAAAAATACTAGGGTTTATGAGAGTTTTTTGTTACAATAGAAGGTGAAGAAATCAAGGAGAGAGTTGAATGACCATATCAGTTGTAGTCCCATGTTTTAACGAAGAAGAATCGATTCCATTATTTTACGAAGAAATGGAACGAGTTCGGACCTCCATGGGAGAAGAATTTGAATATATTTTTATTAATGATGGGTCGTTCTGATAAAACACTTAGATGTTCTTACGAGAACTGCAATCTCTGTAGATTCCATTGTGCTCATTATCTTTCTTTTTCTCGAAACTTTGGGAAAGGAAGCAGCTCTCTATGCAGGACTTCAGCATGCTTCAGGAGATTATGTGACGGTCATGGATGTGGATCTACAGGATCCTCCGGAATTATTGATCGAAATGAAGCAGAAGTTGGAGGAACAGCCGGATTTAGACTGTGTTGGAACGAGACGCGTAACCCGTGATGGGGAACCACCGATTCGCTCTTTCTTTGCACGGATGTTTTATAAATTGATCAATCATATTAGCCAAGTGGAAATGATTGACGGGGCGCGTGATTTCCGTTTGATGCGTCGCCCAATGGTCGATGCTATCATGGAGTTATCGGAGTACAATCGCTTTTCAAAAGGAATTTTTGCCTGGGTAGGATTTGAGACAGAGTACCTCGAATATAAAAATGTTGAGCGCGTGGCAGGAGAGACGTCTTGGAATTTTTGGTCCCTCTTCAAATACTCGATCGAAGGAATTGTCAATTTTTCTGATGCCCCACTAAATATTGCCTTTGTTGGTGGACTGTTATCTTGGATATTGGCCTTTATCATGGTGATCCTAATTGTGATCCGTACCTTAGTCTTTGGAGATCCTACTTCAGGTTGGCCATCCCTCATGACAGTGATTCTTTTCCTTGGAGGCTTCCAATTGCTAACTATTGGGATTTTAGGAAAATATATCGGTAAAATCTTCATGGAAACCAAGAAGCGTCCAATCTATGTTATTAAAGAGAAAAGTAAGTAAGAAGTCAGAAAACTTCTGCTTTTTTGCTATAATGATAGGGAAAAAGCATTCGAAAGGAACGTAACATGATTTTAATTACAGGTGCAAATGGGCAACTTGGAACGGAACTTCGCCATTTGTTAGACGAACGAAATGAAGAATATGTAGCCGTTGATGTGGCTGAAATGGATATCACAAATGCAGAAAAAGTAGACGAAGTATTCGCAGGAAGTAAAACCAACCTTTGGTCTACCACTGTGCTGCTTACACAGCTGTTGATGCTGCTGAAGATGAAGGAAAAAGAGTTGGACTATGCCATCAACGTGACTGGTACGGAAAATGTAGCAAAAGCGTCTGAAAAGCACGGCGCAACCCTGGTTTATATCTCAACGGACTATGTTTTTGATGGTAAAAACCAGTGGGACAAGAATGGGAAGTAGACGATCAACCAGATCCTCAAACAGAGTACGGTCGTACCAAACGTATGGGGGAAGAATTGGTTGAGAAGCATGTGTCTAACTTCTATATTATCCGTACAGCTTGGGTCTTCGGGAACTACGGTAAGAACTTTGTCTTCACCATGCAAAACCTTGCCAAGACTCACAAAACACTTACAGTCGTTAATGACCAACACGGGCGTCCAACCTGGACCCGTACTCTCGCAGAGTTTATGACTTATTTGGCTGAAAACCGTAAAGAATATGGTTATTACCATCTATCAAATGATGCTGAAGAAGATACAACTTGGTATGACTTTGCAGTTGAAATCCTCAAAGATACTGATGTAGAAGTGAAGCCAGTGGATTCCAGCCAATTCCCAGCTAAGGCGAAACGTCCACTGAACTCAACGATGAGCTTGGCTAAGGCTAAGGCTACAGGATTCGTTATTCCAACTTGGCAAGATGCCTTGAAAGAGTTTTACAAACAAGAAGTGAAATAATTAAAATGGAAAGATGGTGCGAAACCATCTTTTCATTCGGTAATACAATAAGGAGATTTATGAAAGAGCGAAAACTAAATATAGATATACTAAAATGTATTGCAATAGTATTTGTAGTAGCTGTGCATTTTTTCTTCATACCAATTATTATGGTCGTCCCTATACCTTTAAAAGTATATTTTTATCATCTTTTATTTGGATGATTTTTGATGACCTGTGTTCCCATATTTATCATGACTACAGGTTATTTAATGAAAAGATAAGACTTATAGTAAAACTTACTTTATCAAATTACTACCAGTAATTGGAATTTACTGTCTTGCCGCTTCTATCTATACTTTTTCGACGTTAGAGTTTTTAATATAGATTATCTTGGTAAGTTATTAGTAAATATATTTTCCTTTAGCCACTATGCATGGTATGTAAAAATATGATATTGGGTTATATATAATGATTCCATTTTTAAATGCAGGTTTCAAATCATTTAATAATCGTAGAAATCAAGCTATTGCATTAGGTGTTCTAGTATTAACTATTTTCCCAGCTACTCTTTCATTGTTTAATAACAATGAGCAAATTTTATGATTGTATCTCACCTAATTCCTGATTATTGGAAGGGACTCTGGCCTATTACATATTATCTTGTTGGTGCTTTTATTGCTTCTTCTAAGAAGAGGTCAACTATTAAAGAACTTTTTTAGTCATTTTAATTCTCGATATATTAAGTGTTTTGGGATTATCAGTAATATCAGGATCTAGTTTTGGAATAGAATACGGTGTTCTTCCAGTATTTCTATTGTCTTCATTAATTTTTATTCTGTTATTCAACTACGAGTAGATATTAAAAATGATTGGCTACAAAAAGTTGTCCTATTTATCTCTAAGAACACTCTTCCTATTTATTTACTATCTGTGATTGGAGATTTATATTGGTATCCTAAAATAGTTGAGAAATGGGGGAGATTTTGCAAACATCTTACCAAAATTTCCTTTTATAGTCATTTTTTTGTTTTTACAATCTCTTTTATCACCTACGTCATTACTCGAGTTCTAAAATTTGTTCAAAGTATGATTGTTAAATATAACAAGTAATAGACTAATGAATCTGAAAATTAATGGGATTTGTAATATTTGCAATTTGTGTCTATGTCCATTTCATTATAATTTGTAAAGTGGAAAATAAAGTAAATTAAGGGGGACTGTTTCTCGATTAGAAGAAACATTTCCCTTTGTTTTTTTGGAAATTTTAAATAATGTAGTAATAATTTTAACTATTGAAATATCAAACATATTTTTTCGGCCGCAGCAAACCAGTATTATTACTAATCATAATATTGGGAGTATATCATAAGCTACTCTCTTTTATTGTCTTTATGGTATAATTAATGGAATGTGCTTATAGAAAGTGAGTAGAAAAACTTGAGAAAAGTAACTGCCCAAAAGGTGTTTTTCTGGAATATTTTAGGAAGTCTGTCTTCAGCTGCTGTTTCAGTTATACTTCTTTTATTGTTACACGTGCTTTAAATAGTGCTTCAGCGGATACCTATAGTTTTGCCTATGCAATTGCGAACCTCATTGTTATTGTAGCAAGTTTTCAAGTCAGAGATTTTCAAGCAACAGATATAAGAGAAAAGTATTCTTTGACACCTATTTTGTCACAAGAATCATTTCTAATGTTGCAATGGTTCTTCTTTTAGTGACGTATTTAATTTTTAATATTAATACTCACTCAAATGTAGGGATAATTTTTTGGGTATCTTATTTCCGAGTTAGTGAAGCCCTATCAGATGTTTTTCAAGGATTGTTTCAGCAGAAAGAACGTCTGGATATTGCAGGAAGTCTCTTTTCCTGAGAAATACCATTTCAACAATTGTATTTGCTTTAACGTTAGTTATCTCTAAAATCTATTGTGGTCTGTGATCGCACAAACCATCAGTTCATTTATTTTTATTGCTCTATTTGATTATCCTAATTCAAGAGTCTTCCATCGCTTAAATCTTAAGAGTGTTAGGTTGAGTAATATTATCAATGTGTTGAAAGATTGTTTACCTTTATTTATTAATGCTTTTTTGTTGGTCTCAATTTATAATCAGCCTAAATATGCTTTGAATGATATTTTTAATCAAGGTTTGATTGGAAATGGTGTTCAACGAGATTTTAGTATTTTGTTTACACCCTAATTTTTGCCATGAATCTTATGATTGTGTTTCTTAGACCAATGATTACACAACTTGCAGTCTTTTAGAAGAAAAGAAGATTTCTCATTTTGTCACTTACAAGAATAATCTCTTCAAGATTTTATTTGGAACTTGTACATTAATATTTCTAATTGGTGCTTTTATAGCCATCCCAGCTTTGGATATTGTATACGGGACTAACCTTAAGCAGTATCAGACGAGTTTTATCGTCTTGTTGCTTGGAGGAATTGCAAGTACTTTTTCAACTGTATGTGATAATATTTTGACAATATTTAGGAAGCAACATTTTTTGGTTATTTCCTTTATTGTGGGTTATATTGTGTCAATCTTAACTGCCAAGCTCTAGTGTCAAAATTTGAAATTTTTGGAGCATCTCTCTCATTCCTTTGTGCAATGATAGCTTGGTTAATTGCTGTCTTTAGTAATTTATTTTGCAACAAATCCATATACAATCTTTAGAAGGAAAAAAATAAAATGAAATTTTCAATTATAGTTGCTGCATATAATGTGGCAGAGTATTTAGAAGAATGTGTAGAAAGTCTTGTAAGTCAAAACTTCCCTGATTCTGAATATGAAGTTCTTATAGTTGATGATGGTTCTACAGATGGCCGAACAGGAATGATTTGTGATCAATTAACATCTGAATTTGAGGTAGTTAGAACCATTCATCAAGAAAATGGCGGATTATCTTCAGCGAGAAATACTGGAATTAAATATTCTAAGGGAGATTATTTACTATTTGTTGATGGTGATGACTTTTGGAGTAATCCAGACTTCCTTGATAAATTATCGAATAACATTGATAAATTTCGAAGTGATGTAATTATATTTTCTTATAATAAATACTATGGATTAGATGATAGCGTCAAGGGTTGGTTTGATTTTGTTCCCGATTATGGAGGTACCAAAGAGAATATTAAAGGATTAGTCAAAAACGAGATTTTAACCGCTCCAGCTTGGAATAAATGTGTGAAAAAGAACCTGTTTGAACAAGGACTAGACTTCCCTATTGGTTTTTTATCTGAGGATTGTTTATATTGTGCGAAGCTATTAAAAATGATTTCTACTTATTCGATTTTAAATATAGATTGTTATCAATACAGACAGAATCGATTGGGAAGTATTACAAATATTGTAAAAGAAAAAAATGTAATTGATATTTTAAAGAGTATCGAAATTGGGTTAACTGATGTTAATAGTCTTGACCTGATGTTAAACATGCATTGAGTATTTACTTTGCGATCTCATATATCTCAATCCTTCCTTACGTTAATCAATATTCATCTCATCCTGAAATCCAACGTTTACTTAGAGAGTACAAATTCCTTCTAAGTTTTCAGATGAGATAGAGAATAGACCATTCAGATACACTGGGATGATAACAAGATTATTTGGACTGAGATTATCAATTAAGATATTCCCATATTTGATGAAATTTTATAAAAAATAATAGATAGAAAGTATAATATGTCTAATCCAACCGTTTCAGTCATAATTCCTGTGTATAATGCACAAGAGGGAATTAAACAATGTATGGATTCTCTTCTCAAATCAATCATTTACAGATTTTGAGATTATTCTGTTAAATGATGGCTCTACAGATAATAGTTTAAGTTATTAAAGGGTATGCTGATGCTAATGATTTTATCAGAGTAATCGATAAAGAAAATGAGGGAGTTGCTAAAACCAGAAATAAAGGTATACAACTTGCTAAAGGGAAGTACATTGTATTTATCGATAATGATGATTTTGTTGATTCAGATTATTTAGAGCGTTTTTATAATGTAATAGATCAAGAACAACTAGATATGTGTTCTTGGGGGTTATAAGCGTGTTAATCAGGAAATGAAGACACTTTTTAAGCAAGATTTAACACAGTCTGAATGGTCTAAGTATATAGTTGTTGCTCCTTGGGCACGTATTTATAGAACTTCATTTTTAATAGATAATAATATCCAGTTCTTTGATTATCCAATAGGTGAAGATGTTATCTTTACTTTGACTGCTTACAATTTAACAGAAAAATTAAAATAATTGATTATAATGGCTATAATTGGTTTTTTAACGAGAAGAGTATCTCAAACACATCTCAAAGAGGCTTTAATCCGAATATAGATATTGTGTATTTCCTGAGTCACTTGCTTCAAGTTGCTGGAGATTCAAAATATATTCGCTATTTTATTAAACGATATTACATTTGGTATTTACTCTTTTCTGGAAGAGCCGCTTCAAGCTCGTCATTTATGGATCAATATAGAAAAATTAAACAATGGGTTTCTAAAGAAAATATTGATTCAAATTTAACACCATTATCATCCGAGATAAATGGAGAAAGAATTCAAACTATTATTTCTGTAATGGCTTTTAGAACTTTAGAACGTTTAAGATTAGTTTCACTGTTTTCGAGATTTTACTGTAAAGGAAAGGAGAAGTAGTTGAGAGTTTTAATGATAATTCCTGCCTACAATGAGGAGGAAAGTATTTTCGATACGGTAACGAGTATCTTGAATTACCGCAAGAAGGTTGATTTTGATTTGGACTACGTTGTTATCAATGATGGATCAACAGATAAGACAAAACAAATTCTGGAAGAGAATCATTTTAATGCTGTTAATCTCGTGATGAATCTTGGAATTGGTGGTGCGGTCCAGACAGGTTACAAATATGCACTAGCGCATGACTATGATGTAGCAGTTCAATTTGACGGCGATGGCCAGCATGATATCGAATCCTTGTCAGATTTGCTAGAGCCAATTCGAAAAAACGAAGCAGACCTAGTTATTGGTTCTCGTTTTGTTGGTGATGTTAAGTCGGAATTTCAGACAACTTTTATGAGACGCTTTGGTATAGGGTTATTTCTAATCTTGATCAAGTGGACAACTGGTCAAAGGGTCTTAGATACAACTTCGGGATACCGTTTGGCTGACAAAGCTGTGATCAAACAGTTCGCTAGAGCGTTACCCAATCAAGTATCCAGAGCCTGAGACTATTGTTCACATTTTGAAACGTAAATATAGGTTGTGGAACGACCAGCAAATATGTTTGAACGTACTGGTGGTGTTTCTTCTATTACGCCAATTAAATCCATTCGTTATATGCTTGAAGTGTGTTCATCGATTGTTATTGCAGCATTTATGAAGGAGAGTGAATAATGTCAGTTTTATCTATGGTGATGTTGATAGCTTCAATCTTTTTCCTTTATTTAGTCATTAGAAATATCAATAAGAATAATATCTTATTTGAACAGGCTTTCATGTGGATTGTCATCAGTCTGGTAATGATTATTATTTCCATTTTTGATGCTATTCCGGTTTATTTTGCAGAATTACTTGGATTTGAGCTGACTTCGAATTTTTTGCTGTCACTTGCTATCTTTTTCTTGTTGGTCATCACTTTTTTGCAAACATTAACTGTATCAAAGCAAAAGGAGCAGATAAAGCATTTAGTTCAGGAATTATCTATTCTAAAAAGTCATGTAGAAGAGGAAGAGGAAAAGAATGAAGGATAATCATACTTGGGTGATTTGCGCTTATGGAGAAAGTGATTATACTTGGAAGCTTGTATTCAGTCTTTGAAAAATCAAACTCTCCAATCACAGATTATCTGTTATAGTTCAACACCACTGGATTCGATTAAGGAACTTTGTCAGCGTTATGCTATCCCATTCTATACTAAACAAGGTGGGGGGATTGGCAAAGATTGGAATAATGCTATCTCTTTTGTAGAAACAAAATATGCTACTATCGCCCATCAGGATGACTATTATGAGCCAAAATATGCAGAAAAATTATTGGCCAAGATGGAAAAGTATAGTGATGTTCTAATCGGATATTCTGATTATTTTGAAGAAAAAAATGATCTAAAGATTCCTGCAAATACCAATCTAAAGATTAAAACTTTGATGCTAAAAACAATGGATCTTTTTCCTGGTAGTCATTTTTGGCGTAATCGTGTAATGGCCTTTGGTATCCCATTTGTTGTCCAGCTGTCACCTATAACCTTGAAAAATTGAAGAATTTCTATTTTGATGAGGGAATGAAGGTTAGCCTTGATTGGTATGCTTGGTATAAGATTAGTGAATACAAGGGACGTTTTGTCTATGTGTCAGATAAGCTAATGTGTCACCGAATTCATGAGGAATCTGAGACTTCTAAGACTATTGCTGATAATACTCGTAGTAAAGAAGATTTGTATATGTACCAACTCTTTTGGCCAAAATGGATAGCAAATATCCTTATGAAACAATATGTGAAGAGTCAGAAGACGAATGGGTAATTGATTTGTTTTTATATTCATAGCAATGGCGACTTGAACAGTCGCTTTTCTTTTTAATGACAGGAAAAAGCCTAGAAAATGGTATAATTGAATAGACTGTAAATGATTTGAAGAAAGGAACTCTATGCAACATGTTTTTATTATCGGAAGTCGTGGGCTTCCGGCTCAATATGGCGGTTTTGAGACTTTTGTGGACCAATTGGTTTCGCATCAAGTGTCTCCAGATATCCAGTACCATGTTGCCTGCCTTTCTAATGATCAAGCTTATCAAGCATTTTGACTATAAGGGTGTGGATTGTTTTACGATTAAAGCCCCCAAGCTTGGGCCTGCGCGTGTCATTGCCTATGATATGATGGCCATCAACTATGCCTTGAAGCTTATTAAGAAACAAGGAATTGAACAGCCGATTTTTTACGTATTGGGCAATACAATCGGTGCCTTTGTGGCACCTCTTTGCGCGCAAGATCCATAAGATGGGTGGACGATTTTATATCAATCCAGATGGACTGGAGTGGAAGCGGGCCAAGTGGGCTAAACCGATTCAAGCCTATCTCAAGTATTCTGAAAAGATCATGACGCGCCACGCTGACTTGGTGATTTCTGACAACCCGGGTATTGAGTCCTATATTCAAGAAAGCCTACCCGTGGTCTAAAACGACCTATATTGCCTATGGAACTGACTTATCTCCGACCAGTCTGACCAGTCAGGATAGGAAGGTCAGAGAATTCTATCAGAAGTGGCAGACTCAGGAGAAAAACTATTACTTGATTTTGGGTCGCTTTGTTCCAGAAAATAATTACGAGACTGCCATTCGTGAATTTATGGCCTCTTCCACCAAACGGGATTTGGTGATCATTTGTAACCATGAAGGCAATCCTTATTTTGAGGAGCTCCGAGTTCGAACTGGATTTGATCAGGATCCACGCTTCAAGTTTGTAGGAACGGTCTATGATCAAGACCTCTTGAAGTATATCCGTAAAGAAGCCTTTGCCTATATCCATGGTCATGAAGTGGGCGGAACAAATCCAGGTCTCCTAGAGGCTCTTGCTCAGACGGATCTCAATTTAGTCTTAGAGTCTCCTTTAACCAAACGGTCGCAAAAGACACAGCCCAATATTGGACTAAAGAAGACTGGGAATTTGGCGCATTTGATCGATCAGGTTGATTCTTTAGAAGATGTATCTGAATGGGGTCAATGAGCCAAAGCCAATATGAAGCAAAACTTTACCTGGGAAAAAATTGTAGGTGAGTACGAGGAATTATTCTTATCATGAAAGTAAATATCTTGTTGTCCACCTATAATGGTGAGCAGTATCTAAAAGAGCAGGTCAAAAGTATCCAAGACCAGACCTATCAGGACTGGCAACTCTTGATTCGGGATGATGGGTCAAGAGATGGTACGGTAGAGATTATTCAAGAGTTGGTGGCTCAGGATGAGCGCATTCGCTTTATCAACCAAGGAGCTATCGAAAATCTTGGTGTTATCAAGAGCTTCCATGCTCTTTTGAAATATGCAAAAAGCTGATCTTTATTGCTTCAGTGATCAAGACGATGTCTGGCTTACCTGAGAAGATTATCTCTTCAAGTAGCAGAAGCAGTCAAGCACCCGTCAAGATAGAGCCTTTGCTGGTCTACACCGATTTAAAAGTGGTCGATGAAAACTTGAATGTGCAGCATGAAAGTATGATTCGCACCCAGTCTGATCATGCCAATACAGAATTGATTCAAGAGCTGACAGAAAATACGGTAACTGGTGGTGTAGTCCATGATTAATCATGCCCTGGCTGGACTTATGGACAGGTCAAGAAAAACATGCGCTCCTTATGCATGATTGGTATTTAGCCTTGTTGGCAGCTGCCTTTGGAAAACTCATCTATATCGATCAGCCGACAGAATTGTACCGTCAGCACAGTAGCAATGTTCTGGGTGCTCGTACGCTTCAGAAAACGGGTCAAAAATTGGATTCGCCCTCATATTCTTGTTTGCCAAATATTGGAATCTCATTGAGTCCAGTCAGAACAAGCGAAAAATCTTCTTGATCTGCCATGTCAGTGCCCAAAAATAAAGAAATTATTGAAAACTTTGTCACCATTATGGATGTTCCACTAAAAGAACGTCAGAGAGCGGTATTCGTTCGAGCTATGGTTACCGTAAGAACCGGGCTTTTCACACCTTTGTGTTTACCAGCTTGATTCTGACAAAGTTTGCATATCGAGGTAAAAAATAATGTTTGACGTTTTTAGTCAGAAAAATCGAATTTTATTACGAGAGTTAATCAAAACAGACTTTAAATTACGCTACCAAGGATCAGCGATCGGTTATCTTTGGTCTATTTTAAAGCCCCTGATGACTTTTACGATCATGTATATTGTCTTCGTTCGCTTCTTAAGATTTGATGATGGAGAGCACCACATTATGCCAGTTGGACTGCTTTTTGGCCAATGAATCTTGGGGCTTCTTTACGGAAGCAACCATATATGGGGATGTTGTCTATTGTTTCAGTCGAGGCGATCTTGTTGCGTAAATTGAACTTTCCAAGCAACACAATCGTTGTCTCATCTGTACTTAGGAGCTGCGATTAATTTTTTTATTAACCTTGTAGTTGTTTTGTATTTGCCTTCATTAACCAATGTTCCATTTGGTTTCGATACTTTGATGATCATTCCTTTATTTATTGAGGTGTTATTCTTGATGGCGATGGGAGTGTGCATTTATCCTATCGGCACTTATTTGTTAAATATCCGTGATATTGGTCCAGTTTGGGAAGTTGTTCTTCAAGCTGGTATGTACGCTAGTCCTATTATCTATTCGATTACCTATTTATTGCAACGAAATCATATGGCAGTTGCTAAAGTTGTTGATGATGAATCCAATTAGCTCAAATTATTACAAGATATGCGTCATTTTATTATTGATCCAGTTAATCCACGTGGCTGGGATATTTTTGATAATAAATTGATTGCTTGTATTCCATATTGTATTCCAGTAGTTATTTTTATTATTGGTTTGCTTGTCTTTAATCAAAATGCTAAACGATTTGCGGAGATTCTATAATGTCAGAGTAATATTGCAGTTAAAGTAGATCATGTCAGTAAATACTTTTAAATTACCAACTGAGGCAACTCAAAGTTTACGAACAACTCTAGTCAATCGCTTTAAAGGGATTAAAGGGTTACAAGAACAACATAGTCTTAAGTGATATTTCTTTTGAAGTTGAAAAGGGAGATTTCTATGGTATTGTTGGTCGAAATGGTTCTGGAAAATCGACTCTCTTAAAAATTATTTCAGAAATCTATGTTCCGGAAAAGGTTACGGTCACCATCGATGGGAAACTGGTATCCTTTATCGAGCTTGGGCGTCGGCTTCAACCCAGAATTGACCGGTCGTGAAAATGTCTATATGAATGGCGCTATGCTGGGTTTCTCAACGGCTGAGAGTTGATGCCATGTATGAGGATATCGTAGACTTTGCTGAGTTGCATGATTTCATGAACCAAAAGTTAAAGAACTATTCATCAGGGATGCAGGTTCGTTTAGCATTTTTGGTTGCGATAAAGGCGCAAGGAGATATCCTTATTCTTGATGAGGTTCTAGCGGTTGGAGACGAGGCTTTTCAACGTAAGTGTAATGATTACTTTATGGAACGCAAGAAATCAGGTAAGACGACAATTCTTGTAACCCATGATATGAATGCTGTTAAAAAATATTGTAATAAGGCTGTTTTAATTGAAAATGGGTTGAGTTAAAGTAGTTGGAAATCCTGATGATGTTGCAAATCAATATAGTTATGATAATGCAGCAAATCAAAAGGTTTCAAATGATGATGTTGCAATTGATGATGCAGCTATAAGCTAATTTAAATATAAAATTGCTTTCGAATAAAATGTCATCAGTCCTGAAGATCCCATTGAGTTTGAGGTTTCATATGATGTTAATCAGGACATAGAAACTTACATAGCTTTCTCGCTGACTGAAATTGATCGCGGTCTTTGGGTATATAATGATAATTCTTTGGATTTATTAACTGATGGAAAAGGGAGAAAGAATTTCTCGCTATTCTTGTAGTTTATCCAGCTTGAATGATATCAAATTAAAGCTTCAAGTTTCAGTAAGAGATAGCTCGAATACAGATGCTTGCATTTGCCAAGGGAGATAATTCACCTATAATTCTATTAAATCGAACAGATATTTTAGATGATGATTTGTCAGCGAAAGATTCTGCTACCGGATTATTGCAAAGGAATGGGAAATGGGAGAGACGATGTAGATGAATAAATTCTACTTGTATGTTCACTACAATAAGTCTGATGATTTAAGTAGTCATGTTTTATATCAATTGGAACAACTTTTCCCACTTTTTCGCGTATTCTATTGATATCGAATAGTTACTTATCAACTGAACATTTAAAATCCCTACGAAAAATTGGCATTAATGAAGTTGTTCAACGAGAGAATATTGGGTATGATTTTGCTGCCTGGCGAGATGGTATGAATTATATTGGATTTGAATTCTTGATAGATTATGATTCGGTTACCTTGATGAACGATACATGTATTGGTCCCTTGTGGGATTTAAAAGAGTATTTCGAAAAATTTGAAAAACAATTAGATATTGATTTTTGGGAATGACTAATTTTAGAAAAACAAAGTATTTTAAGGAACATCTTCAGAGTTATTTTGTTTCTTATTCCCGTCATGTTGTGTCGTCAAAAGTTTTTCAAAAGTTTTGGACAAGTATTAGGGATTATGAAAATATAAGAAGTGTGATTGATCGTTACGAGACAAGATTTACTGGTATTCTAACTAAATCTGGATTTAAATACGGTGTGGTTTTTAATACTTTGCACGAAAATTCTGATGAAATGGTTCATCCTGATTTTTCTTACTATAAACCTTTTAAAATATTAGAACATCGTGTTCCAGTTTTAAAAGTTAAAGCAATTCAGGCGCATCCTCTTCAAGCTGATCAGTTAAAAAATAAAATAAGAGAAGTTTCAGATTTTCCAATTGAAATTTTAAATAGTGTCTATTCTTCAATAGAATTTTTTTCTGTTGAAAATGAACAAACAGAAAGATACACTTTATTAAAAAAGTGCGAAACAAAATTAAAAGAACAATAGGAAGAAAAGGATAATGGATTTAAATAAGATTTATAGCTTTTTATAATATCTATCTTAAAAAACGTATTCTAAAAATTATTCTATTCTCTCTTGCGTTTGCATTATTAATTTTAAATGTTATTAATATGCAGTTTACAGTGAAGTCACATTATCGTATACAAGAGGTTTCTTATTTTAATAGTTCAATATTATTAATCGGTATTTCTAGTCTCTATCTGGGAATGATATTGTCAAAAATTTGGAATAAGAAATTTTTTTATTAAATTAGGAGTGATCTATGGATTGTATTTATTATTTTCATATATACTTGATGCTAGTCTAAGAGTAAATGAAAAACAGTTTAATTTTTTCAAGAGCTTGCAATCCTCTTTTCTTCAAACAGATTTCATATTTTTATATTGCTTTAATTTTTATATTCGACTTTTGTCTATCATTATTTGATTTCTGTATTTTTCCCATTGTTTGAAAAATATCTCAATTCCAATTTCGAATGATCGAGAAATATATACATTTATTTTTCTATGCATTTTCTTTAACAGCTTTTTGTTTTACTGATAGTAAATTTTTTAACGCCGTAATGGGGAGTAATTTCATTACTCAATTTCTTGAAAATAATATTATAAAACTTACGACTCCTACTTTAATAGAACTAGATAAACTGATATTAACCTTGGTTATCATTGTTTTCTGTATTTCTTGTTATATTGTAAAAGGGATAAATGAATTAGGAAAATAATAAACCGGGATTTGGCTTGGTGGTTCTTGCACGAGTGTTGTTTTTTCTATACTATTAAATTATTTTCTCCAATATAGTATACGAACAGATGTAATCGTAATGGAAAAACACATTTTTCCGGGGGCTACACTGTTTCAAATTAGCATTTTTTTTGCTGTGTTTTTGTTTCTGTACTCTATTATCAACGAGTATCTGTTGACCACCATCATAAATATATTGCTTATTATTGGAATTTCAATTTCAAGTTATTTAAAATATCAGTTCCGCCAAGAACCATTGTTACCAAGTGATTTAAGTTGGTTGAAAAATCCAGGATCACTTTTAGGATTCGTTGGATCAAGTTCTTATTTATATGTTTTTGTATTAATAGTTTTTCTTTTCATTAATTTATTGGTTTTTTAAAGATATATTTCTTTATGGTAAAGTATTTAAAGCACAACTGGTTAGATTTGCAACAATTCTTTTTATTCTATTTTTCTTTTCTACTGTCTACTATTCCTTTAAAAATAGGCAAGATGGTAAAATGAGTGAACATATTCCAGTATTAGCAAACTTAAATAATCGGTATGATATTGCATGGTTTGGAAATACAGTTAATGCGCAAATGAAATCAAATAGCTATGTATGGTTTTCTCAGATGACATCCGATATTATGCATAAGCCTGAAAAGTACAGTAAAACTTCTATTAAAAAGATTGAAGAAAAGTACCATTTAAAATCAGTAGAAATAAATAAATATCGAAATCAATTCATCAATGAACAAACTGTAATTTATGTATTAAGTGAAAGTTTTTCAGATCCATCAAGAATAGAAAAAGTTCAAGTTTCATCAAATCCAATTCCTAAAATTCAAGGAATAAAGAGCAGAACAACTAGTGTGATTGATGAAATCTGATGGGTATGGAGGTGGGACTGCTAATATGGAATTTCAAACGTTAACAGGATTGCCAATGTACAACCTTTCTCCAAGCATTTCTATTCTATATTACTCAAGTAGCACCTAATATGAAATATTTTCCTTCTATAAGTAATTATTTTGAACCTAAGAATCGAGATGTTATTCATATTGCAAGTCCTAGTAATTATTCAAGAAATGTAATATATGGGAATTTAAAATTTAATAAATTTATACATTATGGAAACAAAGGAAATAAAGGATATAATGTTGGTGGGAATTATAGTGATGATTCAACTTATCACTTAATTGAAGAAAATCTGAATAAGAATAGTCAATTTTTCTCTGTGATTACAATGCAGAACCATACTCCGTGGACGGAACTGAATCCTATAGATATGAGTGCGAGTTATCCAGGATTTTCGGATGGACAAAACAAATCTTTATCATCGTATGTGAGAATGCTTTCACAAACTGACACCGCCACCCAATCCTTCCTGGAAAGTCTTTCTAAAATAGATAAGAAGATTACAGTGGTATTCTATGGAGATCACTTGCCAGGACTTTATCCAGAGTCCGCTTTTAAGAATAATCCAGAGAGTCAGTATCAGACAGACTACTTCATTTGGAGTAATTTTGATGCACCGAAATTGAACTATCCTTTGGTCAATTCAAGTGATTTCTCTGCTATGGTCTTTGAACAGACCAATTCAAAAGTTTCGCCTTACTATGCTTTGTTGACGGAAGTGCTGAAAAAAGCAAGTGTCGATAAAAAGGCCCTAGAAGGAGAAGCACAAGAAATTGCAGAGGATTTGAAAATGGTTGAATACGACTTGATTAGTGGGAAAGGTTACCTTTCTAAAGACTTCTTTAAAGTCCCAACTAACAAATCCAATTAAAAGGAGTGCTAGCAGTTAAAAATCTTTGTGATTTTGGCTGTCTGGCTCCCTTTTTTTTGTTTTTTATGCTAAACTATTAGATGGGGGTACGCTCATGATTAAGATATTTGGAAAGGTCCATTATCATTGGCAACCGGACTTATCTATTCTTGTGACTTATTGGTCCATTGCAGTGATTCCGGTCTTTATTGGACTGGCCTTGATGTATGAGAGCTCTAGTGTGCCAACGCTAGTTTTGTTTTCGTTCTTTTTATTTATGGCCTTGCTCGCGATTGGGGTCCATCGTTACTTCACGATCTATGAGGATGGGATCTTACGGATTATTACAGCCAATCCTTTTACTCCAATCAAGGTGCAGATTGACTCGATCGACAAGGTCGAAGTTAATAAGAAATCGATCAAGCTCATATTTAATGATGGATCGCGCAGTCGAACATTCTGTATGCGTAAATGGCCGAAAAAATACTTTATCAATGCACTTGCCTTAAATCCTTATTTTAAGGGAGAAGTAATCCTGACGGACAATTTCATCCATGTGGATTACTACGAGATGTATTATGCAAACAAATAAAAAGCCCTCTTAATCTTTTAAGAGAGCATGAGTGGGGCATTCTTTAATAGCCTCGAGAACATCGTTTGTGACAGGGACTTCCTTTTCAAGGAGGTCGTCCTCTTCAGCAGCAAATTTAACGATGCCATTGTCATGGTAATCAAATAATTCAGAATAGGTCTGACAGAGACCGCAAGCGATGCAACGATCTGGAATTAACGTAACTTTCATACTTCTATTGTAATGATTTTTACGAGAAAAAACAAGGAGGAAGTCATGGCAAAAGAACCATGGGAAGAAGATATTTACGATGATGGAGAAGAAACATTGAAAAGAACGAGTAAGTTAAACGGAATCAAGGCAGATCGTCTATTGACGATTTTAGCCATTATTTTCTTTGTAGTAGTAGTAGCGATGGTCTGCTTGTTGATTTTCCTTTCAACAGGTGGCAGCAATAAATCAAAACAAATGTCTGGCTTCTACAATGGTGAGACTAAGGTTGAACAGAAATACATCGGCTCCTGCAGCACAAACTGACCAAGCGGCTAAAGACGATAGTTCAAAAGATGAGAACTCTGAAGAAGGTACGATCACTGTTCAAGCAGGTGAAGGGGAAGCAGCGATTGCTGCGCGTGCTGGTATTTCCATTGCCCAATTGGAACAGTTAAATCCTTCTCATATGTCTACAGGATCATGGTATGCGAATCCTGGTGATGTCGTTAAGATTCAGTAGGAGTTGAGGACAGCATGAAACAAATTCAAATTGCCATTGATGGACCGGCTTCTAGTGGAAAATCCACAGTCGCAAAGATCATTGCCAAGGATCTAGACTATACGTATCTAGACACAGGAGCTATGTATCGTGCGGCGACTTACCTAGCTTTGCAAAATAATCTGACAGCTGAACAGGTTGATGACCTCTTAGCCCTTTTAGATCAGTATCCAATTAGTTTCGGTCGTTCAGAAGAAGGAGAGCAGCTTGTCTTTGTAGCAGACGTGGATATTACCCACCCAATTCGCGATAACCAAGTGACCAACAATGTTTCATGGGTTGCAGCGCTTGCGCCAGTCCGTGAAAAACTTGTCGCTCTACAGCAAGAAATTGCAGCAGAGGGGGGCATCGTTATGGATGGACGCGATATTGGGACGGTCGTCCTTCCACATGCAGAGTTGAAGATCTTTTTGGTCGCTTCTGTTGAGGAGCGGGCAGAACGTCGTTATAAGGAAAATGTTGAAAAGGGCATCACAGCGGATCTTGAATTGTTGAAAAAAGAAATCGCTGAGCGGGACTATAAGGACAGCCACCGTGCCGTTTCTCCTTTGAAACCTGCAGCTGATGCCATTCATTTTGACACAACGGGTGTTGGAATTGCAGACGTTGTTGCATTTATTGAAGAAAAAGCAAAAAAATTCTTGACAAAGAATAAAAACTTGATATCATATAAAAGTTGAGAAAAGCAGAAGTGAGAACTTCTCGCCTTGTGACGCAAGTTGCCTGGCCCCTACGGATCAAGTTTCAGTAATGAAATACATCATGTAGTTCGGGCCTGTTTTGCAGGTCCGTTCTTTGTTTTTCTCGAATAATAAAAAAGAGGTGAAAACCATAGCAAAGCAAGACTTATTCATCAATGATGAAATTCGTGTACGTGAAGTTCGCTTAATCGGTCTTGAAGGTGAGCAATTGGGTATCAAACCACTTAGCGAAGCGCAAGCACTTGCGGACGACGCTAATGTTGACTTGGTTCTCATTCAACCTCAAGCTAAACCTCCTGTTGCGAAAATTATGGACTACGGTAAGTTCAAATTTGAGTACCAGAAGAAGCAAAAGAACAACGCAAAAACAAAGCGTTGTGACCGTAAAAGAAGTTCGTTTGAGCCCAGTGATTGACAAGGGTGATTTCGATACAAAACTTCGCAATGCTCGCAAATTCCTTGAAAAAGGAAATAAAGTGAAGGTATCCATTCGCTTTAAGGGTCGTATGATTACCCACAAAGAGATTGGTGCTAAAGTTTTAGCCGACTTCGCTGAAGCGACACAAGATGTGGCGATCATCGAACAACGTGCTAAGATGGATGGACGTCAAATGTTCATGCAATTGGCGCCAGCAACTGACAAGAAATAATCTGTCAGAAAGTTAAAAAAGGAGAAAATATCATGCCAAAACAAAAACACACCGCGCATCAGCTAAACGTTTCAAACGTACAGGTTCTGGTGGACTTAAACGTTTCCGTGCTTACACTTCTCACCGTTTCCACGGAAAAACTAAGAAACAACGTCGTCATCTTCGTAAAGCATCTATGGTGCATGCTGGAGATTTCAAACGTATCAAAGCAATGCTTACTCGCTTGAAATAATCGCGTATTCGTAAGTAAAGAATTCTAGGAAATATTGGAGGAAATATAAATGGCACGTGTTAAAGGTGGCGTTGTATCACGCAAACGTCGTAAACGTATTCTTAAATTAGCTAAAGGTTACTATGGAGCTAAACATATCTTGTTCCGTACTGCAAAAGAACAAGTAATGAACTCTTACTACTATGCATACCGTGACCGTCGTCAAAAGAAACGTGACTTCCGTAAATTGTGGATCACACGTATCAATGCGGCAGCTCGTTTGAACGGACTTTCATACTCACAATTGATGCATGGTTTGAAATTGGCTGAGATCGAAGTTAACCGTAAAATGCTTGCTGACTTGGCTGTTAACGATGCAGCAGCTTTCACAGCTCTTGCAGATGCAGCTAAAGCAAAACTTGGTAAATAATGTTTATAATAGGCTGGGCAAAAGTTGTCCAGCCTTTGATGTATGATAGAAATAACTGTATGACGCAGTGGTTGATTGGTATCTTTATTCGCTTTTAAGCTCTAAAGATGACCTAATCAACTAGTGCGGGGTGGAAAACGAACTCTTTTTTACTAGTCAGAGTTCTTTCCCACTCCCTTTTTTTCTTGCTGATTTCATGCTATAATGAAAATAATCGTAACCGATATGAGGAGAGATGGAGGATATAAAGGTGACACACAATCGACTAGCATGGGATGAATATTTTGCAGCACAGGCCTTACTGATTTCGAATCGAGCGACCTGTAATCGAGCTAAAGGTTGGGGCTGTTACTAGTTAAGGATAATAAGGTCATTGCAACAGGTTATAATGGGATCCGTTTCTGGGACAGATCATTGTCTAGAAGATGGCTGTCTCATGGTCGAGGGACACTGTGTCCGGACGATTCATGCGGAAGTCAATGCTATTTTGCAAGGAGCTGAACGTGGAATTCCAAAGGCTTTACAGCTTATGTCACGCATTTTCCTTGTCTCAATTGTACCAAGCAGTTGCTTCAAGTCGGTTGCAAGCGGGTCGTTTATATCCATCAATACCGCATCGATGAATATGCCGAGTATCTTTACCGTGAAAAAGAAGTAGAACTGGTCAATTTACCAATTGAAGAAGTGAAACGAGCTATTGCAGAGGCTGATTTTATTTAGGGAAGGCTTCCCAACTATTTCATGATATATTAGCAATCTTATTGAAAACCTGTCCAAATTAATGATTAAGAGATAGCATTGAATAGATGGCTATCATGAAAAGAATAATGTGATATCTAAGTATAATGTGATTCGTTAACGGAACAAGCATAAAAATATAAGAAAGGTAGGAGAAAGTGATGACAAACCAAGAGAAACATCTTGAGGAAAATAAAGAACATAGTAAGATCAGTGAAGATTATTCCAATTCTGTATCTGTTCAGAATCCTCCAAAAGAAAATAGCTTACATTCTATTCTTCTTTCAGCGACATTTTACTTATCCATTATCTATCTTGTATTGTTTGTCTCTTTCTTTGATATTTTGGGATTTGTTCATGTTGTTGATTTTTCTAACACCAAACTTCTTAGGTGTTGCTATTGGAACCATTTTTACTTGGACTAGGGATGAAGAAGGGGAATAAAAGCCTCCTCTATACGAGTGTTGGACTCTATCTGCTGTCTATCATCTTGGGTTTTGAACTAGATTGGGAAATTTTTCGAATCGCTCCGTTACTGCTAGGTATTCTGGTTTTAATTGGAACACTCTTAGTTGAAGAAGAGAAAAGCTCTTAATCAAAAAATGGGTATGGTCAACTCTACTCAATAAAAAGTATTCGGGTCGATCAAAGAGATAGTTAAATCAGTTCTTCCGCTCTATTTTTAGGCGCTATTATTTGAAAGAATAACTAAAAATGTTGGGAGAAAGTTATGACAGATCAACAGAAAAATCCTGAAGTAGATAAAGAAAAAGAGGCATTCGTTTCAGATGAAAGTCTTCTTCCTAACAATGAAATGAAGCCAGAAAAGAGAGTTGGGACTTCTGCAATACTTTCTTTTGCCCTGTTCATAGCCATCGCTTATACAGTTTTACTTTTATTAGGTCTCTTTTCACTGGGAGCGTGGGCTGGTGGCTTTTTATACTTTTGGGAATCCATATGATTAGCTTTGTGATTGCAACTATCCTGCTTTGGAATGGAAATGTGAATGGCAATAAAGCAACTCTTTATATAGCAGCAGCTATTTATGTTTTTTCATTTATTGCTGCGGGTGATCCGGATTGGCTGATTAATCATATACCACCGCTTGTGGTAGGAGTGATGGTATTGATTGGAACTGTATTGTTAAAAATGAAGAGTGATGATAGCAGGTAGGATGTTCAATCCTATCTTTTTATTAATTTCTGACGAGTAAGCGAGGAAAACGATTACAAACTATGTTATAATTTAAATAAATGAATCGTTAAATACTTTTCTTAGAAAGCGGAGGAGAATCTATGTCTAGAAAAAATGGTATGGTATACTGCTAATTCTTGAAGCAATTCTTTATCTTGTTTCTTATGGTAGTAGTCTAGTAGAGAGCTATAATGTCCAAAATTTAAATGGAAATACACCACTGTTCACTGTCTCTAGTATTTTTTCTATATGGAATGGAATGATTATTTGCTGGGTAATTTGGAGAATCATGAAGCAGCGTTTAAATGTTGAAGGATTGATAGCTGCTCTTCTCCTCTCAATTACCCAACTACTGATGTTTTTTTACCACCTTTCTCCCCAACAAATCTGATGAACATTTCCTTTGTGCTAAATATCATTTGTTTAATATGGATTTGCCTGCTTATAAAGAATGTAGAAATGAGGGAGCTTTTAAACAATTGGAAAAGTAAAGATGGTTGGAAATCATCGATAGCTTATTTAGTACTATTTGTTGCCTCTACAAATATTTCTCCACTATTTATATTGATTGGTATGGATAGAACGAGTGATATTTACGCTTTTACACTTCGATACATTTTAATGGAGTTATTTATTCTACTTCTGATTAATGTTATGATCACAAGTACAAGTGAGAAACTTCAGAAAGTATTTTCTCTCTTGCTCATTTTATCTTCTCTTGTTGTGATAGGTGCAGTATACTCTTTCATCTCTCGTATAAGCTTCTACGGTCTCTTTTATCTTCTCCTATCGATTTATATTGTTTGTCGTGTTTTTGGTTTGCTTGAGAAAGTTGCAGATGGCTGGGAGTCCAAGGTGAAAGTACAAGATCTATCATCTATTGAAACTAAACCAGAGATGGAATACCCTCAAGTAGAAGGAGACATAGATGTTCACGATCAGTTGAATGCTGATATACGATCAAACAATGATGAAGAAAATTCGCCAAAAAGAATTATTCTTCAGTCGCCTTGGTTATGGAGCGCACTTATAATAGTAGTCTGTCACCTTGGTATTATGATTTTTCCTTTATTTTTAGGAAACCCCATGTATCTACTGATCTTATATATTGGTGCCATCCATTATATTTGTTTTATGATTGCGACTATATTACTTTTCATAGGTATGAGAAAAGGAAGTAAAGGACTCCTAAATGCGGCAGCTATCTCATTTATTATTTCCATTATAGGTACGCTAGATCCTTATTGGACAGGTCCAAATATTTTATCCTTGGTTTTAGGAGTCCTGGTATTTATTGGAGGTATATTATTTAAAAATGGAGACTGATTAAAGTAGATAGGGTTGAAAATTTTTAAAGAACTGTTATCATTTAAGTAGATGGTAGGTTTTCGAGTACCCATCGGTACGCGGACGCCTACCATTTTTGAAGATAAAAAAGCACCGTGTGAGGGTGCTAGATCTTGCCTGCTGAACTCGTCAATTGATAGATACCCTAAGGGGTATTTTTGTGAACTTTTTAGGAACTTTGAGGACTGTTTAAGTCAGTTTAACTGGGTATTGCATAGACCGAAAAAGCTGATTTAATGGGCTTTTTGAAAAATCATTTTCCATATCATATGTAATGTGTTATAATGAAGTGTTATATGGTCCCGATAAGGTGGTAGAAATCTTCTATCAGTACTTTGTAACTCTATAACGAATATTTTTTAAGGGGGGACATTTTTATGTCAGAACGTAAACTTTTCACGTCTGAATCAGTATCTGAGGGGCATCCAGATAAGATTGCAGACCAAATTTCAGATGCTATTTTAGATGCTATTTTAGAGCAAGATCCAGAAGCTCACGTGGCTGCCGAAACAGCTGTTTATACTGGTTCCGTGCATGTCTTTGGTGAGATTTCAACGACTGCTTATGTGGATATTAACCGTGTGGTTCGTGATACCATTGCAGAGATTGGGTATACCAATACGGAATATGGATTCTCAGCTGAAACTGTAGGAGTACACCCATCTTTGGTGGAACAATCTCCTGATATTGCCCAAGGGGTTAATGAAGCCTTGGAAGTTCGTGGGAATGCAGATCAAGATCCACTTGATTTGATCGGAGCAGGAGACCAAGGTCTCATGTTTGGTTTTGCAGTGGATGAAACAGAAGAACTCATGCCATTGCCGATTTCACTCAGCCACAAGTTGGTTCGTCGTTTGGCTGAACTTCGTAAGTCTGGGGAAATTAGCTATCTTCGTCCAGATGCCAAGTCACAAGTTACTGTTGAGTACGATGAAAATGACCGCCCAGTGCGTGTGGATACGGTGGTTATTTCAACCCAACATGATCCAGATGTCAGCAATGAACAAATCCACGAAGATGTGATTAACAAGGTCATCAAAGAAGTGATTCCAGCTTCTTATCTAGATGAGGAGACTAAATTCTTCATCAACCCAACAGGTCGCTTTGTTATTGGTGGGCCTCAAGGGGATTCCGGTTTGACAGGTCGTAAGATCATCGTGGATACTTATGGTGGTTATTCACGTCACGGTGGTGGTGCCTTCTCTGGTAAGGATGCCACTAAGGTAGACCGTTCCGCTTCTTATGCAGCTCGCTATATTGCCAAGAACATCGTGGCAGCAGGTCTTGCTAAGAAGGCAGAAGTGCAATTGGCTTATGCCATTGGGGTAGCTCAACCTGTCTCTGTTCGGATCGATACCTTTGGTACTGGAACAGTCGCTGAAAGTAAGCTTGAAAAAGCAGCACGTGAGCTCTTTGATCTTCGTCCTAGCAGGGATTATCCAAATGCTGGATTTGAAACGTCCAATCTATCGTCAAACAGCGGCTTATGGCCATATGGGACGAACAGATATTGACCTTCCATGGGAACATTTGGACAAGGTAGAAGCCTTGAAAGAAGCTGTAAAATAATTAGTTGAAATGGAAAAGTTAGGGTCAAGTTGATCCTAGCTTTTTTCGTTTTGAAAATTCCTACAGATGGAAAAATAGGTCAATCTGTGGTATAATAGATGCAGTATTTTGAATACGTTGTCCCTTTTATTTCCGTTACAAAAAACGATAGTAAAAGGAAAAAGACTTGAAAGAGCTAATAAATTATTAAGATGAAAAAATTGTAATAAATGGTGGTCGCCCTCTAAAAGGAGAGGTGACCATTAGTGGTGCAAAAAATAGTGTAGTAGCCCTGATTCCGGCGACCATTCTGGCGGATGATATCGTGACCCTTGATGGGGTACCGGATATCTCCGACGTGGCGAGCCTGATTGAAATCATGACCATCATGGGGGCTAAGATCGAGCGCAAAGAAGACAGTTTGATTATTGATCCACGTGGGGTGAAGAATATGCCCATGCCATTTGGAAAGATCAACAGTCTGCGAGCTTCCTATTATTTCTATGGCAGCCTACTAGGACGCTATGGTCAAGCAACGGTTGGACTGCCTGGTGGGTGTGACCTTGGACCACGTCCGATCGATTTGCATTTGAAGGCCTTTGAAGCAATGGGAGCCGCTATGACCATGGATGGCTCTAGTATGAAACTTGCGACTAATGGCAAGCCTCTTCAAGGAGCTAACATCTACATGGATACTGTTAGTGTCGGTGCAACGATCAATACGATTTTGGCAGCAGTCAAGGCTGAAGGCCGGACAGTGATCGAAAATGCTGCGCGGGAACCTGAAATTATCGATGTGGTGACCTTGCTCAATAACATGGGAGCTCATATTCGTGGAGCAGGAACAGACATTATTATCATTGATGGTGTTCCACAATTGCATGGAACGAGACATCAGGTGATTCCAGATCGCATCGAAGCTGGAACCTATATTGCCCTTGCAGCTGCTATTGGGGAAGGTATTCAGATCAATAATGTCCTGTATGAGCATTTGGAGAGCTATATTGCCAAGTTAGAGGAAATGGGTGTGCGTATGACCATTTCTGAAGATAGTATCTTTGTAGAAAAGCAGACGGGCTTGAAGGCCATCCAGATCAAAACCTCTCCTTATCCTGGTTTTGCGACTGATTTGCAACAACCGATCACACCTTTGCTATTAACGGCTACAGGACGTGGACGAATCGTTGATACGATTTATGAAAAACGGGTCAACCATGTGCCAGAATTGGCTAAAATGGGGGCCACTATTTCGACCTTGAACGACCACATTATCTATGAAGGGCCAAATCAATTGACAGGATCCAGTGTGAAAGCGACGGATCTTCGAGCTGGTGCGGCTTTAGTGATTGCCGGTCTCATGGCTTCTGGAACAACAGAAATTACAAATGTGGAATACATTCTTCGCGGGTATTCAGATATTATTCATAAATTGACCCAACTTGGAGCAGACATCCAGTTGGTAGAGGAATAGTGACAGAACTAGGGATCTGATAGTGGTGGCTGGATACATGAACAATGGAGTTTGAAATGAATATTTGGACGCACTTAGCTGCCTATTCACTGATTGAAACACAAAGGTTGTACTTACGACCTTTTCTCTTTGAGGATGCGGAAGATTTTTATAAGATTGCTTCGAATCCTGATAACCTACAATTTATCTTTCCTGCACAAGCCGATCTTGCTGAAACTCAATATGTACTAGCCAACTATTTCATGAAAAATCCTTTGGGGGTTTGGGCAATCTGTGATCAGGAAACCAATCAGATGATCGGTTCCATCAAGTTTGAAAAGTTGGATGAAATCAAGGGTGAGGCTGAGTTAGGCTACTTTTTACGCAAGGATTTTTGGGGAAAGGGCCTGATGACAGAAGCGGTCAAAGAGTTGGTTTATCTATCATTTGAGAAATTTCAACTGAAGGAGCTTAAGATTGTCACCCATGTTGAAAATGCAGGGAGTCAAAAGGTTGCTTTGAAGGCTGGTTTTCGTCTCTTTCGTCAATTCAAAGGGAGTGACCGCTATACGCGTAAAATGCGCGATTATTATGATTTCCGCCTAGGTAGAGGGGACTTCTATGAGTAAACACCAAGAGATTTTAGACTATCTCGAAAAATTACCGATTGGAAAACGGGTCAGTGTCCGCAGTATCTCCAATTTTTTGAATGTCAGTGATGGGACGGCTTATCGGGCCATTAAAGAAGCTGAAAATCAAGGAATTGTAGAAACGCGTCCTAGAAGCGGGACTATCCGTGTCAAATCGCAAAAAGCTGTACTAGAGCACTTGACCTATCGGGAAATTTTAGAAATCACCGGTTCTGAAATATTAGCAGGTGAGGAAGGTCTCGAAAAGAATTTAATAAATTTTACATCGGTGCCATGACGGAAAAGCATGTCCTAGACTATGTGTCTGAAGGTGGGCTTTTGATCGTGGGAGACCGCACTAGCATCCAACGATTGGCTCTTAAGCATGACAATGCGGTCTTAGTGACAGGTGGCTTTGAGGTCAGTGAGGATGTGATTGATTTGGCCAATCAGGTACAAATCCCAGTCATCCGAACTTCACACGATACCTATACCGTCGCGACCATGATCAATAAGGCCTTGTCGAACATGCAGATCAAGACAGATATCTTGACAGTAGAACAGGTCTATCGGCCTTTCCATGAGTACGGCTATCTTTCTGAGACGGATACGGTCCGGGATTATTTAGATTTGGTTCGAAAGAATCGCTTTAGCCGTTTTCCGGTTGTCAATCAGCACCAGATGGTGGTGGGGGTCGTGACCATGAGAGATGCTGGAGATAAGGCGCCTCAGACGACCCTTGATAAGGTGATGTCGCGGACTATTTTTACCACTAATTTGTCCACCAGCATTGCGACGATTAGCCAACGGATGATCGCTGAAGATTATGAAATGATTCCTGTTGTTCGTAATAACCAGACCTTGCTGGGGGTTATTACGCGTCGGGATGTCATGGATCGGATTAGCAAGGTGCAGTTTTCAAGCTTACCAACCTTTAGTGAGCAGATTGGCCAAAAGATTCAAACAGAGAACGACCATTACCAATTCACAGTGGAACCAAGTATGCTGGAGAAAAGTGGTGTTTTGGCCAATGGGGTCATGATCGAAGTGCTGATGAAGGTTGTTCGCAAGATGATGCAACACAGTGGGCGTAGCCTGATTGTCGAACAGTTGATCATCAATTTTTACAGGCTGTGCAGGTGGATGATGTGATCCGCATTGAACCCCAACTTGTTCGGCGAACTAGACGTTCGGCCTTGGTTGATTTTAGCTTGTATTTAGATCTGCAGCTAGTCGCGAAAGCAACCATTACGATTAAGATTAATTAAACAAAAGAAATGAGGAGACAATGATTACATTAAAATCACAACGTGAAATTGAAGCCATGGATCGTGCAGGAGATTTCCTTGCCAGCATTCATATTGGATTGCGTGACTTGATCAAGCCAGGGCTTGACCTATGGGAAGTAGAGGAATATGTCCGTCGTCGCTGTAAAGAAGCCAATGTCTTGCCGCTTCAGATCGGTGTAGAAGGCAGTCTCATGGATTATCCTTATGCGACTTGCTGTGGTTTGAATGACGAAGTAGCCCATGCTTTTCCACGTCACGTCATTCTTAAAGATGGTGATCTCCTCAAGGTAGATATGGTCTTGTCTGAACCGCTGGATAAGTCTGTTTTAGATGTTTCAAAATTGGATTTTGATAATGTGGCGCAAGTGAAGAAATATACAGAGTCCTATACCGGTGGTTTAGCTGATTCATGCTGGGCTTATGCTGTTGGAAATGTTTCCCAAGAAGTCAAAGATTTGATGGACGTGACCAAAGAATGTCTCTATAAAGGGGAATTGAGAAAGCGGTCGTAGGTAATCGCTTGGGAGATATTGGCGCAGCGATTCAAGAGTATGCGGAAAGCAAGGGCTATGGCGTTGTGCGTGACTTGGTCGGACACGGTGTCGGGCCTACCATGCATGAAGAACCAATGGTCCCACATTATGGTCGTGCTGGACGCGGTCTTCGCTTACGTGAAGGGATGGTCTTGACGATTGAGCCAATGATTAATACCGGTACTTGGGAGATTGATACAGATATGGAAACTGGTTGGGCCCATAAGACCCTCGACGGTGGCCTTTCTTGTCAATACGAGCATCAATTTGTGATTACAAAAGATGGTCCAGTGATCTTGACTAGTCAAGGTGAAGAAGGAACATACTAAAAAATAGAGAGGAAAGAATGGAGCTGAAGGCTAGTGTCTGGTTTCGCTCTTTGCTCTTTTTTAGTAAAATGGGGAGGTGACGAATGAAAAAGGTCCTAACAAAAAGTACTGGAACAGCCATTTATAAAGGGCTTCGTGCGGTTTTATCAGAGTGCAGAGTCTGATATCACCAGCATTGCGGTGGCTTATTATTTGCTGATCTCCATTTTCCCTTTGATGCTGATTGCAGCCAATATTTTACCCTACTTTCATATTCGTCCCACTCAGATTCTTTTAAGCTTACAGAAAGTTTTGCCAGCCTCCTTATATCGAATAGTGGCACAGATGATTTCGAGTGTCTTGACCAAACCTTCGACAGGCTTACTGAGTTTCTCGATTATTTCTGCTTTGTGGATCTTCTCTCAGAGCATTGCCTACCTCCAAAAGCCTATAACAAGAGTTATGGGGTGGAAAAAGAGCGTGGTATTATCTGGGGGCGACTCTTTAGCTTCCTGATCAGTTTTGCCTTGCAGGGCTTGTTTGGACTCTCGCTGATTCTTTCCATGTTTGGGAAAATGATCGTTCGCTATCTCTATCGGACCTTTTCATTTGATCGGACGATTTATGTTGCGCTTACTGAATTTGACAGAGCCGACCATCTATCTCTTGCTTTTTGTTAGTCTGGTCTTGCTCTATTACACCCTTCCAAATGTCAAAATTCCGAAATTTAGATATGTATTGCCAGGAGCGACCTTTGTTGTTGCTGTCCTGTATGCGATCTTGAATATCTTTTGGAAATATGTGGATCGTTATGTGAGTCATTTCTTAGATGCTCGTTTCTTCGGTTCGGTCGTCCTAGCGGTCATCATGTTCTGGTTCATCTTGGTAGCTAAAATCATGATTATTGGTTGTATTTTAAACGCCAGTATCCAGTTTGCTAGAGAAGCAAAGTTCCAAACGCGCAATGGAGAAATTGTCTCTAAGTTAAAACAGAAGAAGTGGACTTTCGGCATAGAAGTTTCACAAAAATTAAAGCTTCGGTTACGCTTGATAAAAAAGAAAAAACGGAATAAGGGAGAGTGGGACAGAAATCGGTAATTCGTTAGAATTCGATTTCGTCGTCCCACCTCCGCACAGTTGAGTAGGGCTGTAAAAGCTGATGGAATCAGCGTAGTAGAGCCCACTCAACCACTGCGTCTTGCTCGACAATTCAAAAATAATTGAGAGGCTAGGACTTTTGTCCCAGCCTCTTTTTTGTTATCTATTTTTATTGCATTTGCAACAAAAGTGTGATATGCTATTGTCAATAGGAAAGGAGAAGTGAGATGAGTATTTTGCGTGAGATCGGCATCATTGCGCGAGCTCTGGATTCTATAGCAAATATTGAATTTCGAGATTTGGATCTGGCGCGTGGTCAATACCTCTACCTGGTGCGAATTGCCGAGCAACCTGGAATGATTCAGGAAGAACTCTCTGAAGTCTTGAAAGTAGATCGATCCACCGTTGCAAGGTCTGTAAAAAAACTAGAAGAACGAGGACTGATTCAACAGCGTCCAAGGGGTGAAAACCTTAAAATCAAGGAATGGGAATTAACTGAAAAAGGTAAGCAGATTTACCCCTTCATTTTAGGGGAGCATCTTTACTCTGAGACAACTGCCTTAAAAGGATTTTCCAAAGAAGAAGTCGCACAGTTAGAGGAGTATCTGATCCGAGTTCGTGAGAATATCACCTTGGATTGGGAACTAGTCAAAAAAGGTCAAAAAAGAAATTATAGTGAGGTAAAGCAATGAAAGTGACAGTCGATCAAGCATTTTGGGATTTATTTCCAACAGCTAGAATTACAGTGATGTCCTTGTATGGTATTGATAATACAGTAGATGAAGCCAAGGATCCTTATTTCAAAGAATTGTTGGACAAGGGTGCCAAGAGAGCATGGGAATTTATCGATGAAGAAAACTATACCCAGAGTGAGTTCGTTCAAGAGTGGCGCCAAGCTTTTAGCAAGTTTAAAACAAAAAAAGGAGCCCGATCTTCAATCGAGGCACTCTTAAAACGGGTTCACCAGGGGCGTGAATTCTATCCGATTAATCCTTTGGTGGATCTTTACAATAGTGTTTCTATGGCTTATGCCCTTCCTTGTGGGGGAGAAGATATGGAAAAATTGGTGGGTGGACTCTCTCTAGGACAAGCGAAAGGAGGCGAACCTTTCTTTCCATTAGGAGCTGAAGAAGATGCACCAGCTTTGGAAGGGGAGATCATCTACTACGACCAAGAACGGAGCCGTTTGCCGTTAGCTTGAATTGGCGTTGAGGCTCAAAGAACTATGTTAACAGAAGATACCAAGGACGCTATTTTGGTTGATTGAAGCCATCAATGAAGAGCAGGTAAACGGGCACAAACAGCCATGCAGGAATTGAAAGATCTAGCCAAGGATTATTTTGGGGTTGAAGGCACCATCTATCAATTAAGTGCAGAGCATGCAAGTATAGAAGTTTAAAAGAATAAGGCTTGAAACAATCGTTTCAAGCCTTGTTTTTATTTTTAAAGACAAAGAGTTTACTAAAGACGTAATTGAGGACCACAATGGCCACTTGTTGCGAAGGGGTTTCAATCAGATTGATCTGGCTCTTGTTATTGTGGACGAATTGACCGATAATTCTGGGAACTGCTTGACAAAAATCTCAGTCAAGGCCATATCTAGAATCAAGGTCCCAGAGCGCGCAATTGCAAATCGGATCAAGCGCTGAAACCAGCCCTTTCTTTCTTGTTTAAAGACACAATGGTATCGTTGATCTGCCAAAGGCAAAAGGATCCAGCAATGTTTCCAATTGCAGTCGCTAATCGTTCATCACGAGACTACATGATAGATGAGAGCGCGGTTCCGACAGGAAACTTAATAGTTATGGCAACTCACAAAAGAGATAGGATAAAATCTCATTATCAAAAAATTTTTGATTATGTTTTCATAATTGAGTCTACCATAAAACCTCAATATGCTATACTTGAAAGGTTGAAGAAAGTCGGACCTTCAACCCTTGCAGTGCTCGACATCTTTCGCCAAGCATACTACACTGAGAAAAACCGCAAAGAATAGATGAAACAGTTAACTGCGTCGTGATAGTAGCGCAAATTTTATTGTTGCTGCAGATTTATATCTATGTGATTATTATTTCCCACCTCTCAACGGCTTGATCTACTCTGGCTATCAATTCCGTGTTTCGGAGTGATGAATTCTCTTAGCTTCTATAATATGGGTACTATGATTGCGGTGACGCTTGGTTGTATGATTGCTAACTTGTTTGTGTTTGGATGGATCGATGTCTTGTCGGTGGAGGTTCAACCTTGTCTTCTTAGGACTTGGACTCATTCTATTTGGTCGATTCAAAACAAGTTCTTGTTTGACGGTCTTATTCGCTTGGACCATTTCTTGTTTGCGATTTTCTTTTCCATCTCCATGTTTACGATTGCCTTGGAACTATACTACCTTCAAGGCCAACCATTCTTCTATAACTGGTTGACTATGGATTGGTGAATTCGCATCCTCGATTTTCGGAGCGATTGTGATCAATCAACTTTCCTAAACGGATCGATTTTACAAAGCAAGAAAAGGAGCTTTGGCTCCTTTTTTAATGCTTTAAGAATGCCAAATGCAAATTCAAGGCTAAATTAAGATTTTCATGATCCAATCAAGAACCTGAAGACCAGAATGAAAGAGGTGGTGGAATTACTCAATCGATATGCTTACGAGTATTACACAAAAGACGCTCCATCTGTTTCAGATAGTGAATATGATCAATTATATCGGGAGTTGGTGGAACTAGAAACCGCTCATCCTGATGAGATCTTACCAGAGAGTCCAACTCACCGTGTAGGTGGGGTGGTTTTAAAAGGCTTTACCAAATACCAGCATCAGTATCCCCTTTATAGTTTGCAGGATGCTTTTTCGCGTGAAGAATTAGAAGCCTTTGATCAGCGTGTTCGTAAGGAATTTCCTTCCATCAGCTATGTATGTGAGCTGAAGATCGATGGCTTGTCCATTTCCCTCACCTATGAAAATGGAGTCCTCGTAACGGGGGCAACACGTGGAGATGGTTCAGTCGGTGAGGATATTACAGAGAATCTCAAGCGGGTCAAGGACATTCCGTTGGTGTTACCAGAGCCAGTAGACATACGGTTCGAGGCGAGTGCTACATGCCACGGGCTTCCTTTGATCGGGTCAATCAGATCCGTCAAGAAAACGGCGAGCCGGAGTTTGCTAATCCACGGAATGCTCGCTGCAGGAACGCTTCGCCAGTGGATACGAAAATCGTGGCCAAGCGAAATCTCGCGACCTTCTTGTATCGAAGTGAGTCCGACTGATCAAAGCAGTCAGGAAGGCGTGCTTGAGAAATTACGCTTAGGGTTTGTCGTGAACCAAGAGCGAGTGCTGGCTGAGATATGGAGCAAATTTGGGACTTTATCCAGAAAGTAGCTCAGCTTCGAGAGGATCTTCCCTATGATATCGATGGGATCGTCATCAAGGTCAATGACCTAGCTGTTCAAGAAGAACTAGGCTTTACCGTAAAAGCTCCTAAATGGGCTGTCGCCTATAAGTTTCCAGCGGAAGAAAAAGAAGCGAAAATCTTATCGGTTGATTGGACGGTTGGACGGACCGGAGTTGTGACCCCAACTGCCAATCTAACTCCAGTCCAGCTAGCCGGAACCACTGTTAGTCGGGCAACCTTGCACAATGTGGACTATATTGCTGAAAGAGATATTCATCAGGATGATACCGTCATCGTCTACAAGGCGGGTGATATCATTCCTGCGGTCTTGCGTGTTGTCAAAGATAAGCGAGGTCTGATCAAGCATTAGCCATTCCAACTCATTGTCCAAGCTGCCAGAGTGAGTTGCTTCATTTCGAGGATGAGGTGGCCCTTCGCTGTATCAATCCGCTCTGTCCAGCACAGATTAAGGAAGGATTGAACCACTTTGCCAGTCGGGATGCTATGAATATCACAGGCTTGGGTCCAGCTGTTGTAGAGAAACTCTTCGCCGCTCAGTTGGTAGAGGATGTAGCTGGGATCTATCGTCTGACAGTCGAGGATCTATTGACCTTAGGAAGGCTTTAAAGAAAAATCTGCTGAAAAACTCTATGAAGCCATTCAAGCTTCAAAGAGAATTCAGCTGAGAAATTACTCTTTGGTTTGGGGATCCGCCATGTCGGTAGCAGGTTAGTCAAATCTTACTCCAAGAATTCCATGATCTCGATCAATTGGCTGCAGCTGATCAGAACGGATTGCCAGCATTGATAGTCTCGGTATGGTCGTGGCTGAAAGCCTTAAGCGTTATTTCGCGCAGAAGGATCCAAGCGCCTCTTGCAAGAGCTTAAAGAAGCTGGTGTCAATATGGCTTATCTTGGTGAAAGTCGCTGCTGATGCGGCCCTATCAGGAATGACAGTCGTTTTGACTGGGAAGCTAGAGCGACTCACGCGTTCACAAGCCAAGGCAAAATTAGAAAGTCTGGGCGCTAAGGTAACTGGATCGGTTTCCAAAAAAACAGATTTGGTCGTTGCAGGTAGTGACGCTGGTAGCAAGTTAACCAAAGCACAAGAATTAGGAATCCAGGTAGAAGATGAGGCCTGGCTTGAAAGTTTATAGAGGATCTTCTATGGTAGAACGAATCAAAAAGCCCCGTTTAATTTATAATCCGACCTCTGGGCAAGAAATTATCAAGAAAAATATTGCGGAAGTCTTGGACGTACTCGAAGACGTGGGCTATGAAACCAGCGCTTATCAAACGACTCCAGAACCATTTTCTGCCCAAAATGAAGCAGAAGAGCAAGAGCAGGCTTTGATTTTAATCATTGCTGCTGGTGGAGATGGTACGATTAATGAAGTGGTCAATGGAGTTGCAGGTCTGGAAAATCGTCCGCAGATGGCCTTTATCCCGACCGGTACCACCAATGACTATGCGCGTGCCTTGAAGATACCGATGGGAGATCCTGTGGCGGCTGCCCGCATTATCGAAAAGAATCAAACCATTCAAATGGACATTGGTCGTGCCTATGGCAGCAAGTATTTCATCAACATTGCTGCAGCAGGAACCATGACAGAATTGACCTTCAGTGTTCCAAGTAGTGTTAAATCTCGCTTGGGTTACTTTGCCTATGTAGCAGAAGCTGCTAAAATGTTGCCGCGAAACAAGGCTCGTAAGGTGCGGATCGAACACGATAATGGCGTTTTTGAAGGTCCAGCTTATGATTTTTGTGGCCTTGACCAACTCTATTGCTGGTTTTGAAAGTGTCGCGCCAGATGCTAAGCTCGATGATGGGAACTTTACCTTGATTATCGTAAAAACTGCTAAGCTCTTTAACATGTTGTCCTTGATGTTCAGGCCATTAATGGAGGCAAGCATGTGCACGATGAAAATGTAGAATATCTCAAGACCAAAGTTGTCGATCGAAATGTTTAGGAAAAATGCTCAACCGTTCGCATCAATCTAGATGGCGAATATGGGGGAGATACTCCAGTTGAATTGGAAGTCTTCCATAATCACTTGGAATTCTTTGCGAATATTGATGAAATCAACAACGATGCATTGGTTCATACATCTGAAGAATAAAAACAAATAGTTGGAACCATATACGTGTTTCACGAGCGAATGGTTCCTTCGGTATCAAATTGGAAATAGGAAAATGTTATGCGACAATACCATGTAAAGCTTCATTTTCATAAGCAAAAAGGAAATTATTTTGCCTATGATATGTGGCAATGGCAGGATCAAGTAGAAGGAAAATCAGTCTCTTTCTCCAAGTTGGATTATTTTGGAGTAGAGGGAAATCTGGTATACGAGAGTGAGGATGCCTTGAGCCGGGGTCATGTCTTGGTTAAAGAAGGAGATTGGCTCACCAAAACCCGTGATTTTGAAATCGAACTCTTACCAGAAGGGCATGTTCGAGAAGTTTGGATTCTCGATGGGGACGATACTGTCTATTATTCTTTGCAAGCTGCTTTGACGAGTCATGCCTACAGTCATCGTCAGCCTCATGCCTACGATATGGCATCCATCGCCAAGAATTTGACACCAAATGGGCTTATCAAGGCTGGCAGGTTATCGCGAAGAAGAAGGGAGTATCTGCTTTAAGCTGTGGGCCCCTACTGCTAAGAAAGTTGAATTGTTGCTCTATCAATCAACAGACTTGGATGCGCCTATTCTGGAAGACTATTCCGATGATGCGAGGCAAACAAGAGTCTAGCTACACCCAGAAAACACCCAAGGTGTTTGGATTCTAGATTTTCTAGGAAATTTAAGTGGCATGGCTTATCAATATCGTGTGCATTTTGAACACCAGACTCAAGTGACGCGCGATCCTTATAGCATTGCAACGACAGCCGATGGAATGCGCTCAGCCATTCTCTCAAGAGCAGATCGTCAGTTTGATTGGGGCACTAAAAAGGCGCCGATGCGACTCCCTGGCGCCTGGATAATCCTTGTCAAGCAGTGATCTATGAGATGCACCTTCGGGATTTGACCAAGTCACCGACATCAGGTGTGGACGAGTCTTTGCGTGGGACCTATCTGGGGGCTTGCCAAAAAGGAACCGTCAATAGCCATGGCGATGCGACTGCCTTTGATTATATCCGTCAGTTAGGGGTCAATGTCGTGCAATTGCAGCCGATATCTGATCGCTATAAACAGTACGATGAAGAAGGTCGTGTGACCTACAATTGGGGTTACGACGTTCAGAATCATTCTGCACCAGAAACCAGTTTTTCAACAGATCCATCCAATCCCAAACAAACCATGAAAGAGCTTAAAACTATGATCCGGGCTTATCATGAAGCTGGGATTTCTGTAGTCATAGATGTGATCTACAATCATACCTACTCAACTGGAGAATGGTCCTTTCCAAAATACAGTTCCGGATTATTATTACCGGATGGAGCCAGATGGGCGCTTCCAAAATGGAACAGGTGTCGGTAATGAGACGGCAAGTGAGCATGAAATGTACCGCAAGTACATGATTGATTCCCTTACGCACTGGGTAAAAGAGTACCAGATCGATGGTTTCCGCTTTGATTTGATGGGCATTCATGATGTGACGACAATGAATGCTATTCGGGAGGCGATGGATGCTCTGGATCCACGCATTCTCCTTTACGGAGAAGGTTGGGACATGGGAACCGGTCTCGCACCAGAGGACAAGGCTAGAGAAAGACAATGCGGCGCAATTGCCACGTATTGGATTCTTTAACGACACGGAGCGCGATGCTATTAAAGGAGCTGAGGTTTATGGTTCCATCAAACGTGGCTTTGTCAGCCGAAAATCAACAGAGAATATCGTTGCGCGTGCTGTCCTAGGTAGTGCGGAGCTGGGTCATTATTTAAGTCCGAATCAGGTTTTGAATTATGTGGAGGCTCATGACAATTATAATCTCTATGACTTGCTTCAGACCCTCCATCCAAATGAAGAAGTAGCAGGCTTGGTCAAGCGCTCAGAGTTGGCTACGGCCATGAACCTGCTCTTCCAGGGTATGACCTTTATGCAATTGGGGCAAGAGTTTATGCGGACTAAATTGGTAGCGACAGGTCCTGATGGAGAAATCACACCTTTGGATCGTGAACGGGCCATGAATTCCTACAATGCTCCAGATTTTGTGAATCAGGTCAACTGGGATCTGGTCAGTCAGAACAAGGAATCAATTGCCTATATCCGAAGCTTGATCGCCTTGAAGACAAGTCTTCCTGTCTTAGGGCTTGAAAGCTATGATAAAATCTACCAACAAGTCTTTATTCAATCTGCAACTGATACCAGTGGTCTTGTCATCTATGAACTAACAGGAGACAAGAAGTACTTGGTCATCTTCAACGCCAGCGGACTTCCATATTACCTCCAAAATTCAAATAAATTGAAATTGATGGTTGGGAATAGTCGTCATAAACGACCATTCTACGTGGAGAATTTAACAGCTTCTGTTTTGAAGTCCTAGATAAAAGTAAGTATGATACTTAACTTTAAGAAATCATAAAACCCCTGAGTTTTTAAACTCAGGGATTCTTTTATTTAGAAGAACTGCTATGGTCTCTGTTGAGGGAAGAACTATCGTCTTCTGGGTGCAATTCTTTATAAGTTGGTGCCTTGAAGAGATCGACGGTGGACTGATTGCCACGTTGGTTATAAAGGCTGGTTGATTTGTCACCTTTTTCCTTTTCAATCTTCTTCAATGCCTTGAAGGAATTGGTGTAGGAATAATCTTCTGGATTGACTTTTCCAAGATCATTGCCCTTGAAGAAGCGAAGGAGATCACCGGTCTGGATGCTATCGCTAATCTTCAATTGAAGGTTAGCAGCTTCCCTAATCTTGTCCAGTTCTTCCTTGGTTTTTTCGTCTGGGTTGGTGATTTCCTCACCTGTTTTTGGTGTAATAGGTCCGGCCACTATAGCTCGTATACTCTGGAGTTACAAAGTAGTTAGCGGAGCGGAAGGCGACGATTTGATCATGTTCTGGTGAGAGCATATCTTGACCAACTTGGAGGAATTTGTTGGATTCAATACCTAGCAAATGTTCCAAGGTTGGGAGCATATCAATTTCACCACCATAGGTATCAATGATGCCACCCTTATCCATACCTGGAATGACTACCATATAAGGTACGCGTTGCAACATGGCATTGTCATAACTTGACCACGTTTCAGAGTTCTTACCAAGTAGAGGAGCAAGAGCTGGGTTGCGGGAGTTTGAAATTCCGTAGTGGTCCCCATAGAGAACGATGATGGAATTTTTGTAAAGACCAGATTCTTTCAGGTAATCAAAGAACGCTTTGATCGAAGAATCTAGGTAGTTAGCGGTCGCAAAATAGCCATTGATGGTTTCGTCCTGAGTCTTAGCTAGAGGGAAGCCGAGATCATCTCCTGACAAGCTGGTCGTATAAGGATAATGGTTTGAAACCGTAATGAACTTCGTATAGAAAGGCTGTTGCAATCTTTCTAGGTATTTGATGGAATCCTTGAGCATGTATTTGTCATTAAGACCATACTGGAAGGAATTGCTGCTGTTTTGTTTGGTGAAGTAGCTGGCATCAAAGAAGTAATTGTAGCCCCATTGTTTATAGGCGGTATTTCGGTTCCAGAAACTTCCAGCATTCCCGTGGAAAACAGCGCTCGAGTTGTAACCATTTTTTGAAAGAATAAATGGTGCAGCCTGTTGGGTATTGGTTCCACCATAGTTCACCATAAAGGAACCTTGGTTGAGTCCGAAGAGGCCTGTTTCAATCATGGTCTCAGCATCGGACGTTTTCCCTGCCTTGACTTGGTTAAAGACGTTTGAAAAGGCAAAGGTTTCTTTCGAGTGGTAAAGTGAGTTTAAGAAAGGTGTCACTTCATATTCTTTATCGTCTACTTTCAACTTGTAATCGATCAAGAATTGTTGGAAACTTTCCAGGTGAATGTAGATGACATTACGGCCTTTGGCCATTCCAAAGTACTCAGGATTAGGTTTGGCATAATGCTGTTGGATATATTCTTCCACCGGTTTTAAATCTGCTTCGGAGGCTTTGGAACGTTCTTTGTTGGCAGCATAGGTCTGATTAGCACTATAACCTAGAAAGGCTGGTAAACCAAGGGCACGAACGACATAGTAGTTTGAGAAACCACGAGTCAGGAGCTCAGGTCGGTCAATTTCTGCAAGGAAAAGGTTGGCCGAAAAGAGCATAGCTGATAAAGAGGTGACCGCAAAACTAGCTCGTTTATTGAAGGGACGATTGTCCATTCGAATCCATTTCTTAAAGAAGAAGAAAGCTAGAATAGGGAAATCTAGAATGTAGATCACATCCCAAGGGCGGAACAATTCTAAAGCAGCAGCTCCGAGACCGGCAGAAACCTTGCTGGAAGCCAACATGGTATTGACCGTTACGAAGTCTGTAAACTCTCGATAATAATCGGAGTTGAAATCAACCAAAAAATAAGAGAAGGTAGATCCCAAAGGCCAAACTATAAAAGAGCTTGGTTCGTTTGATATAGAGTGCTAGACCGATGAAGAGCAGACTGATCGGCAATGGGTTGATCACTGCTAGAAAAATCTGATAGGGTCCTTGAATGTCTAAATTAAAATCAACTGAATAGGCCCACATGGTTTTGAACCAGTAGAGCAACAGAAGGGTCAAGACAAATCCTAGTCTGGTACTCATGAAATTGAGTATCGAATTCGTAATTTTTTTCACAAAATGTTACTTCCTTGTCTTATTTCCTAAAAATTTTCATATACAAGTATACCACATTTTTATGGAGAAAGAAAAAAATGACTGTAAAGGAGAGGAAAGAAATAGGAAAGATCAGGTATATGAAATCGTAAAAAGCCAAAGGATGAAAGCTTGAATAAAATAGCAAAAAAGTTCTAGTAAATAAAGCCTCCTTTGTGAAAACAGCAGACTTTTGCTATAATAGAGGATATGAAAAAACTCACAGTCAGTCGCCAAGTCGCAACAAAAATCAAACAAGGGCAATCTCTTCTTGAAAAGCAAGATTTTGACTCACTTCCTGCTTTGGATCAAGCGGTTCAATTACTTTCAGGAGATGGACAATCCCTCGGAGTCGGATACTTATCTGAACAAAATAAAGGGATTGGATGGTTTGTTTCACAAGAGTTGGTCACTTTGATCAAGACCTTTTAAAAAGCTTTTCATCAAAGCCAGCAATAAACCGTCGTTCTTATTATGCGGATGAAACGACGACAGCCTTTCGTCGTCTTCTTTAACCAAGAGGGAGATGGTTTTGGTGGCTTCACGGTTGACTTGTATGGTGAGTTTGTTGTCTTTTCTTGGTATAATCCCTTTGTATTTCCAGGATCAAGGAAACCATTCTAGCGTCCTTTCAAGAGGCTTTTCCAGAAGTCCGAGGCGGCTATGAAAAGATTCGCTTTAAAGGCTTGGACTATGAATCGGCTCATGTCTATGGTGAAGAAGCTCCGCAAGAATTTTTGATTCTTGAAAATGGGGTCTCTTACCAAGTCTTTCTCAATGATGGCTTGATGACGGGAATCTTTTTGGATCAGCATGAAGTTCGAGGTAGCTTAGTAGAGGGCTTAGCAGCTGGCAAGTCCTTGCTTAATATGTTCTCCTATACGGCGGCCTTCTCTGTGGCTGCGGCCATGGGTGGAGCAGTTGAGACAACATCGGTCGATCTGGCTAAGAGAAGTAGAGAACTATCAGAAGCGCATTTTGTGGCAAATGGCTTGGCGCTGGATGCTCATCGTTTTGTCGTGATGGATGTCTTTGACTATTACAAATATGCCAAACGCCATGACCTAAGCTATGATGTGATAGTGCTCGATCCGCCTAGCTTTGCGCGGAATAAAAAACGGACATTTTCAGTCGCTAAAGATTACTCATCGATTGGTCAGCGAGGCTCTTGAGATTTTAAATCCAGGTGGCACCTTGATTCTCAGTACCAATGCGGCAAATGTGACCAAAGATAAATTTAAAAAACAAATCGAAAAGGGATTTCAAGGACGTAAGCATCGCTATGTAGCGGAATACGGCCTTCCGGGAGATTTTCGATGGAACAAGAAAGAAGAAAGTAGTAATTACTTAAAAGTATTTACGATTAGGGTGGATGTATGAAGTTAGTTGTTTCGATTATGCCTCGCTCCTTAGAAGAGGCGCAACAACTAGATAGTTCGCGTTACGAGGATGCAGATGTTATTGAGTGGCGTGCGGACTTTTTAGAAAAAAGCGAGATCTTAACCGTTGCTCCTGCAGTTTTTGAGAAATTTGCTGGACGTGAGATTTTATTCACCTTGCGGACTCGAGCTGAAGGTGGAGAGATGGAGCTGACCAACGAGGAATATGTTGGGATTCTGAAAGATATTCAATCCATCTATCATCCGGATTATATCGATTTCGAGTATTATAGTCACCGTGAAGTCTTTGAAGAGATGTTGGAATTTTCAAATCTTGTTCTCAGCTACCACAATTTCCAAGAGACACCGGAAAATATGATGGAGATCTTATCGGAATTGACCAGTTTTTCTCCAAAATTAGTCAAGGTATCCGTTATGGCCCACAATGAACAAGATGTCCTTGATTTGATGAATTTTACGCGTGGTTTCAAGACGCTGAATCCTGAGCAAGAGTATGTAACCATTTCCATGGGCAAGGTCGGGAAAATTTCACGTTTGACAGCTGATTTGACAGGATCTTCTTGGTCTTATGCTAGAGTTGGAGAGGGAAGTGCTCCTGGTCAAATCCCTCTTGAAAATATGAGAAGAATTCGGGAGTTATTGAATGAAGATTGATGGCTATACTCGGATGGCTGCAGTCATTGCCCATCCCATTCGTCATAGTATCTCTCCTTTTATCCATAATCTAGCCTATGAATTAACAGCGACCAATGCCGCTTATCTAGCTTGGGATATTGCTGAAGAAGACTTAGAAAGCACCATCAGCCAAATTCGTAAGTTGGATATGATTGGAGCCAATATCTCCATGCCCTATAAGCAGAAGGTCTTTCCTTATCTAGATGAAGTGGATGAGATGGCCCTAAAGATCGGTTCTGTCAATACCATTGTTCACCGTGCTGGCAAGCTTAAAGGCTATAATACAGATGGGATTGGTTTCTTTCGCAGTTTACCTCCTGCTTTCTCTATTAAGGGAAAAACAATGGTTCTCTTAGGTGCAGGTGGTGCAGCTTTAGCGATTATTGCACAGGCGATTCATCTAGGTGTAAAACGTATCCTTGTCTTTGTGAGAGAGGAGAGATTGGTTCATTATCGTTCAATAGTTCAGTTAATTGAAGATGGCTTTGATTTCTTGATAGAATTGTATGCGATTGAGAAAGATGAAGAAGTTCAAAACTCTTTTAATCAAGCTGATCTTATCTTAAATGCCACTGGTGTTGGGATGGATGGTCAATCTCTTCCGATAGCGAGTCACTTGACCTTTCCCCCACAGGCCTTAATCGTAGAGATGGCTTACTATCCAGCAGTGACCCCCTTTCTGCAATTAGCAGTGAATCAAGGAAACCAGAGGGTAAATGGGCTGGGAATGCTTCTTTTATCAAGCTGAAGCAGCCTTTGAATTAATGACTGGGAAAGTATTTCCTACAGAGTCTGTATGGGAAGCATTGACAACAGAATATCGCCAATTTGTATGTGACTAAGAGTGGGTTTTACCTTTTCCTATTGAAAAAGCTTTATGAGATTAGAACAGGAACTGATTTTTTAAAAAACAGTCTTGCTCTAGTCTCTTTTTCATTTTGATTGAGACATGTGCCCTATTTCATGATAAGATAGAATCAAAGAAAAACGTGAAGGAGATTCCTATGAACGTATCGGTACCTATTCCAGGACATTCCTATGATATTGTGATTGAAAGAGGTGGTCTCAACCAGGTTGGAGATTGGTTGCGCACTCTTTGGGGCGATAAAAAAGTCGCTATTATTTCCGATAACCGTGTAGCTAAGTTATATGCGTCTATCGTAGAGAAGAGCCTTGAGAAAGCTGGTTTTCAAGTAGTGCGCTTTGAGTTTCTTCAAGGGGAAGCTAGTAAGAATCTAACCACTGTTTCAAAAGTTTATGAATTTCTAGCTACCCAGGGCATGACGCGCAGTGATGGAATCGTTGCTCTTGGGGGTGGCGTAGTTGGTGATTTGGCTGGTTTTGCTGCCTCGACCTATATGCGGGGAATTTCCTTTGTTCAGATCCCGACTAGCTTGACCGCACAGGTGGATTCTTCTATCGGGGGAAAGACGGGAGTCAACACCACACTTGCCAAAAACATGGTAGGGACCTTTGCCCAACCGGACGGTGTGTTCATTGATCCTGAAGTGTTGAGCACGTTGGGACACCGTGAATTGATCGAGGGGATGGGCGAAGTCATCAAATACGGTCTCATCCAAGATACTGAACTTTGGGAAGAATTAGAAGCCATGGATGGTTCTGTCCAGAGTATTTTAGAGCATGCAGAGAGGATCATTTCTCATTCTTGTCTGGTGAAGCGAGACCATGTTGTGGCCGATGAGTTGGACAATGGCATTCGACTGTATCTCAATTTTGGTCATACCATCGGGCATGCCATTGAAGCGACAGCTGGTTATGGGCAAGTTATGCATGGAGAAGCCGTCAGTATGGGCATGGTGCAGACTCTCCCGAGTTGCAGAAGAAAAGGGCTTGATGCCAAAAGGAATCACTCAAAAAATCGAAGAAATGTGCCGGAAATTTGGCCTTCCGGTGACCTATGAGAACTGGGATAAAGAAGCCCTTTATCAAGCCTTGACCCATGACAAAAAAGCGCGTGGAACTAGCTTGAAATTAGTAATTGTTCCAGAGTTAGGGCAAGCAGCGATTCATCAAATCCCTCTTCAAGAAATGAAGGACTTTTTAGAAAGAAAGGAATAAGGTCGTATGAGATATTTAACAGCAGGAGAGTCCCATGGGCCTCGACTAACAGCCATCATCGAGGGGGTTCCGGCAGGCCTTCCTTTATCTGAAGAGGATATTAATAAAGAGCTCAAACGTCGACAAGGTGGCTATGGTCGTGGTGCTCGGATGAAAATCGAGAGTGACCGTGTTGAGATCACATCAGGTGTCCGTCATGGCTTGACCATGGGAGGCCCGATTACTCTGAATGTGACCAATCTGGATCACCAAAAATGGCTGGAGATCATGAATGTAGCACCGGTTGAAGAGAAAAAGAAAAATCTACGTAAGATCACCAAGCCACGTCCTGGTCATGCCGATCTAGTCGGAGGGATTAAATACCGTTTTGACGATCTTCGTAATTCGCTCGAACGTTCTTCTGCCCGTGAGACGACGATGCGTGTAGCCGTTGGTGCAGTTGCTAAACGGATTTTAGAAGAAATCGGCGTTGAAGTGGCCAGCCACATTGTTAATTTTGGGGGAATCGAGATTGCAATTCCCGAGAATCTAACCGTTTCAGAAATCAAGGAAAAGGCAGCGAAGTCGGAAGTTTCGATTGTTGTGCCAGAACAAGAAGAAGCCGTTAAGGCTTACATTGACCAAGTGAAAAAAGATGGCGATACCATCGGGGGAATTGTGGAAACCTTGGTTGGTGGTGTGCCTGTTGGACTAGGATCCTACGTGCAATGGGACAAGAAATTGGATGCCAAAATCGCTCAAGGAGTGGTCTCTATCAATGCCTTTAAGGGAGTTGAGTTTGGCCTTGGTTTTGACGCAGGTCGCCTAAAAGGGAGTCAAGTCATGGATGAAATCATCTGGTCTCAGGACACTGGCTATACCCGTCGCACCAATAATCTTGGTGGTTTTGAAGGGGGCATGACCAATGGTGAGCCCATTCTGGTTCGTGGCGTCATGAAGCCTATTCCGACCCTCTACAAACCTTTGATGAGTGTGGATATTGAAACCCATGAGCCCTATAAGGCAACAGTTGAGCGCAGCGACCCAACGGCTCTACCAGCTGCAGGAGTGGTAATGGAAGCCGTGGTCGCAACGGTCCTTGCGACAGAAGTGCTTGAAAAATTCTCATCCGATAACTTGGAAGAATTGAAAGAAGCTGTTGCTAATCACCGAGAATTTACTAAGAATTTTTAAGAGAAAGAGTTTTCCTTTGGATAAGAAAGTTGTTTATATTGCAGGATTGGGCTTGATTGGTGCTTCACTTGCGCTAGGCATTAAGAGGGCCCACCCAAATGTGACCGTTCTTGGGTACAATCGTAGTGAAGCCTCTCGAACCATCGCCCTTGAAAGAGGAATGGTTGATCAAGTGACGGATGATTTCGCAGCCTTTGCCTCTTTAGCGGATATTATTATTTTGGCGCTTCCGATTAAGCAAACCAAGTCTTACTTAGAAACCTTAGCTGACCTGAATTTGAAAGACCAGGTACTGGTGACAGATGCTGGCTCCACCAAGGCAGAAATTGTCGCACAAGCTGAAAAGGTATTTACAGATAAGGCTGTTCGCTTTGTGGGAGGACACCCCATGGCTGGTAGTCATAAGACAGGTGCTGCAGCAGCAGATGCAACCTTATTTGAAAATGCTTATTATATTTTTACCCCTTCCAGCTTGACGACAGGAGGTGCCATGGAAGAGTTGAAAGAGCTTCTGAGTGGATTGGGATCTCGATTTATTGAAATCGATGCCGCGGAACACGATCGAGTGACTTCCCAGATCAGTCATTTTCCTCATATTTTAGCCTCGACTCTGGTCGAGCAGGCCGTAGCTTATGGGGAAGAGCATGAAATGACCCGCCGTTTTGCAGCTGGTGGCTTTCGGGATATGACACGGATTGCGGAAAGTGAGCCAGGCATGTGGACCTCTATTCTCTTGTCCAACCCTCAAGCTATATTAGAGCGGATTGAAGATTTCAAAGACCGTTTGGATCAGGTGGCTGAGACCATCCAAGCAGATAACGAAGAGGCTATTTGGTCCTTTTTCCATGAAGGGCGGAAGCACCGAAAAGAAATGCAGATCCATCAGCGTGCTGGACGCGATAGTGCCTATGATCTCTTTATCGATGTTCCAGATAAGGAAGGCGTCATTCTTGAGATTTTGAAAATTGTACAAGGGATTTCTTTGGTCAATATTCACATTAATGAAGAGAATCGTGAAGATATCCACGGGATTTTGCAGCTGACCTTTAAAAAAGCAGAGGATCAAGAGCGGGCTCAAACATTGATCAGCCAGGCGACGTCTTATACCGCCCTTGCTCGCTAGGTCTACAGAAGGATTTGCGTCAAAATACCTGCTTCATTTTAGGAATATTGAAGGAAAAGCAGTATAATAGAAGTATCTTATCAGTAAAGGAGCCTAGAAAATGGCAAATATTTATGATCTAGCAAACGAACTCTCTCGGACCCTGCGAGACCTTCCTGAATATAAGGCTGTCGTAGAAAGCAAGCAAGCGATTGAAGCAAATCCAGAAGCGAAAGCGCTGTTTGACGAATACGTCGCTTTTCAAAATCAACTACAAGGCTTGATGCAATCCGGTCAACTTCCAACAGAAGCTGTGCAACAAGAAATGAAGGACTATATGGAAAAAATCCAAGCAAGTCCGATTGTGAATGAATTTTTCACCAAACAACAACAATTGTCTATTTATCTTGCAGATCTTGAAAAGATCATCTTTGAGCCGATTCAAGATTTATACAAGTAGAAATTTCTACCAGAGTTGTAATTTCGACTCTGGTATTTTCGTTCGCCAGTAGAAGAAAAGAAACGCAAAAAAGCTTGGAAACATTCGTTTTTTGTTCCAAATTTTGGATCAAAAATTGAATTCATGTCCTATTTATGATAGAATATGTGGAAAAGCACTCTGGAGATGGCAATGAAATTAAGAACCAATAGCAAGGGTCTAAAGGGAACCATTCGTGTCCCTGGTGACAAATCCATCAGTCACCGATCCATTATTTTTGGAAGTCTTGCAAAAGGCGAAACCAAGGTTTATGATATCTTTGCGAGGCGAAGATGTGCTCTCTACAATCCAGGTGTTTCGTGATTTAGGAGTCTCCATCCAGGATGATGGGGATGTGATTCGGATTCAAGGGGTAGGCTTTCAGGGTCTTCAAGCTCCGACCGCTCCCCTTGATATGGGCAATTCAGGAACGTCTATACGTTTGATTTCAGGTGTCCTAGCAGGTCAGGATTTTGTTGTGACCATGGTTGGAGACGACAGCCTTTCCAAACGGCCCATGGATCGTGTAGCGATCCCACTGCGTCAGATGGGGGTAGAGATTGCTGGTCAGGGAGAGCGCGATTGCCCGCCTTTACATGAAAAAGGGACACATAAGCTTCAACCCATTCATTACCGTTTGCCAGTCGCATCGGCCCAAGTTAAGTCTGCTCTTATTTTTGCGGCTTTACAGGCTGAGGGTGAATCAACGATTATCGAGAAGGAAAAGACGCGTGACCATACGGAAGATATGATTCGCCAATTTGGTGGAGAGATCCAGGTGGATGGAAAAACCATCCGAATCAAGGGTGGACAAGAGTTCCAAGGTCAAGAAGTCATCGTTCCTGGAGATATTTCCAGTGCAGCCTTTTGGTTAGTGGCAGGCCTCATTCTGCCAGATAGTGTGATCAAGATTGAAAATGTTGGCATCAACCAAACGCGGACAGGGATTCTCGATGTGATTCAAGAAATGGAGGGAGATCTTACCATGGAGGATCGCGATGAAAAAGCGGTCTCTGCGAGTCTCACTGTCAAGACTTCGTCCTTAAAAGGGATTCGAATTGATGGGGAGTTGATTCCACGCTTGATTGATGAATTGCCGATTATTGCTTTACTAGCGACACAAGCAAATGGTCAGACTGTGATTGCGGATGCTGAAGAGCTTCGTGTGAAAGAAACGGACCGTATCCAGGTCGTAGCAGATAGCCTCAATGCCATGGGAGCTAATGTCGTGCCAACGGAAGACGGCATGATCATCACTGGACCGACACCTCTACATGGAGCAGACTTAGAGACCTTTGGTGATCACCGGATTGGGATGATGGCTGCCATTGCTGCCTTATTGGTGAGAGATGGAAATGTGGTGTTGGATCGGGCAGAGGCCATCAACACCAGTTACCCTAGTTTTTTTGAAGATTTGGAGACATTACTGCATGGCTAAAATTTTACTTGGTTTTATGGGAGCTGGTAAAACGACCGTTGGTCGGATTCTTGATCCAAAGTTCCATGATATGGATGAATTAATTGTTGAAGAGATCGGTATGTCGATCAATGACTATTTCGCAGTGGAAGGAGAAGCTGCCTTTCGTCGCCGCGAGGCTGAAATGCTGGAACGTTTATTGGAAAACGAAGCAGCCATTATTTCCCCTGGAGGCGGGATTGTCGTCAATCCTCATAACCGTGCGCTTCTGGAAAAAATCCGCATAATATTTACTTGCGAGTGAATTTTGAGACCTTGTACAGCCGGATTCAGAATGACAAAGCCATGCAACGCCCCCTCTTTTTAAACAACACAAAAGAAGAATTCAAGAAGATTTTTGATGGACGTTTGCCTTTGTATGAGGCTATTGCTACCCATATTGTGGATGTCGAGGACAAAACACCTGAAGAAATTGCGGAGATTATTCGATGCTTGTAGGCTATCTTGGTCCCAAGGGATCTTTTACCCATGATGTGGCCACTCATAGCTTTCCAACTTCTGAACGTATCGCCTATCGAACGATCACAGATGTCATCAAGGCTTATGAGAATCAAGAGATCGATTTTGCAGTCGTCCCCGTTGAAAACTCTATCGAAGGCAGTGTCCATGAGACCTTTGATTACCTCTTTCATCAAGGGACGATTCAGGCCGTTGCAGAAGTGGTCTATCCCATCAAGCAACAGCTCTTGGTGGCTAAAAAAGATCGTCTCATTCGAACGGTCTATTCGCATCCACAGGCTTTGGCACAAGGGAAGGCTTTTCTCAGGGCCCATTATCCAAATGTGGCTATGGAAATGACGGCTTCAACAGCCTATGCGGCAGGCGCTATGTAGCAGAACATCCAGACTTGGAAATTGCAGCGATTGCCCCTCTGGCAGCAGCCAGTGAGTACGGCTTGGAAGTCCAGGCCAAAGACATCCAAGAAATCGAGGACAACTATACACGTTTTTGGATTTTAGGGGCCAAAGAGCTAGCGATCTCAAAAACTTTAAGTCCGGCCCTTCAAAAAGTTAGCTTGGCCTTGACCTTACCAAGTAACCTGGCAGGAGCCCTCTATAAAGGTTTGTCTACCTTTGCTTGGCGGGGGATCAATTTAACCAAGATTGAAAGTCGACCACTAAAAACAGCTTTAGGAGAATACTTTTTCATTATTGACCTCCTAAACGAAGCGCCTGATCTCGTACAGTTTGCCTATCAAGAATTAGACTGTTTGGGTATTCAGACAAAAGTCTTGGGTCAGTATCAGGTCTATACCTTAAAAGAAAAATGGAATGGAGAAAAGATGAGTAAGGAATCAAACTTTCTATCTCACCATGAGCTGAAAGCGATTAGAGTACTTATACTCAAATTTTCATTATTTGAATGAACGAGAACAACTAGAATACAAGTACCTGCTCAAGAAGAGTCAAGGAGCTTATGAGGAATCCAGACCTACTACGCCTGAAGTAGCAAGTACTGAAGAAGTTCAAGGTGAGGTTTCAGAGCAAATTGGCGACCTTCCTGTCTACCACAGTCACGTAGCCAAAGGTCTAAGAAAAAACTGCGGTAGCTGGTGGTGCAATAAGAAAGAAACCCCGCAGAAAATTCGTGTGAAGAGAATCCTCAAATGGCTTGCTCTCTTTCTCTTGCTTATTATCGGCGGCATGGTCTTCATGTTTGTGAAAGGCCTCAACAGTAAGCCAGCTGGCAAAGATGCCAAACCGGCTGTCGTTGAGAAATTCTAACGGCAAGAAGTCAAGAGATGGGGTCAATATCCTGATCTTGGGGACAGATGGTCGTGATCGGTGAGAAGTCAGATGAGACCCGGACAGACTCCATTATGGTGGTTAATGTCAATAACAAAGAAGGCAAGATCAAGATGGTCAGCTTCATGCGGGATACATTGGTCCATATCGATGGTGTTCAGCCAGCAAAATATTCCTGAATATGATGGCTACTACGACCAGAAGCTCAATACAGCCTTCACCATCGGGGAGCAAAATAACAACCAAGGGGCTGAATTGGTGCGTCAGATGCTCAAAGACAACTTTGACATTGACATCCAATATTACGCCATGGTCGATTTCAAGACCTTTGCGACAGCGATCGATACCCTCTTCCCAAATGGGGTCGAGATGAATGCGCAATTTTCAACGGTTGATGGCGAAAAAGTTAGTGAAGTAGAAGTACCAGATGATTTGAACATGAAAGACGGTGTCGTTCCGCAGCAAAACCATCAAGGTTGGAAAACAACGGATGGATGGCCTTGACCCTTCTCAATTACTCGCGTTTCCGTAAGGACGATGAAGGGGACTTTGGTCGGACCCGTCGCCAACAAGAGGTCATGTCTGCTATCATGCATCAGATCAAGGATCCAACCAAACTCTTTACGGGATCTGAAGCCCTTGGGAAAGTCTTTGCCATGACGTCTACCAATGTTCCTTTCTCCTTCCTATTGACCAATGGACTTGGACTAGTCGGAAGTGCTGGAAAAGGAATTGAACGAGTGACTATCCCAGAAAATGGGGATTGGGTCGATGCCTACGATATGTACGGTGGCCAAGGCTTACTCGTCGATTTCGATGCTTATAAAAAGAAATTGTACCAAATGGGACTGAGATGATATAATAAGGGGATGGGAGTTTTGGACTCCACCCCTTTTAATTTGTAGAAAGATAGAAAACGATGTTAAAGAAAATGAAATTGTAACCGTTGAGATTGTCGATTTGACACACGAAGGAGCAGGAGTGGCTAAGGTCGATGGCCTGGTCTTTTTTGTGGAGAATGCCCTGCCAGGAGAAGTGATCCGCATGCGCGTGCTCAAGGTCAATAAGAAAATCGGCTACGGAAAAGTAGAGGAGTACTTGGAAAAATCTCCTCATCGCAATGAAGAACTGGACCTGGCTTACTTGCGAAGCGGCATTGCTGACTTAGGCCACCTGGCTTATCCGGAGCAAAACTGAAATTCAAGGCCAAACAGGTCAAGGATAGCCTCTACAAGATGGCAGGAATCTCTGATATCGAAGTGCCCCTGACCTTGGGGATGGACCATCCCGTCCAGTATCGCAACAAGGCCCAGGTGCCTGTCCGTCGTGTCAACGGTCAGGTAGAGACAGGCTTCTTTCGCAAGAACTCTCATGATTTGATGCCGATTGAAGATTTCTATATCCAAGATCCAGTCATTGACCAAGTGGTCTTGGCACTTCGGGATTTGATTCGTCGGTTTGACCTCAAGCCTTATGATGAAAAGGAACAATCTGGCTTGATTCGCAATCTCGTCGTTCGTCGTGGCCACCATTCTGGAGAAATTATGGTCATTTTGGTGACAACTCGTCCCAAGGTGTTCCGTGTGGACCAGTTGATCGAGCAGTTAATCAAGCAATTCCCAGCCATCAAATCCGTTATGCAAAATATCAATGACCAGAATACCAATGCGATTTTTGGAAAAGAATGGCGCACTCTTTATGGTCAGGATTACATTACTGACCAAATGTTGGGCAATAGCTTCCAAATCTCTGGCCCAGCCTTTTACCAGGTCAATACAGAAATGGCAGAGAAGCTCTATCAGACAGCTATTGACTTTGCGGAGTTAAGAGAAGATGATGTCGTGATTGATGCCTACTCCGGAATTGGGACCATTGGCTTATCCGTTGCCAAGCATGTCAAGGAAGTCTACGGAGTGGAAGTTATCCCAGAAGCAGTAAAAAATAGCCAGAAGAATGCTAGTCTAAATGGCATCACCAATGCCCACTATGTCTGTGATACAGCAGAAAATGCCATGAAGAATTGGCTCAAGGAAGGCATCCAACCAACTGCTATCCTAGTCGACCCACCACGCAAGGGCTTGACCGAAAGCTTCATCAAAGCAAGTGCCCAAACAGGGGCTGGGCCGCATCGCCTATATCTCCTGTAACGTCGCCACCATGGCGCGTGATATCAAATCCTTTACCAAGAGTTAGGTTATGAATTGAAGAAAGTCCAGCCGGTGGATCTGTTTCCGCAGACGCATCACGCCGAGTGTGTAAGTTTGTTAGTGAAACGCAAAGTTAATCCTCGTGCGGTCTCACTGAACCTTTGAGTCCTTGGCCAGGACGCACCATGTCGAGTGTGTTAGGCTTGTTAGTGAAACGTTAATCCCCTCAAAAGGTTCACTGAACCTTTTGAGGCCACAAACGCACCATGTTGAGGCGGTGTCACTACGATTGCAGCCGAGCTGAGGCATCAGTGGAAGTAGGAGCAGAAAAGCAGTTTATACTATTTAAAAAATCTTTGTGGTAACTTATAGAAACCTCTCACTGTAGATTACAGGAGTTAGGTAAACTTTTACAATATTACTTCATTAAACGATTAAATTCTTTAGTTTGAGAATATAATGGATTTTTATGGACTAATTATCTGCTTTGATATTGGACAAAATAGCTATTGCATAAGAATGGGGGATGTTGCAATTAATTCCTAGTTTGAGTGAGATAGAATTGTAGAGATTGTGACTGCAAGATTTCAGTTATTTTATGGTATAATATAAATGAATACACTTTTTATGATTTATAAATAGCGAGGAATATGAGGTTATGGAGAACAAAGTATACTACGGAGAATATTCATTGGACTATTGGATTGAATTGATTCTGTCAAAAAATATTATACTACCCGATTATCAAAGAAATTTTTCATGGGATGAAACTAGAAGAAAAAAATTGATTACCTCTCTTAAAAATAAGGAATTTGTTCCACCTGTAATTATTGGTTCATTTACTAAAAATGGATTGAAGGAAAATATTTTAATTGATGGGCAGCAAAGGTTAACTAGTGTTTTGTTGTCTGTTTTAGGTTTTTTTCCAGCATCGTGAAACCTATAAAAAGCATTCAAAAGATAAAGTTATAAAATATATTGACGAAAAATGATGATTTTGCAGGTGAAACAGATTCATCTTCGCCTGATGTTATTAATTGGACATTTAAATGATTTACTCATAGAAGATAATTTAACAATTTCAAAAATAAAATCAACTTTTAGAAAAGGATGAATATTTCAAAGCGTTGAATAACGATAATGAAATAGATAGTAATTCTTTGAAGAATACTTTTCTAGGATTTTCGTACTGGTACCCAGTAATAGTCAAAGAGGGGATCAACAAAGATAGCTATTCATCTGTTTTTAGAAATATTAATAGACAAGGGATGGTTCTTACTGGTCAAGAAAAAGTAGAGAAGCACTTTACTATTTAGATGATAGTAAAACCGATTTCCTTTAAGCCTGAATTTATTAACCTTATTGAGGGTGAGTTATCTATTGATTTTATTAGATATTCTTATCAATTTTATCGCAATATAAAAAAGACCGGCAGTACCCAAAATTTATGCAGTGGTTTTGGTGGAAAAAAAGAAAAATTAGAGGAGTACTACGAAAATTATATCAATTCTTTTATAATTGGTGATAAAAAATAGTGATTCAGATGTAGATTATATCAGCTATGAAGAATTATTTGATACTAATGAACAACTACACTCTGATGAAAAACCTCATTCAGAACGCTATAACAAGATGAAGAATATTATTAGTAATTCAGGGATTTTATGCGGAAAAACATTTGATTCTATAAATTGATTGTGACTTGTATTACTTTGGTTTAATTTATTTAATAATATTTGAAAATAAGAATATTGATTTGGAAAAATGGTCGGCTATAACTAAAACACTTGAGAAACAAATAGAAGAATATAAAGCTCCATATCTTGATGAACAGGGTGTTCCAACTTATGAGTTTTCAAAAGCTGTATCAATCAGCTATCACCAAAAAAATCCATCTGCCTTAAAATATTTACGTGAGAGAGTTGAAAAATCAATAGCTATTTATAGGAGTTTGAGATATGAGTAAACATGAAGAATTTATTAATAGTCCTATTGAATCCGTCATGTTGGAAGTGGGATTTCGGCGATTTCTTCTATCAATACAGGAATTGAAACTTATCCTTCAAATGATTACTTGCTTAAGACAATTTTACAAATGACAGGTTTTCAAGAACAAAAATTTAAATAAAGATATTTCTTGGGAAATGGCTACTGAAGATTTTGAGCTGTTCAGAAGAGTTTTTTGAAAGATTTGTTCCCCACGAGGTTTTTCTACTTATGACTCTAAAAAGTCAACTTAGATCGGCAAACCTAATGATTCTACTTGATAGGGGTGAACTTTCTGAATCTGGACAGAAAGTTGATAGTCAATGAAGCCAAAGATACCATATGTGTAAAATTTTCAACGAAAGTAACTTCCAATACTGGAACGGTAATACTTACATAGAATTCTAGCGGCAACATAAAGAATAAAATTGATATAAAGGATCGGCAAGAAAAAGGGAGATGGTTACAATTTACTAGAAAGTGAAGGGCAAGAAAGTATATGACATGTTATATCGACATAGAAATCGATTGGCTCATAATACGCTTTCATATCAACGTAATTTACCTACATTACATGAATTAGAAAATAAGGAATTTGGGGATTCTAAATCTATTTTACCTGGTTTTATATTTTGATAGTTATAGAGATAAATTATGATTAAACTTTACAATGAATTTAATCAAACAAATAAAACTCTTCCTTGATATGTGATTTTCTATAACCAACAGACACTTTTGTTCTATAGAATAGAAGTTTGCTATCACGACAAGCTGAGTGTGTAGCTTTGCTGATGAAAGCGTAGAAAATTTTGTAACGAAAAGGATAATGAAAAGCCTTGAATGTAAGGCTTTTTTTATGTTTTGTGATAGAATATAGGTAGCTATAAATCCAGATCAACTAGGAAGCACTAAAAATTGTTTTACATAAAAAACAAGATAAGAAATATCAAATAAATTACAGAAATGAACAACTAGGAACTTTAAAATTTTCATTGTCTTACATTTGGAATCACTCTATCTAGTTTATGGGCTTTACACAATCTTATGTTTTGGGATTAAAAAAACGTTTATAGGGAGAATTTAACATATAGTAGGTGCGCTTGAACTAGCTATTGCAAGTGTGTTTTATTTAGAAAATAAGAATATAAATAGAAATTTTATTATAGATGTAATTATGAATGATTTTTGTTTTTGGGTTTTAGATAACTAAATATCATTGGTTATTCAAGATGTTTTATTAGACGACAACACAGATAATCGATAAAAAGTTATCTATAAGAATGATTGATAAAGGAATTAAAAATGAGAACAAAAAATTTACCACCCTATGCCCCTACTTTAATAGAGTCAACTAGAGCAATTGGATATTCACTTGAGACAGCAGTGGCTGATATTATTGATAACAGTATTGCAGCAAATGCAAAAGATGTTATTATTAATTTTTTCCAATAGACGATGCATATATTACAATTCTTGATAATGGTAAGGGAATGACAGAGGAAGAAATTGATGTTGCTATGCAATATGGGGAGTAAGAATCCAATAGAAGAGAGAGGTGAAAAGGATTTAGGCCGTTTTGGTTTAGGGTTAAAAACAGCATCTTTATCACAATGTAGATGTCTTACTGTTATATCTAAGCAAGGGAGGCATATAGTTGGACGTCAATGGGATATAGATCATGTTTCCGAAGTCGGTGATTGGTCTTTAAATGTTTTGGAAGAAGAAGATATTTGTGGTATACCTCAAATTGACAAATTGAAAAATAACAAATCTGGTACATTGGTTGTATGGCAAAAATTAGATCGTTTGAAGGCTGGAGAGTTTAATTTCCGAACTATCTTTAGTTCGAAATATTGACCGTGTCAGAGATCATCTCTCTCTGTATACCACCGTTACTTAGCAGGTGAATCAGGTATCACAAAAACTTAAAATTTCAATTAATGGCGAAAATATCAAAGGAATAGACCCGTTTTTATCCGAGAAAAGTGTTCAAGTTATGGATGATGAAACTTTAGTTATTCATGGAAATAAGATATTAGTTCGACCTTATGTTCTTCCTCACATATCTAATCTGTCATCTGAAGAAATAAAATTACTCGGGGGTAAAGATGGACTACGAAAACAACAAGGTTTTTATATATATAGAAACAAAAGATTGTTAGTTTGGGGTACTTGGTTTAGAATGATGCGGCAAGGAGATTTATCAAAACTTGCCAGAATTCGTGTTGATATTCCAAACACGTTAGATCATCTGTGGACTTTAGATATAAAGAAATCATCCGCATCACCTCCAGCAGAAGTTAAAAAGAACTTGAGGTAATTGTTAATAAAATTGCTGAGAGGAGTAAAAGAACTTGGACTTTTAGAGGAAAAAAAGAGGTAAGTGATACCGAAACTCATGTGTGGAATCGCATGAAAAATAAACAGGGCGGATTTTATTATGAAGTTAATCGTAAACATCCGATTGTGCAACAAATGATAAAAGTGAATCCTAATATAGAGGTGTCTCTAAATGCCTTGTTACAACAAATTGAGATGGGTTTGCCACTTAATCAATTATATGTGGATCTGAATAATGATGAGCAAATAACCAATGATAATGAACAGTCAGATGTAGAAATAGTAAAATCACTACAGGAAATAATTACGATGTGTGTTGACAAACAAGAAAAATGTAATCTACTGGATACTATTGCTTGTATTGAACCGTATTCGACGCATCATAATATAGTAGAAAAAGTTTAGAGTGATATTTTGAAGAATGATTAATCCATATGTTGAACAATTGTGGGAAAACATAATTTCCGCATTTGTTAACAATATTTATCATAGGAAGTTCCACCTCACAGAAAGAAGAATTTCTAAAGGAAGCCACTAAGATAGGAAATGCAAATTCATCTATTATGCCGGTTTCTGATGATGAATTTGCAGAGATAATTTCTAGACTCAAGCAATCCATTAGTAATCCAGATGGATATTGGGGTATATATTAATGATCGGAACAATGGGCATCAATCATGGTTACCTTCAAAGAGAGCCGACCTTGATTTCTTCTTTTGGAACAGATATAAGAAATATCTGGAACAAATGAAACATTGGAATCCGAGAGTTACAACAAATCTTGGTAAAGTTTCAGATGAAATATTAGATTTATGTGGTGATCCGTCAGAAGATCATTTTTCAATAAAAGGTCTGGTTCTAGGAGATGCAGTCAGGGAAAACTGCTAACTACACAGCTATTTGTAACAAAGCAAAGCGGATACGGGGTATCGAATTATTATTGTTTTAGCAGGTATGCAGGAGAATTTGCGTAAGCAAACACAAGAAAGATTGGATGCAGAATGTACTGGAAGAAAAAGCGAATATTATCTGGATCCTAAAGCCGAACAAGGTATAAAGAATCAGCCAGTCGGTGTAGGAAGATATGGAACAGATAAAAAAATCGTTGCTTTTACTTCCGTGACCAAAGATTTTGATAGCGGTATTCTTAAAAACAATAACTTAGGTATAGAAAATGTTAATTGTCCTGTCATTTTAGTTGTGAAGAAAAATAAAAGAATTTTGAATAATTTGATCAAGTGGCTATCAGATAATAACACGCACAAATGCCGCTGACAGATTGATCTGCCTCTCATGCTACTTGATGATGAGGCTGATAACGCATCAGTTAATACAAAAGACGAAGATTCTCAGCCTGCAGCAATTAATGACTGTATTAGACGCTTATTGAATCTATTCAGTAAAACTACGTATTTAGGCATTACGGCGACGCCTTTTGCAAATATATTTATCGATCCGGAAAAAGATGATGATCTCTTTCCAGCTGATTTTATTTATGCACTGTCCGCTCCGACTAATTATATTGGGGCTGATAGAATATTTGGAGAAAATTCTGATAGTGATCACATGCTTCAGGAGATTGACATAGAAGAGTTAGAAGCGTGTCTTTCCTCCAAAACATAAAAAAGACTTTGTGGTAGAAGATTTGCCTGAGGATTTATATGAAGCCGCTTATTATTTCTTGTTATTAAATGCAATTCGTGACTATAGAGGTGACCTTACAGAACATAGGTCTATGATGGTACATATAAGCCTTTATACCAATGTTCAAAATCAGATACAAGAAATGCTGAATGATGTGGTTAGATCAGGTGAAATCGGATGTTCGAAACTACGCTAAATTACCACTTTCTCAAAGTGAAAAAATAAAAAATATAAAGGCGATGCATGTTGTTTGGGACAAATATCATTTGAGTGGGATTGTTGAAATAGAATGGGAAGACTTGCTAAAAAATTATTTGCACAAGGCAATTTCTCCTATTGAAGTTCGTGCAGTGAATATGAAAACTGGTGCATCGAGTTTAGATTATTTTAATCATAAGAATGATGGTTTGCGTGTAATTGCTGTAGGTGGAAATAGTATGTCGCGAGGTTTGACCTTAGAGGGCCTTGGCGTAACATATTTTCATCGCAATACAAAGATGTACGATACTTTGTTACAAATGGGGCGCTGGTTCGGATATAGACCAAATTACGAAGATGTTGCAAAGGTATGGATGACACCAGAGGCTATCGATTGGTATGGACAAATTACTAGAGCTACAGCTGAACTTAAGGAAGAAATCTCGAAAATGAGAAATGCAAATCAAAACTCCTAGAGACTTTGGTCTGAAAGTTCGACAAGATCCTGGCGCATTAATTGTGACTGCGCGAAACAAGATGCGTACAGCAACTGATTTGACATGTCCTGTTACAGTGTCTGGCAATTTACTTGAGACACCTAGATTAAAGGCGGCTAAAAATATCTTGACTTCAAATGAGTTTGCATTCAAGAATTTTGTGAATTCGTTGAATAGTATTGGAGACAGATTTTTTGATGAAGAACGTACGAAGGGACATTATTATTGGAAGAATGTTCCGGGAGATAATGTGGCTCAATTGTTGTTGGATTTCGAGACAAACCCATGGCATTTGAGTTTCAATGGTAGAGCACTTGCGGAGTTTATAGAGAGCCATCATTGGTGTAATGGATGGGATGTAGTATTAATAAAAACAGGATCAGGTATTCCTTTCAATGAACCGTTGCAGTGCGGTGATGAAATGCTGGAGATTGAAGGGACAGAAAAAAGAAAAATTTTAGCTGATAAAAAAATGATCAGCGTGAGTGGCACTAAGTTGCGTGTTGGAGCTGGTGGATGTACACGAATTGGATTATCCAAAGACGAGATTCAAGATGCGGAAAAAGCATATAGATCTATACCTGGAAATGAGAATAAGAAAAATATTCCGGACAAAGCGTATCTGATCGCCAATAGAAATCCAATTTTAATGCTACATATAATACAAGCTGATTATTCAAAGTCTGAAAATAAGGATTTACCTGAATTTTTATTTGCGTTAGGAGTTGGTTTCCCTAAAACTAGTGGCTCTACTGAAACTGCAAATTATAAAGTTAACTTAATTGAGTTGAGAAATTGGGTGGATGTTTATGATAATTATGATGATGAGGAGGATTTGTAGTGAGTGCTAAAGAAAGTGAATTAAGAGAAAAATGGAATACTATTGATTACTATTCTGGTGGAGCATTGAAATTGTCTGTAGAACATCCTCTTGAATGGTATGTTCGATACGCAACACCGGAGCATAAGTCCGTCGCCGTAATAGTGAGTCAAAAGGCAATTAAAAAACTAGACTCAATCAAAAGTGTATAGATGCTGCATGTAACCAGCGTAAAGATGGTAAGTATGCGATTTCTTTTACACTGTTGGATACAAAACAGGAAGATGTTTTTATAACAATGGCAGTAGATATTATCGAATATTCAAATGTGAAACAGATAAAGATGCATTGCTTAAAGTATTGAGCAGATATAATGCGTGGTTAAGGTTATTGGATCATAAAAGTAATGCGAGTTTTAGGCGGTAACAGACAGAAAGGTCTCATTGGAGAGTTAGCTTTTTTTAAAAGAAAAAAATAGAGCATGGAATGTTACCATATGTTGCTTAGCAGGATGGAGTTGGTCCAGAAGGAGCGGATCAAGATTTTATTTATGAGGACTGGTTGGTATGAGATTAAATCTACTGGAGCTTCATCATCAGAGATATCGATTTCTTCTGTTGAACAATTAGATAGAGATGACGAAGGAGAATTAGTTATTTACCGTATTGATAAATGGCACCGGATCAATCAGGATCATTCACCTTGTATGGATTGGTTCAGGAATTGATAGAGTTTATTTCACGACATGGTGAAAATCCTGATGAGCTTATCTTGAAACTCGGCGCCGGTGGTTATATTGATATGAAAGAATATGATAAACAGCATTTTAGTATGTCTTCAACACAAACATATACTATAAATGAATCATTTCCGAGGATACGAAGAGTTGATATTCCAATAGAAATAACAAATACTATCTATCAAATAGCTATACCTAGCATAGCTAGCTGGAGAAAGTAACAAAATAGAAGGTTATTAGGATGGATTCTACGGAATTTAAAAAAGAGTTTTTAGAAAGTGTAAAAACCGCAGCATCTGTTACTGGAGAAGGGTCATGTGCATCCTTTGTAGATAACATGGCACAGTATTTAATTGATGCAGAGGTATTATCCGATTTTACACCTTCTTTTTTTAAAGGGAAAAGCGGTCGTAGTAATTATAGGGTAGATGGATATGTATATGACGAGTTCGATAGTACAATGAATCTAATTATCGCGAATTTTGATGGTAATGAATTGGGACGTCGACTTTCCGGATCAGCTGCAAATAAGGATTTTGGCCTACTCATGAAATTTCTTGATGTAGCTTTGACGACTAATCTATACCGAGAAATAGAGATGAGTACGCCATGTGCAGATTTAGTTGATTTATTAGATGTAACAAAGAGGTAATTCGTAAATATCGTTTTATTGTATTCACTGATGCAGATATGAGTACTGCAATAAAAGAAGTAAAAATTGATGACTATAACTCGATTCCTGTAGAAGGTCAGATTTGGGATATCGATCGTTTATTCAGAGTCTGCTGTTCAGAACAAAGTCGTCAAATTATTGAGATTGACTTTAAGGAGTATTGTGGAGAAGGTATTCCATGTATAGAGGCTAGTTCTGCGTCTACAGAACAGTATAGTAGCTATTGTGGGAGTAATTCACTGGAACCGTTTTGGCTGATATATACGACAAGCATGGCAGTAAACTTTTGGAGGGAAATGTCAGGTCATTCTTATCTACTAAAGATAGCGGTCAATAAGAAAATCAGAGAGGGACTATCCTGAATAATCCACAGATGTTTTTTGCATTTAATAATGGAATTTCAGCAACTGCAATGGACAGTTGAGATAAGAAGATACTAACCACGGAAGGAGATTTATCACCTTCGTTAGAGACTTTCAGATTATTAATGGTGGAGAGACAACGGCCTCTGGTCTCAAATGCAGAGATATAAGGATAAAGCAGATTTGTCATCTATTTTCGTGCAAATGAAATTGACTTCAATTGATGAATCAACACCAGAAGGAGTCGATCGAGTTGATCAAGAATATTTTCTAGATCTTCGAAGCAGTCAGAGCTAAGGTTAGTGATGCGGACTTTTTTGCATCTCATCCAGGTTTCATCGTCGCATGGAGCAAATCTCAAGACAATTTATTTGCTCCCGGCATCTGAAGGCGTACAGTATGAAACTAAATGGTTTTACGAAAGAGCAAGAGGGACAATATCTGCAAGAACAGATGCGCTTGACACTCTAGCAAAGAAAGAAAAACAATTTGAGTTTCAACATGCACCTGGGGATAAGGTGGTTGAGAAAACGGATCTTTGGGAAAGGATCCATACCACATGGAGAGGATTCCCTCAGATTGTGAGTAAAGGTGCGCAGACAAATTTTAACTCGTTTGCAGAGTATATAGATGAGCAGTGGAATACAAATGAGGAGCAGTTTAATGAGGGATATGTTCCAAACTACGGCTGCGTTGGGATTCTCTTGTTTCAATATCTTAGAGAAGAACTAATACCAAAACAGCCTTGGTATGAGGGACGGGATATCGATGCAACATCATATATTACACATTGGCTTCAATTTAGAGAAGTATTGTTTGCATAGTCAATATCAAGGACAGGACCTTGATTTTGATCTCGTTGATTTGGAATAGACAAAGTGTGCCACGAGACAAGTGGGGACAGCTGCACTCGCGTGTGGCTGAGCTGGTTCTTCTTCCGAATTACTGACCCGTCAAAAGAAAAGTTGCAAACGTTACTCAGTGGTGTAAGAGAAAATGATTGCTGGGAAGAATGTGAAGAAAGATCATATGGATATTCCTGCAGATAATTGAGAGAATTGTTTAATTACTATCGAGTATGAACAGAAGAGTGGTTCAGAAGTCCGCTAAGAAGGAAGCAGAGGTTTGTAAATGAAATCCGAGCTCAGTCAGACGGTGGTTAATGGAGTATCCTGTAGAAATGTGGATGCGACTATCAAGAGTTCGTTGTTAGAATCATGGCATGGTCACACCGACAGATGTATCTGCATTAGCGATTGCATGTAAAATGCCTGCTAAAATACCAAACACTTATCAATGCAAACGCTTACTTGCATTGCTACGAAAAGCCTCCGAAGAAGGCTTTAATACGGAAGCGTAAGATGGAGGAACGATGCTTAATACAATGGAATTTGTTTGCGGGTGCCGGGGGATTGGAGCTGGGATTTATGCAAACAAAGAAATTCGATATAAAGTTGCATATGAATTTAATCCTGCCATGCAGGAGACATATAAGAAAAATCATCTCGGGAGTAGCTGTATTTCGGCGATGTTAGAGAGGGCTAATTATAACGAAATAAAAGAAAAATATGGCGACATTGATGTGTTTGTGATTCGGAGGACCACCTTTGCTCAGGGTTTTCTAATGCAAATAGAGGCAAAAAATCATGCAATCAGCCAGAATAATTCCTGGTGAAACAGTATATTAGAGCAATCTTAGGAACTAAAACCCAAGGCATTTGTAATGGAAAATGTGAGTAATGCTTACGGATCAGATCGTTTCACAGATTCTACCTATGTGCGAGGATGACCTAGAATTAGTAGAAAGCAATGTGATTGAAACTGCTAACACGGAGAGTTGGCTCTTACTGGATGCTGAGTTTATGTTTGATGGAGCGATTAACATTGTGCAGTCTGAGCAAGAAATTGCTCAATATAAATCAGGATGATTTTTTTTGATTGCCTCGAGGTCGAGCATTATTTATCATAAAGCGCTCTAAGAACGTAACCAAAAATTTAAAGGTGTATTGAGAATCATAAACGATCGTTTGATAAAAATATCAGAGAAGCACACCAAACGAAATGAAGATGATTTCATTATCAACGCTGATATGGTTGCGTTTAATGCAATACTGGATTATTACGCTGGGAAAATAGAAGCATCTCGGATTATCGTGAGCGTTAATTGAGCCGGCAATTATGTACCAAAGAATGATAAGTAAGGCACAGGAAATATTTGAAAACGATATTGTGGTTGATAGCTATACTGACAATAAAAAGGTCCTGATTGCAAATATACGTTCATTCGCGTTTTTGATTATTTAAAGGCAAAGTCGCTAGAGGGGACGATGCAGTGACGACGGATATGCTATTCCTCGGCAGATGTTCTTTCCGGCAACTCAGTTTGGAGCTCCGCAAAAAAGAATGCGTTTTGTAGTAATGGGTATCCGATAAAGACATTACTGATGAGGTGAGAAACTTCCGAGTAGGAAAATACACAAAGACGGTCCATATACGGGGACGGTTGCGGCGGACGATCCAGAGACTATAGAAGATGTTGAGCCGGGTCTTATAATGCTATCCTGATGATAAAAATGGCATAAAGCCTGACTACAAAACTAATTTAAGTGATTTGGCTCAGACACTTCACATTGATTCTAAGATAATGCATAAATCACATTATGTGGCTGCAGCATGAGGAGACAGCTATGGGCGATTTTAAATTAGATCAAAGATAAATTATTCATATCGATGAGTGAAGGCCAGAACCTTCTCTAGATATACCAAGAACTCAGAAACCTAAATCATCACTACCTGGTTTAAAACCACGATGAGCCGTCTGGTACCAGATTGTCAATGTGCGTAAATCAATGTGGGTGCATCCTACAAAAGATAGGCAAGTAAGTATAAAACGGCTCGTTTGCAGACTGGCATTTCAGATAGTTTGTTTTGCGAGAACAAAGGATAAGCAAATATCAACCAGGTAGAATCACGGTACCGCCTATATTGGCTTAAAAGCTATAGCAAAGAATTGGCTAACCAGCTTAATAAAAGCATTATCAAAGAAATAAGGGAGATACTTGTAGGTCGAAGAGCATACTATTTTAATTCTATAACCATTAAACTTTATATTAGAGTAGAGTCTGTTCTCGGCCGGGATTATTGATTAATGATGAGTTTGGAAACTACCGATCTCAAAGATGGCTTGGGGAGATCGGAGATTCAAGTACAAAAGGTGAGTGGTTGATTTCTCAAGGGTGAGCATTATTTTCGAATACTACCATACAAGAATGGATTACAAGAGTAGATGTGATATGTATGTGAAAGAGGTATTTTTATCTTAGGGTTTTAAAGGTTGGAGATAAAAGTACAAAAGAAATCACTACAGATCAGGTAATGGATTATGCATTGGATTTGAAATACTTTCATGATAAAAGTAGGGCCAGGCATCTTGTCCCGATTAACGTTTCAACGAAGGCGTTAGAAAAACAGAATGAATATTATTGTATGCCAGATAATATTCATAACGCTTTCTTTTTGTGTAATGAAGACAATATTGGCAGTACTATTCGAGAAAGTATTTCGACAATTAATGATACGCCGTTACCTGCACTGGAGTGGATAAATTCAAGATACGTTCCTACACCGACCATCATTGAAGCTGCGCAGGCATTGTATAGAAAACACCGCAGTGTAGAAGATAATTTCTGAAGAATGATGCTGGTGCAAAAAAATTTAACGATAACAGCAACAGCGATTTCTGATCCTCAATTGATCAGTGCAAAAAGAACAACGAAAAAGCATATGTTTTGTTACGGGTGTTCCTGGTGCTGGAAAAACACTCGCTGCAAAGCGAATATAGCAAACAAACGTCATCATTTTTAGTAATGAACATGCTTTCATTTTTCTTTCTAGAAATGGTCCACTGGTTGATGTTTTGCAGAAGAATGCGCTTGCAATAGATTGTGCGGAGAGAGAAGGCGTGACTAAAAAAAGAGCTCTCCGGGAAACGAAAGCCTTTATATCAAATTATTCACTAAGTTTAGAGATGAAGGCTTTGACTACGGATATGGTACCAGTAGAGAAGGTGGCAATTTTTGATGAGGCTCAAAGAGCATGGAACAAGAGTCACTCGCTTGAGTTTTATGAAGCGAAAAAAAAGGAATTCCCGATTTTTAACCAGTCAGAACCTGAATTTTTGATTGTGTATTATGGACAATGAACATAAAGAGATTGGGCCGATTATAGTTTGTCTTGTAGGTGGTGGACCGAAAAATATATAACGGAAGAAGCAAGAATTCAGGATTGGTTGTGAAACTCCTGGCAGATGATTATCCAGACCAGGAAGGGAGTATGCCTATGTCAGATAAAAATTACAGAATCACAGAATACGTAGGAAAATCAGATATTTTCGGCAAATTGCTACATGGACGAGAGTATCACTGCATTTCCGATTTGCATTTAGGGGTTTCGCTACGCTCGTTCAGAAGCGAAAAATTAGCATCTTTGCGCATAAACTATTGTTAGATGAAAAAGGCGGAAGGAGGCACAAAAGCGTCAATAATGAACTTAAAGCATTCATATCCCGATTTTTTCTGACACGAGATCTTGAAACCGCAAAAAAATGGGTGAAGGATAAAGCTCGTGGAACAGAACGGTATGGACTTTTAGCAAGCTCAGAAGGGAAAAAAAGATTGCGAGCTGAAGGCATCATGGGTTCCATCAGATATAAAATCCAAAATGTGGGGTGGGTTTTAAATGGGAAAGAATAATGTTGACTCCTGTCCGTATTACTTAGAAAGTGGCGGCGTCTGAATTTAAAGTACAAGGTTTAGAGAGTAGATTATGCAATACTAGCATGGGATGCTGATTTTAGGTATACGACTGAAGGATTTGATTATTTTAAGTTCAGGGGCACGAAATGGAATCATGTTAATCAGGAACGAAGGCAGAGATATCTAAAAAATGCTTATAGAGTTTTGTTAACCAGAGCAAGACAGGGATTGATTATTTATGTCCCTGAAGGGTCTGATGAAGATCCATCGAGCAAGCAAGGATTATTATGATGGGACTTTTCCAATATTTGAAGAGCACTTTGGAATGAAAGAAATATATGAGGGGTGATATTTTGAAGGATATAAAGTATGAAGATTTAAATAAAACGTTAGCGGCCCAGTTGGAAGAAAGCTGTGTTTGTAAATTTTTATTATGACTTCAAAGATTTTTCTATTTCAAAAGACGAATTGGCTAAAAAGATTCTTTCGGAGAATCCAGGATCGAAGTCAGATAGTCAAAACTTTCGAATTCCAAGAGCAAGACATATATTTGAATCAGGACAGGAGAAGGAAGCATTACGTATTGTTGGTGAAAGCAAACGTGTAGATAAAAAAGCAGTAGAAAAAGCTAAGCATATTTTGGCTAAAGAAATTATTAAGAAGATTTCCAAACAGAGAGTACAGAGGAACGACAGATTTATCGAACATTTCAATCAAGAAATTCAATATGACGCTCCTCTAAAGGAGGCTCCTTTGATTGCGGAGAGAACACAATACATATATCCTCGAAAACAAAATAGAGTCGAAGAATGCTTTGAGGCAGAGACGAAGTATTTGTGCGAAGTAGATAATTCACATTTTGTTTTTAAACGAAGAAATAGTTCTGATAATTATACAGAGCCACATCATTTGATCCCATTATCGACGTATCGTGATTTTCCAGGAATTGATTTGGACAGAGAACAAAATATTGTATCACTTTGTAGTAATTGTCATAATATGTTGCATTATGGCGCCTCGTACACAAAGAAGTGCTATATGAGTTGTATGTTCGAAAGAGAATTATTCAAACAAGATAGGCATAGTAGTATCTTTTGAAGACAATTGGTGAGTTATTATTGAATGATAAGACATTAAAAATAAAAGAAAAGCTTAATGAAAAATCTTTTTGATGCATTTAATGTATTAAAGATATGATTCAATCGATATAACTTTGTTATGGTAAAAAGACGCTTTGATATATGGATGAAAATAACAACAGAAGGAGGTTCCCTATTTGAAAAAGAAAAGAGATGAAATAACCATCCGTTCCAGTCGCATGCGGAATATCTGACCTATGTTGCCTCTGTCGGCGATCAGCAGGACAGTATTGAGATGCGCTATGAGGATGAGAATATATGGCTGACACAGAAGATGATGGCCACGCTGTACGATGTGGATGTTCGTGCACCAATCAAATGAGCATGTTAAGAAGATCTATCCGACTGAGAGCGAATTGCAGGAGGACGCAGCTATCCGGAAATTTCGGATAGCTGCACGCCGACAGGTTCACGTCAGGCTCACTGTGACACGAAATCACTATAATCTTCGGAGATGATTATTGCTAGTTGGCTTCAAGGTAAATTCAATGAGCGTGCAGTGCAGTTTCGTAAGTGGGCCAATCGGCATCGCGAAGGACTACACCATCAAAGGCTGGGTTATGGATGACGAACGTCTACAAAACGGCGGAGTCAGTGCTGACAGACAGAAGTATTTTGATGCGCTTGCTTGAGACAGATTCGTGAGATCCGTCAGTCGAGCGTAAGAAGTTTTATCAGAAGATAACGGACCTGTATGCCACTGCTCTTGATTACGACTAAGCATCAGCAAAACGACCAGGCAGATTCTTCGCTAACGGTGCAGAACAAGATGCATTATGCAGTTCACGGATCATACGGCGGCTGAGCTGATTGTATGAGCGAGCTGACGCAGACAAGCGAGCATATGGGATTAACCACTTGGGCAGACCGCACCGGAAGGCAAGATCGTAAGAAGAGTGATGTGACGTGTTGCGCAAAATTATCTTTCTGAGCCAGGATGAAATGAATTCAGCTGAGAGCGTATCGTTTACTGCATACCTGGATTTTGCTGAGAACCGTGACATGAACGTCATATTCCGACTGACGATGGAGGACTGGGAAAAGCGGCTTGAGACTTTATTCGAAATGTGCTGATGACAGAGTAGGTCCTTACAGGATGCAGGGCAAGATGTCGGCTGAGATTGCCAAGGCTTCAATAGCTGAGACCAGAATTTGAAAAGTATCGTGTCATTCAGGACAGATTGTTCATGTCTGACTTTGATAAATACATGCTGGAATTGGAAGAGAATGCGAAGAAGTAATAGGATCAGCTTCTCCGTTTCGATGCCGGATTTCCCAGGCACAACAAGGTCGAGTGCATGGAAACCTGGACTAGCAGTTAGGGCGAAAAATAGCCGTTGACCTGTTTTTGTAGGAAGAACGGACAAGGTTGAGGCGATGGCGGTTCCATCGCAAAATTTGACTTTTATGTTGGAATCACTATAATAGTAGAAACGAATAAAAAAGTTGAACTATTTCCCGTGGACGGGCGAGGTTCAGGCTGCGATATGGATAGCGGAATGTATCAAGATATTTTTGCCACAGAATTTGTTGATGTGTTTCACGAACAAACGGAGATATTTTGATACATACCATATTAGCCTGGATAGGTTCCCGATGACCGACATCAATCCGGACCTATCGAGCCACGTTGAGTGCGTTGTATTGATGTCAAGGGTTGAGAAATAGATGTACAAAAAAGGCTAGAAAACAGGGGATTTCAAAAATAGATTCTGATTTTTGCGTACATTGGAATCGCGGAAAAGCCTGTATAAATCAAGGTATGGGAACATATCAATACGGATAGTTGAGTTGACAGAATGGATATTGGGTAGGTTGTGGAGATAGGATGGATTTTTCCCGGGTTGAGTTGACAATATTGTTGAACAGGCTAAGTACTATATGCGGAAAAATAGAACTTGTGCTGATAAAGTAGAGGCACGAGAGTCGAGGAGGGAAAAATACCGCGAGAAAAATTCAAAGAATACACTTCATACCTCCGATTCCAAGAGAAGAAGAAAGTAGGCAGTTATTGCCGTGTAAGTACCAACAGTGCAGAACAATTACCAAGCCTGACAAGCCCAGGTGTCGCATTGACAAAACTGACAGCGGCTGTCGCCTCAATAGAGCTTCTGGCAGAATGTTTATATGGACATTGCCACTATGCAAAACAGGCTCGCGTCCGCGCAAAGAGGTTTAATCGTATGCTGGAAGACGGTAAGGCTAATAAGTTGAATATTATTATGACAAAGAGTATCAGCAGGTTTGGAAGAGATACAGTTGAAATCTTAGAGGCATTGAATCAATTAAAGCAACTTGGGGTAAAGAGGTGATATTTGAGCAGGAAGAACTGGATACGGCAAAGACGGATAGTGATTTAATGATTGCGATTATTGAATCTCTGACACAGGCAGAGAATGAGTCTAGATGTGATAATATCAAAATGGGAATTAAATACCGTGCAGCCGCCGGAACATCAAAGCTGTATGATAGAAAGTGCTACGGGTACAAGCATGATTCGAACGGTAAATTGGTTATTGATGAAGAAATGGCAGAGAATGTTAAATTGATTTTTGATTTGTATCTTGGCGGGCAAAGCGTTTTGGGGATTATCAGGGAACTGGAAAAGAGGAAGATACCATCACCGACGGGGAAGAAAAAGTGGTGTAAGAGAACGATTGATGTTATGCTGAGTAATGAGAAGTATACTGGTGATGTCCTGTTGCTAAAGTCTGGGGGAAAGTAGGAGGTTCATTACCTGGCGTCGTTGTAATCAATCCTGCGATAATAAGAGAAAGAGGTTTTTGAGAAGCTGTGCAGATTGAGAAGGAGAAGAGGAGTAATGTGATAAAAAGATGTAGAGTGGTATTAAGAGAGAAAAAAACGTAAGTATAGTTACCAAAGAAGTAAATGATTGCTGTTATGGCTATTGTAAGAAGTAGATAATGTTAGATGTTAGTAGGAAAAGTATATAGAAAACATTTAAAAAGGAGTGTGTCGAAAAATGAAACAACACATTTTGTTAGAAAAAGGCATAATTGTTGCCCAGAACACTGGAGAAGCACAAATGCCTGAGGTGTACTTTTATTCAAAAAAACGGGTACTGGCGCAATAATTCCACACAGGAGAGATCATGATGTTAAGCAATGATCCACGCCGTCCGCAAACAAAAAAGGCAGATATCGAAACGGGAGAGGATCAAAAAGGTGAATGAAATAAAACTACTTGGTACTTTCCAATACTATAGACTATTCAAGTGATTTGATTTGCGCTGAATTCGAAAAACGAGAATTAAATTATTTAAGAATCAATCGTGATCTTTTTCAGGAATATGAAATCGTGTATAGCTTGCAGGATGATTCCTTCAAGTTTAAAGTGGATGGGATTTGGTATTTCTTAAGTTCCAGAAACCATAAAATCAATCTATTTTAGGGCGGCACCAGTTTTCTTACGCACAACAGGAAAAGCTCGTCCTGTTGAGGAGACCCAGCTTCAAGAAACGAAGAAGTCACAGTGGAGTGCCTTTATTAGAAACTGAATTATTATGAGACAAAGCTGTGTGGATATAGATCATCCCAGCCCAGCAACATACCGAGCAGAAAACAAGCTCTACCAGCTTAAAATAGCAAAGGAATGTAGGTTCTAGCGTTCAGTGAACCTATGTGGGTGGTGATTCGTTGCCAGAGAATATCGCTCGGAAAAGATGTCACAATTGTTAAATCTTTGGATACAAGCTCTTTCATGAGGATGATAAAGAAATGTTCCGCATCTTCTACAGCATGATTGAGGGAAAAGTCTACACCATCTTCTGAAATCAGTTGGCACCTATTGTTACCCCAAGAGTGCCCCATCCCCCAAAGTGCGATCACACTGGTTACATTTGTCAAACTAAACAGCCATATGTTTCCTACTGCTATTACTGAGATGGCAGTAGATATTAGAAGGTGATTTGGAGAAGAGCAATGAAGATGATCTCACCTGTGCGTTCACGATTAGTCACCCAAAGATATTGGAGAATCAGCTTACTGGTTGATAAGTGAAAGAGTCAAGCCTCATCATTCGGCACGAGTATTGACCTTGCTCAAGGGTGGGGGATTATATTGTATTTCGTTGAAGTGAATCCTACAGGAGAGTGGGGCTGGCTTACATCGTGTGCTAATCTTCCGATTGATAAAGCTATTGTGGATACCTTAGTTAATCGAGGTGTATATGAAAAAAATACTTGATATAATATTTCCATTTATTGGTAATTGGGAAGCGAAAAAGATTATCAAAAGGGAAAAATGTTTCCTAAAAACGAATTGGGAGAAGAAACTATACCAACAGGAATTCTGACAAATATTGAAAATTCAGATAAAATCAGTGTAGAGAACTCAAGGGAACGGTATAGAAAATACCTTTAAAACAAAGGATAAACTTGAAGACAAAGCCAAAACAAACATCATAGGAATTACAATTTCTATTTCTCTAATTATTGGCGCATCAGGAGTTACTATCATCTTTAGAGTGCAGAAATTCGAAAAATTCATTTGTTGCTTTGTTTTGCAATTATTTTTGTTTATCATAGATGTCCATCGCTATATGATTGTTGCTGGGTTGCTTGGTATCCATGTGTTGATTGGTTGAAAATGAAACATACTATTGTCAAGCTTGATAGTATGTTAAATGACAAGGAAACATTAAGAGATGATTACGATAAAGTCGATGTATTGCACAAAATCAGAGGGGAAAAACATTATTCGCAACTTCCAACCCCTATGTTTTCTGCCCCTCATACGCGATGCATACGAAACTCGTTGGCCTGTTTGTTCGATCGTTCTTCTTTTTATGGCGACTATGCCGAATGATTCCATCTGCAGCAATTGCCAAAGAGATGATAAGAAAACTGCATTCATCTGCAAACATATGTATTTTCATTTTCATCTTCTACAATTGATTATTTGAAAGAAAATGATGTCCGTGATATTGGCCAAAGAAAAAAGCTGTTATTAGTGCTATGGAAAAATCTCAGCCAGATGAAGGTGATGGAACTTTTGGTATTATTGACACAAAGTATTATGTTGTTTATTAAGTATGGAAGTGTCTGGAAAGAATATTAAGAATTTACGTTGCTGAGAATCATATCACAATCCCAATGAAAAGAGTTTGTTTTGGAAGGAATATAGTTTGGATTACAAATTATATATATTAAATTTACATTTGTGTTGTATGATAGAAATCAAAGAACCGTTCAAAATGGCCTAATCAAAAATCGAGAGTTTGAGATGACAGGTGTGTATGTGAAAATACAGCACTGTTGTGCCCTGCTGTGATATGTTCTGATATTGTGCCTAACTATCACACGTTGAGACGGTCTGTTTTGCTGTGAAAAGCGGCGTATTTCCGGGTTTTTTGTAAGGTTAGTGCTCATCAGAGAGGCCTTGCGAAAAGCTCGGTTTTCTTGTCTGGAGACATATCTACTTTTAGTCTGACCGGATAAAAAGTGGCTGGTCGAAGAATTGCGGCAGGAGTTTAGGCTGCAGGATTAGATGTCATAGGTTGTGGCACTGGGATTATTGTCAGAGCCGACCGCAGTTCAGCCCACTCGATACTCGAAGGGGTAGCAGGCGAGTGGAATAAAGATGTTTAATACGGAAAACAAGAAGATCTGAATGGATTATGAAGTGCTTCATAATTTTTTTATCCGTTTTTTGAAAAAACCATTGCTTTGTCCTTGGGACAATGTTGTATCGTAGAATTCAATAAGGAGGTGATGAGTAGTGGGTATATTAAGGTTCAAATGGGTTGAAGATAACTTGGGTGTTACGAGAAGGCACTTCGCGCGTATTTGAGAAAGCTAATCTAATGCCTGAAAATAAGGATGGTCAATATCGGGAAGTTATGACGATGATGATATAGACCGCATTTGGACGATACTACGAGTTTTACAGGAGTTTATGGGATATTCAATTAAAGGGGGTTGCGATATGGTCGCTGATGATGGAGTTTGATTTCAGACGCTTCTATATCTCAAGAAGGTCGAACGGTTAGAAAGAAAAAAGGCAGAGCTGGAACGCCATTTTAGGATTATGCGAAGACTATTAAGCTAACTGGGCGATTTCCATCACGACCCTAAAAAAATGGGTGAGAGTAAAGTTTTGAGAGATTTTTCAAAATAATGCCGGCCAAGAGATAGGAACATTTCGGAGGTGATCCACAAGGTGAAGCATATGCACAATTTGCTGAAACGATGTTGTCCAAAATCTAATGAAGAATGGGAATAATAGTGATTTGTGACGTATGCTATGTACGCATTGGAGATGATGAAAAATACAGACTTGGATTAGTTGCTTGCAGAATACGTATTACCTAAAGCGATTTGTAAGCGCAAGGCCCTGGGAGCTAATCATCCAGAGATTCAATTAATGGTTAAGTTCATATATGAGAATCAGAATATATTGTAGGCCAGGCTGATGGTATGGAAGGAAAAATGACCATAAAACAGTTCTCTCGATTTTATTCGTCGAGCTATTTGGCAGGTGATGTTGCAAAGTTAAAATCCGGTGAATATAGTGAGGAGGATTGTGAATTTATAGCTGAAGCGATTTCTATATTTGGTGGTTATAAACATCACGATGAATTAGTCGAGGAAGAGATGCGATATGGTAGACGAGATGGAGGAGGCGAGAGAGAGTGAGTAATCTAGGTGCATATCAATGGTTGACTACCGGCAAGAAGGTCGGAGGCCCTAAAAACCTTGTTTTGATAATTGCCGAACCGGCGCAGTTGTTTATGAGTGGCAGATTGTAGTTAAAAAGACTGTTGAAATTAAAAGAAAATCAGACATCAGTTGGCAAACTAGCAGATACAAAGGGTATATGTTTAACCGCAGAGGGTATCAGCAATGAGGTTTAGCGTTTAAAATCAAAGGACCCAATTTGAAGTGCTGAAACAGATAAAGGATGCTGTTTTGATAGAGAAAATTGACGACGATAATAATCCCTATTTTGTGTCAGAGGAATTGTTGACGAATATTTCAATTACAAGCGATAGGAGGAAATACAATGGGACATTTTTCGTATTTTTACAAGTAGTTGACTCTAAACAGCATCGAAGATGAGCTTCGTGTAAAACCTTGGTGAAATAGGAATCATTGCTAGATGAACTGGATTATGATTCGGATAAGACACACTCAAATTTACGGTATACATGTAGCGTGATGTAGTTATTACGATTTCAGTAGATTTCCACTCAATTTGCCTCATCGAGAGCGCGGTTATTATTGTCAAATGACGATTAATTAGAAGGTGGTGAAAAAATGACATGAAGAATTGAAAGAACAGATTGACGAGCATATGCAACAGTATGCCAATGAAGAAATTGATTGTGATACATATGCGCAGAAGATGATGGAATTAACCCCATCTGCTCAGAACGATAACGACTAAGTTTGATTATTGATGTTAATGCTTGAAAGGAATGGAATTATGCGGCAGTGTCTCCATTTTTGTGATATAGTCATAATTGATCTGAATACAGCCATTGTCCATATTGTTCAGGTGAATTAGAGGATGACGATGATGAAGTTCGTCCATGCCCTGAATGCGGTGGTTGCACATTGGAGTTGGAGAAGTTTGGGAATGCTCAAACTGTGACTACTCAGAGGAAGACTAAAGAAACTTTCATACCGGTACTCTTCATCTTTTTTGAAAACAAAAAACAGCATAGATTTTTCAGTATCTTTTATAACTATCACGAACCGTCAATATATCCCTGTTTATAAGGGTTTGACGGTTTTTCTCTCGCAGGTCTACCGTGGAACTGGTCGTAATCCACCCATGTTTTCCGCTTTCAAAACGTTGTATAATCAGAACATCGTCGTAAGGCTTCGCATTTCTCTGTTTGCTCCTGCCTCTGACGCATGAGCGTATATAGTCAAAAACGATTATCGTTATACTTCTGCGTAGCCATGATATACTGTAAGTTATTGGGTTCATGTTCTTCTGTGCAAGCCGTGTGCAGAACGTATGTCTTAGGCTGTGGGGCGTTATCCTCGGCAACGGCGTTTTCTCATGACTCTTGTTATACTTCTTTACAACGCCATTCAGTACCGATTTTAATTTGCTTTCTCCCTGCATGGAGGCGCTTTCCACTAGGGCTGATGAACAGAAAATTGTGGTAGCCGTCTATCTCCTTGAGTTAGATACGGCTTCTGCTTCCTTTTCAGCACCTCTTAAAGGCTTTCTCTGTTTCCCCTCGCTCATAGGCACGTTGCCGGAAGAGCCGCTCTTTGTCTTTTTGGCTCTGCTATGTAGAAAACCGTCCTTACGATACCTAAGTAACTGATATTGAGTTGATACGGATTGCATGGTGCCTGAAATCCGGCCATCGACTTCACCTTGTCAGTCCAGTCACACAGCTCCGAGATACGCAAGCCTGTTTTCCAGCAGGATAAGCACATCATCATGATACTTCTGATAGAGTTCTGTCCTCGCTCCATGAAGTCTAACTATGCAATCTTAGCTTCCTGTTCTAACAGCTCAATGCGACTTTCGGCTTGCTGCTCGTCCTCTATGACCTCGCTTTAGCTGGAAGTTATGAGGGTTCTTCCTTACATTAATCGTCCTCTATTGCCATGTGGAATGACGCTTTCGGGGACGAACTTGTAGTTATTGATTGTCTTGGTGGTGGAAAAACCGTTCTCTTTCATTCCTGACCGCCCATTCCTTAGCGTCTGACGGCTTTATGCTGTCTATGCTCCTTGCTCCCAGTTTGTCCTGTTCCAACGCTTCCGCATGAGGTATTTACGCCCCTGTTGGGTGCTTTTCTTCACGTTCGGTCGTTGGGCGTTCTTTTTGGCGTATAGCTGGCACAAGGTCATCTGGCTTCCCTTTATGTGTCGAGATACCGTCATATAAAATCACGCTGCTTATGATGACAGCTCTTTTTCCCTTAGCGACAAGTCCTCACGCTTTCCTGCTGGTGTCTTGTCCGTAGGCAACAGCTTCCATGCGTAGACATACTTTGTTTTTCCCAGTGCGTCCACATATTTATGGAGTGTACCTGCCGTCTTGTCTTTGGCTCTCTCCTCTGTATAAGATACGGTTTCTAAGTTGTCCCGTCTTTTTGCTGATGACATTCTTTCTTAACTCCTTTCAAAGTAAGAAAGAGCCTTGCTGTAACGACTTATACACATCTTATCACACACAAGGCTCTTTTTCACTAGATTTGTTCCAATCGGTCTATGACTTTTTCAAATTTCTTTTTCTTGATGAGCATACGGTTTCCGTTCATCACAACACATTCCTCTTTGTATTCGTTGGCAAGCTGGCGGAGCTTGTTCTCCCCGATACGGAAATAACTGGACGCTTCCTCTATCGTCATGAGGTATCTTTCCCATAACGGCATACTTAAATCGTGCATAGATATGACACCTCCTTTCCTCGTAGTTTTGAAGCGGTCAGACGGCGTTGTCATCAAAGCCCGCAGGGGATTGCACCTCTGCATGGTTCTCATGTAGCCGTACCCATTGCGTGCGACGCTCTGAACGCTCAAGCTGTGGCTGTACGGGAGTATCATTATCAGACGGGACAGGTCATGACTGGAAAAGGGGACAAGCCTTTTCTATGAACACAGACATTTCTCGCTCGCTTACAGGGCAGGAAATAAGGTCGTGGCGTGTCTGCTCCAACGGCTCGCTGTCCGTCTAACGTATCTGACCGCTTTATTCACTTATCAAAGAACGCTTGAAAGAAGAAATCTCCCTCTACACCATTAATACAAATAGAAAGGTGCATTTTGGCAAAAATCGCTTTGCTTTCTTCCTTTCACACCATATAGGGACAGCAAAGTGCTGTTTGCTAAGTTGATTGATAAAAAAATTTCACTTTTTTCCTCTTTCACTCCATATCAGTCCGCTAAAAGACGATTTGTTGCAAAAATGCTTTGCTTTTTTCCCTTTCACTACATATAGGGACAGGAAACGGCGTTTTGCTTCCATTTTTGAAAAGAAATTTCTCTTTCTACTCCATATAAGGACAACAACATGCGATTTAATGACTAAATCCAGAAATTTTTTTATCTTTCTTCTTCCACACCATATCTGTCCAGCAAGTAGCTGTTTGTTAAGCTGGAAGCGAAAAAATCAAGCATTTCTTCTTTCTATCCCATATCTGTCCGCTGACCGCCCAAATAATGACTGTTTGCGGAAATTTCTTGAAAATATTTTCCAATCAAAAATACCGCTATTCCTTAGAAACAGCGGTATCAGCCTATAATCACATCGGATATGTCGGTTGTCATTTGCTTGATTTTCAATTCCTGTTTGTCTGTCAATCTCGTCTGCCTGTCGATTGCTTCCAAGCGGTTCGCCCCCGTTTCCTTTTCAATCCTCCGTTATCATCAGCAGAAGGGCATGACCTGCCGTTCCAGCCAGCGTATCGTCTTATCCGTGTTGACGGCAGCAGGTGTCATGATGAACGGGAGGGAAGCGGTCATATTCTCCAATGAATATATCCCACAGGATATAGTCGGGAAAGTCCACTTGCATGAGGACAAGGCTTGCAATGGTCTGTGTCCGGGATTTCTTGAAAAAATAAGTTCTTCCACCGCCTGTCCTGCCCTTTTCGTTTTTTGAGTCAGGACTTTCAAGACGGTTCTTGATGTCGGTCTGTATGCCTCTTTGTTCCTCTGCTCTTTTTCTTTCTCGTACAGGCAGAAGTAGATAGGGCTGTTCTTTGAACCGATATAAAAGGTCTTTGCGGTATCTCCCTTTGCCCCCGACAGTTTTCCACTGTCCACGCCCTCATATTTCCTTGAGCGTTTCCACACCTTATCGGCGTAATAGCGTTCTCTTAGGATTTCTATATCCAGCAGTCCGCCCATATCATTGACAGCCAAGTCAAGACGCTTAAAGATACCCTCATAGTCCATACAACGGCTCAAAAAGTGATACCAGCCTGTTTTCCTTGCCTGTAGGACGTGTTCCAGGAAGTCTGCCGACAGCACCATGCTCCTTTAATTCCAGTAAAACGCCCATAGAAGCGTCTTTGGAAGCGGTAACAATAATCTCGCCATAGCGGTATAGTTCTTCATAGCCGAACAGCCCGTAATCTTCATGGATAAAGTTATTCAGCTTTCATAGCTGGGCACGTTTTTGATAATCTCCAATGCCGTCCGTAGTAGGGAAGCGGACACGCAGATAATCAATATTCAGCGTAAAAGGCTGTGTGCATTTGCAGTAGTCCAGATGAATGCAGGAGCGTATGCTTCGGCTCTTTGCTAGCTCTTGTTTTCCCGTTCCTCAATCTCATTCAGAGTTTTGCCTGCTGATGTGCAGTTCCTTGCCAGTCTGCTGGGGGAATAACCGCAGGCGTCCCGTTTTGTTTTCAATGCTTCGATAAATTCCATGTCATTCATGTTCATTCCTCCAATCAAAAAAGGCATACGCCCATAGGAGCATACACCTTGTATTTTTTGCTTCCGATATGCTGTTTTCGACCTGTCGGGTAGAAATGACAGGGTGTGAAGTGCAGTAAGCTCTTATAACTCTCGTACATCTCGTTTCATATCGGGATTTTTGTAATTGTTTTGTGCCTTGTTTCTTGTAATAGTACCCCCCTGTTAGATAACGGGGGCTTTGTAAGGCTCGCAAGCTCGCCCAACCGCCGAAGTGAACCGTCCGCTCGCCAGCAAGCTGGCGTGGCGATATGTCTTACGACCGCCACCGCTGGCGGATCACTCCGTCGGTAGAAAGCTTTTTCCTGTAAAACTATAACCTTGACATATCTATAACTTTACTACATTCATTTACCAATCTATCATCATGTGTAGCTAAAATGACTATTGCTCCATTTAAAGCACATTCTTTAAGTAACTTAATTACTATTTGTCTATTTTCGCTATCAAGAGAAGCCGTAGGCTCATCAGCATAAATTATAGAAGCGTTTTTCAAAATTGCTCTTGCTATACCTATTCTTTGCTTTTCTCCGCCAGATAAAACTACAGCTTGTTCATTAGCTCTACCGCTTAGCCCCACTTTTTTTAAAATTGTTTCCACTTCTGATTTACGGATTTTAGATTTATCCAGTGTTATATTATAAGCAACACTTTCATCTTCGATGATACCATAATCTTGATAAATAAATGTGCGCATATTTATGCCAAAAGTTAGTTTTCTCTTTATCATTCCATTTGGTGGCATTCTTTTGGTCAATTAAAATAGTTCCACTCTCAATTGGTTGTATTAAACCTAAACAGTTTAGCAATGTCGTTTTTCCGCAACCCGAAGCACCTGTTAAAGCTATCATATCGCCACTATTCATAATATAACTTAAATTTGAAAATTAGGTTTCCGTTAATCTTCAACACTAATATTACTTATTTTTATTTCCATTTTTTACACCGTTCTTTATGTTTTTAGTCATTTCTTGTCGCTACTCTTATAAAATGCTTGTCTAGTACATATATGATATGCAATGAAACTGCTTAAACTATACAAGATTAAAATAGCTATACTTACAATAATTACTGTAATAATATCCGGTCGCCTTATAACAAACGAAATTATTGCTCCTACAAATATTGTAAGTATTGCAACACAACATTCTTGTATAAAATTAGGCATAATGATTTCCTTATATGATTTCCCAAATGTATGTAATGTGAATATGCGTTTTTTATTTTCGTTTACCCATAATTGAGCAGTAAGAATACCAGCAAAAACCATAGATATAAAAATCAATATACAAGCTACAATGTAGAATATTGCTTCTTTTACAAATTTTTGAGCTTGTGCTAAAGCAACATCAGCAATAGTGTCGATAGATATAACAAACTCTTTTTATCGGTGATTTATTCAATTCGGTTCTGAATAATTGTTCATTTGGAAAAACGACATTTCCGCTGGAACAAGCTGGCAAAGTAAAGCCTAAAATATCTAATATTTCCGATGGACTATCAATTAGAATAATCAAAGGATTGGTAGCTTGAACGGTACTTCCACCAGAGCCAACATTAGGAGGTAATCCCAAAAAATTTTTTCCTATAAATTCGTAAAACTCTACTCCTTTAGGCTGTACTTCTTGTGTTTTTGTCCACAATGGCATTTGTGCCGTTAGAAAATCTTGTAACGGTTTGTCTAACGCATTTAACTCTATTTTTGTTAATTTACCACCCTTACCGTTTTTTTCTATTCCTATGTTGAAAGAGTTTATCCAACTTCTATCTGTAATAATAATATGGGTCGTATCCACCATATTCCTCTTTGTTTAATTCAATAGATTTATCAATTACTAAAGATAAAGAGAGATTATTATTTTTTGCCATAGTTTTAAAAAACTTCTCTACATGTTGTCGCATCTTTTCTGTTTCTAATGAGTCTAAATCTCCGAAAGATAAACTTACATTACTTTGCATATTTTCCCACAAAGAATATTCATGAGATAATTGTTGAAGAACGTAAGCTGATGTAATGGTACTTGGTACTATCAAAAGTGCTAATATAATTGATATAATTCTAGTGCCTACACTTAATTGTTTGAATCTTTTTAGTGGTATTATTCTTTTTGCTATATGTTCACTTTTAGGCTTCACTATAATTGACATTCCATGTGTTGCTACTAATGATATAACCGTCAGAACAACTAATACAACTAAACTATTTACTGTGGGAACAAACCAACGGGAATTTGTCTAGATTTCCTCTTGAAACTCCTATGTATAGTAAGAATATAAAAGAGATTGCAGTACTTACTTGGCATAAATAATTTTGATATTGCAGCAGCGTCATCTTCTTCTTTGTAAATTTTATTTAATTCTACTCCGCCCAATAATCTAATACTACGCCCCTTTGCTCTTAAAACAAACCACGCAATCATAGAAGAAATAAATAATAAAAATGCCGTCAAAATTACGTTTCCTACTCCGTTATGCACCAAATTATAATAAATATCTTTTAGCAGTGAGGGAGTAGCCGTCCATTCAATATCAAATACCATTTTCTATCGCCCATTGTTCAATGTCATGTTTAAAAATCTGCATTGTTATCTGTATTGCGTATGTTCCATATAATGGACGACTTCCTATATTTTTTGATGAAATCAATTCCCCTGTCAATTTTGCGTCAAGCCAATTTATTTTATTGCCTGTAACAACTAAATCATTACTAATAGGTTTCTTACTACCAAAGTAAATAATATCTTTTTTATTTTCATAATCATTAGTTGGTGTTGCTATTTTTAATCAGTGTTGCATTATTAGTATCAACTATTTTTATCCATCCTATTGCCAGTTCTTCTTTAGTTATCAATGTATTTGCAATATTTATTTCAAACTGTTCATTGGTATTAAGTGGTATTTGTTCTTGATTGGATACTATATTTTGAAAAATTAAAACATAACTAAAAATTGCCAACAAAAAACTTGTTAATCTTATACTAATTTTATTCATTTTAATTTATTACCTCCCTATTTCCTCGAGTTATTATACCATATTTAATGGTACGATTTTATTAAATTTTGTCAAAGAATTATTTTTTGATATTCCATAGTATCGAGCATTGATAATTCTATATTATTTCTGCTTATGAACAGATTACTTATCAGCCTATGGTTGTAAAGAGTGCTAACGCATTGCATACGCAACAAGCTCTTGACAAACCATAGTCCAATAAGTCTTAAGATAATCAAGCAGAAATGATATAGTATGCTGTTTCACGACATAGAAAAGGACGCTCTGTTTCAAGCGTCGATTTCTTATAACTCTGTATTTCTCTTTATAAGTCGTTACATAGGGCTCTTTCATTTGTTGTAATTTCGTTGTAAATTTCCTTATTTCCCTCTTGCTATTTTGCTGATAAACACTGTATTTATGCGGTTTTTCTTAATTTAGTATCTGTTTTTCTCATAAAACGAAATGAATTACCGAATGATACTATGGTAATCATTCGGTATGATTTCTAAGCAGATTTCCTATTTAATTTTTCAATTATTTTACGCACAATGGTTGCACCGGGATATTCTTTTGTATATAATAAGGGGCAATATAATAGAATAATACGAAGGAGGTTTCTTATGAATGATATAAAACATGTCGTCTGGGATTGGAACGGTACGCTGCTGGATGATATTGATGTCAGTATGGAAGCGTTGAATACCATTCTGAAAAAGGCACAGCTGCCTCTGGTTCTGGATAAAGGGGAATACCGGAAATATTTTCAGTTTCCTGTGATAGAATATTATAAAAAAGTCGGCTTTGACTTTGAGAAGACACCGTTTCCTATGCTCGCAAAGGAATATATGCGCTATTATCAGCCCCACAGTATGGCCTGCTCTTTGCATGACGGGGTAACGGACATGCTGTCACAGCTGAAGAAAAAGGGAGTGCATCAGTATCTGCTGAGTGCCAGTGATTTGCATTTCCTGCATGAGCAGCTGGATAATTATGATATTGAACAATATTTTGAGCAGGTACGCGGTCTGGATAATATCCATGCGGCATCCAAGGCAGAGCTGGCAAAGCGCTTTGTACAGGAAAGCGGTCTGAATCCGCGGGAAGTGGTCTTTATCGGTGACAGTGTACACGACAGTGAGGTTGCCCATGGTGCCGGCTGCCGTTGTATTCTGATCGCCAACGGACATGAGGATAAGGGAAAGCTGGAAAAAACAGGCTGCGTGGTTGTCGATACGATACGCCAATGTGAATCCCTGATGGCGTGATCAGAAAGAGAAACTGGAGGTCTCCAGTTCTTTTTTTATCGCACTGCGCTGCTGTTCGCTGATTTGCAGCTTGCCGTGGATGCAGTCCACAAAGCCTTCCTGTGACAAGGTGAGAATAATGCGGTTGCAGGTACGCACACTACAGCCGATGGAAGCTGCAATCCGTTCCCGGGTCGCAGGAATCCTTCCACCACTCTGTCCATTGGAACGCAGCAAAAACAGAAGCAGGCGTGTGCGATTATCCATAAACAAATACTGCCGCTGAAGCTGCGTCTGCACAGACAGCTCCTTCATCAGCATCTGCGTACGCAGAAACAGGGCGTTTGCATCACTCTTCATCCAGTGCAGATAGGAGGCAGCACTCAGTCTGGCGCAGCATGAGGCTTCCATCGTTTTCAGCGTCACATAGTGTCCCTCCATGCCGGTGAACAGCTCATAATCGCCGACGATATCCACCGGGTGCAGCTCCGTAAAGCTGTAAGGAATATCCACGACCCGCTCTTCGATCGCCTGCAGACGGCCATCCAGCAGCACAAATACCGGATTGCTGGTCTGGTAAGTGGAAATCAGATTTTGATTCTTACGTAGACGGATCAGCTGCATCTGCTGCAGCACCTCTACGGGACAATTGGCAAACAGCTGCTTCAGCAGACTGTGATGGCATTCCTTTGTTTCCTCTAACAAATCCTGCAGGGCAGTCATAAAATTCACCTTCTTTTCAAAAAGTGGACAGATGTCCTTTTTTTATTATCTGCTCCTATAGTATGATACTATTGTAAAAAAAGCAAGCAGGATGTATGGGAATCTGCTTTGCGTAAAACCTATGTAAAGGAGGAAGTATTTATGTCAACACCACATAACGCTGCTGCCAGCGGCAACGGCGGCCACCGACTGTACTCATGCCGGGGGATCCGCTCCGCGCCAAATTCATTGCAGAAACCTATTTGGAAAATCCGGTACAGTTTAACACGGTCCGCAATATGTTCGGATATACCGGTACCTATAAGGGAAAGAAAATCTCTGTCATGGGAAGCGGTATGGGAATGGCAAGTATTGGAATCTATTCCTATGAGCTGTATAAATTTTATGAGGTAGAAAACATTATTCGAATCGGTAGTGCAGGAGCCTACACGGATACGCTGAAGCTGTTTGATCTGGTACTTGCAGACAGTGCATGGAGTGAATCCACCTTCGCGAAGGCACAGGCGGATGTCGACGGTGATATTCAGACACCGAGTGCTGAGCTGAATGCTGAAATAGAAGCAGCGGCCGCAAGGGTGAACAAACCGCTGACAAAGGCAAGAATTCATTCCAGCGATGTTTTTTATCATGAGGACAACGTGGACGGACACCGGGAATTTTTTGAAAAGCATGGCTGTGTATGTGTTGAAATGGAAAGCTTTGCTCTATTCCACAATGCCAAAATTTTAAACAAGCGCGCTGCCTGCCTGCTGACCATCAGCGATTCTCTGGTTACACATGCAGAGACAACTGCACAAGAGCGTCAGACATCCTTCCATGATATGATGCTGGTTGCACTGGAAACAGCTGTGGCATTATAACATACGACAGGAAAGCACGTTATAAATAAAACACACAAGGAGGTTAACATGAAACCATATAAGAGGATTTTTACAATCGTCATAGATTCTCTCGGTGTCGGTGCGATGCCGAATGCGGCGGAATATGATGATGAGGGCTGTGATACGCTGGGACATATTGATGCAAGCATGCCGAAGTTTCATATTCCGAATCTGGCAAAGCTGGGACTGGCAAACCTTCATCTGCTTAAGCATGTGGCACCGGCAGCCGAGCCCCTGGGTTATTATACGAAGCTGCTGGAAGCCAGTGTCGGCAAGGATACGATGACCGGACACTGGGAAATGATGGGACTGCATATCACGACACCGTTTAAAACCTTTACGGAAACCGGCTTTCCACAGGATTTGATCGATGAGCTGGAAAAACGTACAGGGCGTCATATTATCGGAAACAAGTCTGCCAGTGGAACTGAGATTCTGGACGAGCTGGCAGAGCAGGAAATACAAAACGGGGATCTGATCGTCTATACTTCAGCGGATTCTGTTCTGCAGATTTGCGGAAATGAGGAAACGATGGGTGTGGAGACTTTATATCATTATTGTGAAATCGCAAGAGAACTGACCATGCGTCCGGAGTGGATGGTGGGAAGAGTCATTGCGCGTCCGTATACCGGAAGTAAAAAAGGGGAATTCAAACGCACCAGCAACCGTCACGACTATGCATTGAAGCCGTATGGGAAAACAGCGCTGGATGCGCTGAAGGAAGCCGGACTGGATGTAATCAGCATTGGAAAAATCAAGGATATTTTTGATGGTGAAGGCATTACACAGGCTCATAAATCCAAGAGCAGCGTGCATGGCATGGAACAGACGATTGAGGTCATGGAGCAGGATTTCCACGGCTTATGCTTCGTCAATCTGGTTGACTTTGATGCATTGTGGGGACATCGCAGAAATCCGGTCGGCTATGGAGAAGAACTGGAGCGCTTTGATGAGCTGCTGGGAGTTGTTCTCAATAAGCTGCAGGAGGATGATTTATTGATCATTACTGCAGATCATGGGAATGACCCAACCTATAAGGGAACGGATCATACCAAGGAAATGGTTCCGTTTCTGGCATACAGCCCGCGTATGGAAGGACACGGACTATTGCCGGTAAGTGATACCTTTGCCATGATCGGAGCCACGATTGCGGATAATTTTGAGGTATCCATGCCGAAGAACACAATAGGAACAAGCTGTCTGAAACAATTGAAATAAGGTACTGACGAAAACACCAAAAGGTATCTGCAGAGAAGGATCGTAGGAATGAAACCGGGAATTCTGCTGCTGATACCTTTTTATTATGTATAAAAGAAACTATCCGGACAATTAAATGGCAGGGCTTTAGCTGCTGCGGACACAAAGACTACGATTTTATTCTTATGAATGCTGTTTTCTGAAAGGGCATGGGTTTTCATAGTCCGCTGTGATAAAATGTATTTAAGAAACATAGGAATCTGAGATGGAGAAGGAGGAATGCAGGGTGGATGAAATTATCATCAAGCCGCATCATTTTATAGATATCATAAAGCTGTATGGTGCCGGTATTGAACGATTTATACCGGATGAACCCATGGGACATGATTTCTATAAAGTCGCAAATGAACTTATCGATCATCCGACAATCAATGTAAAATTAACCGTCTATGATGATATATGTAGGCCGTGTAAAAAATATAACGGCAGGTGTGTTGATGCGTTGACATCCATTTCCTGATATACAGGCAAGGATGCTTATAATAGAACATTGGATGAAAAGCTTATCAGACTGTATACTTTAACTGCTGAAAAATATACAGCATTGCAGCTTTGTTCGATAATCCTTGAAAAGAAAGCGTTTATATATACTGTCTGGAATGAGGAAGAGCCTGCTTTCACACAAAACGATATGCTTTATTTGTGAAGGGGGCAAATAAATTTTTAGATGGAAAATAGAATTTGCGATAGACATACACGGTGAAATCACGATGCCGGCTCCAATCCCATAAGAGAGGATCCTGAAGGTGGAAATACAGGCTGCCTACATCAGCTGTTTTGCTGCCAGAATTGTTTTACAGCCGCATGCAGACGGGTTGGATCATTGATAATTTGAAACGGCCGCATGTGTTCTGGTAACAGCCGCTGATAAAACGGTGTGGTGAAGCGCTCGTCAATGAGTAACACGATACCGATATCACTGTGCGAGCGAATAACACGGCCGGCAGCCTGCAGTACCTTATTCATGCCCGGTACCTGATATGCGTAGGCATACCCCGTTTCGTTAACCTCATCAAAGTGCTCACGCAGCAGCTCCTGCTGTGGATTGACCTGCGGAAGTCCTACACCGACAATGATCGTACCGATCAGCTTTTCCCCCTTCAGGTCTATTCCTTCAGAAAACATGCCGCCTAACACACAGAACAGAACATGCAGTTCTTGTGTGGTATTGAAGTGTTCAAGAAAGTGCTGCTTCTCTTCTTCCTTCATCCCGCTTTCCTGCAGGGATACGTGAATATCAGGGAACTGTTCACAAAAGGTCTGGGCAACCTGCTTCGCCATAGGCATTAGCTTGGCGAGAAGAAACAAATGCAATTTCCTGTTTTGGCCTGCACCGCTGCGTGAATCATAGCGGCAATCGGGTGCAGGGAGCTATCGCGGTTTCGATAGCGGGTGGAAATGGCGTCACACAGGACGATTTTACGCTTTTCTGCCGAGAATGGAGAAGGAAGAAACAGCTTTCTGGTCTTTCTTGTTCCACCCAGCAGATCGAGATAATAATCAATGGGAGAAAGCGTCGCAGAAAAGAAGACAGTGCTTCGTCCCATGGCACAGGTTTCCTTTAATGGATGTGCCGGATTCAGACAGAGCTGCTTCAGTACGATATCACTGCTCTGCTTTTCATAACAGGTGACAAAATCCTCATCATAAAACTCGGAAATCCGGTTGTAGTTTATGCATGAAAAATACAGATCGCGTAATTCTTCATCCCAGGTATCTTCATGCTCACTCTGCAGATAGATATCCATTTGTTCAATCACATCTGCCAGACGCTGCCTGATGGAAGAAATTGGATCCTTTTGGTGAATAAAATTCTGTCCTTCCTCTTCGCACTGCTTTTTTAACCGCAGGAATTCACGGTTGACAGCGCGCAGTGCCGCATGCAGCGGCTTGCGTTGCTTTTGGATATTGCGGGCTGCCGCAAGAAACGCCGACTTATTCAGCTCACAGCTGTACATGCTTCTGGCACGATCCACCAGATTGTGTGCTTCATCCACCAGAAAAATATAGTCTCCCTTTTCCATAAAAAAACGTTTCAGATACACCCGCGGATCAAATACATAGTTATAGTCACAGACAATCACATCCCCATACAGACTTGCATCAAGGCTCAGCTCAAAGGGACAGATCAAATGCTCCTTTGCTTTTTTTTCAACGGCCTCACGATCGATGAACTGTGTTTCCTGCAGCAGCTCATACAAGGCATCCTGACAGCGATCATAATAGCCCTTTGCATAGGGACATACCTCGGGGTCACAGTTGCGCACATCCTGAAAGCAGATTTTATCCTTGGCTGTGATTGCCACGCTTTTAAAGGATACCTCCTGCTTGTAAAGCAGTCGCAGAGTATCATAGGCAACTGTGGCCGTTACATTTTTCGCACACAGATAAAATACCTTTTCCGCCTTACCCTCTCCAATTGCCTTCAAAGACGGAAACAGGGTGGAAATTGTCTTTCCGATACCGGTTGGTGCGGAGGCGAACAGCTTTTCCCGATCCAGAATGGTTTTGTATACGGCGACTGCAAAGTCACGCTGTCCGCTGCGATAATCCGGAAACGGAAACTTCAGCTCCTTCAGTGTTCTGGAAGAGCTGATTTTCAAATCTCTGCTGAGTGCTGCCCACTTCACATAGCGCCGCAGCGTATCCATATAGAATGCCGCCAGCTCCTCCCGTGTTTTCTCCTCGTCAAACTGCTTGATTTCCTCGGTATCAATCTGATAATAGGTCATCTGGATGCGAATGGAGGGAGCAACGTGCTCAGCCAGATACATATGGCCATAGCAATAGGCCTGTGCGAGATGGACCATGACGGGCTCGTTCAATTCGGAAAAGGGAATCGCGGTTGTTTTGATTTCCTCAATCGTCACCTGATCGTCCTCCTTGCGAACACCATCCGCTCTGCCTTCAATTTCAAACAGGATATCATCCAGTTCACTGGACAGCTTCAGAAATACTTCGCTTTCATAGTCTCCCTGTGCAGAGCTCTGCAGCATGCGATGAATACGGCTACCCAGATTTGCCCGTTCGATGGATGGCGCTGTGGATACCAGATCACCGCCGATCCATACCGATTCTACCAGAGCGCGCACGGACATTTTGCATCGATACACACGCATCCCTCCTCCTGTATCACTTCTGTACTGTAATTTTAGTCGTTTTTCTATGATTATGCAATGCAAGTACGGTATAATATACAGGGAAAAGATAACAATTCATGGAAAAATGCTGTCTCCGTGGGGATACTGCATAGGATCTGTTCTGAAAGCCTGCAGCATCTATCAGGGATTTGCTGTGAATTGATATCATGAAAGGTGAGGAATGTGTATGAAAGAATTCATTATCAATGAAAACGATGCGGATCAGCGGGTGGATAAGCGTTTATACAGAAAGCAGCGAGTAAGAAGACCATGCCCAAGAGCCTGATGTATAAATATATAAGGAATAAGAAAATCAAGGTGAATCGGAAACGCTGTGAGATTTCCCAGCGACTGCAGGTGGGAGACACCATGCAGTGCTATATCCCCGAGGAGTTTTATGAAGTAGCAACCATGCGCAGCTTTCTACAGGTCCCGAATGCACTGGATGTGGTCTATGAGGATGATGCTGTTCTGCTGATCAACAAGCCCAAGGGACTTCGCGCACACAGTGACACCAGTGAGGTGCAGGATAATCTGGCAGACCGCCTGCTGCATTATCTGTATTGTAAAAAAGAATACGATCCAACCACTGAACAAAGCTTTACCCCTGCCTTGTGCCATCGTATCGACCGAAACACGCAGGGGCTGGTAATTGCGGCTAAAACAGCTGCGGCTCTTCGCTGCATGAGTGAAAAAATCGCACTTCGTCAGGTGGAAAAGAAATATCTGTGTATCGTACAGGGGAAATTGAAAAAAAAGCAGGATCATATCGTGCTGTATCATCGAAAGAATGAGCAAAATACGGCGGAGGTTATCGATCGTGAGCGGGAAGGCTATACCCGCATGGAAACAGGCTATCGTGTGTTGCAGGAGGCAGAGCGCTACTCTCTTGTTGAGGTGGAGCTGCACAGCGGTAAAAGTCATCAGATTCGAGCTCTTATGAGCTGGCTGGGACATCCTCTGCTGGGCGATGTAAAATACGGGGCGAGGAAGACAAAAGAGAAGACTTATCAGGCACTCTGTGCGTATCATGTGGCATTTCATTTTCAGGGGGATGCGTGCTGTCTGCAGTATCTCAACGGCAGAGCATTCGAGCTGCAGGATACCGATATTGAGCGGCAGTTTGCGGATATCGCAAGACCGTTTTGAAATGGTATAACGGCATGCCTTTGACTCTTTCAAAGATACGAGCCGGACGTTATCGGATAGATACGGTCCTTTGAAAATCGTAAAATAGACCGGTGTACCCACAGAACCTGTAGCATTCCCCCCATCTTCACTTGCTTCATGTAAAATCGCATGCACAAGACTTATTCTAATAGAACTTCATGCACAGATACTGGCAGGAAACAGTATGCAATAAAATGACTGGCAAAGGATCATGACCTTTATGAAAACTGCGGCCTGTGCTAGAAACGTATGTTATTTCATATATACACTGTCTGGTTGATCATTGAATCGCAGCACTGGAAATAAATACCGGATAGAATTTGAATGAAATCGCTTGCTTTTATGAAAAAGGGGTGTATAATCAGTTAAGTTGAAAATAAAAGGAGAGAGTTTATGGAATCTTATCGTTACCTGCTGGACGTGGCGCTGATTCTGCTCAGTACGAAAGTATTCGGACTGCTGACAAGAAGAATCGAAATGCCGCAGGTCGTTGGGGCGCTGGTTGCAGGACTGCTGCTGGGGCCGGCATGCTTTAATATCGTACAGGAATCGGAATTCCTGGATCATATTGCGGAAATCGGTGTTATCGTACTGATGTTCTCCGCCGGTCTGGAAACAGATATATCCGAGCTGAAGAAAAGCGGCAGAAACAGCTTTGTCATTGCCGTTATCGGTGTACTGGTTCCGCTGATTGCCGGTTATGTGCTGGCATCCTTCTTCAATACGGAGCCTACAGCATTTCTGCAGAACATGTTTATCGGCGTCATTCTGACGGCAACCTCCGTCAGTATCTCAGTGGAAACGCTGAAGGAGATGGGAAAGCTGTCCACACCGAGCGGCAATGCCATCCTTGGGGCGGCTTTGATAGATGATATTTTGGGAATTGTCGCATTGACCATCATTACCGGTATGGCGGATACATCCGTACAGCTAACAGAGGTTATGCTGAAAATCGTTGCCTTCTTCGTGCTGGCTGTTATCGTTGGTATATTTGCACGTAAGGGTATCGAAAAGCTGTTTGACCGTTATCAGAAGGTACACCGCCGCTTTTCTATTCTGAGCTTTGCCTTCTGTCTGCTGTTTGCCTATGTTGCGGAAGCCTTCTTCGGGGTTGCGGATATCACCGGTGCATTTATCGCAGGATTGATTATCAGTGGTACGAGCCGCTGCAATTATGTGCAGATGCGTATTGAAACCCTGTCTTATTTATTGATTTCCCCGGTGTTCTTTGCCAGCATTGGCTTGAAGGTTGTGCTGCCGGAAATGAGTACCAGCATTATGATATTCTCGGTACTGCTTCTGGTTCTGGCAATTCTGACAAAGATCGTTGGCTGCGGTCTGGGGGCGAAGCTGTGCCGGTATGAGAACATACAGAGTCTTCGAATCGGCATCGGCATGGTATCCCGCGGTGAGGTCGCTCTGATTGTCGCCAGCAAGGGGATGAAGGTTGGCTTGATGAATGAGGCATTTTTCGGCCCGATTATCATTATGGTTGTACTGACAACTGTGATAACCCCGATTCTGTTGAAAATTGTTTTCAAGGATCGTGAAAATGACCCGGATGTATATGCATCCTCGGAGCTGATTGAGGACTATGAGAAGATTGAACAGAATGAAAAGCTGGCACAAAAGGTGCTGGAACAGAGCTGATTGCTTCCGAAAGCTGCCAAAGCTGCGAACTATTGGATAATCACCTGATTCCAAATTGCAGGATTGCTTTCCTATATAAATATAGAGGATCACATTCATGGATTCAAATATGCAGATTTTATCCGTACAGATAAGGTCTGTTTTTTTCTTGTATTCTGCGGATATACAGCTTTAAATATTCTATGCGCAAGACATTATAGTCGCCTGTTTTTTTTGCTTATTGCAAAGCTGATATGCGTTAGGGCAGATGAGGTATGTCTTTCTGTATGGAATCACCATATAAAGAATGGTAAGTTTCGAATCGGTTGATGCCTTGTTGAAGAGGGTATGGAAAGGAAGGCCTCTTTGCAGCTGATGTGCAGTTGTGCCTCTTTCATGGTGCAGACCGTCCGCAATATGTGATAGGAGGTATTCCTTTTATGAGCAGCTGAAAAATTTAGAGAATTTATGTTTTGTTTATATTTTCCATAATTGAAATTTTCAATTATGGAATATGGAACAGCATGTACGAAGGCAGCCCTTGAACAGTATTTTAAATCAGAAACAACAACCAACAGCCGTGTACAGAAAAAGGGGTTTCAGTATCGCTTTGTTTACAAAATTTTCATAAGGTAAAAAATACACGAAAAATGGATGGAAAACCGCAATTTTTACAGGGGTTTTGCGGAACCGATTTTATAATAAAAAGGAGTGAAATCTTTGCTTGCACACCAAAATAAAAAGGTGTATACTTCTAGAAGTTTGGTGAACGGCCAAACGAATCGGTGATATAATAAGGATAAAGGAGGTGTCGTTTTTTGGAAGAAATCATTCGTAAAATCGTAGATGCCGACAAGCAGGCAAGAGCGCGTGTTGAGCAGAAACAGCAGGAACGCCACAATATCCAGAATCTGATACAGGACCAGAGTATGGAAATCAGAGAAAAGTATCGAAAGGAAACAGAAGACTGTATAGCGAAGAAGCGCGAACAGATGGATGCGGATTTGCAGAATGCTATGCAGCAGGAAGAAGCAGCCTATGAGGAATCGCTCAATGCTCTCCAGCAGAAATATGAGGAGCATAAGGAGGAGTGGGTTTCACAGATTGTAAAACGAACGCTGGCGATGTAGTTATGTGTTCGCCTGTACACGTTGGGAGGTGATGTGTATATGAGTATGGCAGAAGGTGTTATTGTGGCGAAGGCCAGAAGCATGCATGGGGAAGCGCTGAGTGAAGAAATGTATCAGGAGCTGCTGCATAAGAAAAGCGTGGCGGAAATCGCCGGTTACCTGAAGCATGAGACCTCCTATGCCGCTGCCCTGAAGGATGTGCGTGAGAACAATATTCACCGAGGTCAGCTGGAAAGTATCCTGCGACAGGAAATTTTCAAGAAAACCATGAAATTATACCGTTATGCGGATGCGGCCATGAAGCCGTATTACCGGCTGCATATGCAGCAGATTGAAATCGATTTGATTCTGTCCCGTATCCGGGTACTGATTTCCCGGGAGTATGAAGCTGCCATTGCGGAATTTCCTATCTTTCTAAAGTCGTACACCAGCTTTGATCTGCTGCGGCTGGGGAATGTTCATAGCTATGATGAGCTGCTGGATGTTTTAAAGCATACGATGTATTATGCGGTACTGCTTCCTTACCGTGTGAAAAAGGGTGAGGAAAATGATATTGACTATACAAAGATTGAAACACAGCTGCAGATGCAGCATTACACCCATACCTTTCAGGTGATTGACAAAACCTGAAGGGAAAAAGCAGAAAAGCAGTCAAGCAGTATTTCGCAACCCAGATTGAGCTTAGCAACATTGAAAAGATTTACCGCTACAAAAAATACTTCAATGCCCGTGAGGATGTCATTCGTGAATCGCTGGTACCGGTGCATGAGCATCTGTCCGCCGCATTTGTGGAAGAGCTGATTGCACAGCCGAATGCGCGTGCATTTATCAAGCTGCTGCAAAAGCAGCACGTATCGTCTGGGAATTGAGGATATGGAGAAGGATTATGTATACATCGAACACTATACCGATTCCTTTCTGTATGCATTGGCAAAGAAGAATATCTATTATTCTCTCGATGCCCCCCTGGTATATTCCAGCTATCTGTATACCGCAGAGCGTGAGCTGGAAAATATCATCAATATTATTGAAGGTGTGCGTTATCATGTATCCATTGAGGATATGGAGCGCATGCTGATCTACTAGAAAGGAGAATGTTCATGGCAATTTCAAAAATGAAACTGGTCAACATCCTTGCGGATAATGAATATCTCAACGATGTACTTTTGAAATTCGTGGAACTGGATTACTTTCATCCGGAACCGGCCAGTAAGTTTGTGGACAGTGTACACGGACTTACCACGCTGAGTGATGAAAACCCGATAACCGATGTACTGACGCATTTCAATGAGGTGCTGCAGGACATGGATATGACGCTTCCGGTGAAGGACGTAAAAAACGGTGCGTATGATCTGGAAGGCATCCGCAAGTATATTGATTCCATCCACGAGCGCTTTGAAAACGGGGCTGCAATACGCCGCGAGCTGGAGACTGTTATCCAGGAAAACCGCGATGCGCTGACGCAGGTCCGCAATATAGAAAGCATTGATTTGAATCTGGATGATCTGTTTGAATGCAAGTATATCAAGATTCGTTTCGGAAGACTGCCGATCGACAGTGTCGAAAAGCTGCAGTATTACCGCAACCGCCCGTTTGTATTCAAGTCATTCAGTACGGATGATACGTATAGCTGGTGTGTATATTTCACAACCGCGAAATACGAGGGAGATGTGGACAATATTTTCTCCTCTCTGTACTTTGAACGTATCCGTATTCCGGAATTCGTCCATGGAAATCCGATTCAGGCCAAAGAGAATCTGCAGGAGGAAATCGACAACGATCTCAAGCAGCTGCAGCATGTCAATGAAGTCATTGAAGCTCTGAAGGCGGAATGCATTGACAATTTCGCTGACATCAAGGCGGAACTGGAGTTTATAAACCATACCTTTGAAGCCAGAAAATATGTACTGGGTCTCGGTGAAAGATTTTCCATTACAGGTTTTGTGGTTGAAGAAGATGTGCCAAAATTGAAGGAATCATTCTCGAATTTGAAGGAGGTGGAAATCGAAGTCAGGCCTGCCCATAGCGACAAGCGACTTTCGCCTCCGACCAAATTAAAGAATGGGTGGTTTGCCAGGCCCTTCTCGATGTTTGTAGAAATGTATGGCACTCCCGAATATGAAGGAATCGATCCAACGCCCTTTGTAGCGTTTACGTATTCACTTCTGTTCGGTATTATGTTTGGAGACCTGGGACAGGGATTTGTTCTGATCCTGGTCGGATATCTGTTTTATAAATGGAAAGGGATGCGGCTTGGGGAAATCGGTATGCGTATCGGTATCTTCTCCAGTATCTTCGGTATTGTATACGGTTCTGTATTCGGTAACGAGGAGCTGCTGAATCCTTTGTATAAGACCGTATTTGGTCTATCTGAGAAGCCGGTTGAGGTTATGACCAGCAATTTCATTCCCGTACTGCTTGTCATGGCAGTGGGGCTGGGAGCTGTTTTAATCGTAATCAGTATCGGCATCAATCTGTATCTGCAGATCAAAAACAAAAACTACGGCGAGCTGTTCTTTTCACAGAACGGGATTGCCGGACTTGTCTTCTATATTTCCCTGGTTGGAGGAGGCGCTTATCAGCTGTTGAGCGGAGTCAGCGTCATCACCAATCCGGTATTTGCCATTGTCTTTCTGCTTGTACCGCTGGTACTGATTTTCCTGAAGGAGGCACTGGAAAGAAAAATGGAGAAAAAGGAGATGTTTCCGGATGGCTTTGGAGGCTTCTTTGTGGAAAGCTTCTTCGAGCTGTTTGAAATCTGTCTGTCCTTTATCAGCAATACCATCTCCTACCTGCGTGTCGGCGGCTTCGTCCTGTCACATGCCGGTATGATGATGGCTGTTATGCTGATTATGGACATGGCCGGAGGTGCCGGATGGATCGTGATGATTCTCGGTAATATCTTCGTCATGTGTCTGGAGGGTATGATCGTCGGAATCCAGGTGCTTCGTCTGGAATTCTATGAAATGTTTTCCCGTTATTTCACGGGGAACGGTATTATGTTTAAATCACTGAATGATTAAAAGGAGGAACTATCATGTTAAACATGTTTGAACTTTTATTACCGCTTATTCTGATCGCGCTGATTTCTTTACCGCTGGTGAATGTATTCCGTGGAAAGAAGAGTGTATCCGTAGCAAAACGCCGTATGATTACGCACGTCTGCTTCTTCTTTGCAATCGTATTGGGAACAGTGTTCTTCAGTGCTACGAAGGCTTATGCTGCAGGTGCTGATGATGTCACAATGAAAATGGCCGGCTCCATCGGTCAGGGTCTGGGCTTTATGGCGCCGCTGCACTTGCGACCGGACTTTCCGCACTTGGTGCAGGTATCGCCGTTGCTGCCGCTGCACCTGCCGCAATCGGAGCATTCTCTGAAAATGAGAAGAACTTCGGTAAATCCATGATCTTCGTTGCCCTGGGTGAAGGTGTTGCTATCTACGGTCTTCTAATCTCTATTACTATGATCTTCGAAATTATAAATCTTGATGAATACAGTTGATGTAGCATAAGTAATAAACGGCTGTAAGTGGTGATCATTCGTGAAATTCTACCTGCTCAGTGATAACATCGATACCCAGATGGGGATGCGTCTGGCAGGGATCGAAGGGGTGGTTGTCCATGAGCGTCATGAGGTTCTGGAGGAGCTGGAGCGTGTGATGCATATGGAGGATATAGCTATCGTTTTAATGACGACAAAGCTGATCGAAACCTGCCCCGAGGTTATTTCTGAATTAAAACTGAAACAAAAGAAACCGCTGATTGTCGAGATTCCCGACCGTCATGGCTCCGCAAAGATCGGAGAGACCATTGACCGCTATGTATCCGAGGCAATCGGTGTGAAACTATGAGGTGTTTGCTATGCTAGATGACAAAATTAAATTGGAGCAGTACTTTGAGGAAGAGATAAAACGAGTTAGCGACATCGAGATTGCCGGTATTGAACAGGAAATAGATGAAATCCGAAAAAAATCCATGGAGGGCCTGGAGCTGAAATGCCCAAACGTGAGGCTGGACTTGCCAGAGAACAGAGCTGCAAGAAGATAGCCAGCAGAGCATGCCATTGCGGCTAAGCATAGGCATGAGGAAACGAATCGTAGACTCATGAAAAAACGCTGTGAGCTTACTGATGCGGTATTCAGGGCCGCAAAACAACGCAGCTTGCAGTGAATTTGACGCATCCGTAAGACGATGCTGTTGGAAAGCTTTAGAAAAAAACTTGCTGATCATGGCACAGCTGGGTTATGAACAGGTTGTGTTTATGTCGCAGACAAAGATCAAGGCTGTCTTGAAGATGTCTGTGAGACGATATGGAAAGCCGTGTGACGGTGAAGTGCGATACCAGATATTCTGCTTGGAGGATTTCGCATGGAATGTGAGGAAAAAGGAATCGTTGTAGATGAAACCTTTGACACCGGCATCGATGAACAGAAAGACTGGTTCTATACGAACTCAGGATTGTTTATAAAATAACATGCAAATAATAGCATACGATAAATTCCGTATGATTCGAGGTGATAATGTGAGTGAAAATGTTATATATTCCATCAACGGTCCAGTCGTAAAGGTCCAAAATGCAGTCGACTTCTCCATGCTGGAGAAAGTATATGTCGGTCATAAACGTCTGATGGGAGAGGTGATTTCCATCAGCAAAGAGGCAACGACGATTCAGGTGTATGAATCCACAACAGGATTAAAGCCGGGAGAACCAGTCGAGCCTACGGGCAGTCCGATTTCTGTAACATTGGGGCCTGGTATCCTGCGTAATATCTTTGACGGCATTGAACGTCCGTTGAAGGAAATCGCAAAGGAATCCGGAGCCTTTATTGCGACCGGAAGCGATGTGGCACCGCTGGATGAAGAGGTCTTATGGGATGTAACGGTAAAGGTTTCTGTAGGGGATGAGGTTGTTCCCGGGCAGATTTTTGCGACGCTTCCGGAAACGGATCTGATCGAGCATCGCTGCATGATTCCGCCAACCCTGTATGGAACGGTTGTGGAAGCGGCAGAGAACGGTAACATAACAGCTATCGATCAGCGTATTGCCTGAAGGTGAAGGATGAAAAGGATAAGCTTCATGAGCTGACACTGGTACAGAAATGGCCGATCAAAACGGCACGTCCTGTAGCGGAACGATTACCGATCAGTGTGCCTTTGATTACCGGACAGCGTATTTTTGATACCCTGTTCCCGATTGCCAAGGGTGGTACGGCAGCGATTCCGGGCGGCTTTGGTACCGGAAAGACCATGACGCAGCATCAGCTGGCGAAGTGGTGTGATGCCGATATCATTGTCTATGTCGGCTGCGGTGAGCGTGGAAACGAGATGACGCAGGTTCTGGAGGAATTCTCCGAGCTGATCGACCCGAAATCCAATCGCCCGCTGACGGATCGTACCGTACTGATCGCCAACACATCCAACATGCCGGTTGCGGCACGTGAGGCGAGTATTTATACCGGTCTGACACTGGCAGAGTATTATCGTGACATGGGTTATCATGTTGCCATCATGGCAGACTCCACATCACGCTGGGCGGAGGCGCTTCGTGAAATCAGTGGACGTCTGGAGGAAATGCCGGCCGAGGAAGGCTTTCCGGCTTATCTGCCAAGTCGTATCTCACAGTTCTATGAGCGTGCCGGCTATATGAAGACACTGAATGATCAGGTGGGATCGGTATCCATCATCGGTGCCGTATCACCGCAGGGGTCTGATTTCTCTGAGCCGGTAACTCAGAACACCAAGCGATTTGTGCGCTGCTTCTGGGCGCTGGACAAACAGTTGGCCTATGCGCGTCATTATTTTGCCATCAACTGGACGGAAAGCTATTCCGAATATGTGACAGACTTAACGAAATGGTACAATAAAAATGTGGATATGCGCTTTCTGCGCAGCCGTCAGGAAATTATGAGTCTGCTGGCAGAGGAAGCGAAGCTGATGGAAATCGTAAAACTGATCGGCAGCGATGTGTTACCGGAGGATCAGAAGCTGGTTATCGAAATCTGCAAGGTCATCCGGGTAGGATATCTGCAGCAGAATGCGTTCCATAAGGATGATACGTATGTACCTTTACAAAAACAAATGAAAATGATGGATGTTATTCTGTATTTATATAAGAAATGCAAGGATCTGGTAGCACAGGGGAAACCGATGAGTCAGGTTGTGGCTTCCGGTATTTTCGACAAGGTTACCAAAATGAAATACGATGTGCCGAATGACCACATCGAGCTGCTGGATGATTACTTCCGACAGATTGATGCGGCTGTCTCACAGGTTGCGTAAGGAGGAAAGTGCATGAGTCTTCAATATGTAGGATTAAGTGAAATTAACGGACCTCTTGTCTTCCTGGATAACGTGGAAAACGCCAGCTATGAAGAGATGGTGGAAATCAAGTGCGGAGATGGAACGACACGTCTTGGAAGAGTGGTTCAGCTGGAGGGCAGGAAAGCTGCCATTCAGGTGTTTGAGGGAACCAATGGAATCTCCCTGAAAAACACAAAAACAAAATTTACAGGAAAGCCGATGGAGCTGGCGTTGTCACGCGAGATGCTGGGGCGAACCTTTAACGGAAGCGGACAGCCCATCGACGGGCTGGGAGAAATCTATGCCGAGAAAAGTGCGGATATCAACGGACAGCCGCTGAATCCGGTTTCCCGTGTATATCCGCGAAACTATATCAATACCGGTATTTCCAGTATTGATGCCTTAACGACGCTGATTCGCGGGCAGAAGCTGCCGATCTTCTCCGGATCCGGTATGCCGCACAATGAGCTGGCTGTTCAGCTTGTTAAGCAGGCGAAGATATCGGAAGGGGATGGTAAGAACTTCTGTATCGTTTTTGCAGCCATGGGTGTGAAAAATGACGTTGCGGATTATTTCAAACGCTCCTTTGAGGAAGCAGGGGTTATGGAAAAGGTTGTTATGTTCATCAATCTTTCCAATGACCCGATCATTGAGCGTACGCTGACACCGCGTTGTGCCTTAACCGCTGCAGAGTATCTGGCGTATGAGCAGGATATGCATGTACTGGTTATTCTGACAGATATCACCTCCTATTGCGAGGCGCTTCGTGAATTCTCCAGCAGTAAGGGGGAGATTCCGGGACGTAAAGGATATCCGGGATATCTGTACTCTGATTTGGCTTCGCTGTATGAAAGAGCAGGGATTGTCAAGGGTGCCGGAGGGTCTGTAACACAGATTCCGATTCTGACCATGCCCAATGATGATATTACCCATCCGATTCCTGACCTTACCGGTTATATTACCGAAGGGCAGATTGTACTGGATCGTAATCTGAACCAGATGGGTGTTTATCCGCCGGTTGGTGTTCTGCCTTCTTTGTCACGTCTGATGAAGGATGGCATCGGTGAAGGCTTTACAAGAAAGGATCATTCAGATGTTTCCAACCAGCTGTTCGCAGCCTATGCGAAGGTGCAGGATGCCAGAAGTCTGGCTTCTGTTATCGGTGAGGATGAGCTGAGTGATGTCGACAAGCAGTATATGTCCTTTGGTACGTTATTTGAGGAGCATTTCCTGAATCAGGGATTTGATGATAACCGCAGTATTGAAGAAACGCTGGATCTGGGCTGGGATCTGCTCAGTGTCCTGCCGCGTGCAGAGCTTGACCGTGTAGACAACGAGGTTCTTGAAGTGTACTACGATCATGAACGTGCGGTGAAACGCTTTGGCCTGAAGAGTGGGCCTATCATCAAGGAACTGGCATCTCAGGGTAACTGATTATGGCCAATAAACAGGTGTTTCCTACCAAAGGAAATCTGATTGCGACAAAGAAATCAAATGATCTGGCTCATATGGGCTATGAGCTGATGGATCGGAAACGGAATATCCTGACGCGTGAAATGATGTCGCTTATGGATGATGTAAAGCTGCTGCGTGATAAGATTACAATTACGTATCAGAAGGCGTACTATGCCCTGCAGCAGGCGAATATGTCTCTGGGAGTCATCAGTGATCTGGTAGAGGCAGTGCCGGTGGATACCGGTATTCATATCAGTTATCGAAGCGTCATGGGTGTGGAGATTCCAAAGATTCAATATGATAAGCAGGAGTATAAGCTGACATACGGCTTGGATCATGCGAATTCCAAGCTGGATTATGCTTACCGCTGTTTCTATAAGGTTAAGGAAATGACAGTGATTCTGGCAGAGGTGGAGAACAGTGTCTATCGGCTTGCGAATGCAATCCGCAAGGCGCAGAAGCGTGCCAATGCTCTGAAGAACATCGTAATTCCGGATTTTGAACATAATATCAAGTTCATAACGGATGCACTTGAGGAAAAGGAGCGGGAGGAGTTTTCCCGTCAGAAGGTCATCAAGGCAACCAAGGATCGAAGAAAAGCTGAAGAGTCCGCAACTCAATGTCATCAACTTAAGGTATCTTGACAAAAAAAGAGTATTCAGTATAGAGAACAATCAATATGTTCCTATAGAGGATACTTTTTTTTGAGAAATAAGTGCGCAAAAAAACACGAATTTGGCACTATCATACTATTTCACACTACATCAATAAGAATAACGATAAGTCATTCTATGTTTATTCAATCGCTTTTTCTGTCTGCTATATATGCTATTTCTGTCTTGGCGTATTGGACAGAGATGACGCATCATCTCTTTATCCATTTTTACTGATGCTTTTTTGGCTAGCTTTGGATGATCATAATACACAAATATCTTCAGTAGATAGTGTTTCAATTTTCCACTCGCATAATTTCTATTAAATGCCATCTCATATTTATATCTTTCCTGTTGTATGGTACTTAAGTTTTCTTTTGAACATACGATATCAGATACAGCATTGTATACTAATGCACATGCGTATATATCCTGCTTTATCAATTGTTCCCGATAACCTGAGAATTCTTCCATCTTTAATTGTGACTTCATGGAGCGATAGCAGGTTTCTATGTCCCAGCGCAGATGATACAGTTCCTTCATACTTTCTGTATCAAAATCAGTTTCAGAAAGATTTGTCAATAATATCTCTGTAGCTGTTCTTCCGTCATTGAGTACGATTTGGAATTTCACAAAACGTAAATGGTAGGTAGTATTCATAAGTTTTATCCGAAATGATCTATCCTCACGGAAGTGATTACTCCGCAATCTATCATATATGACATCAATCCATTTATCATCTTCATCATCACGAAGTTCTTCACATTCCCTTTTAAAATCATTTGCTTTTAATCGAAAGACAAAATATTGACCGCTTTCTAACATCTGATCGATCAGCTTAATAGAAGGATATCCTCTGTCAAATATACAAACCATTTTTGATCCTTGAGGTAAGATATCTCGTGCATAACCCAAATGATCTTCTGCGCTTGATTTCTCACTGTATTTATACGAATTTATAGATATATCTATAATACATTTATTAATGACATCAAAAATACTGGAAGCAGAACCCATCACAGGATCATTATCACCATCGTGCAATTTTGTTTTCCAAACCTCTTTATTATCTCTCCATTTAGGTATCAAAAAATCGCTTCCATCAATCGCCATAATATAATAATCATTTAATTTTAATAATTTCTTTTCTGCATATACATCTCTGTTGATATCATGGAGAATTGTACGAAGGGCATCAGGGTTAAATTTCATCCGCGCATTAAAATAACCTGTTTGAGATATTTCTATATTTTCATCAACTTGTTCAATGAAATCAGAAATTTCATTCTTCTGTGATTTTCCGGTTGTGGCAAGCATCTGCATAAAGATATGAGGCAAAAGGATTTTTCTCTTTCTCGTATAAGCATTTTGATTATTTCCACGGATAATATCAATATATTCAGTATCGAGCAGAAAAGCGGTTCTATGAATCCTGTTTAGATAAGATTTTTCACACGACATCATAAGGACTCCTCCGGATAAACCAATAATGGTTTATTCTTAGCATAAGCAGCTTTAAGATAAGGGATCTGATCAAAAGTGACTTCTCCAAGATAAGCAACAGTCTCCTGAGAAACTTTTGTACCATTTCTAGTAGATTTCACAATACTGGCATAGATTTTGGATCCTTTTTTCCAAGTTCTCACATACATAACAGCACCATCATACACACTACAAATCAATTGAGATATATATTAAATAATGTATAATCATCCTTTCATTTCACACTACAATTATAGCATAATTAAAGGTGAAATAGATACCCATTTTAGGTAATCATTTCACCTTTTTTCGTTTTCTATACAATAAACCACACATTTGTCAAGATACCTTAAGTTGATGACATTGAGTCCGCAACTTAGCGGCTCTTTTTTTTGATGCTGTGCTATACTAGAGATAGAGATAGAGATAGAGATAGAGATAGAGATAGAGATAGAGATGAGATAGAGATAGAGATAGAGATAGAGATAGAGATAGAGATGAGATAGAGGTATAAGGAAACGTGTTCATGTAAAGGAGAGGAATATATGGTAAAGGCTACGTATCGGACAATACAGGACTATGTACAGGGATGTGACGAGGAGTATCGCGCCCGCATACAGGACATACTTTCAATATGCAGAGAGCTGGTGCCGGATGCAGAGGAGAAAATCAGCTGGGGATTGCCAACATTTCTGTATCATGGGTATCTGGTGCAGGTGGGGCAGTGCAAGGGCTATATCGGCTTCTATCCGGGGAATGATGCTATTCGTGAATTTCAGGAGGAGCTTGCTTCCTATAAATGTACTAAAACGGCAATTCATCTGCCGCTGCATGAAAAACTGCCGCTTGCTTTGATTCGCAGAATACTGATTTTTTGTAAAGAATATAATGAGACACACGATTAATCCTGCAAAAGAGGAGTGAAAGCAATCGGAGAAAAAGGCACAAGTCCTTTATTTATAAGGCTATTTTGCATCTGTATAAAAAAAACGAAAAAAATTCAAAAAAAGTCTTGCATAAATGGTCTTTCTGTTGTATTATATATGAGCGCTGATGAGAACAGCGTGAAGATAGAAAATGAAAAACGATGCGCCCATAGCTCAACTGGATAGAGCGTTTGACTACGGATCAAAAGGTTGTGGGTTCGATTCCTGCTGGGCGCGCCATTTATTTCGGGATGTAGCACAGCTTGGTAGTGCACTTGATTTGGGATCAAGGGGTCGCAGGTTCAAATCCTGTCATCCCGACCATTGTAAAATTGTAAACACGGCTGGGTAGCTTAGTTGGCTAGAGCATCCGGTTCATACCCGGAAGGTCGCGAGTTCGAGTCTCGCCCCCGCCACCAATTTTGCTAATTGGACCCTTAGCTCAGTTGGTCAGAGCATCCGGCTCATAACCGGTGGGTCGTAGGTTCGAGTCCTACAGGGTCCACCATTATGTTACCGAACATCTGGAGGAATACCCAAGTGGTTGAAGGGTCCGGTCTTGAAAACCGGTAGGTCGGGAAACTGGCGCCTGGGTTCGAATCCCAGTTCCTCCGCCATTTACGTCTTCAACAGAAAACCGAATCGCTCATTAAACATCGCGGGGTAGAGCAGCCTGGTAGCTCGTCGGGCTCATAACCCGGAGGTCGTTGGTTCAAATCCTTCCCCCGCAACCAAATGGTCCCGTAGCTCAGTCGGTAGAGCAATGGACTGAAAATCCATGTGTCGTTGGTTCGATTCCGACCGGGACCACCATTTAAGGAAACAAGCCTTTAGATAAAGAAAACCCTTTATTTAAAGGCTTTTTTTATGTTTTGCTGCATTGCTTGTTATGACGAAAAACACCAAAATGACGAAAACATGACGAAAAAATCTACTTTTTTATATTCTGATTAGGTGCTATACTGATATTAGAGATAGGAAAGAGGGTGTGTTTCATGGCTGTTGAAAAGAGAAACGGTAAGTGGTATATACGTGGTAAAGTGAAATTGGAGGATGGGAGCTTCAAAGACTATCATCGTGTGGCAAGAGGCTGCAAGCTAAAAAAAGAAGCTATGAAAATTGAGGATAGCTTCCTAGCTAAGTACAATGAGGATCTGGAACAGATGCGGGCTTCCAATATCACATTCAAAGAGCTTACTGAAATGTATTTACGGGAAAAGCAAGGAAGTACGAAATCAAGCACGCTTGCCACTGATAAATACATGTTTGACCAGATGAATGAGCTATATGATAAGAGAATCAACCTGATCAGAAGCAAAACGATAAAAGATTTCATCGAAAGCTACAACACTCCAGAATACAAACTGTCGTATGTTAACAAGATGAGAACGTATCTGAATAAGCTTTTCAGCTTTGCTGTTAAACAGAATCTTATTGAGCGTAACCCTGTTTCTTCTATCCCCAATTTTAAGCGCCCTGACGAGTTGAAAGAAGAAATGCAGTTCTACACTCCTGACGAGTGGAAACGCTTTGTACAGGCATTTCCTAAGGACGACATCATGTATTATACGATCTGCTGCACTCTGTATTATATGGGGATGCGTCGTGGTGAAGTGCTCGCCCTGAATAGAAAAGACGATGTGGATATCGTGAAGGGGACGATACGCGTCAATAAGACTGTTTCTCAGTACGTGAGTGGTCAGAGGTATGTAGTAACACCTCCTAAAACCAAAAACTCTTACAGGGTCATAAAAATGCCGGAGGAGGAGCTTCAGATTATGAAGAAATATCTTGAATGGTATGATTCATGCCCTGGAGCGTCTGCGGATGGCTTTCTGTTTGGTATGGATCAGCCGATTATTCCGAAGCTGCTTAATAAAAGATTTCACAGAGTGGCTGATGCTGCAGGGCTGCCGCAGATTCGTATTCATGACCTTAGACACTCCCATGCCACGCTTTTGATTAACCACGGGGCAAATATCAAGGCCATTGCAGATCGCCTCGGAAACACAGTAGAAGAGGTGCTGAAAACCTATTCTCACCTGTTCAATGAAACAGAAGATGCTATGATTCAAATCATCAATAATGTATTCAAAAAATAGGGGGCTGTGACGAGTAAGAGAAATTAGTGTTTCTCTGAAAATCACAGCCTTTTTTATTATGATTTTTGTATTTTGGGTACACTGAAAACAACTTTTTGAGTGAATCTGGTTTTAGGCCCTTTTTTCGTTAGAAATCCCCCATCCCATTGTGGAAAACTAATTCAGTTTGCTTACATTTCTCTGCTTTTCTCTTTTTTTATCCCTTATTTTATAATTATGGTACTTTCTTATGTTATATCCAATACACACTAAGCTTAGTTCTACCTTGACTCCGCTTTCTCCTCGTCGATGCAAGCGGACATATTCAAAATCTTGTTTGATGTCCGCAAACGCTCCCTCTGCCTGTGCACTACGATTTCTCATCAATCTCTTTCCTTCTTCACTCTTTAGACATTCATCTATCTCTTTATGCATCTTTTCTAAGGCAGGGACTATCCGTTGCACTTCTTCCGTTCTTTGATGTCGTGCATTTGCTCCTGTGTGGACATTCACCGCAGTTTTTATTTCTGTAATACATCGTCGTTTTTGGATATTGTCCTTTGATATTGAGTCCTATTCGCTCTATCTCAAATACATGTCCGGCTGGACATACTGGAGTACCATCCTCTTGTCGTTCCATGTGCCGCAGTTGATAGCGATTCTTATCATTTACTTTCTCTTTCTTCTTTTCATATCCACTGTATTTCAATAGTCCTTTAATCCCTTTACTTTTGCAGTAACAGTAATTATCATAGCTCCCATATCCTGCATCCGTTACTTCTATATCAGGGTATTTTCCATATAATTCTTTATATCCTTCTGTAAATGGTTGTAACGTTTTTATATCATTTGGATCACTACTTAGATATTGATAGGCGATGTACCCATTATTTACTCCTATTTGTACGTTATATCCCGGTTTGAATACATTTGTATGATTGTAATAATCATATTTCATATGCATGAATGTGGCATCTGGATCTGTCTTGGAAAAACTGTTCCTGTCTTCCAATATATCTTCCTGGATTGCATACTCCCACATCTTTACTGCACTTTTCTTCAATTCATCGCACAATTTTGCGATTTCGTGTTTTCCTCTGCCTTTTCGGATATATTCTTTTTCCTTCAGCCAATTTTCAAGCGCTTCATCTATTTTGATCATATACTCAATATTTGGATATTTCAAAATTGAATAATTGATATTGATTTCATGTTTTTAAAGTATCGATTCACTTGTTTTAACAGTTCCATACATTTCTGCCAGTGTCTGGGAAGGTATCGTTTACTCCAACCTTTCCAACAGAACGTCATCTTATTGGCATTTGCCTCAAATTTTGTACCATCAATATAAAGAATCTGTTCTTCCAATGCTTTTTCATCTTGTACATACAGATAGATTTCTTTCGCAATCGTTTGAATGGATTCTTTCAATGTATGATTGATGAATCGTTCAAAGCTCTTATAACTTGGAACACAACCGTTCGTGATACTACGGTAACGAATATCATAGCGACAAAGTTTTCCAGTTTTTCGTAAAGAAGCATAGCCGTCTTCAGCAAAGGCCATGAGGATGATGGTCAACATCATGACAGGGTCATAAGAGCGAGAATCAAGATTATGGAAATCTATAAATTTATTTAGATTAATCCTCCCTAAGACTTCCAAGATCGTGACGCTCAAATCATCATCAAGAACATCATTTTGAAAAGAATAATCAAAATTTAGTAGCATATATGGTTGATATGCGGTATAATTTCCTTGGTTAATTTGAGTACTTGTCATACATAAATTATACCAAAAAATACACCTTCTTCTCTATAGAATTGGGTGTATTTTTTATGTCTGGGCTGTGACTTATCTGTCACAGCCCCTTTTGATGTTCCGCCAGATTCGGAGTTATTTACGTATTTAAAGACTGAGGCAGAAGTTAGGACAGAGGATAACCTCTATCTTATCAAGGGTGTAAACAAGCTGATCACGCAGGCCACGATTACCTGCGAACTGGATATGGATGATTGGAAGGCATCGTATTATCTGAAAACAGCAGATATTGCTGCACTGCAGACAAAAAACATAGGCGATGTATTGAATTATATCAAGCCTTCAGGGTGGACGGTAACCGGCGAAGAGGTCAGAACGATCAGACGCACACCGGATAAGGAAAAATGCAACGGGTACGATGTACTGATGCGCTGCAAGGTGGTATATGATGTGCAGTATGATTTTGATTGTTTGAGCAAGGTCGTTACTGTGATAGATCCATACGCTTCTATAGACACCGGATTGTATGTAACTCCAGAGTTAAACATGAAGGACCACACATATAAGGAAAGTAGCACAGGGCTTGTCACAAGGCTTTACTGCTACGGTGCTGATGATTTGACATTTTCCGATATAAACGACGGGAAGCCGTATATCGACCTGCAGGGCTACAAAGGCAAGCCGATAGTGACCTCATGGATAGATGGGCGATACACGAACAAGGAAAGCCTTCTGGCGGACGGAAGGAAGAAGCTGCAGGAGTTGGCAGCACCGGTTGGATCATACACAATCAATATGATAGACCTTGCCGCGGTAGATGATAAGTACAAAGACTTGAAGGTGAAAATTCGAGAGACAGCGCATTGTATCATTGATCCTGTCAGAGGCATCGATGTACCACACCGTATCGTAAAAATCCGAAAGTACCTACTGGATGAAGAAAGGTCGAACAATACGATTACACTGTCTAATGAACCTCGTAAAATAACGGATATGATAAACCAGATGCAGGAAAACGTGACCGAACTTACGCAGGATGGATATAAGAAAGAAACGACTATCCGGAACAATTCTGAAAGCATTGAGTTGATTGCAAAAGGGCTAGGAGAAGCTCAGTTGAAATTGCAGGAAGACCAGATCGTTGCGCTTATATCGAAGGCGATAAACAACGGTAACTCCATGCAGACTATGCAGGTGATTATAGATATCCTTGGTCTGACAATAAAGAATGGTGGAATCAAGGTATATGATGGTAACAATAGCCTTGTACTCTATGTTGATCAGAATACAAAGAAATTAAATTTCTCTGGTACGATATCAGGCACGACGATAACAGGAACACTATTCGATGGTGGAACTATCAGGACAAACGATGGGGACATTGGAGGATGGAGTATAAATTCCAACGGTTTGTATAACGGTACAGTCAAAATTAAGAATAGTGGAATCACCAATATCTATACATGGGCTGACCTGTATATTATCCGTTTGATAATTATGGGTACTGTGGATGCTGATGATGATATGGTCTATCACTATGATTTTAATGGAGATGGAAAGATAACACCAGCTGATTATGCTATGTTGAAGAATAGATTAAAAGCTATGTAGGAGGCGATTAAATGGATATAGTAGTAACACAAATTAAACAAATTGGTAGAGAGATAATGCTTGATGGAAACAGTCTTGTAGGTTATCAACATTCAGCTAATCTTTTTATCAAGCTTATCAAGGATGCATCGGAATCAAATCCATTTAAGGGAATGGTGTTATCTGGTTACTGTACTAGTTGGAAATCAGATATGCCGATCGTATGCCCTCTACAGGAAAAGGATGATGGGACATACATTTTGTTGCCTGATGGGGTGTTTGAAAACGAAGGCGATGTATATTTGTCTTTGGCAGCGATTGACGAAAATAAAATCGTTATCACATCTAACAGATTAGCTCTACAAGTAGATGTATCCAACAAAATCAAAGCTGCAGTTTCTCCACCGGAAGAATATTGGCAAAGAGAAGTATTAAGTGCTATGAAGTCATGGTATACGAGTAATGTTGATCCTTATTTTGAAAAAAGCAAAGAGAAATTAGATGATTTGATAGACCAAACTAACGAATCTCAAAAGGATGTAAAAAATGCAGTGGCACAATGTTATGATGCTATATCAGCACTGCAACTTGAAACATTCGATATGGACGGCGGTGACCCGTTCACACAAGCGAGCGAAGAAGACATTGATGTAAACGGTGGGTATCCGATTTAAGAGAGGAGAATGAGAAATGCCATTTTATACAATAAGACCACGTGCTGGAACAAAGGCACAATGGGAACAATCAAATATGGTTTTGAAAGAACGCGAAATCGGTTATGAAATACCGAATGAAGGTGTTGGAAAGGGAACCGTTAAAATGAAAATGGGAGATGGAGTAACACCTTGGAATAGTTTACCTTATGCAATACCTGTCGCATTAACACCTAGCGATATCGTTACGACGGATTCAACATCCAATGCAAAAGTACCTAGTGCCGGATATTGTAAAAAGAAATTCGATGATATAAAAACCGAATTAAACAGAAATACTGTTCAATTAACTAATTCGGCATATCTTCCTACGGCCAATATGTATAGAAGTGGGCAAGTCGTTTATTTAAGATGTGCTGGTTATATGCAAAAGGAATTGGCAGCGAACGGAGAGACTACGATAGCTACGCCGTCGATGATTCCGGAAGCTTTTCGCCCAACAGTAGATCTAAATTTCTATGAAATCGTAGGTAGTACAAAAATTATCGCAAAGATAAATATTAAACAGGATGGAACTATTTTGTTTTCCCCTCTTGAAAAAATAGTAAAGGATGTTGGCGTCAACATACACCTTACATATATAACAGGAAAATCTACTATCTAACGAAAGGAGCATTAAGATATGGAATTTATTAAACTGAAAAATGGCAGTAGATATCAGCTGATCACAGACGGATTCAATGTCGGAGATAATCATGTGAAACTTGCTTTCATTGCTGATAGATCACTAAAAGAGATTCATTCTGAATTCTCAAAAAAGGAAAATGTTGAGACATTGTGTGTAGAAAACGCAACAGGCGAGACACTTACTGTATGTGATGGATATGTGGTTTTAGACAGCTACGTATCATTAGATTTGCATTATGAGGTATCGCCAGTTGAATATGGCGGTGATGGGGAAGTTGTAAAAGCAGCTGATTATGGTGAAGTCGCTTTCTTGTCTTTATATAAAGAAACAGCAGAAAGCATGCTGGAAGAATTGAAACTTAAGCAAGAGGTGACTGCACAGGCAGTTCAAGATTTGATACTGATGGCGGCAGGAGGTAAAGCATAATGGAAAATTTTCTGGTATATCGTATCTTAGATGGAAAGCTTGATTTTGCTGATGTCCCCAAAGCGCTAGAAGCCGGAGTGAAAAAAATTCTGGTTGAGATAGGTCACGAAGAATTAACGAAGTAGTATAAGAGGGTAAAACGCCCTACATATTGCCAAGAATGGCGGAAAGAGATGAGGTTATGAAACATATGACACAGACTTTAACAGACAACTATAATGCCTTTGTCGGCGCTGTAATCGCCGTACTGAGTATGGTATTTGGAGAGCATTGGTATTTATTCGCATTATTTCTATTACTCAATATTGCAGACTGGGTAACAGGCTGGATGAAGTCAAGAATCATGAAAAAAGAAAATTCAGTAAAGGGTTGGCAAGGAGTACTTAAAAAGATTGGATACTGGATCATGATCACGTTTGCATTCATGGTTGCAGCAGGCTTGATCGAAATCGGTGAGATAATCGGTGTAGACTTGCAGATTACAACACTGCTTGGATGGTTCGTACTGGCAAGCTTGATTGTGAATGAAGCACGCTCCATCTGTGAAAACTTCGTTGAAGCTGGATTCAACGTACCAAAAGTTTTGAGCAACGGCTTAGCTGTTGCCGACAAACTTATTAACAAAGAAAGCGAGGACGAAGAAAAATGAAAATTTTGCTTATTGCAGGACATGGCGCAGGCGATCCAGGAGCTTCCGGATGCGGATACAGAGAAGCTAACCTTACCAGAGAGCTGGTCAACCTGATTGCGCCGAAGCTGAGAAAGTATGCGATAGTGGATGTGTACAACGAAAACCGCAGCGCATTCTATGATGTGCAGAACGGTACATTCAAAATCGGAAAGTACGATTATGTGCTGGAAGTACATTTCAATGCATTCAATGGATCCGGACACGGAACAGAAATCTTTGTAACAGACAGCGAGCAGTATACCGATGTGGAACAGGCCATCATGAACAAGCTTGGAAAGCACTTCGTGAAGCGTGGTGGTTCCGGTGTCAAGGTGACAAACTGGCTGGTGATTTATACATGCAAGTGTTTAGGCATCAGCTCCGCCTTGTTAGAGACCTGTTTCATCGACAACAAGGCTGACATGGCCGAATACCAGGCAAACAAAGAATCCGTGGCACAGGGCATTGTAGACGGCATTGCAGAAGGCTTCCAGTTGAAAGCAAACAGCACAGAGCAGAAGCCAGGGAACAAACCTGCAGAACATAAGAAACCTTCCAAGCCTGCAAAACCGGGACAGCCTGATCAGATTTTGCATAAAGGAGAATACTTCGTCATTCCAGGAGTGCATAGCGTAGACCAGGTATTGGCCAACATGGATAGCATCTGGTGCGAGGAGATGACCGGGAACGGCGGTAACTCCATTCAGGCGGGACCACTTACCAAATGCGATAAGAACGGTAAGAAAACAAAGTCACAAGTTTTCAGCGTAGGTGATTACTGGAAATGTGACAAGAAATTTAAGGTGCTTGCGGTGGATAAACCTACAAATTCAGTGCAGGCAAATGTCGGAGGTCGTAAAATCTGGTTGTATGCCGGACCGTTGCGCGAAGTCTAATACATAAAATTACCACTCATTCCTTCGGGGATGGGTGGTTTTTTTATGTATAGTTTGACAAAAAATTACAAAAAATGTATTATTTAGGTGTGATAATCATGAGGTGAGGGTATGGATTGGACGGGTTTAAATCAAATAAATACTATTTTAGGTATAATCAATGGTGTGGTTGGTATCATTAATATAGGAACAGCTTTTTGGGGGGTGGCTAAATCATAAAAATAAGAAACAGTTTATGGAAAAGCTAGAAAAAGAGCGTATATCTGCTCAAAAAGAAAATGCAAGAGTATGCCGTACTTGCAAAAGCAATTTCAAGGCACGTATCACCTCACTAGAACAGACCAATAATAAGTTATTAGAAAAAGTTTCAGGATAGGAGGGGGTTTTATGATATACATCATTATAATAAGCTTGATTATAATTATTGTTCCGCCTATTTTTATAATACTCAGTAATTTAGATTATAGGAAAACGATTATAAGTGAATGTTCACAAGTTTACGGTATAGAATTAAATACCATAAGTGTAAAATATACAATATTAGAAGACAGGGTAGCTAAATATCCTATGATGAATAAAGAAATAAAAAGACTCATCAAACTGGAAAAAGATAAATATGTAGATATAAATAAGCTAGTAGTTGGTAAATTTAAAATATCTGATTTGGTACCTTTGTGTAAAAGTATACAGTTGTTTAATGAAATTGAAGAGTGTAAGGATAAGGGCGTTATTGATTTATTTGATGATGTGAGAGAAATGAATCATAAGTAGCAACAGTAAGGTCGCCTTTAAAATGCAAGATTAATGGTATGAAATCAAAAATACAATTCTTTATTATATTGATTATAGTTAAGCTATTTAACAAATTTAAGGATTTTACCCGGCAAGATATAGAACAAGTTGAGAAAGATAACGATTTTACAGTTGATTCAAATTTAGGTTTACTTAATTAGCTACTCTCCACACAAGAGAGTGGCTTTTTTATTTACATTTCAACATATAAGTAGTATAGTATATAAGCAATCACTTAATGATTGTATCGCCCTTTTTCCCCATTATTTGTTCATGAGGACGATAAGCCGGCTTTATGTCGGCTTTTTTTGTTAAACATGGAACTTCCAATATTTTACTACGATAATGATTTGCAATTTTTGAAGGAATGCTATATAATTTCGTAGTCACTCTTTCATACAGTTTATGCAGTGACAATGGGACAAAAGCCAGCTTATAGCCGGCTTTTTATTATCGGATTAAAATTAAGAAAAATTAAATAATTTAGAATTTACATACGGAGGAAATATGATAGAATGATATTGGCATAATTATATGCTTCTGCCTAGGTATCTTTATGCTGTCCATCTAAAAAGATGGGGAACCGGTTCTATACCGGTTTTTTTGTAAAGTTTTATAACATTTAATAAAATAGTATCAATGTATTTACAAATAGTTGATTGAGGTATATAATGATTACGTTGCCGCCCATTAAAAAGAAAGGGATACCTAGGCAGTATTTTGCGGCACTTGACCACCTTAATGGTGGTCTTTTAATTAATGGTAATCAGACGTTTAATCTTTTATCAATAAGTATTATAATAAGCCTAATTAGGCATCTAATTCCTCCATATCATATATTGAGATACGCAGATGTATCTCAATAACACGTAAGGAGGAAATATATATGTGTAACAGATGTGAATGTAATGCTTATGACTTTTATGGCTTGAACGATTATGATTTTGACAGATTCGATAGTGATAGAAATTGTAGATGCGATGATGATTATGGTACAAACGCATTGAATGAAGCAGAACGAGTAGCTCGCAGTACAATGCGTCAACACTGTAGAGAAAATCGCTGTGCACGTCAATTTGTACGCTGCATGAGGAATGCTCGATGCGGATCTAATTGGTAACTTGCGCTAAAACTTAATGTATATTTGTTCACTCTCATTTTGCTACTCTCCAATGTGGAGAGTAGCATTGTTTGTATCTATTCATTTATCATATAATTCGTGATGCTCTATATCAATTGTGTTTGTCTTTGGTGTCCTGCCATTACAGCATTGCATAATAACGGTCAAAGTAGAATTTGTGTTAGGAAATATCTGTACACCGTTGATTATTTCTTTGTCAAAATCATCTTTTATGACTTGTACATCATATTGTGCATAAGGACACGCCTGTGGAATGCTATGCAAGGAATGTGTGCTGTCTGGGGTAGGGAGAGCGCATTGGTGTTGACTTCGAGTACCTGCAATAGTTCATAGTCACACGCAATGAAGGCAACAACATCCATTCTGCCAGTTTGGCTTGCACTGTCTGTTTCTCTCATACGCTCTTATAGCTGCCTGATTAACAGGAGCACCGTTTGCTTCCATAGTTTCAATTGTTAATGTGCCTGTCATTTCACTCACCTCCGATATAAACTATGCAAAGGCGATTGCGATGTGTCATTAAAAATATATAGTAACCTGTTATCTATATAGATATTTTTATTTATTACTATGAAAATAATAAATTTAATTATGCATATTGGTCTTTATAGTTATACCGCACCACACACTAAGGTTGATATCTAGGCAGTATCTAACTTGCGGTATTGACCACCTATGGGTGGTCTTTTCAAGTGTGAGGGGCATGTTATACTTAAAAAAGGCGATTTGATTATCGCCTGTCATATCACTATAGTTTTACAACCCGGTATTCCCAGTAACCTCTATTACATGGACCTGAATGTATAGGCTCACAGCCAGGTATACGTCCAGAAATATATTTTCCTGTTAATAAATATTTTGCATTAGGTTTCTTGTGGTTCCCAAGCTCTTAATGCGATTCTACATCCATCCACCTTATTATTGTAGTGTGTGCCACCACAATGACCAGCAGCAGTAATTATAAAATAAGCGATTTTTTTAAGTAGACCACCTGAGCGAAATTTAGGTGTTTCTGCATTAAATTGGTTTGCGTAGTCCCTAATTACGATGCTATTATCAGATTTATATATTACTTCAACATTATCTTCATATTTCTCAACTAGCTCATTATCTTGATTTTTGTATTTTTCTTCAACTACAGATTGATCAATACCACAAGATTCTGTCGAATTGGTATCAGCCTTTACATTAAAAATTGGTGTTGCAGATAATATCAGCAACATAGATATAAAGATTTTTTTCATTTTTATTTATCTCCCTTTTATTTTATGATTGATATAAAATACAATTATGAAAATTAGTATTGTAAACAATAAAGCAACATAGTTGTTTACAAAAGATAGTCTATATAAAACATTTAAAATAATTAATAAAGCAGCTCCCACCAAACACACAACTGCCATCTTATTGTCTTTACTCATGTAACCTCCTTTCTTCGCTTTTATGTCTATTAGAATTATGTTATTACTATGTTCCCACCCCTTTGCTTTATATAACTAATTTAACAAATCTCTATAAAAAATCAACTATATTTAAGGTTTCTTAAGAAAACGATTTCAGTATTTAGGCATTGGAGACATAGCTTCACCTTATTATTCATGATAACATCACTATTTTTTGTAAATAGATTAGCAATAATATATTACCGTTATCTGTAAATAAATCTTTAAGCTTTTAAAAAATATATGGTATCATTGTGTTGGAGGTAAAGTGTATGCAAGAAAAGAGAAGTCCTTTAGAATGTCCGTTTTTAGATTATAAAGTTATTATGTATGTATTAGGTGATGTCTGTAAAAAGAGCCAAGCATATAAGATTATACATGATTTGTTAAATGAAAAAGATGCTAATGGAGATTTACTTATTGACCCTAAGCGGATGCCAAATATCGGTAAATTGATAGTCCCTACAGATATATTCTGTAAAAGATTCGGTATTGATAGAGACAGATATAAATAGTATCTATTGAAAAAAAGGAGCTAATATGTCAAAGAAAACAAGCCCATGTATTTTGTCTGTTGAAGCGGCGGGAGAATTATTAGGCTTAGATGCACAGACTGTTCGTAGTTGTATCAGAGCAGGCCATTTTGGAGATTTTGCACGAGCGATAAAAAGCAAACCAACAAATGAATGCTATCTCTATATAATAAGTAAATTCAAACTATATCAATACTTAGGTTTGGATGTTAATTTGTCCATAGAGGAAACTTTGGAATTAGTGAGACAAGGGAAACCTCCTTTTATAGAACAAACATCATACCCTATAAAAGATTTGCTATCTGAAATGAAAAGTAAGGGATGCACACTTTTTGAAAGGAATACTGCAAGCACTGTATCAAGTGTTAGAAAGGTGATAAAGGAATAAACATCATAAACAGAAGTGCAAAAGTTTTCACACCCTGTTTTTTATATATAGTCATCCAAAGATATCCAGATATCTTGTATTCTTTTACAAGCGATGAAATTCGTCGGCTGTATTAGAGCGACAGCAACAAATTAACTGCAACTGGAAAACAGACATAGTTCAGAACGCTGTACGAAATTCGGATGGCGTTTTTTACTGGACGACTTAAAGTCCCTTGGTACCGGAGCGATATTTCCATTCTTCATTCATGTTGAATGGGAAAACCCTTATTAGTCATCAACTACGGATGAATTTCGTTCGCAGTTAATCCCATTTGCCAAGCATGGTGAATGGGATAAGGTTAGCATGGAACGCTTCTTATGACGAAAAAATGACGAAAAAATTTAAAAAAGTGTGTTCTATATGCAATGGATGATAGCGTATGACAGCTATTTATCGTATATGAATACGTATGAATGGTTAAAAGTTGTACGATTCCGACCAGGACCACCATTTGTGAAGTACTCCACTCGGTGGTGGTTTTTCTATGCTCTGCGGGGAAGGTGCCTTGATTCGAATAGGCTGCTCTTATTCAGCGGCGGAGGAGCTGGGATGTTATCCGTTCACCTTCCGGTTTTCGTCAGGGGATTCCTCATGAAGGGCAAATATTGCGGGGCGAGGCGTTTTATACGCGATAGCTTAACGATATATGGGTAACAGAGGAGGTTGTAGCCTGCGTGAGAAGCTGTGCGGTAAAATTACCATAGACAGCGACCATGAAAAACGATCCATATGTGAAAGGTGTACACTTTTCTTACACAGTCCCTTTCATCGAATCGCAATAGAATGGTAGCTCTTACATTGATTAACATGCAGAAAGCGTATATAATGGTGTTATAAATTACATATGCAGGTTTGCAATCAGCCCGTTTCGATTATGATGTATTCTGTCATGATACGAAGCAGCGGCATAGCTCTACCTTCATTCCTGCAGCTGTTGAACTACATGAAAGAAGGTACCTTATGAAAAAAGGCTGGTTGTTTTCTCTGCTCGGAATTTTTTTATGTCTCATACTACTTGGCGGAGTCACCATCAATTCCATATATCGTGTCCAGCGACATGGACGCCTGATCAATTATACCGGAATCGTGCGCGGAGCTTCTCAGAAACTCGTGAAAATGGAGCTTAATGATATTCATGGGGATGACTTGATAGTGTACATTGATGATATTGTGAACAGCCTTTGTACCGGACGCGGTGCTTATGACCTGCCTTTGCCGGACGATGCTGACTATCTTGACGAGCTGCATCAAACAAAGGAAGCGTGGGAACAGCTGAAACAGCAAATCTATGCTGTCAGAACAAGCAGGAATGATCAAAACGTGAAGCATCAGCTGCTACAGGACAGTGAGGATTTCTTTCAGACAACCAATGATATGGTCTGCGCTGCAGAATCCTTTACCGAGCAGCATGCAAAGCGCCTGATGCTGCTGGATATAATCATGTTTTTGAGTGTGCTCGCTTTATGGGTTTTTATTTTTATAACAAATATTCGTAAAATACTCCGTTTGGAAACCACAAACAGACAGCTGAAGGATACGGCGGGAAGAGACACCCTAACCAAAGCCTATACACTTGAGTATTTCATCACAAGCGCAGAACAGCTTATGAAAAGCAATACGAAGTTTAAATACGCACTGTTCTATGTGGATTTTTCGGATTTCAAATATATCAATGATGTTTTCGGTTATGCGAACGGAGACAATCTGTTGAAGCACTATGCGGCGCTGCTGATAAAGGATAAGGAGCATGATGAACTGGTAGGACGCATCAATGCGGATAATTTTATCATTCTCCGTCATTATAACAGCAGAGCTGAGCTGACAAAACGGCAGTCTGCCGTGGATGCTGCTATTCGTGACTATATGCGCTCTCATCTTGACAGACAGGCGCTCAGTATTTGCTGCGGTATCTGCTGTCTGGAGGATGTCGATGAAAAGCTGAATCTGAATGAATTGCTGAACCGTGCCAATTTTGCGAGAAAAATGGTGAAAAACGGACATGAATTAAACAATTACTGCTTTTATGATGAAAGCATCCGGCAGCATTTACTGGAAGAAAAGTCGATAGAAAGCGGTATGGAGGAAGCTTTGAGTAGTCGCCAGTTTGAAGTGTTTTACCAGCCGAAGGTTTGTATGCGAACCGCAGAGATTGCAGGCTCGGAAGCACTGGTGCGCTGGCGTACGCAAAAGGGCACGTTGCGGATGCCGGATCAGTTTATCCCTGTCTTTGAAAAAAATCGTACCATCCCGCAGCTGGATCAATATGTATTCGAATCCGTATGTGTGTGGTTGCGAAATCTTCTGGATGAGGGTAAGCCGGTGCTTCCCGTATCTATCAATGTTTCACGTCTGCAGTTCTGCAATATGGATTTTGTAGAGACCTATGCAGGCATAAAAAAGCGCTATGCCATTCCGGACGGCCTGCTGGAAATTGAATTTACAGAATCCGTCATGTTTGACAACTGGGAGAGACTGACCTCCATTGTGGATCAGCTGCATTCCTGTGGCTTTGCATGCTCCATTGATGATTTCGGGAAGGGCTATTCTTCTCTGGGAATGTTTAAAAATCTGAATGTGGATGTATTGAAAATTGATGCGCTGTTTTTCCATAATCTGGAGACAGAGGAAAAGGATCGGCTGCTGGTTGAAAGCATCATTCAGCTTGTACGGCAGTTTGGTGTGAAAACAGTGGCAGAGGGGATTGAAACCAGGGAACAGATTGAAATTCTAAAGCATATGCGCTGTGATTATATTCAGGGCTATGTTTACTATAAGCCAATGCCGCAAAAGGAATATGAAAAGCTGCTGTTGCAGTTGTTTCCTCTTTGCGCACAAGAAGCGGTAACGGTATGTCCGGTTTGAAGACAGGAGGAATGCCTATGCAGGCTGGGGATTGTTTGCAAATTCTGCGTGAGATAAAGGATGTTTCCTTTGCGAGCGTTGATGAACAGGGGAATCCGCAGGTCAGAATCATTGATGTTATGCTTGTAGAGGGTGATAAGCTGTATTTCTGTACTTCAAGAGGGAAGGATTTTCACAGGCAGATGCTTCAGCATCCGCAAATCGCGATTACCGGAATGAACAGCGCGTATCAGATGGTGCGCCTGCAGGGGCGCTCGATTCGTCTGTCACAGCAGGAGTATTGGATTCATCGTATTTTTGATGAAAACCCGTCTATGAAGGACGTCTATCCCGGTAATTCGTTCAGCATACTGGATGCCTTTGTGGTTTGTGATGCACAGCTTGAATTCTTTGATCTTGGAAGACAGCCGATCGAACGCCGATATTTTACAATCGGTGAAGCATCGATGCCGAAAAAGGGGTTTATGATACAGGAGAGCTGTATCCAATGCGGAAGCTGTATTCGTCATTGTCCGCAGCAGTGCATTGTGTGTGGGGAACCCTGCTATATCCGGCAGAACAATTGCCTGCATTGCGGTCTGTGCGCAGAGGTTTGTCCAGTTCATGCGATCATCAGAAGATAAAGGCAACTCCTGTTTCTGTTGCAATGAGAAAAATGTGTGAATTTGCATGAGAATCAGGGTTAAGAAAAATGTAGTTGTCATGCAGCAATGAAGCGGTTTCATCTTTTACTGCTGTTCTCATTCATTAAGCACGGATAACAGCAGATTATTCTTAAAAAAATCAGGTTTTTTCCTGATATATGTGACATCTGTGTGATAATGTGCTATGATATTACTATCGCCGCTGTTATTTCAAATAGAAAGAGATACCTAGGCAAAGGAAGCGGCAGTCATCCGAAAGGATGACTTTTTTCGTTTGCAGGGGGATTCACCTGTCGTTCGCCTTTTATAAAAAATAGGAATCGTTCAGAGCTATCCGGATCGAGAACGGTAAGCTGCAGTATTAGCAGAGGGAAAAGAATCAAGTGTACGGGCTTGTAGAAAATAATGCACCTGATCTTTTTATATTTGCAGACTATCCAAATGTGTATCCCTGTCTGACTGCCCTGAATCGGTTGTCCTATAAATAGCCATGATGAAAGAAGCATACAGCAGGATATAGGACTTATTCATATGGGAAGATGAGTTGTGGCGTATGACCTCAATTTCGATCAATGTTGCTATGTATTGTTGCTTGAGCAATTCTTTTTCTCGATACTGTACTATTGTATTAGGTAGTTAATACAGTGATACACAAACCATTTACGAGGGAGGAATTATATGTTCTGGAAATTATGCAAGCATGAGCTGAAATGCTCATATCGAAGCTTTCTTGTTTTATATGCCATCGTCATGGTGGCGGCACTTCTGATGAATCCTAGGAATGAGGGAATGATAACCAACATTGCAGCAATTGTCTATATTATCATGAGTGTGGTTATGTTCATCATGTGTGTTGTCGTCATTATTAAGAATTACAGCAATTCGATGTTCTCCAGGAATTCGTATCTGACGCATACCCTGCCTGTCACAAGCACACAGCTGCTGTTGACAAAAATTCTGAGTGCGGTGTTCTGGATCATTGTTTCCGTGTTTGTCCTGTTTCTGTCGATGCTGATTATCGGTCTGCGTGTCAGCGGTTTTGATTTTTCAGCAATTACAGAGACGCTGCAGCAATTCTTCAGCACAGTGATTGCAGTGGATTCTCTGCTGTATCTGTTCTATATGATTGTCGGTACGGCAGAATCCGTGGCCTTGGTCTATCTGGTTATGAATATAACACATACCACCTATGTACCGCGATATCGCACGGCAGTTGCCATTCTGCTTTATATTCTGATATCCTGGATACTCAGCTTTGTGTTTGATCGGATATTACTTGCTCCGTTTCATCTTGCCTCCGATGATTTTGCCGGCACGATCATGGGGATGTTTATGGGAATGCAGGTGGAATACCAGTTCATGGCAGGTGTGGGCATCATGATTGTGAAATCCCTGCTGCTTCTCAGCCTGTTCTTCTTCGGAAGCAAATATATCCTGGATCATAAACTGGAAATAGAATGATGAATGACCTGAAGGAGAGAGCACTGATCATACTGATTATTCTGCTATTCTCGTTCTGGTATGTATTTACCGGATATCTGCTGCTGGATTATTTCAGAATCGGATGGCCAATCTATATCGTAGGAGCACTGCTGCTGGGAATTATCATCATAGCAGTACTGCAAACAGTGAAACGAATGAAAAACGGAGAGTATTAGGAAGGAAGTGAACCTGCATGAATTTTGATTCCAAGATGCCGATCTATCTGCAGATTATGGATGAAATAAAGCGATGGATCGTTACAGATGTATATCAGCCTTCTCAGAAAATTCCTTCTGTCCGTGAACTGGCTGTGGAATTTGGTGTCAATCCGAATACGGTACAGCGTGCGCTGAGTGAACTGGAGCGCAGCGGTCTAGTGGCGAGTGAACGCACGAGTGGCAGATTTATCTGCAACGATACAGAAATGATACGGAAACTAAAGGAAGATGTAATCTGTAGAAAAACAGACATGTTTATTGAAGAAATCCGTCAATACGGATGTGATGATGAAGCCATCATCGCCACAGTGGAAGAGAGGTTGCACAATGGAAAAGCTGATTGAAATAAGCGGGCTTAGCAAAGCCTATGGGAAAAAGCAGGCCCTGCATAATGTGGATATGGTTTTTGAGGGAGGGCAGATCATCGGTCTGCTCGGTCCTAACGGAAGTGGAAAGACAACGCTTTTAAAGGTTATGACCGGACTGCTGAAGGATTATGACGGTGTCGTAAAAATCGATGGAACATGCATCGGGGCAGAGACGAAGGCGATGGTGTCCTATCTGCCGGATGAGCCGTATTTCTCAGACTGGATGAAGGTGAAGGATGCACTGGCTATTTTTGTCGATATGTATGCGGATTTTGATCTGGATAAATGCCTGACGATTATGCGGCGTTTTCAAATTGATGATGGAATGCGCATCAAGACGATGTCTAAGGGGACAAAGGAAAAGTTTCAGCTGGCTCTGGTAATGAGTCGCAAGGCAAAAATCATCGTACTGGATGAGCCGATTGGCGGTGTCGATCCGGCCGCAAGGGAAGTGATTCTGGATACAATTCTGGAAAATTATTCTCCGGAGCAGACGATTCTTATTGCAACGCATCTGATTGCGGATATCGAACGTATCTTCAGTACAGTTGTCTTCATCAAAAACGGACAGATTGTCTTGAACAGTGAAGTCGAGGATGTGCGTCAGGAAACAGGAAAATCCATTGATGAACTGTTCCGTGAAGAATTCCGTTACTAAATAGTTGCTTGCTTTTCAACCATACAGGTATCAAGGAGATTTCCATCTGCGCTTTTCGTTCAGTGAAATGGGAATCTTTTTTTATTTTGCGAACTGCCTGTATATAATGTGTACAGCAGCTATGTCTGAAGCGGTGACTATGCCCGTATGCATTATCGGGCATATACGGTTGTGTATCACATGGAAGGCACGGTAGGTTATTGGACCATGGCTCGTACAAGCAGTATACACAGGCAAAAAGCTTAGCACATTATGCGATTGTCCTGCATTGCTGTATATGAAGAAGAGGGTACGATGAAGGCATCATGCAATTATAAAACTTCAAAACATCCTTCAGTATGCGATTGTTTGCACAGCATTGCAGACACAGCTTCGAAAAAGTGGGAAAATCCACAGTATTTTCTCTGTTCAAGGGCTTTTAAACACGATATAATAATGCAGTATATGAGTACATGAATTGATCTTGTTTGGGAGGTACATATGAAATATGATTTTGATACGGTTCTGTCGAGAACGGGAACCGGATGTATCAAATGGGATAAGCCCTTTGCTTGCAGTGATGAACAGACGGTGCTGCCTCTATGGGTGGCGGACATGGATTTTCCCTGCAGCACAGAGATACAGGAGGCCCTGCACCGTCGTGTGGAGGAGCAGATTTACGGATACTCCTGCGGCTTTGATGATGCATACAGAAACAGTGTAACTGGATGGTTTCAGCGTCGCTTTCAATGGACGATTGCGGCAGATTCCATCTTTTATGCAGGGGGAGTCGTTCCAGCTATCGCCTATCTTTTGGAAATTCTGAGTGAGGAAGGTGACAGCATACTGATTCAGCCGCCGGTATATTATCCGTTTCGCAATAAGATTCTGGCAACCAGGCGCTGTGTTGTGGAAAGTCCCCTGTGCATTACGGATGGAGTCTACACGATTGACTTTGCGGATTTAGAGGAAAAGCTGGCTGCGGATGAGGTAAAGGGAATGATTTTGTGTTCTCCGCAAAGTAATAATCCGATGGGCCATGGTATGGTCAAAGAAGAGCTGCAGCAGGTGGCTGATCTTGCGCATATCTATGGAAAATGGATCATCAGTGATGAAATTCACTGTGATCTGATACGGGAGGGAATTCATCATATCCCGTTACATACGCTGGTTCCGGAATATAAGGATGAAATCATCGTCTGTACAGCGCCCAGCAAAAGCTTTAATCTGGCAGGTCTGCAAAACAGTAATATCATCATCACAAAGCCGGAATATCAGCAGCGCTGGAAGGAGTTTGTCGGAAACCGACTGTCTTTGAACAGCTGCAATTCCTTTGCATTAGCGGCAACGAAGGCGGCATATAATGAAAGTGAAGACTGGTTGAATCAGGTGAATTCCTATATCGATCAGAATATTCGCTATGCATGTGACTATCTGGAAAAAGAGCTTCCGCAGGCTGTTGTTTCCCCCTGCGAAGGAACCTATCTGTTGTGGGTGGATGTCCGTGCGTACTGTCCTGACGAGAGGCAGCTCGAGAAGCGGATGCGACAGCAGTCTCTGATTTTGGATGAAGGCTATCTGTTCGGTGCACAGGGAAAGGGCTTTGAGCGTATCAATATGGCTGCACCGCGTTCTCTGATTGAAGAATGCATGCGCCGGTTTGTCAAAGCGGTGTCGGGGGAAGCTATAGAATAAAATGAAAAAGAGCAGCTGCTTTCTTCGAAAGAGGCTGCTGGAAAAGGAAAGGAAAATGGTATGCTGTATCTTGAATATATCGTATTGGCGGCACTGGTGGTGTTTTTGTCTGTACGTCTGTCGTATTACGTTGATTGTCTGGATAAGAAAACAAATCTGTCCGGTGCGTTTATAGGAGGTGTCATGCTTGCGGCTGTGACCTCTCTGCCTGAATTATTTACATCTCTGACTGCGGTTCTGGCACTGGATCAGCCGGATCTGGTACAGGGAAATGTGCTGGGTAGCAATATCTTCAATCTCTGTGTCATTGGAGGACTGATGCTGTTTACATCCCGCCGTTATCAAAGAGCCACACTGTCAAAATCACACAGCAAGACGCTGTGGTTCGGTCTGGTCATGTATGCCCTTGTATTTGCGGCCATCATGATGCCGAAGGAGGTTGGGTTCAGTTTTCTGAAGGTTAACCTGATGTCCGTTCTCATTCTGCTTGTGTATGCGGTAAATGTGAAATTCATGGGGAATGATGACAGCGGTGATGTGGAGGAGGAAGTGTATATCTCGCTGAGTGTAAGGCAGATTGCTGTTCGGTTTATCTGTTACAGTGTGGGACTTGTTATCGTAAGTATCCTGCTGACAACGGTAACGGACCGCCTTGCGGAGGAGCTGCAGCTGGGGGCTACGGTTGCCGGGGCAATCTTCCTGGGAGTGGCTACCTCACTGCCGGAGCTGAGTGCTTCTGTCAATCTGGTACGGATTGGAAATTTCAATGCATCCTTCGGTAATATCGTCGGCAGTAACCTGTTCAATTTTATCATACTCTGCTTTGCGGATGTTCTCTTTACGCAGGGAAGCATTTATGTCAATGAACCGCAGGTAATGAATCTGCTCGGCTTTGGTGCGTTTTCCATGGTCTGTACACTGGTGGTTATATATGGAAAGAAGCATCGCGCCCTGGTTCTGTTGGCGAGTGTGGCGATACTCGGCTCTTATGTCACAAGCATTTTACTGTCCATGTAATAAATAGCGGAGGGTATGGCTGTTTCTATGTTTTTTATGCTTTGAAAATAGAATAATCAGGAGGATCAGGTTCGTCTTTATCATGTACCTGATCTTTTTTTCTGTATATTTATCATCCTGCCTGTTTTTCGAATATGCATTTATACATTCATTTTTTGTACGGTTATGCAGATCGTGGTGGATAGGAATGACAGACAATGGCTTTGTTAATCTACTGAAACCATCTTGACAGAATGACCGGGATACGATAAGATAAACATAAATTAAACAGTGTTTAATTTATTAAGAGGTGATGACTGTGAGAACATTACGATTGAATGATACGGAATATGCGTTTTGCGATGAATTGGGGATGGAGACAGTGGATGTCAGAGAGTTGAAGCTGCAGGGCTGTATGGGATGTGGAGCCTGTGAACGTCGCATACATCATGGTGGTGAATGTGCAGTTGCGGATGATATGCAGATGCTGTATCCCAAAATCGCGCAATGTGAAAAGCTGGTCTTCATATGCCGGCAGAGCTTTGGGTGCTGCAGTCCGAAGTGCAAGCGCATTTTGGATCGTATGGCGGTGCTTGGCTATCCGGAATATACCGTAAAAAACAGGGAGCTGACCAAGAAGGGATGGAAAATACCGCTGCGTGAAATCGAATTTCTTCTTTACGGAGAGGCGACGCCACAGGAGCTGGCATTGTTTGAGGAATGGCTGGAGGAGATCCATGGTATTACCGGGGGTACGCTCATGCGTGTACAGTATATTGGTGAGGAGGCAGCACTATGTCCATACTGATTTTGAATCTGAGTCCGCGCAGGCTTGGAACCAGTGCCCTGTTGGGAAGACTTATGCAGGAACAGCTCGGTGAGCAGACGCAGCTGTGGAGCTGTCTGGATATCGAGGCTGCATGGGACAGCTTTCTGGAAGCTGCAGGGCTGGCAGATACATGGATTTTTATCACTCCCTGTTATGTGAACGCTATCCCGGGGGATGCAGTAGAGGTACTGGCTAAGCTGCATCAGGCAGAGCTGTCGAGAAACAAATATGTATATGCAATCGCACAGGGTGGAATGCCATACACTCATACGCATCACTGCTGTATCGGCAATATCGAGCTGTTTGCAAAGGCGATGCAGCTGCGCTGGATGGGCGGCTTGGTTATCGGGGGAGGGGCAATCATTGACGGTGTTACATTGAAGCGTCTTCCCAATGCGGTACCGGTGGAGCATTGCCTGCAGAAGCTGATTGCCTGTATACAGCATAAAACGAAAGTTGACAGCTTGCTTTCAAAGCAGGCGGAAATGAAAATCCCAGGCTTTGTAGCCCGTCTGATGTGTTTGAAAATGAATCATACGATTCACAAGCAGCAAAAGAAAATCAAAGCAGACCGCCATATCTGCTTTTATGCAAAGGAGGAGAAGCATGCGCGTAAAGGATGAGGAACAGATAGCATCACGCAGGGCGCTTATCATGCGTGCAGCCAGAGAAATCATGGAAACGCAGGGAATGGAGGCTTTAAGCATTCGTAAAATAGCGGCGATGATACAGCAGACACCCGGTATTATTTATCATTATTTTTCCCGGGAAGGAGGAGCTGATGCTTGCGGTCGTACAGGAGGGATATCAACATATCCTGTGCATCATACAGCAGACCATGGCATCTGAAAAATCTCCCGCTGCCCAACTGCGAGCCACGTTGTTTGGTTATGTTAGAGGGATGCTGGAGGATCCGCTGCTTTATCAGGTCGTCATGCAGAGCAAGCTTCCTTCCGTACAAAAGCAGACTGCAATTTTGCAGGAAAATCTGCGCCAGCATCGAAAAAGTATTGCTATGCTGTGCACCTGTCTGGAGGAAGGCATAGCATGCGGCGAGTTCAGTGTGGAGCAGGTAGAGCTTCGCGCACAAGGCATCTGGTGCTGTGTATACGGTCTTTTGGAGCGTATCCTCATAGAACAGCCGGTGCCTGCATACCGGGATAAGGTCATTGAGGAAGTGCTGGATTTGATCATGGCATCTCTGCGACCGCATGAAACAGCATAGGAAGCAGAGCAGTCAGAAACGCAGGCATATGACAGAGACAGTATCACGATCTATGAGGCAGCCTGCAGAAAGCAGGGGAATGGAGAACAAATGAAAACACTGATTATTTATAAAAGTAAGCATGGCACCGGGAAAGAGGTGGCAGCGTATCTGCAGCAAAAGCTTTGCGCAGATTTACAGGAAGCAGACCCTGCACTGTCGTGGGAAGGCTATGAGCGCATTGTATGTGTTGGAAGCATTTATGCCGGCAGGCTGGCAAAGCAGCTGCTTGCCTGCATTCGTGCAAATACGAAGGAGCTGGCAGGGAAAAGCGTCGGTATGCTGCTGTGCGGTATGAGCGATGCTGCACCGGAAAAAATCATCACAGAAAATCTGGGAGAAGCATGTTATCGGCAGCTTGCCTTTTCTGTGAATATCGGCGGCAGACTGGACTTTCAGAAGCTGGGCTTTCTGGAAAGAAAAATCATCCGCATGGTGAATAAGCAGGAACATCTGTATGAGGATAAAGACGCTGTACTTGTAGACCGCCTGCGCTGGGATACGATTGACAGTGTCATTGCAGGGCAGACTCATGAAGCGTAAGCTCATCAAGGCTCTGGTGGTACTGATTCTTCTTGGCGCGGGAGGGATTGCTTATCAGTTCTATCAGACGAAGCAGCAAAGTGATGCGCTCGCATTTGAAGCCGTGGATATGAACCGTCTGCAGGATGGCAGACTATGAGGGAGAATGATCCCAGCGCTGGACTGCCAGGTGTGATACCAGTCTGCGGCTGCGGATTCAGAATGCTGCCATACAGAGAATTGAACTGCTTCAGCACGATAACGGTATGGGGAAAGATGCTGAGCGTATTCTTGAAGATATTCAAAAGCAAAACAGTACGGTTGTCGATGATGTTTCCTCTGCCACCATATCCAGCAGAGCAATTCGCATGGCGGCACAGAATGCACTGAAAAAGGCGGCTCTGCCGCAGTGATAAGCAGACCTTCGCATTCCACCACCAGTGAATGGGAAACGCAAGAGTCCGATTGGGATGAGCCAGTTGTGGCTATCTCTGCTTAAACAGCGATATACGGATACATCCGAAAACGACGGGATGTATCCTTTTTATGTGCAGGGAAGAAAAATCTTGCGCCTGATCCATTACGGCACATGAGGATTGCTTTTTGCAGCCTGCGCAAGATGTTGTGAAAAGCGCAGCGGATATACGCAGTAAAAAGGGAGCGTCAGCTGAACATCGCATGCGTCGTGAACAAAATGGTCGCGCGTGGTTTGAATATGACACATCCGGAAAATGAGCGATAATTTTACTTTTTCAAAGGGGCGAAATATGCTATCATATAAGGAGCGGAAAAGAGGGATTCAATGGAACTGAAACTGATTGATTTAGTGAGAAAAATGGAACAGAACAATCCGGATCTGGAGTATTTTGAACAGGGTACCTTTACCATGAAGCCGGTATATATGAAGAAGTCCAATGTTATCAAAATGGAAATCTCTCTGCCGAAGCCACTGCCGTTTCAGGTATGGGATGTTTTCTGTATGCGTTTAACAAAGCTGACACGCTGCAGTGTGGATTTGCATATCACAGCTGAAAAGGCCGAAGCGGAGCTGCTGGAGGTATCCAGCTATATCGAACGCTTTGTCTCCCGGCATATGCAGCTGAAAATATTTCATGAATCACTGCCGACCATCAATGAACAGAAATATCTTGTCTATCAGATTCTGGATGAGCAGGAACGCGACCGGGCGATCCAGAATAAGCATTTGCTGCAGGAATTTCTGGAGCGCTGCGGCTTTCAGCTGGAAATTCATGTTGAGGAAATGAAAAAATCCGCACCGATTCCGACGGTCACGGTGAAAAGTGAGGCGGCAGCGAAGCCGGTGAAGGTGTATGAGGAAAAGAAAAGCTATAATTTTAAGCCGAAGGGGAAAAAGGGGCTGGACCAGTATGTGCCGTTTTCCATTCATGATATAACGGAAGAATGCCACGGTATCCGTATCCATGGTAAGATCTTTGAAACGGAAACACGAACGCTGCGCAATGGACGTGATATCCAGATGCTGTGGATCGGGGATGACGACGATGCCATCATCATGAAGCGGTTTGAACGCGGTGCCGTCACAAAGGAAGTACTGGCGGAAATAAAGAACGGAGACTGTGTCGTAGCCTATGGTAAGGCGGAATACGATGCCTATACCCGGGAGCTTGTCTTTATGCCTGACGTGATTGAAAAGGTTGCGGAAGTAAAGCGTGTGGATGAAGCAGAGGAAAAACGTGTGGAGCTGCATGTGCATACCAAGCTTTCGGAAATGGACGGTGTCTGCAATATTGAAGAATACATCGATCAGGCGAATGCGTGGGGAATGGATGCCATCGCCATTACTGATCATCTTGTCGTACAGGCCTTTCCAAAGGCACAGCATAAGGTGGAGGCGATCAATAAGGGCAGAGAAACACCGTTTAAAATGATTTACGGTCTGGAAATGAATATGGTGGATCCTGCACTGCAGATTGTTCGTAATATTCAGGACATTGAACTGGAAAAGGGGACCTATTGCGTATTTGACCTTGAAACAACCGGTCTATCCAGCCGTTTTGATCACATTATCGAATTCGGCGGGCAGATCGTTAAGGATCGTGCCTGTATAAAGAGTCTGCAGCTGTTTATCAAGCCGCCGGTGGCGCTGAGTGCCTTTACCACGGAGCTGACCGGTATTACGGAAGAGCATATGAAGAATGCGAAATCCTTTGCGGACAGCATAGATGAGATTCTCGACTTTATCGGGGACAGTATCCTGGTGGCACATAATGCGACCTTTGACTATAACTTTCTAAACGATGAGCTGGCAAGAATCGGACGTCCCCCAATCATGAATCCTGTGATTGATACACTGGATCTTGCCAGAAGCATGCAGGCGGACCGTAAGGGCTATCGGCTGGGGCAGATTGCCCGTTCCTATGGCATTCGATACGATGAGGATGTTGCTCACCGTGCCGATTATGATGCGGAGGTTCTTGCGCAGACCTATATGAATATGCTGAACGATTTGAAGCATATCAAAAACCTGCAGGAGCTTCAGGATATGCAGACAGCAGAGAGCTTTCGCAAGGTGCGTGTCAAGCATGTGACGATACTGGCGAAAAATATGGCGGGACTGAAGGAGCTGTTTGAGCTGGTGACGCTTTCCCATACCAGCTATCTTGCCTACAGCAGTAAAAGTACAAACAATATCGTAGCGGAGCCTAGAATTTTGCGAAGCGAAATTGAAAAGCGGCGTATCAACGGCAATCTGCTCATTGGCTCCAGCTGTCTGAACGGCGAAGTGTTTGACATGGCACAGACCCGCAATGAACAGACACTGGAGGAGGTTATGCAGTTTTATGATTACATAGAGCTGCAGCCGCTGGAAAACTACCGCCACCTTGTGGAACGTGATTCCATTTCCAGTATGGAGCGGTTAAAGGAAATTCTGACATCCATTGTGAATGCAGCCGATAAGCTGGATAAGCTTCTGGTTGCCAGCGGAGACTGTCATTATGTACAGCCCGGTGAGAAAATGATTCGTGATATTTATATTTCCTCACAGGCGATTGGCGGTGTCCGTCATCCTCTCTATATCTACAATCAGGAAAAGCGTCGGAAATTCAAGGCGCCGGACCAGCACTTCCGTACAACGAAGGAGATGCTGAAGGAATTCGCATGGCTGGGAGAACAGCGCGCCTATGATATGGTTATTAAAAACACCAAACGGATTGCCGATATGATCGGGGAAGTGAAGCCTGTCAAGGATCGTCTGTATCCGCCGGATATCGAGGGCTCTGATCAGAAGCTTACGGATATCTGTTATGAAAATGCTCATAAAAAATACGGACCGGTGCTTCCCGAAATCGTGGAAAAGCGCCTGGAAAAGGAGCTTGCAAGTATCATCGGACACGGCTTCTACGTTGTTTACTATATTTCCCATCTGCTGGTTAAAAAGAGTCTGAATGACGGGTACCTGGTAGGCTCTCGTGGATCGGTCGGCTCCAGCTTTGTTGCGACGATGTCGGAAATAACCGAGGTTAACCCGCTTGCACCGCATTATGTATGTCCGAAGTGTCATTATGTGAAATTTTATACGGACGGAAGCGTGGCAGATGGCTTTGATCTGCCGGATATCATCTGTCCAAACTGTGGAGAAACCATACGAGGGGACGGACACGATATTCCGTTTGAAACCTTCCTTGGCTTTGAAGGGGATAAGGTTCCCGATATCGATTTGAACTTCTCCGGTGATTATCAGCCCAATGCCCACGCCTATACAAAAGAGGTGTTCGGGGATGATCATGTGTACCGTGCAGGAACGATCGGTACCGTTGCGACGCAGACAGCGTTTGGTTATGTGAAGGGATATGAGGAGGAAATGGGCATTGAAGGCAGTATGCGAAATGCACAGGTCCTGCATCTGGCGAAGGGCTGTGAGGGAGTGAAGCGTACGACCGGGCAGCATCCGGGTGGTATTATCGTCATTCCGCTGGATTTGGATGTTCATGATTTTACACCGGTACAATACCCTGCCAACAACCCGTATGCGGAGTGGAAGACCACCCACTTTGAATTCCACGATATCCATGACAATGTTTTGAAATTTGATATTCTGGGACATGTCGATCCGACCGCAATGAAGATGCTGGAGCGGATGAGCGGGATTGATCCGACGACGATTCCGATGAATGATCCGGAAACGATGAGTGTTTTCTCCAAGGTGGATGCCCTGAAGATTGATACGAGTAAATCCTGTGAGGAAACCGGAGCAGCCGGATTACCGGAGTTTGGAACGCCGTTTGTGCGCGGTATACTGGAGCTGACGCGCCCGACCACCTTTGATGAGCTTTTGAAAATATCCGGTCTGAGCCATGGTACTGATGTCTGGCTGGGAAATGCGAAGGATCTGATCGACAACGGAACGTGTACGCTGAAGAGTGTCTCGGATGTCGAGATGATATCATGGTCTATCTGCTGCACAAGGGACTGCGGCCGAAGCTTGCCTTTACCATCATGGAGAGTGTGCGTAAGGGGAAGGGCTTGAAGGATGAATGGATTCCGGAAATGAAGGCCAACGGTGTGGAGGACTGGTATATTGATTCCTGTCTGAAAATCAAGTATATGTTCCCGAAGGCACATGCGACAGCCTATGTTATGATGGCGATTCGTATCGCATGGTTCAAGGTGCATCGTCCGCAGGTGTATTACTGCATGTTCTTCTCGATTCGCTGTGATGCCTATGATATTGAAACAATGATTAAGGGAGAACAGGCAATACGGCGCCGGATGCAGGAAATCAGCGATATGCTGAAAAATAATGAAACGAAAAAGGATGTTTCCAAAAAGGATAAGGATACCTTCAATACACTGGAGCTTGCTCTAGAAATGAACCTGCGGGGCTATTACTTTACCAATATTGATATCATGCGCTCAGCATCCCGTGAGTTTATCGTCGATCCGGAGAATGCGAACTACATCATTCCGCCGTTTACCAGCATCGACGGACTTGGTGAGAACGTTGCGGATACGGTTGTGGAGGCACGAAAGCAGGGAGCCTTCCTTTCCAAGGAGGATTTACAGCGGCGTACGGCATTGAGCGGAACACTGGTGAAGAAGATGGAGAGTATGGGAGTTCTGGAGGGAATGCAGGATGAAAATCAGATGTCTCTGTTTTCCTTTTAAGCGTTAAGGAATCCATCGACTCGCAAAACAACACTTCCGTGTTGTAGGATGAACAGGCATATGCCTGTTTTTCTTCGCCCTTACAAAAGAGCATTTACTCGTAAATTGCACCTGTACAGGCTGAACGGTGTGACTGCTGACAGCTTCGGCCGTATAAGAATCGAGTGGCAACGGGAAGTAATTTGTAAAAGGGAGATACGAATGCTATAATTTTATAGAAAGAAGGATGAGATTTGTGAAAGAGAGAAAACATGGAAGTACGCTTCATATTCTGCATAGTGCAGGAAATTTTAAATATGTATTGATTGGGGAAGGGCTTGCGGCCGGTCTTTGTGCCGGTCTGATTGCCGTGCTGTATCGCATCATTCTGGGCTACGCGGAGGATTTTGTTGCGGCTGCGGTTGCATTTATCCGCACCGACTGGACGCATATTGTGTTGTGGTTTGCTTTTCTGCTCATACTGGGATTTCTGGTTGCGCAGCTCTTGAAGGCGGAGCCGTTGATCTCCGGTAGCGGAATTCCGCAGGTGGAAGGAGAAATCATGTCCTTTATCGACCAGCAGTGGACGCGTGTGCTGCCTGCGAAGGTGATTGGCGGAACGCTGTGTGCCTTCGGCGGTCTGTCTCTGGGAAGGGAAGGCCCCAGCATACAGCTGGGAGCGATGGCAGGAAAAGCGATTGCAAAGCTGTTTCACCGCGTAAAGATGGAAGAGCGTCTGCTTTTGACCTGCGGGGCTGCGGCAGGACTGGCTGCAGCATTTAACGCACCCCTTGCCGGTGTGATGTTTGCACTGGAGGAGATTCATAAAAATTTCAGCGTGTCGGTATTGATTTCCGTCATGTGTGCGAGTGTGAGCGGAGATTTTCTATCCCGCAATGTGTTCGGTCTGGCTCCGGCATTTCATTTTGAAGTCCTGAACACCTTTCCGCTTGGCTATTACTGGATGCTGATTCTGCTGGGAATCGTCTGCGGCTTGTTTGGAGTACTGTACAATAAATCCACGATGAGGGTGCAGGCACTGTTTGCAAAAAGCGGTCTGCAGCATTACGGTGTGATGGTGGCAATGCTGCTGTCCGGTGTGCTTGCCCTGTGTCTGAGCGATGTGCTTGGCAGCGGACATGTGATGATCGAAATGCTCAGTGAGAATCCCGTCATGCTGCTTCGCACACTGTTTCTTTTGCTGGCAGTGAAATTTGCGTTCTCCCTTATCAGCTTCGGCTCCGGAGCTCCGGGTGGTATTTTCTTCCCGCTGCTTGTCCTTGGCAGCTTTACCGGGGCAATTTTCGGGAATATCGCCGTACAGGTGTTCGGCTTCTCTGCCGGCTATATGAATAATATAATCATTATGGCGATGGCAGGGGCATTTGCCGCTATCGTTCGCGCACCGATCACCGGAATCATTCTGATAGCAGAGATGAGTGGTACCTTGACGAATCTTCTGCCGCTGGCGGTGGTATCGCTGATCAGCTATCTGTGCGCCAGTCTGTTGAACTGTGAGCCGATTTATGAAAGCCTGCTGCACAATCTCCTTGTGAAAAACGGTGTGAATCTTTCTGCCTTCCATGGAGAGCGCCATCTGGTGGAAGCCGTTGTAGAGCTGGGAAGTCCAGTCTGTGATCAGGCGATATGCGATGTGAAGTGGCCGAATAAGTGCCTGCTGATCAGCATTGAGCGGCAGGGGAAGGAGCTTCTGCCGAAAGGAAGTACTGTGCTGCATACCGGGGATAAGCTAATCGCCTTACTGGATGATGAGGATGCCCCCTATATTCAGCATCAGCTGGAAAAATGCTGCAGCTCAAAGCTGGAATAAAGAAGCGTATGGAAGCAGAAGGAATACGGTATACAGCTGGTTCATGAGACAGATGAACAGGAGAACTCCTAAGAAAATCATACAGCTTGTTCCTGTATGCAAGAGAGACATGAAAGCAGCGCAATCTGGAAGCAGGGGAAAGACATATGCTTGCGAAGGAAGAAAATGGAGGCGTTTATGAAGCTGGTTTATAAAAATCTTACCATCTGCAGCAAAGCGGAAGGAAGTATTCCTGTATGTGATACAACCTGTGTTCCTCAGCTGCAGGAAAATCTAATGAACAGCACTTTGCAGCTGTATCTGCTGCTGGATACCATTTATGCCGGCTATATGCAGGTGACGCTTCAGTCTGCACGCACTGTGACGATCGCAATGCGGCTGGCGAATATCGGAAAGGATTTTGCACTGCTGCATCGACAGTATGTGTATATGCTGCTGTTCTACGTCCTGTATCGCTGGGATATCAAGCAGGTGATGATGGAGGTGGATGCAAAGGAGCAGCAGCTGCAGGAAAATCTTGTTCAGCTGGGCTTTCAAAGAATCGAATATGAGCAGGAACATCCTGCCATAGCAAAGACCCCTCTTCTGTACCGATTACAGAAGTCTGATTTCAATCGTACAGATAATCAGGATGCAACGGAACTGCAGAAGCTTTCTCTGGAACAGCTCTGGGAACTGTTTCCGATTGTCATACGACCGTATAATGAGCAATATACAGCATGGTATGATGCGCAGCGTCTTCGTCTTCAAAGCCTTCTAAAGGCTTCTATCGTACGAATATCCCATATGGGAAGTACTGCGGTAAAGGGATTGGAAGCAAAGCCCTGTGTGGATATTCTGCTGGAAACGGATACCCGCCATCCGCAGAAGCTGATCGAAACGCTTACACGGGACGGCTGGATACTGATGTCGAGAAAACAGGAGGAGCAGGGGGATATCCTATGCTTCAATAAAGGCTACACGGCCCTTGGATTTACGGAGAAGGTATATCATCTGCATGTACGCTATCCTGCAGCATGGGGAGAGCTTTATTTCTGTGAGTATCTGCGTACCCATGATGCGGTGTGTCGCAAATATGCAGCCTTGAAAAAGAACTGGCACAGACCTATCGCAGAGATCGGGATGGATATACACAGGCAAAAACAGAATGTATTGAGGAAATTACAAAACTGGCCCGTGCAGAGCTTTCTGATAAATTCATCATCAAGTGAGGAAATCGCAGAGAACGCAGCTTTTGATGCATTTCTTCCATATACGTCACATAACTGGAAAATTAAGGAAAATCCGTCGAACCCGGCAGGATAAAATCCTTAATTTTTTTAATTCTTTATGTACAAAACCATAGCCAGAGGGTATAATGGTGGTATAAAGTAGCAGAAAGTGGTAGATAGTGGAGGTGAAGGGCATGTTCATGGGTGAATACGCACATAATATTGATAAAAAAGGGCGTATCATCATTCCTGCAAAGTTTCGTGAGGAGCTGGGAGATCATGTCATCATCACACGCGGGCTGGACGGCTGTCTGGCTGTTTACACAAAAGAGCAGTGGGAGACCATCTATGAGCAGCTGATGAAGCTGCCTTCAACGAAGAAGGATGCCCGTATGTTTGTCCGAATGATGACAAGCAAGGCCGCTGAATGTGAAATTGATGCACAGGGTCGTGTACTGATTCCCTCTCCCCTTGTGAAGCTGGCAGAGCTTGTGAAGGAATGCATGGTGATCGGTGCTGCCAATCATGTGGAAATCTGGTCCAGAGAACGCTGGGAGCCGGTGGATGAGGAAGCAAACGATGCCTTTGAAGACATAGCCGAGAGCTTAACGGAGTTTATGATATGATGAAACACTACAGCGTATTACTGCATGAGAGCATTGACAATCTGGCAATTCATAGCGATGGAATCTACGTGGACGGTACGCTGGGACGAGGCGGTCACAGCGCGGAAATACTCGCACGGATACCGCAGGGGCATTTATATGCCTTTGACCGTGATGCCTCTGCTATCGAGGAATCCAGGGAACGGCTTGCGCAGATTGGCGATAATGTAACCCTGATACATAGTAATTTTTCAAATCTGAAGCGTGAATTAACAGCACGCGGCGTTACCGGCATCGATGGTATGGTTCTGGATCTGGGCGTATCTTCACCGCAGTTTGATGAAGCACAGCGCGGTTTCAGCTACCGCTTTGATGCACCGCTGGATATGCGCATGGATCAGAGCCAGAAGCTCAGTGCCTATCAGGTGGTGAACGAGTGGGAGTACCAGGAGCTTGTACGCATCTTTTTTCAGTTTGGTGAGGAAAGCTTTGCGAAGCAGATTGCCAGAAAAATTGAAAAAGCAAGAGAAGTAAAACCGATTGAAACAACCTTTGCTTTGGTGGATGTCATTAAATCCGCACTGCCTGCGAAGGTGCTGAATAAGAAGGGACACCCGGCAAAAAAGGTGTTTCAGGCAATTCGTATTGCCGTGAATGATGAGCTGGGTGAGCTGCAGCTGGTGCTGCGGGATGCACTGGAGCTTCTCCATGTCGGAGGAAGGCTGTGTGTCATCAGCTTTCAGTCGCTGGAGGATCGGATCGTAAAGGATACCTTTTCCTCCTGCAGCAAGCCAAAGCAATATGATAAGCGCATTCCGATCCTGCCGCAGGATATGGAAGCTGCACCGTATCGGCTTCTCAATAAAAAGCCGATAACCGCTACGGAAGAGGAGCTGAGGGAAAACATGCGCTCTCATTCCGCAAAGCTAAGATGTATAGAAAGGATCAGGTGATGAACATGGCGAAGGCGAAAATAGTGAAAAGAAAAAGAAGACTGCGTATAGAAGGACTTGCGACACTGCTTTTAACACTGTCGATTTTCGGATACTTCGGTGCCAAGTTTGCACTGAAATCCTATAACATAACGCTTCAGCTGAAGGCACAGGAAAGCGAGCAGAAGGCAAACACATTAAAAGAGGACGTGGCAAATCTGGAGGCGGATATCACAAAGCTGGAGGATCGCGACCGCGTACTTGGAATGGCTGAAAAAGAGGGGATCAAAACGAATCAGGACAACGTTGTTGTTGTAGATAAAGATGAAAAGAAATAACAAAGGCGTGATGATATGAACCCGAAAAGAAGTAATCGAACATTAGTATATATGCTGTTGATGATAGGGATCATTGGGGTAGTTATTTTATCCAATGTCCTTTTTACTATGGTGACACAGAAGCATCTGCGTACCGGTACCAATGTAAAGGAATACAAGGATCCCGACATATCCAGCAGCAATGTCCTGAAGGCAAAGCGCGGTACGATTTATGATCGAAACGGCGAGGTAATTGCGCAGGATGAGGATACCTACAAGCTGATTGCATACCTGAACAAGAATCGTAAGGGAATCGGCAACAAGCCTGCCTATGTACAGGATATCACCAAGACGGCCAGACTGCTTGCCCCGAAGCTGGGCATGGATGAAAAGGATATTGTCGATACACTGACAAGGGCACAAAAAAACAATCAGTATCAGACAGAGCTCGGGGATAAGGGGAAAAATCTTACCAAGGAGGTAAAGGAAAGCATCGAGGCGCTGGAGCTGCCGGGTATTTCCTTTGAAGAATCGGTAAAACGGTATTATCCATCCAGCGTATTTGCTTCTCATCTGATCGGCTATGCGCAGTTTGATGAAGAAAAGAATACAATGGTTGGCAAAATGGGGCTGGAGTCTGCGTTAAATAAATATCTAAGCGGTAAGGACGGTCTGGAGGTGTATCAGCAGGATGCAGACGGAAACCTGTTGCCGGGTACCAAATATACGAAGACCTATGCGACGGATGGGAACAATGTCGTTTTAACACTGGATCGCAATGTCCAGCAGACCCTGCAGAATTCACTGGATAAGAGTGTGAAAAAAACAGCAGGCGGTGTACGCGGCTGGGGCATTGTCATGGAGGTGGAAACTAGGAAAATCCTCGGTTGGGCATCCTCTCCTTCCTTTGATTTGAATAAACGGGATATGAAGGATTACATAGACCTTCCATCAGACTATCTGTATGAACCGGGGTCTGTTATGAAGGGGATAACGTATTCTGCGGCCATCGACAGCGGGAAGTATCCGTATAATGAGACCTTTGATTCCGGAGCCTTCCATTTCGTGGAGGACTCCAAGGGGAAAATCTATCGAACAAGTAATTCGATTTAACCATATATGATGCATTGGGTAAGAATCACGGCACGGTTACCTTTGATAAGGGCTTTGTATTGTCCAGCAACATTGGAATCTGTGAGCTTTTGACAAAGTATATGGATCCCTCAATCTATAAGGAATATCTTGATAAATTTGGTTTTTTGAAGCCGGTGAATTCGCCATTCTTAAATAATAGAGGCGGTACGATTTTCTTTGATTATGCATCGGAGAAGCTCTCCACCGGCTTTGGACAGGCAATCAGTGTAAACGCCCTACAGATGGTACAGGCATATTCCGCAATCTTCAATGATGGGAAAATGGTGGAGCCGTTTGTTGTCGACCGTATTGAAAATGCGAATGGCAAGATTGTAAAGCAGTATGACACAACGATAGCAGGTCAGCCGATTTCAGAGAAAACAAGCAAGTATATGCAAAAGCTGATGAAACGGGTCGTATATGATAAGGATGGTACGGCAGCTCCCTATAAAATGAATGATGTGGAAATCATTGCCAAGACAGGAACCGGCGAGGTTGCAGGGAAAAACGGCTATGACGGCAGCCTGTACACCAACTCTGTCATGATGGCGGCACCGGCGGATGATCCGAAGGTCATGGTGTATTATGCATTTCAGGCAAGTGATATTCTCAGCTATGACAGAGAGCCGATGAAGGAAGTCATGCGCTCTGCTCTGGTAGCGGCAAACATCACCAGTGACGGGGAATCGAATAATGGACAGAAAACATATAAGGATTTTAAGCAGTCCGATATGCCTTCTTTATTGAATCATTCTCTTGACTATGCGAAGGAAAAGCTGGAGGGAACCGCAACCAGTCAGGTCATCATCGGAAACGGCTCCAGTGTTATCAAGCAGTATCCGGAGGTGGGAGAAACCATTATATCCAATCAGAATGTCTTTATTCTGACAGATGGCTCCAAAATCACCATGCCGGATATGAAGGGCTGGACAAAGAAGGATATCACCGCATTCTGGGAGCTGACGCATATCGAGGTTGAAATGAGCGGTACCGGCAGGGTGACCTCACAGAATATCAAAACGGGAAAATCAATCAATAAGGATACCGTTATTAAAGTTAAGATGGAATAGTGGAAGTGGCACCTGTTAAGGGGCCATTTCCCTGTAAAGGGGGAGTGTAGATGAAGAGAAGCAACCGCACACTGGTAATGATGTTGATGGCTATGGGATGCATTACGCTGTTAATTTTATCCAATATTTTATATACCATGACCTCCGCCAGACATTTTCGTACCGGAATGAATGTAAAAGAATATAAGGATGGCGATATCGTAAAAGCCGAGGTTTTAAAGGCCAAAAGGGGAAGCATTCTGGACCGCAGCGGAGAAATTCTTGCAAAGGATGAGGATACATATACAATCATTGCTGTTCTCAGCAAGACCAGAAAGGATATCGGTAATCAACCCGCTTATGTACAGGACATTGATAAAACAGCAAGGCTGCTTGCACCCAAGCTCGGTCTGGAGGAGGCCTTTCTTCGTAAAAAGCTGCAGGAAGCCAGAGATTCGAATATGTATCAGACCGAATTCGGGAGAAAAGGGGAAATATCTTTCCAACAGTGTCAAGGAAAGTATAGCAGCCTTAAAGCTGCCGGGCATAGAATTTCAGAGCAGTGTGAAAAGAACCTATCCCAACAGTGTCTTTGCCTCGCATCTGCTTGGCTTTGCACAATATGATGAAGCAAAGAAGAAAATCACCGGACAAATCGGTCTGGAAGCAGCGCTGGATGAGGAGCTGAGTGGTACCAATGGCAGTAAGGAATATCAGAAGGATGCGGATGGCAACCCACTGCCGGGTACAGAATACACAAAGGCCTATGCGAAGGATGGCGATAATGTCGTATTGACACTGGATCGCAATGTGCAGCAGACCCTGCAGAGCTCACTGGATAAAAGCGTAAAGAAGACAAGCGGCGGTGTTCGCGGCTGGGGGATCGTCATGGAGGTAAAAACCGGGAAGATTTTGGGCTGGGCTTCCTCACCGTCCTTTAATCTGAACAGCCGGGATGATATTAAGGATTATGTGGATCTTCCTTCTGATTTTTTATATGAGCCGGGGTCTGTCATGAAGGGCATCACCTACGCAGCGGCGGTAGACAGCGGACATTATCCCTATAACAAAACCTTTGACAGTGATGTGTCTCATTTTGTGGAGGACAGCAAGGGAAACATCCATCGTACGAATAATGCGAATGATCAGGCAATCTATGATGCCGAGCAATACAAGCACGGGACGATCAGCTTTGACAAGGGCTTTGTGTTATCGAGCAACATCGGTATCTGTGAGCTACTGGCAAGCTATATGGAGCCATCGATCTATAAGGAATATCTTGAAAAATTCGGCTTTCTGAAATCGGTGAATACCCCTTATCTCAGCAATAAGCCCGGAGAAATGCAGTTTACCTATGCATTGGAAAAGCTTTCCACCGGCTTTGGACAGGCAATCAATGTCAATGCTTTACAGATGGCACAGGCGTTTTCTGCTATTTTCAATGACGGCACCATGATGCGGCCCTATGTGGTGGATCGCATCGAGCGTTCAAACGGAACCGTCGTGAAGCAATATGAACCAAAGGTAGTGGGGAAGCCGATTTCAGAAAAAACAAGCGCCTATATACAAAAGCTGATGAAGCGGGTTGTGGATGATAAGGATGGAACGGCAAGAATGTACCGGATGGAGGATGTGGATATCATAGCGAAGACCGGTACCGGACAGGTATATGGCAAGCAAGGCTATGATCGCAGTCTGTATACGAATTCCATTATGATGGCAGCTCCTGCAAAGAATCCCAAGGTGATGGTCTACTATGCATTTCAGGCGAGTGATTATCTGAACTATGACAGAGAACCTGCGAAAGAGGTCATGCGCTCAGCGTTGGTCGCAGCCAACATCACTGCCGATAAAGCGTCCCTGAATGAAGAGAAAGCATATAAGGGTTTCAGAGAAACGCAAATGCCCGTACTGAGAAATCATTCACTTTCCTATGCATTGGATAAGCTGAAGGACACGCATACGGAGCAGATCATCATCGGGGATGGCAGTGAGGTTATGGAACAGTTTCCACAGCCAAAGGAAACCATCATTTCCAACCAGAGAGTATTCCTTCTCAGTAATGGCAGCCGCTTAACGATGCCGGATATGACAGGCTGGACGAAAAAGGACATTACCGCATTCTGGAAGCTGACACATATTGCTGTGGAAATGGATGGAACCGGAATGGTTGCTTCGCAGAATATAAAAGCAGGAAAGGCGATCAATAAGGATACTGTGATTCAGGTGAAAATGAAATAATGCGATTGCCAAAGAGCGGATAGCGGCGGATACAGGATGAAAGCAGGGAATACACAAGGCCTCCCGATAAAGCAGGGAAAATGTAATATGGAATAAGACTTTACAATCCTATAAAATGATTATGATAGCAGGAGTGCGTACTTGGGACAGCGAGTCATGAAACTTGGATGAATAAGAGGATGATACAAAGCGAATGCTTGTCATCTTCTTTTTTATACATTCCCGATGATGCTTTACAGCCTGATAGGAAATTCACCTTTTCTTTGTTTTAACTGTTATACGTACTTTAGAAGGCGGATAGAAGCTGATAGTTCTTCTTTTTTTATCAGCTGCACGTGCAAAAATATGACGACGAGATACTGGTGGAATTGCTCGTTGAAGGGATGTGAAGCTCCTGAAAATACGACCTTACACAGCATGGCAGCACTGCGGTGTTTACCGGTTACATGACAAAACTGATAGATACCTGATCGTGTTCTTCAGGTATAATAAAGAAAAGAAAATACGCTAAAGAAGAGAAAGAAGGAATCGTATGAAAATTCTGATAGCCGAGGATCATGAGGTATTGGCAAGAGAAATACAAATGGCCTGCACACGCTGGGGCTTTACCGTGGATACCGTGCAGGATTTCCAGCAAATCGCAGAAACGCTAGCACAGCTAAAGCCGGACCTTCTGTTGCTGGATATCAATCTCCCATACTATGACGGCTTTTACTGGTGTGAAACCATCCGCAGATGTTCCATGCTTCCGATTTTGTTCATATCCAGCAGGGATCAGGATCAGGATAAAATTATGGCGATGATGAGCGGTGGCGATGATTATCTGCAAAAGCCCTTCTCTTTACCCCTGCTGATGGCGAAGCTGCAGGCGCTTTTGCGAAGGAGCTATGAATATGTCGGACATACCGTAATTGTACTGCATGAATCTCTTTGCTACGATCTTGACAAAGGAGTGCTGCAGTATGGTTCACAGGAGATTGTGCTGACCAGGACAGAGCATAAGATTTTGCAGATTCTTGCTCGAAACCGTGGCAGTATCGTAAGTCGTGAGGAGCTGATGATGCAGATTTGGAGTACGGATGAATTTATATCGGATGGCTCCTTGACTACCGGCATTTCACGCTTAAAGGCAAAGCTGCGGTTGTACAGTGATGAGGATTTGATACAGACACGCAAGAAACAGGGGTATCTGCTGATATGAAGGGCTGGCTGAAGGACAGGCGTTTATGCATTTGTATCCTGTTAGCGTTGCTGATCATTTACCATCTGTATTTTCTCTGGCTTTCCTCTGTAAAAATGGAGCTGTCCGAACTGCTTTATGCGGATTTCATGCTGCTCGTGGTGATTGGAGTGTGTACGGTGTCCGATTGGTATCGATGGTTAAAAAAGACAGAAGGTTGGCAAAACGCGATGCAGACAGCCTCCTATGTACTGAGTGAGGAGCTGGATGATACCGGAGAACTGCAAACGGTGCTTGCACATAATGAGCAGGAATACCTCAGGGAACAAAAGGAGCACGATATGGCGCGAGCAGGAGCCAAGAGGACTGCATATCCCGCTGGTCGCGATACCGTGCCGCCGCTGGGTCATGCCCATGAATGATGAATGAGCGAAATACCGATGCCGCCTTGCAGAAGGATATGCAAAAGCAGCTGGAGAAAATGGAGCGTCAGCTGCATATGATGCTGTGCACCGCCAAAGCCTGGATGCCGGCAGGGGATCGCAGCATTATGAAAATAGAATTGAAAAAAGCCATTCAAAGCGCTGTGAAAAATGCTTCCTATTTTCTGATTCACGAGGGCTTTGAAATTCAAATCGAGGATTCTGTGGATATCCTTGTCCTCAGTGATGAACAATGGCTTGTCTATATGCTGGATCAGCTGATATCCAATGCTGTCAACACTAGCAAAGAGCACTCCCGTGCTTACCCTTTTCGTGTAGTATGGGAATGCGCTGCTCCTGTACGTCTCGAGATGGAACGGCATTGAACTCGTTGCATGGTATGAGCCGCGGTGTCCGAACGGGGGTATACGGGAAGAAATCAACGCAATGGTGCTCTATCGTTCGACGGGTGCCGGGTCTCGTATTTTGTGCGCAAGACGGCAGACCTTTTTGGTGGCTGTTATCATCACGGTTCACCATCACCTCTCGTGAACAGGACTATACGGATATACAGATTACCTTTTCCCATGACGGCGATTTTTTTCATCTGACAGATTTGTAAGGTTATGTATAAAAACTGTCATCCTGTGGTAAGGATTTTACTATCACGGGCATGGTATGCTTAACCTGTAAGGAGGAATCTGAAGATGAATGAAATCATGAAAATAAGAAATCTGTCGAAAATCTATGGAAAAAAAGAGGTAAGAACGACAGTACTGAATAATCTGTCACTGGATATTGAGGAAGGGGATTTCATCGCGGTTATGGGTCCCAGCGGGGCGGGGAAGAGTACGCTTTTGAATCTGCTGAGTACGATCGACAAGCCGACACAGGGCAGCATTATACTGGATGGACAGGAGCTGACAGCCATTCGCAATGAAAAGCTGGCAAAGCTTCGAAAGGAACACATCGGCTTTATCTTTCAGGATTACAATCTACTGGATAATATGACGCTGATGGACAATATTGCCCTGCCGCTTTCATTATCCAACGAGAAGGCAAAAAACATACAGCAGCGTGTGCAGGAAATGGCAGGGCTGTTTCATCTGGAGGGGCATTTGGAAAAGTATCCGCATCAGCTAAGCGGAGGTCAAAAGCAGCGTGGAGCCGCTGCACGTGCACTGATTCGCAATCCCCGCATTGTGTTTGCGGATGAACCGACGGGTGCACTGGATTCCAAAAGCAGCCGTGAGCTTTTATGCAGCCTGAAGGAAATCAACGAGGAGCGCAATGCGACGATTCTGATGGTCACACACGATGCCTTCAGTGCCAGCTACGCCCGCAAGGTGTTTATGCTGAAGGATGGAGAGATATTTACAACGCTTCATGCGGATGCAGAGCGTTCGGTATTCTATGAGCGCATCCTGCAGCTGCTCGCTTCCATGGGAGGTGACTAACATGCAGATACTGCGTCTGAGTATTGCAAATTTCAAACGCAATATCCGGTTCTATCTGTCCTATATTCTGTCTCTTTCCTTCAGCGCCTTTATCCTGTATGACTTTCTTGCCTTAATGGATTCCGGACTGCTGGAAATCATGGGAAAAAAGAATCAGGAGTTCAGTGATATGATTCTGGTCTCTATGATTGTCGTGCTGCTGTTTTTCGTCTTCTGCTTTCTCTGGTATGCGACCAACGTGTTTTTGAATTTGCGGAAGAAGGAAATGGGGACTTTTATTTTCATGGGACTGGACCAGAAAGAAATCTCCCGTATGTATACGCTGGAAATGCTGTTGGCTGCTTTGAGTGCCGTATTGACCGGGATTGGTGCAGGTGTTGTATTCTTTAAGCTGTTTGCCATGCTGTTTTTTCAGCTGAGTGGTATGGAAGCGGATATTTCCATGCAGTTTTCCTTCGTATCCGCTCTGCAATGTGCCGCAAGCCTTTCTCATTTTATATCTGCTACTTGCCATAAAAGGGTATTTTTCTATCATAAAGACAAGCATCAGAGATATGCTGGAGGCAACCCGTCAGCGTGAGGTGGTAAGGGCAACAGGGCTTCGTGCTCTGCTTTCTTCTCTTCTCTTTTCCATCCTGCTGATTGGCGGATACTTCTGTGCTATGCAGATTGGGGAAATGGACAGCTTCAGCTATATGCTGCTTGCTGTTGTTCTGGTCATTGCCGGTGTATACGGCCTGTATCGTTCGCTGTTTCCCTATCTTTTACAGCAGCTTTCCATCAAAAAGGGTTTTCTTTATCGAAAGCAGCGGACATTATGGATCAACAATCTGGTGTTTCGCGTAAAGAAAAATTATCGTACCTATGCTATCGTAACCATTATGATGCTGTGCTCCGTCAGTGCTCTGAATGCAGGGCTGGCCTTTAAGCAGCGCTATGACGCCATGGCGGCAGGGGAAGGACAATTCTCCTATATTCTGCTCAGTACACAGCCCATTCCGACAGAAGACCTTAACAAAGCCGCAGCGGCTTTTGGAAACATGGAATATCAGGCAGTGCTGCAGGGCTTTCCGTATACCTATGAGGATGAAAACCATCTGATCTATACAGATATGGTGCTTTCCTATACAGACTATGAGACATATTGTAAAAGCATTCATAAACAGGTGTTCGCCAGGGAACCGAAGCCGGGAAACGGTCTTTGTCTATCAAAGAAATATCTGATTTCCATGGCTGATGAGGTAGAGGATATCGTTCCCTTTCCTCGACGCTCTATCCACATTCAGGAAAAGAGTGAGGAGTATTATTTTGGAATCATGCAAAACAATATGAACTTTATCATTCTGAATGATGAGGACTATCAGGCTGTTATCAATGAAAAAACACAATATATGCATATGCAAATGGTGCAGATGGATACCGCCGTCGATATCAAAGAGCTTCGCAAGACATTGGCACCGCTGTGTGATGAACAGATTTCAGCTATGGGGGTCGATCCCGAAAATGATGATCTGGCATTTGTCCGCGTTATGTACGCTGCCTGCGTCTTCATGTTTCTAGTCTTCGTCGTTTCCTGCGGTGGTGTGATCTTTATGAAAACCTGCAACGATGCGGATGATGATTATGGCCGCTGTCAGATTCTGAAAAATATCGGCATATCGAAACAAGACATGAAAAAAGCCATCCACAGGGAATTGGGCTTCACCTATATCATGCCGCTGCTGCTGACAGCTATTTCCAGTGTGTTCATCATTCATGCCATTGAACGGGTTATGCGAACAAAAACACTGCTGCCGATCAATCTTTTAACTCTGGCGGTTGTCTTCCTGTTCGATCTGATGCTGTATCTTATTTCTGTACAGATGTATGAAAAACGCTGCGGACTTGCGGATGAAAAACAGAGGTAAGGATACGCATGAAAATACAGCTGGAACGGTATACGTAAAAAAGTATTCCGGTTAATGCATGCTGTGTATCCAGTGTGCATAATTCAAAGTCAGGATATCCTGTGCATAGAAATTGATAACCTATGACTCATAAGGAAAAGTCGTATACAGGGCTGTCTTCAATCTCAAATCGGGCAGCTTGAACAAGGATAGAAAGAGCTTCTTTGGAATAGGGATGTGAAGAATTATGTGTAAGCTTACCATACAGTTTCGCCATATTCCCACAACCCGTTGACTGGAGCAGGAGCCCCTATACCAAAGGTGCTTCCCAGAGTGTGATTTCTTAACCGTTTGCCTGCTTGTGGTATGTATCGAACGAGGATGCCACATGCCTCTTAAGCATGTCCTTATAAAGAAAGTATCCGGAAGATAAAAGAAGAGGATAACATGATCGCGCTGCTTTACTTCTTGCACGCAAAAGGAAGCTTACATAAGCTTCCTTAAAAATAATGGATATCAAATTATCGTAGGGGTACATCATTTACATGCTTTTCTTTACGAGCACGGTTGTATAACCGGCATTGGAACAACAGCCTCTTTGGTATATCTCATGCGGGTGTCCTGGCTTAGCTTATTTAAAAACCGGAATAAACCATGTAAGGATATCAAAAATTATACCTATGATTCTGCACTGTTTATCACCTTTTATTTTATCTTTTGCCACATATGCTATTTGTTCCATGGTGAATCCTTCCTTTAACAGCTCTTTTACCTCCTCCTCAGTAAATTTTTCTTTTATTAGTTTCTCTTGCTCATCCTTGGCAGCTAATGGCTTTTTTCTTTGTGTTGCTTGTTTGTTATTTCTCACGGTTGAGTTTGTTTTCAGCTGAATATACAAGTATCGTTTTCACAGGGAGCAAACACGGTGATCGCCATTAGATTTGCGGTTGTAGCAGCTGTTATTTTCATAGTATGCGCCTCCTCGGAATGGTTCTTCTATCACCTATATCATATCATAAAAAAACAGGTGATAAAGCTAATTTATTCATTTTCCTATGCTGCAACAGCTCTGCATTCACTGCCGGTTCTGTCACTGCAATACAACGCATGAAGTTCTGAGAAATGATGTTTGCGTATACCCTTGCGCATCCTTAAGAATGCTTCTTCTCCTCATAATCAGCATCTGCACCGACACGATTCGGATATTCTCTACACATTCTTTTTGTTATTCCAATAGCTGTGTTCCCATGCAGAGGAATCCGCGATATCGTCATCCAGCACAGCCATTTGCATATTGCAGTCTTGCTTGCATACGTTGTTTGATTAAATAATGCATAAAAGCCACAGGGCTTTTGTTAGTTCCTGTGGGTTTTATGCATTCCTTTGCCTTTCTCATTGCCTGTTTCTTCATCTCTGTTTTTTTGCCGCATCCTCCTTGTCAAAATAGATGCGCAACGCTTTTCCCATGAATCTGGATGCTCCCCTGCCATAGCGCTGATCCGTCTGCTGTATCAACGCTTCATTGTGCAGGTAGCTGTCAATCAGCAGCTTTTGCTGATGCATACCTGGATTACTGCCACAGGCTTCCTCTTCCGGTATCAGATGCTGCATGTCGTAAATGATCTGCTGCACCTGTGCGGATGCGGGGTCACGTGTGGTATCCTGCAGCAGTTTCTCCATGAGCTGTTGATTACGTTTTCCATAATTCTGCTGCCTGATATGTTCCAGCTTTTCCATAATCTCTGAAAAATGCTCCAGATTGTACTTCATGGCATCAGTATACGCCGCAGTGCTTCCATAGTATTCAACTGCGGTTTTTGCGATATCCGCTTCATGCTCGCGTATATGGGCGATAATGTCATCAAAGGCGGCAATGCTGCCCCACTGCTGCATGATTTCCTCGGTATGCTCAGCTTTAAATTGCTCCAGCAGCTGCAGGTAGCTCTGCAGCTTAAAATCTTCAAATTCCATACAGGATTCTCCCTTCTCTAATTTATCGAGCAGCGATAGCAGACGATCTAACCGATCGCGCCGCTTGATCAGCAAAGCCTTCTGCTTCTGAAATGCTTCTGCCTGATCGTATTCCTTCTGTGTCATAATGCGTTTGATTTCCTTCAGCGGAAAATCCAGCTCTCGAAAGAGCAGAATCTGCTGCAGGGTTTTCAATGCTTCCCTCATCATACAGGCGATAGCCTGCTTCCGTAAGTGACGTTGGTTTGAATACGCCGATTTCATCATAATATTGCAGGGTCCTGACACTGATGCCTGTCAGCGCTGCGACCTCTTTCACTGTTTTCATGGTACCACTCCTGTCTTCGATACGTAAGTCATTTTACTTTGCGCGCGCCAATGCTTACCATATCTTCTCTTTCATCATACAGTATCACGCAGCGTGAGAGTCAACAAAAAAATATTATTTACTGAGCACTGCTGCAAAAAGGGAATCCTAGGAATGAAGCCAGGGCTTGCGCATGATTTCCATCATAAAACCGAACTTGATTTCATACGATGGATTGAGGTGATCCGGTATGATTCGAGGAAAGGTCAAAACGAGAATATCCACTATCTTTCTCTGCTGCATTCTTATTTTTTGCTGTATACTGGGCAAGCTCGGTTATGAACAGATCTTTCATCATACCGATATTATGGAAAAAGCCCTGAGCCTGTGGGAGCGTTGACTTTACCGTAGCGGGTCTGCGCGGCTCCATTCTGGATAAAAACGGAAATGTTCTGGCACATGATATTCCAAGTACATCGGTGATGGTCGTACCTGCCCAGATACAGGATGCCGACAAGACAGCCCAGCAGCTGGCAGATGTATTACAGGCGGATAAGAAAAAAATCCTGTCTACCATCACCAAGCATGTCAGCACCCAGAAGCTGCAGCCGGAGGGACGTTTGATCAGCGATGATAAGGCGCGCAAGCTGGAGGCGATGGATTTACCAGGCGTTTATCTGGTGCAGGATTCCCTGCGCAACTATCCGAATAATAACTATCTTGCACAGGTGCTGGGCTTTACCGGTATCGATAATCAGGGGTTGGCAGGTCTGGAGCTGCAGTATAATGATATTTTGTCTGCGAAAAGCGGTGCTTTGAATATCCCGTTTGATGCCAAGGGGCATAATGTTGAATTATATAAGGAAAGCTATGAGGCACCGGGCAGAGGGATGGATGTACAGCTGACCATTGATTCCAATATTCAGGATATCGTGGAGCGGGAGCTGAACAATCTGGTCAAGCGCTATAAGCCGAAATCCGCACTGGCTCTGGCGATGAATCCGAATACCGGGGAAATTCTGGCCATGGTCAGTAAGCCTGACTTCGATCCGAATCATTACAAGGATTATTCCAGTGATGTATATAACCGCAATCTGCCAATCTGGAAGAGCTATGAGCCCGGCTCCACCTTTAAATCCGTAACCTTCGCTTCTGCATTGGAGCTGAAGCTGTTTGATATGTTTAAGGATACGTATTACGACCGCGGCTATGAAATGGTCGGCGGTGCCCGTATCAAATCCTGGAAGGCGGGAGGTCATGGGCAGCAGACCTTCCTGCAGGTGCTGGAAAATTCCTCCAATCCCGGCTTTGTGGAAATATCGAGGCGTATGGGACTGGACAATGAATATGACTTTGTAAAAAAATTCGGCTTCGGTGAAAAAACGGGCATTGATCTGCCCGGAGAAAGCAAGGGCATCATGTTTAAGAAAAGTGCGATGGGAGAGCTGGAACAGGCGACGGTTGCATTTGGACAGGGGCTGAGTGTCACACCGATTCAGCTGGTTACCGCTTTCTCTGCCATCATCAACGGCGGAACCCTGTATACGCCGTATATCACCAAAAGCATCAACGACCCGATTACCCATGATGCAATACTGGAATATAAGCCGACAGCAAAACGCAAGGTGATCAGTGAGGATACCAGCAAGAAGATGCGCTATGCATTGGAAAGTGTTGTCGCCAACGGCGGCGGTAAGCCGGCATATACCGAGGGCTATAAAATCGGTGGTAAGACCGGTACGGCACAGATTGCGGAAAACGGTGTGTATTCCACCAGTAACTACATTCTGTCCTTTCTGAGTGCGGCACCGATTGATGATCCGCAGATCGTGCTGTATATTGCGGCAGACAGTCCGCAGAATGACGTACTGTACGGTGGAACGGTCATTGCGCCGGTCGCAAAGGCCTGCTATGAGGATATTCTGCCCTATCTCGGTGTGAAAAAGGCGGAGGAACAGATTCCAAAGAAACTGGTCTGGCCGGAAACGGAAAATATCAAGGTGCAGGATTTTAGAGGAAAGAAGAAAAAGGATGTAGCGCAGGAGGGTGTCACCTTTACCTTTATCGGCAGCGGCGATACGGTAATGGAACAGATGCCGGAAGCAGGCACCACACTCAGTGCTGAGGGAGGGGAGGTTTGGATTTATCTTGGAAATGATAAGGTTAAATGAGTTGTTTGCACTGCTGCATATCGACTGTGAGGATGCGCGTATCCTGCAGGGAATCAGTGATGATACCCGCGACGTAAAAAAGGACTGGCTCTTTGTCTGCCGCAAAGGAAGCCTATATGATGGAGCGGCGTTTTTACAGGAGGCGCTGGACAAGGGGGCAGTGGTGCTGTGCGATCAGATGCTGCCTATGCAGCATGTCTACTACACACCGCATGTAGAGCGCATTACACAGGCATTGCTGGAGCTGTACTATGGGGATTTATGTACCCGTCTGCATGTGATCGGCATTACGGGAACCAATGGAAAAACAAGTGTTGCCAGCATCATCTCCCAGCTGCTGAAGATGGAAGGATGCCGGGTTCTGCAGATCGGCACCGGGAGTGTCCGCTATCCGGATGAGGTCATTGAAATTCACAACACCACGCCGGGCTGTTTTCAGCTGGCAAACTATTTCAGGAGAGCGCACGATGAGAAGATTACCCATGTTGTCATGGAGGTCAGCTCACATGCCATTGATCAAAACCGCATCAGCTTTCTGCATTTTGATGATATCGTTTATACGAATATCACACAGGATCATCTGGATTATCACCTGACCAGAGTGCATTACCGCTATACCAAATTCAAGCTGCGCCGCTATCTGAAGCCGCAGGGAACCATTGTGTACAACAGTGACCTCAGCTATATGCAGGAGCTGGTCAACCTTGCCCAGCATGCCTGTATCAGCATCGGTTTGCAGGCAGCACATTTTCCGCTGCATCATGTGGAACTTAGTGATCATGACCTTTCCTTTCGCCTGCAGGGCTATGATTTTCATGCCCGTTTGCTGGGTATGGTGAATGTATACAATCTGGCAGAGGCAATTGTGGTTGTCCATCGACTGGGCTTTTCCTATGAGCGCTTGCGTAAGGATTGTGAGAAGCTGCTGCCGGTCGGTCAAGCGGTCGCATGGAGGTTATGGAGGTTGGCGGATTCACCATCTGGATCGACTATGCACATACTGCAGCCGCGGTCGAAGAGCTGCTGGTCTTTGCCAATTCTGTAAAAAAAGGAAGGATTCTGACCATCTTGGGGTGTGGAGGAGAACGGGATCGCACCAAGCGTCCTGCCATGGCTGCCATTGCCGCAAAATACAGTGATCTTGCCGTTTTCACGAGTGATAATCCAAGAGGGGAAAGTGTAGATCGTATCCTTGCCGACATGAAATGTGAGAGCTTTCCCAACGCAGCAGTCTTCGAAAATCGCTACTTTGCGATAAAACATACTATCAAAGTAGCACAAAATAGTGATATAATAATAATCGCTGGAAAAGGGAGCGAGGAAACCATCACGGCTTTCGGACAAGAATATCCCTTTTCTGATCGATCCTGCGTAAAGGAACGTCTAGCTAAGGAGGAACTACTTTGGAAATAAAAATATCTGCTTGCATTCGGAATCAGTCTGGTGGCAACCCTGGTGGTAATGCCGCTGCTCATTCCGTTTCTACATAAAATTAAATTCGGACAGAGCATCCGCAAGGAAGGACCGCAGAGCCATATGGCGAAAACGGGAACCCCGACGATGGGAGGACTGGTATTTGTAAGTGTCCCGATTCTGGTTATGCTGGTTCTGGACTACAAGGCTTTTTTCTCAGGGGAAATGCTGATCTGTGTACTGGCTTATCTGGGCTATGCCCTCATCGGATTCATTGATGATTTCCTGATCGTCGTGAAAAAGAACAATGACGGTCTGAAACCATCTGTGAAGTTTCTGATGCAGTCCGTGCTGGCGGTCGTATTTTATCTGTTCTACCGCTCCATTGCGGAAACGACGCTGATTCTTCCGGTTGTTCATATTTCACTGGAGCTGGGAATTCTGTATTTTGTACTGATCTTCTTTATGTTCACCTGTGAATCCAATGCCGTCAATCTGACGGATGGTCTGGATGGCCTGTGTGCCGGAACCTCCATCATTGCGATTGCGCCCTTTGTGATATTTGCCCTGCTGCAGGGAAATAAGGATCTGGCAATGCTGCTTTTGGCGGTATGCGGTTCGCTGCTTGGGTATCTGCGCTTTAATGTGCATCCGGCTAAAATCTTTATGGGGGATACCGGCTCCCTGGCAATCGGCGGTCTGCTTGCGGCAAGCGCCATGATTTTAAAGCAGGAGCTGCTGCTGGTGGTGATCGGCGGTGTCTTCGTCATGGAGCTGCTGTCTGTCGTCATTCAGGTAACAAGCTATAAGGCGACAAAGAAGCGGGTGTTTCGGATGGCACCGCTGCATCATCATTTCGAGCTGGGCGGTATGAAGGAAACACAGGTGGTGCTGATGTTCTGGAGCATCGGTGTTGTCCTTGCGGCACTTGGCTTATGGCTGGGGGTAATGTAATATGAAGGAACATGTACTGGTAATTGGGAGCCGCAAAAAGCGGTGTTGCGGTCGCAAAGCTGTTACAGCGGCATGGCTATGATGTTACGATTACGGATATGAATGCGATCCGTGAGCTGGAAGAGCTGCAGACCCTGGGCATTCATGTGTTTGAAAAGGGACATCCGGAAGAACTAAAGCGCCGAAAACTATGCCTTCGTTGTGAAAAATCCGGGGATCAAATACACGGTTCCCTTTGTCCGCTACTTTGTGGAGCACAAGGTGAAGATTCTGACAGAGGTGGAAATCGGCTACCGGTATGCGACAAAATTCAAGTATGGTGCTGTGACGGGGACGAATGGAAAAACAACCATCACCACCATGCTGTATGAAATGCTGAAATATAACCATAAGGCAATCGTAGCCGGCAACATCGGCTGGCCGCTGAGTGAGCTTGCGCTTGCTTATGAAGATGAAGAAAAGGATGTCGCCTTGGAGCTGAGTAATTTTCAGCTGCTGGGCATTGAACACTTTGCGCCGCATGTCAGCGTGGTATGCAACCTCGCACCGGATCATCTGGACTATATGCCGAGTGTGGAATCCTATTATGAAAGCAAAATGCGCATTTATGAGAACTGTACAGAGGATGACTGGTTCCTGCGCAATGTGATGATGCAACCGTCATGCAGTATGCGCAGCATATTCCATGTAAAGTGATTGATTTTTCCCTGACACGTCAGGATGTTGATTTGTATCGTAAAGACGGTACGGTATATCTGCATGAGCTTGCGCTGTTTGAAGAAAAAAACTTTCATGTCGTCGGCGACTATAATCTGTCCAATGCCATGATTGCATCCTGCATGGCCTATAAGCTGGGCGTATCCGTTTCTGATATTCAAAAGGCGATTGCCGCCTTTTCGCCGGTGGAGCATCGTCTGGAATATATCGGAGAGAAAAACGGTGTAAAATTTTACAATGACTCCAAGGCAACCAATACCCATGCGGTTGCTGCGGCATTGAACTCCTTTGATAAAAACATCATTCTGCTTGCCGGCGGGCATGACAAGGGCATCAGCTTTGAAGATTTGAAGCAGTATGATGAACGCGTCAAGCTGTGTGTGGCTTTTGGAGAACCGGACCGCAGTTTCAGGATATCTTCTCCTGTGTTCAGGTTGTGGAAACCATGCAGGAGGCACTGGATGCGGCAGTTGCGAACAGTAAGGAACAGGATATCGTCCTGCTGTCACCGGCATGCTCGAGCTATGACCAGTTTCCAAACTATGAGGTGCGCGGTGCCCTGTTTAAGGAAATGGTAAGAAAGTGGCTGCAGGCATAGGTCTGAAAAAGGAGCTTATGCATACGCCCTAGCTGTTTTGGTCCTGAAAAAAGCTTATTTCTTACACAATTGTTATTGTTTTTTCAAGGGGAAAGGTTGTGCTTTACCTCCGTGTGGTTTACAATGGTAAAGAATGAAAAAAAGGAGATTACACTATGTTTCTATTTGATATGATAAAAGCGGTTCTGCTGGGAATCATTCAGGGGATTACGGAATGGCTTCCTGTCAGCAGCACCGGGCATATGATTCTGTTCAACAGCTTCTTTCCGATGAGCTCATCACTGGCCAAACCGGATACTCCGGAATTTGCATTCTGGGGATTGTTTCTGGTTGTTATCCAGCTGGGGTCCATTCTGGCAGTCTGCGTTTTGTATTTTCATAAGCTGAATCCATTTTCATCAAGAAAATCCATCAGTGAAAAACGTTCCACATGGGATTTGTGGTTTCATGTTCTTGTAGCCTCCATTCCCGGTATTATCGGAATCTTTCTGAATGACTATGTTGAAAAGTATATGAACAATGCCATTGTTGTGGCAATTGCACTGATCGTATTCGGTATCGGATTTATTGTACTGGAAAGCACCAAGCATCATCCCAAATACCGTAGGGTTGGTGAAATCACCTATCAAACGGCCTTTCTGATTGGTTTGTTCCAGCTGATTGCGGCTCTGGTTCCCGGAACCTCACGGAGTGGGGCAACCATTTTAGGAGCTTCCATTCTGGGGTGTTCCCGTTTTGCAGCCAGTGAGTTTTCCTTCTTTATGGCGATTCCTGCCATGGCAGGTGCCAGCGGATTAAAATTCTTAAAATACTTCATGCATTACGGATTCTCCATGAGCGGGGGAAATATTGCACTGCTCGTTGTCGCAAGCATTATCGCATTTGTGGTATCCATGTTTGCCATCCGCTTCCTGATGAATTATATCCGCAACCATGATTTCAAAATCTTCGGTTATTATCGAATCGTTGTAGGTGTTGCAGTGCTGATCTGTTACTTCCTCGGCGTATTAAATTTAAGTGCAATTTAATCCAATCGTATACAGGGCAGAGGCTGGTTCAGCTTCTGCCTTGTTTGCTTATGCATAAAGGCTGATATGGCTTGTTTCCAGCTCGTGCTATTCTCAAACAGAAGCAGTGCAACGATAATGTACATAGAGAAGGAGGCTTCTCAAAAGGGTTCTTTCTTACTTTAGTCTGTTTGAAAAAGGGAGAAATCAACTTCTATTGATAAATACAATCGTGTTGATATCTCCCTGTTTAAGTTTACCAGCAATAGAGAAAGAACCCTCAAAAAGACGCATCCCTTTTCTCTATCGCCTGTAGACGACCTCAAAATCCTCGAATACAACCGGCATATCCTCACAAAACGAATAGCCCAAAGCATTTCCTTCCTTTGTGAAAAAGGCACGATGGGTTTTCTGCCACGATTCCAGTGTATCGTCCTCACCCTCCCGCATACACAGCGCGAAGGTTATCTTATGGAAGGGAAGGATCGTAACGGCTGTGGTTTTGATCACACAGAAGGGAGTGCCTGCCCAGTCGGTCAGAATATTGAAGTCATTGACCTGCGGCAGCCGTTCCTGCTGTATTTCATATGCATAGAGGCTGCTTGCAGTCGCTCTTTTTATGTTATCAAGCACCAGCTTTAGCTGGCTGTCCGCAAGCGTTTGTGTCAGTTCAAAATGAAAGGCTTCCTGATTGATATGTGGTGGTAAAGGGAAGCTTGCGCCTCTTTCAGAAAGGATTCCCAAAATTTCTGTATTTCCATACTGCTATGCTTCCTTTAGCCGCAAAACGGCTACGGTTTCACCGTCACACAGCTCGTTGTTTTCATGAAAGCCTGCTGCATAATATAAGGCACGGGCAGCTGTATTCTCTGCCTCATAGGAAAGCCATACGAACTCTGCTTTACCACAGGGCATCGTTTTTACAAAATCAATGGAAGTCTGCAGCGCCTGCTTGCCTAGTCCTTTTCCCTGCCAGGCTTTATCAATCATAAACCGCCAAATGGAATAATTATTCTGTGCGATCGGCGGATCACTTTCTTCCTGTCATCCGTAGCCAAACATGACAAAACCAATCAGACTTTCCTCATCGTAGATGCCAAACGGCAAAGCAACACCACCTTCTGTCATCGTTGTATATGCCTGCAGCATGCTCTCTGTATTGGTTGCCACAAAGCTTTGCTGTTCATCATGCACCTTCAGCCGAACAATGGACCAGATATTGCGTTTGTCAACCTTGCGTAGTGTTATCATCAACATCTCCTTTGCTGTATGGTAGCAGCTTGTTTTGTATTCATCGCTTTTTATTTCTCGTTTTCCCGTAACAGCTTGTCGAGCATATACTCACGGTTATTGATAAACATTTCGGTGATCTGATAGGATGCGGTCTGCTCATAGGTGATTTCTTCAATGATTCCATCATCAAAGCTTAAAATCTGTGCATTGGGAATACCAAGCAAAATCGGAGAGTTTGTTGCACTGAGAAACTGTGAGCCTTCCCAAGCCATCGTTGACAGCTGTATCAGCAGGGTCAGCTGGCGCTGTGGGGACAATGCGGCCTCCGGCTCATCCAGTAAAAACAAGCCGATGTCCCGAAAGCTTTGTATAAAGGATAGAAAGCTCTCACCATGGGAACAGGAATGCAGTTCTCTTCCCTGATAGATGGACGCATACTCCTCAGCCTTGGTCGCAAGATTATAAAAACTTTCCGCCCGTAAAAAATAAGAACAGGAGGGCTGACAGAAACCGCGGCTTAAATGAATCCCCTCGTGCAGGGAGGAATGCGTATCCTTTGTATAAAAGCGGTAGTTTTTGGTACCACCCTCCGGATTAAAACCATAAGCAACAGCAATCGCCTCCAGAAGCGTTGATTTGCCGGAGCCGTTTTCTCCTGTAAAAAAGGTAATCTGTTTTTGAAAGGCTAGCCGGTCAAAGGAGTGCAGTGCCGCAATATGTTGCGTATAGTCGCTAACAGCATCCCAATCTATTGATACTTCGCGTAGAAATAAGCTATGCATACAACCCCTCCTTCTATATGTATCATATCATACATTAACAGGAAAACCAGCAAATAAGCTGCTGGAAGAGAAAAGAAGCATTACGGGGAATGCTTCTTATTCGAACAATTGAAAAATTATAAGCAATGCGTTTATTTAAAATAACTGGAAACCAACTTTTTTCTTGACCTTCATCAGCTTTTTGTGCGCACTGCGTCTTGCTTTTTCATTTCCTTCTGTAATAACCTGTTCCACCATACCGCTGGAGAGAATCTCTTTGTACTTTGCCTGCAGCTCACTCAGGAAATCAAAGACTGCAGCGCCGACCTCCTTCTTGAAATCGCCATAGCCCTTACCCTTATAGCGCTCAACAATGCTTTCGATGCTTTCCCCATTCAAGGATGATAAGATTGTTAACAGATTGGAAACACCCGGTTGATGTTCGGGGTCATACTGAATGATACCCAATGAATCAGTAACTGCAGACATAATTTTCTTTCGTGCTACTGCCGGTTCATCCAGCAGATCAATGGTACCCTTTGGATTTTCCTCAGATTTGGACATCTTCTTTGTAGGATCCTGCAGAAGACAAATTTTTGCACCTACCCTTGCAGCAAGCGGTTCCGGAATGACAAAGGTATCACCATAACGGTTGTTGAAGCGCTCTGCCAGATTTCTGGTCAGCTCCACATGCTGCTTCTGATCCAGACCTACCGGTACATAATCCGCATCATACAGCAGGATATCTGCAGCCATCAAAGAAGGATACGTAAACAGTCCTGCGGTAATACCTGTTTCACCCTTTGCGGTCTTATCCTTATACTGTGTCATTCGCTGCAGCTCGCCCATATAGGAATTGCAGGTCATTATCCATCCAAGCTCCGCATGTTCATGCACATCGCTCTGTAAAAAGATGGTAGCTTTTTTTGGATCCAGTCCGGCAGCCAGGTACAGGGCAATTAAATCCTTTGTGTTCTTTTTCAGCTCTGCACGCTCCTGTGGAACCGTGATTGCATGCATATTCGCAATGAAGACATACATTTCATAATCGTCCTGATAAGCTACGAAATTCCGTATGGCTCCGATATAGTTTCCGAGTGTTAAACGCCCGGTTGGTTTGATGCCGCTTAGCATTCTTTTCATATAAAACACCTCCATAAAATAAAAAAAGTACCATGTAGGGACGCTGACAGCGTGGTACCACCCGACTTATTCCATTGCTTTTCGCACAAGGGAATCACTTGCCTGTAACGTTAAAGGCTTTACGGTTCCGCGAACATGCTCAGACCCAATTCGTTTTACAGGCTCCTGCTGACTTGCACCATATACCAGCTCTCTGATGAGGAACTGCCGTAAAACTACTATATCTTCATCTCTGCATTTCTGATTCCTTATTATCATACTATTATCAAATATGAAAAACAAGGAAAAAAGCAAAATCTGCAAAAATTGCTTTCCTATTAAAATACAATGAATTATAATAGATATATGTGAAGGAGGCAGAGAAGATGATTATTTTATATACTTCGCCTGGGTGTGCTAGCTGTAGAAAAGCGAAACAATGGTTAAAAGACAATGATATGAAATACATTGAAAAGAATATTTTTACAACACTGCTGAAGGAGGATGAAATCAAATACCTTTTGCAGAGAACAGAGAATGGTACAGAGGATATCATATCCACGCGTTCCAAGGCGTTTCAGGAGCTGCATAGAGATTTGGATGATATCTCTATCAAGGAGCTGGTGGATATAATACAGAAAAATCCATCCATTCTGAAGCGTCCGATTATGATCAATGAGAAGAGCTTCGTTGTCGGATATGACGATGATGAAATCACGGCACTTGTTCCGGCGAAGCTGCGGCTTACCGCACAGCAGGCATGTAATCCAAGCTGTGCAAACTATCCGATCTGCGGCAGGGTTCGCGAGGAAGCATAAGAGCTTTACAAAATGGAAGCAACTAAAAGAGCTGTGACAGACTGTCTTCAGGCAGGTTGTCACAGCTTTTTATTACCTTTCATCGCATTTTATTTTATAAACGGAGATGGAAAAGCTCCTATAGAATAGAGAAACAGCTGTAAACAAAGGATGTAACCGTTTACGATTGATAATGTTAAAAAAAAGATGAAAAAAGTGAATTTTATCGTTGACACAGGGTATGATTTGTTGTATTATATACGAGCGCTGATGAGAAACAAGGGCGCACGAAATAGAAATTTCGGTCTTTGAAAACTGAACAGGAAACGTCAATTGTTTGAGAAAACAATATTCTCGGTATAACGATAACAAAAATGAAATTCAAACGCAAGTCATGCGTTAGAGCTAAATCAAATGGAGAGTTTGATCCTGGCTCAGGATGAACGCTGGCGGCATGCCTAATATACATGCAAGTCGAACGAAGTTTCGAGGAAGCTTGCTTCCAAAAGAGACTTAGTGGCGAACGAATTGAGTAACACGTAGGTAACCTGCCCATGTGTCGGATCGCTGCTGGAAACGGTAGCTAAAACGGATGAGTATACAGAGCGCATGCTCAGTATATTAAAGCGCCCATCAAGGCGTGAACATGGTTCTGGCGATATTAGCTAGTTGGTGAGGTAACGGCCACAAGGCGATGATGCGTAGCAGCCTCGAGAGGGTAAACAGCCACATTGGGACTGAGACACATTAAACTCCTACGGGAGGCAGCAGTAGGGAATTTTCGTCAATGGGGAAACCCTGAACGAGCAATGCCGCGTGAGTGAAGAAGGTCTCTTCGGATCGTAAAAGCTCTGTTGTAAGTGAAGAACGGCTCATAGAGGAAATGCTATGGGAGTGACGGTAGCTTACCAGAAAGCCACGGCTAACTACGTGCCAGCAGCCGCGGTAATACGTAGGTGGCAAGCGTTATCGGAATCATTGGGCGTAAAGGGTGCGTAGGTGGCGTACCCCAAGTCTGTAGTAAAGGCAATGGCTCAACCATTGTAAGCTATGGAAACTGGTATGCTGGAGTGCAGAAGAGGGCGATGGAATTCCATGTGTAGCGGTAAAATGCGTATATGGAGGAACACCAGTGGCAGTGGTCGCCTGGTCTGTAACTGACACTGAGGCACGAAAGCGTGGGGAGCAAATAGGATTAGATACCCTAGTAGTCCGCCGTAAACGATGAGAACGCTAAGTGTTGGAGGAATTCAGTGCTGCAGTTAACGCAATAAGTTCTCCGCCTGGGAGTATGCACGCAAGTGTGAAACTCAAAGGAATTGACGGGGGCCCGCACAAGCGGTGGAGTATGTGGTTTAATTCGAAGCAACGCGAAGAACCTTAGCAGGCCTTGACATGGAAACAAATACCCTAGAGATAGGGGGATAATTATGGATCACACAGGTGGTGCATGGTTGTCGTCAGCTCGTGTCGTGAGATGTTGGGTTAAGTCCCGCAACGAGCGCAACCCTTGTCGCATGTTACCAGCATCAAGTTGGGGACTCATGCGAGACTGCGGTGACAAACCAGGGAGGAAGGTAGGATGACGTCCAAATCATCATGCCTCCATCAAACCTGGGCTACACGTACTACAATGGCGACCACAAAGAGCAGCGACACAGTGATGTGAAGCGAATCTCATAAAGGTCGTCTCAGTTCGGATTGAAGTCTGCAACTCGACTTCATGAAGTCGGAATCGCTAGTAATCGCAGATCAGCATGCTGCGGTGAATACGTTCTCGGGCCTTGTACACACCGCCCGTCAAACCATGGGAGTCAGTAATACCCGAAGCCGGTGGCATAACCGTAAGTGAGCCGTCGAAGGTAGGACCGATGACTGGGGTTAAGAGGTGCTGGTGTTACCGTGGGAATGAATCCTTTTAACCTTGGCAATACGTA
>JBKTJB010000003.1:0-126965 GCA_047241705.1 Streptococcus sp.
CCAGTTGCATTGCTAAGGTTAAAAAGGATCTTATTCACGGTAACACCAGCACTCCTTGTTTGTTTTGCCATACATCTTCTTCCGAAAAAGAGCAGCGCTAGATGGGTCAGTCGACTGATTCGCTGCTCTCCTTTTACTCAATTTTAGTTAAAAGCTTATTGCCTCTCGTTAGTTTTCCAATGATCTCTGACCAAGTGTCCGAGAGAGAATGGACCATGATTTTTTCCATCTCCAACAATTCCATAACCAATGACCAAACCAACTGCAAAATGATGATGGCAATCACAGCCAACAGGAGGACAATTCCTAGCTGTTTTCCAACATAGCGAAGATTAGTTTTCATCGTCTTCTTCCTCTACACGTTTCACGTCTGCACCTAGTGCCACCAATTTCTCATGGAATTGATAATACAACTACGATCTGGGGTTAGACTTCTTTTTTCGTTCACACTTCTGCGCCCTCCTCTCACGTTCCAGGTTTCAATCAGAAACGGGCAGTTAACTTGGGAATGTAAATTCGCCGATATGACTTCAAAACCTTTTGAAGCTTCTCCCATTTTCGGAAAATAGCTTCTCATCAGCTTTTGATATACATCCGGAGTGAACGCCCATCCGACGCATTTCTTCCAAATGCTGGAAGCGATTCTCAAAGACCGTTTCAATCATGGTAGACTCACCTTTAGCCATGGCCATCAAGGCTGTGAATTGAGCCTGCATATCGGTTGGGAATCCTGGGTAGGGAAGAGTCTTAACGGTCACTGGACGGAGCTTACTGATATCCGACTGAATCCGAATGCCATTTTCTTCTTTGTTACCGTTACACCCATCTCCTGCATCTTAGATAGAAGTGACTGGTTGTGTTCCCAAATGGCATCTTCGATCAAGACATTCCACCAGTCATGGCTGCCTAATCATAAAGGTTCCGGCCTCGATGGTCTTGCACAACATTGTGTCGCCCTATGCAAGCTTCCTCCACACCAACAATGGTCAAGGTCTCAGTTCCCTACCCTTTAACATTAGCCCCCATTTTATTCAGCAAGAGCTAGGTCAACAATTTCAGGTCTTCGGCTGCATTTTCAATCACCGTGACTCCATCTGCCATTGCCGCCATCATAATATTTTGTGTCGCCCTCATTTCGATGGGGAAGTCCATAGATGTGTGCACCCTGAGACGATCTGCTTTTTGCTTCAATATAGCCGGCTGTTTGGGTAATTTCAGCCTCATAGCTTCCAGACCTTTGAGATGAAGGTCAATCGGACGACTCCGATCGTACAGCCCAGGCATGGAAACTTTGGCATGGCCATTGCGTGCCGAAGACAGGACCTAGGACAACGATAGAAGCCCGCATCTTGCTTACATACTTATAAGGTGCTTCCGATAATTTTGCTTTTGCGCATCTACGACAACCGTATTGTTCTCTTCATTGAAGGTTACTCGCATTCAACCCACGAACAACATTGTTCATTGTAAAGACATCTGATAAAACAGGTACATTTTTCAAGGTTGTCACGCCCTCGCTTGCTAGAACTGTTGCAGCAAGAAGAGGAAGGACAGCATTTTTTGCTCCTTCGATTTTGACGGTTCCAACCAGTCGATTATGAATCAAATTAATAACGCATTATTTTTCCATACGGATTGTTCAATTTCTTAAAGTCACGCTTTCTATCATACCATATTTTTTATAAAATGTGGCTAGAATTGGCCAATAAAAATCTGCCGACTCATCTCATATTACCGATAAAAAATGAGCTGGCTAGATAGCCTATTCCAACACTGATCATCAAGATCAAAAAACGGATTTTAACCGCATTTTCAGCACTTACTTTTAAAAACTTTTCCCATTGAACCAGGTTCATCAATAGGTAATAGGCAAAAAAGATAAACAATAGATGGCTTGAAAGATTAAAAATCATTTGAATCATACAGCTATTATACCATATTTGGTCTGTACTTTCTTCTTTTGATTCTCTCCCAACAAAAATAAGGGGAGGACAAAACCTCCACCTTATTTTGAATATCTTATAACATTTCCGACATTAATCCGGTTAATGGCGCGTTGAAGAGCAATTTTAGCGACGTTCCATATCAACCGAATGCTGATCTTTGGCTTCTTCAATCGCTTTTTCAGCTCGCAGTTTGGCACGTTCTGCACGACTAATGTCGATATCTCGAGCACGTTCGGCAGAATCGGCAACAATGGTAATGACATTATCAGCTACTTCGATAATCCCACCATTGACTGCAATCCAATCAATATGTTTGTCATCGCCGAACACGGCGCGGAACGCTTACTCGGTCTATCGTGCCAAAAACCGCAATGGTATTGACATGATGAGGTAAAATCCTGTTCACCATCAACCGTCTTGAGGTGATACAAATGCGGCATGATGATCATAAACCAGTCCATCCGGTGTAACGATTTGGACGTTCATTTGACTCATCTTTCACCTCTTCTTAGAATCCCATTTTTTCAGCTTTGGCGATCACATCTTCGATCGATCCAACACCACGGAAGGCATCTTCAGGAAGATGGTCATATTTCCCATCCAAAATTTCTTTAAAGCCACGAACAGTTTCTCCAACTGGTACATAAGAACCAGGTTGACCTGTAAATTGTTCCGCAACGTTGAAGTTTTGTGACAAGAAGAATTGGATCCGGCGAGCACGAGCAACCAAGGTCTTTTCTTCGTCAGACAATTCATCCATCCCCAAGATAGCAATGATATCTTGCAATTCATGGTAACGTTGAAGGACGCGTTTGACTTCAGAAGCTACTGCATAGTGTTCTTCTCCTACGATTTCTGGAGAAAGGGCACGTGAGCTTGATGCCAATGGATCCACCGCAGGGTAGATCCCCAATTGTACCAATTTACGTTCCAAGTTGGTGGTTGAATCCAAGTGAGCAAAAGCGGTTGCTGGCGCTGGGTCTGTATAGTCATCGGCTGGCACATAGATGGCTTGGATCGATGTAACAGAACCTTTCTTCGTTGACGTAATCCGTTCTTGCAATTGACCCATTTCAGTTGCCAAAGTAGGTTGGTAACCAACGGCTGATGGCATCCGTCCCAAAAGGGCTGATACTTCAGATCCGGCTTGAGTGAAACGGAAGATATTGTCGATAAACAAGAGAACGTCCTGACCTTCGACATCACGGAAGTATTCCGCAATGGTCAAACCAGTCAAAGCAACACGCATCCGTGCTCCAGGTGGCTCATTCATTTGTCCAAAAACCATGGCTGTTTTTTCAATAACGCCAGATTCTTTCATTTCCCAGTAAAGGTCATTCCCTTCACGTGTCCGTTCCCCAACACCGGTAAATACAGAAATACCACCGTGTTCTTGGGCAATATTATGGATTAATTCTTGAATCAAGACGGTCTTCCCAACTCCGGCACCACCGAAGAGTCCGACCTTCCCACCTTTCAAATAAGGGGCTAAGAGGTCAATAACCTTGATCCCTGTTTCAAGAATTTCTTCTGAAGTAGAGAGCTCGTCAAAGGATGGAGCTTTTTTGTGGATGGAGTCACGAGGAGCATCCTCAGCAAAAGGTTGATCCAAGTCAATTGGTATCTCCAAGAACATTGAAGACACGTCCCAAGGTTTCTTTTACCGACAGGAACAGAGATTGGACGACCAGTGTCCAAGACTTCCATTCCACGTGTTAAACCATCGGTTGATTCCATGGCAATGGTCCGTACGACCCCATCACCAAGTTCCAAAGCTACTTCAAGAACGACTTTTGATTTTTGTTGGTCATTTTTATAGACTACAAGCGCATTATTGATCTCAGGAAGTTTATCTCCAACGGAAAGGGCAACGTCTACGACGGGACCTACGACCTGAAATTTTGCCTAAACTCATGTCATTCTCCTATTCTAAGTAATTTCTACTGCTCAAAAGTTCTCTTTCGAGCATCTGTTTTTGTATTATAAATTGTATCCGACAACTATTCAAGGGCGCTAGCACCAGCAACGATTTCAGTAATTTCTTGTGTAATCGCTGCTTGACGAGCACGGTTGTATTGAATCGTTAATTCATCAATGACTTTCTTGGCATTGTCTGTTGCAGTTTGCATGGCCATCATCCCAGCAGCATTTTCAGCTGTTTTAGCATCAATAATGGCACCATAGATCATGCTTTCAGCAAATTGAGGAGCAATTGATCCAAAATGGCATCTCGACTAGATTCCAATTCTAGATTCAATACATAATCCTCATCTGAGCTTCATTGGGGTCCAAATCAATAATCGGAAGCATCTGTTCTACCCGCATTTGACTCGTCAAACTGTTGACGTGATGGTTGTAACAGACGTACAACTCATCAAACAAGCCTTCCTGATACATTTGGACTGTTTTCGAAATGATCGTACGAACTTCCTTAAAGCTAGGTTGATCAGGCAAACCACGCAATTCATAAACCGGCTGAATCCCACGGGCACGGAAGAAATCCGCCCCGACACTTCCAATACAGATCACTTCAAAGTCATCTCCAATTGGATTATTCTGCCTTCATTTCCATCATGGTTTTAAGGATGGAGGCATTGTAGCCTCCGACCAAACCACGATCGGATGTAATCACGATATAAGCTGTCTTTTTCACCGGCCGACTCACCAACATGGGATGGGACTTAGCATTTTCTGTTTCATGTCCATGGAGCAAGTCTGTTAGTAACTTACGTACCTTAGCAGCATAAACCTGAAAATCCTTGGCTGCTTGCTCCGATTTTCCGAGTTTAGCAGCAGACACCATCTGCATGGCATTGGTAATTTGACTAGTATTTTTAGTGGATGCAATTTTATTTTTTATATCATTTAATGAAACTGCCATCTTCCACTCCTATTTCTATTTGAAATTTGACTGGTTGACAAATTCTGTAAAGGGCTGCATCCAGTTCTTCTTCTGCTGGAAGATCATGTGTCGAACGAATCGTCTCAAAGATTTGATAATAATGTGCTTCAAAGTAATCAAACAACTCTTCTTGGAAACGAAGAATGTCTTCTACTGGAACACTATCTAAGAAACCATGAGTCAAGGCATACAAGATCACGACTTGTTTTTCAACTGTCAATGGTTCATGAACGGGTTGTTTCAAGACTTCAACTGTTCGGCGACCACGGTTCAATTTCGCTTGAGTCGCAGCATCCAAGTCACTACCAAATTTCGTGAAGGCTTCCAATTCACGATATGAAGCAAGGTCGATACGAAGGGTACCCGCAACTTTCTTCATAGCCTTGATTTGGCAGCTCCCCTACACGGGATACAGAAGAACCTGCATCAATGGCTGGACGAATACCAGCATTGAACAAACTATCTTGCAAGAAGATTTGTCCATCTGTGATCGAAATCACGTTGGTTGCGATATAAGCAGAAATATCTCCTGCTTGGGTTTCAATAATTGGAAGAGCTGTAATAGAGCCACCACCCAATTCATCTGAAACTTTAGCTGAACGTTCCAACAAACGGCTGTGGAGATAGAAGACATCCCCTGGGAAGGCTTCACGTCCTGGTGGACGACGAAGAAGAAGGGACAATTCACGGTAGGCTACGGCTTGTTTTGACAAATCATCATAGACGATCAAAACGTGTTTACCGTTATACATGAACTCTTCTGCCATGGCAACCCCGGCATAAGGTGCCAAGTAGAGCAATGGAGACGGTTGGGAAGCCGAAGCGGTTACCACAATCGTATAATCCATGGCTCCGTATTTACGAAGAGTTTCTACTGCGTACGAACTGTTGATTCTTTTTGACCAATCGCCACATAGATACAGATCATGTCTTGACCCTTTTGGTTCAAGATGGTATCGATGGCAATCGAAGTTTTCCTGTTTGACGGTCCCCGATAATCAATTCCCGTTGGCCACGTCCGATTGGAACGAGGGCATCAATGGCTTTCAAACCAGTTTGTAGGGGTTCTGAGACAGATTTCCGTTGCATAACACCAGGAGCTGGTGTTTCGACTGGACGGAATTTATCTGTCACAATCTCACCCAAACCATCTACTGGTTGGCCAAGTGGGTTGACAACCCGACCAATCAAGGCATCCCCTGCAGGGACTTCCATGATTTTACCTGTACGACGGACAGAGTCTCCTTCACGAATATCCGTAAAATCACCCAAGATGATGATACCGACATCCGTTGTCTCTAAGTTTTGGGCCATCCCGTATGAGCCATTTTCAAAGATCAACAACTCACCACTCATGGCATTTTCAAGACCATGAGGCACGGGCAATCCCGTCACCAATGTAGGTTACAACACCTGTCTCGAGTGACGTCAAAGTTTGGCTTGAAATTTTCAATTTGTTGCTTAATTAAAGCGCTGATTTCTTGTGCGTTAATCGCCAAAATTCACACCACTTTCTATTTCAATTTAGATTTTATAACTTGCAATTGGTGTTTGAGACTGGTATCCAACGTTTTATGATTGGCTGTCACGACAAAGCCACCAATTAAATCTGGATCGATCTTTTGTTGGATCGAGCGAACTTGAATCCCAAATTTTCTTTCGATAATGGGGATTAGCTTTTGCTCTTGAACAGGATCCAAACCAGCAACCGTCGTAACAGTGACGACAAAAGCGTTGCTCAACAGTTGAATCTGATCCAAACAAATCGTTACAATGTCATAAAATAAGGCTTCACGATGATTGAGAATAACCACTTCAATCAAATGGTCGAGTAATTGTGAATCAGAGGGTTGAAAAAGTCTTAGACTTTTTGCTTTCTCTTCATCCTCTACACCGATATGAGCTAAGAAGTTAGCAAGTCCAGTCTCCTCAAAAATGCCCTTGATTTGGGTCAATTTTTCAAAGACAAGATCTTGTTCTCCTTTTTCAAAGACCAATTGAACAAAGGCTGGGTATATTTCTCAATCACCATCAGTTGCTTTTTGTCCATTAGGCTTCTCCTAATTCATCAAGATAGCGATCGATCAGTTGGCGTTGACCTTCAGCATCCAGCTGTTGACTCAACAATTTGCTGGCAAGATTGACAGTGAGATCTGCCACATCGCCTTTGATACTGTTCAATGCTTCTTCTTTGTTATGCGCAATTTCTTGTTGCGCTTTTTCTTTCAAACGTACTGCTTCTTGAGTGGCTTCTGAAAGGATCTGAGATTTGTTCTTTTCTGCAGTTTCCTTTGCATTTTCGACGATAGACGCAGCTTCTTTGCGGCTACCTGCCAACTCTTCTTCACGTTTACTTGCTAGTTCCTCAGCTTTTTGACGAGCTGATTCTGCTCCATCAATATCATCTGTAATCTTTTTGGCACGCGCTTCTAAAATTCCATTGATATTGTTCCATGCAAATTTCTTTATTAAAAAGATTAATAATAGGAAGGAACCAGCAATGAGAATAAAGTTACCAATAATTTCACTCATTGATACATGCATTCTTCTAATCCTCCTCTACTTACTCTTCGCCAGTAATTTTCTTACCAATATAGATTGATGACAACATGGTAAACACATAGGCTTGGATACATGAAATAAAAATTGAAAATGCAGTCCATGCCATGCTACCAATAAAGGCAAATGGATACCAATAGAAAGCTTGGTGTGATAAGTTCACGAGCAAGCTTGCTAATACCTCACCCGCAAAGATATTTCCGAAGATCCGAAGTGCCAAGGAGGCAAAGTTCGTTAATTCTTCCAAAATATTCATGGGGGTCATAAATCCAGGTGTCACAAAAGCCTTTAAATATTCCTTCACACCACGTCGGCGAATTCCTTCTACATGGGCGATTAAGGTGATCAAAAATGAAAAGGCAAAGTCATAACCCAGGTTAGCGGTTGGTGATGTCCACAAATTGTAACCATTGGTCGTTTCGATTTTAGCCATCAATCCAATGTTATTGGCCACTAAAAGAAATAGGAAAAGAACAAACAAGAACAAGGAATAGTCCTTTATGTAATGTTCCCCAATATTTCCTTTGGTGAAGCCTACGACAAAGTCATATGCGTATTCCAGCACATTTTGTTTGCCCTTTGGTCGGATCGTCATTTTACGGCTGGCCCAATAAATAAAGCCAAAAACCACCAAAACAGCAATCAAGGTCATAGCAAGTAGGGTCAAATTAAAAGTTACAGGTCCAAGAGTTATCGTTGGAGTGATACTTTCTTCCAAGGTTTGACACCTCCTTTTCTAAAATAGAAGCGTCTATTTGATAATGAAGGCCATAACCAAGGTTACGAAGAAAGTACCTTCGACAAAGGCAACACCAAGAATCAAGAGGCTACGCAATTGACCAATAATTTCTGGTTGACGAGACGCAGATTTCAATAAGCTACTCATCATCAAACCTTCTGCCAGTGATACACCAAAGCAGGCTAAACAAAGACCTAAAAATGTTAAATTCATGATGAATTCTCCTTTTATATATTTTACCTCCTTAGTTTACTCTAAAAGATATAATAGTCAAATATTTCCTAGAAAAGAAAGCGTTTTTGTTAAATTACGTTATTTTTTTAATATGATAATTTTTCCGACCTACGATTGATTCCTTTTAATTTTTAGACACTTTGTCCACCTCTATTCATTTTTTCTTCTAAAAAACTCTCACCTGCTCAGCAGATGAGAGAATTCGATTATTTAAAGATAGACGTTTTGAAACTGTCTGTTTGTTGCAGTAATTTCTTAAAGATTTTTTCTTTCAAGGCAAGGGTATTGTCAAATTTGACAGAACCATTCTTCAAACTAGCCTGATCTTTTCAACCACCAGTTAGCAAGGCTTGTTTCAAGTCCTCATAAAGCTATAAGTAGTCCCATCCACTTCAATAGCCTGAATTCCATTTTTGGCACTGGTCACCACTTCATTGAAGTAGGCTTTCTTCCAGTCTTCAAGGGTACTGAATTTACCATCAGAAATCTTTTGAATGATGTAATCATCCCCTAAAGTCGCATGACCTGCTTGTTTGGATTCTTGTTTATACTTGTTTGAAGCATACCCTAGGAAGCCTTTTCATAGCCATAGTAACCCCAGAGTCTGAAGGTATTGTGTTTGAAGGACATGGCTCCAGGAGCCCCTTCACTGGTGTTCCCTCCATAGATCCCTGTCATCATCGGTACAGTCACATAGGCTGAACCAAAGTCCGATGGATTATAGACGCCATTTCCAGGACCACGATTGGTCATGAAGTTGTTGGTGATAAGGTCATCAACTGTATGTAAAGCAATTGCTTTTTCCTCATCACTCAAAGGACGCACCTTATCAAATTGATTCTTGGTGTTTGCCCCTCGGTATTGTTTATCAACCTTCTTGAACCATGAATTGTTTCAAGTCTTGACTGCCTTTATTGAGGACAGCTTTACCCTTCCAGGTAATCCAGAAGCATGAGGGTGTCGTTATAGCCTTTCATGTACCGATCAATGTCCTCACGTGAGGTGAGGTCATTTGGATTGGTATTGTACCATTGGTTTCCATCGTTAGGACGCTCATAGGCCATGTTGAGACCCTAAGGCCTTGTATTCCCCATTTGGATTGGATACGGATGGTGTTTGGAGCATGCCTTGGGCAAAGGCTTCGATATCGGTTCCTTCGCGGTGTCTCCAACCACCTAAGTAAACCATGCGGTCATTGACGTGCGTTGTTTCGTGCGTGAAGGCAGAGACCCCAAAGTCACTGATCATATCGGTCACCATGAAGAAGACAGAGTCGTCTTTATATGGGTTTCCGTAAATTCGCGCCACTGCTCCCATCCGCCAATCTGTCGCATGGTAACGATCGGTTGGGCCATACAATTCACGGATTGGAGCCACATCTTTGCCATTGTTGGTATGGCCGTAACGGTCTGTACTAATGCCCTTGTAGTTTTGGTTATCAAGAACAGGGGTCGGCACCATATTGTTGCTCTTCAGGAGCTGATTGCGAACCTTATCCGTCGCTAGACGTGACCAGAAATCGAGATAATTTTGTTGCCCTTTCGCCACCTTGTCAATTTCCGCTTTGAAGGCATTCCGCTCTGCTTCCGTGTTCTTACCATATTTCTCGAAGGAACTATAAGCCATGGTATTGTATGTTGAAATCAAGAACATATGGGCATCTTTTAAGTTCAAGAGTGGCAAGATCATTTTACCGTGAACATCATTGTTTAAGCCCTCATAGGCTCTATGCTTAGCAGATGCGAACGCTGGATTGGTCGTCTCAGGCTCCACAATATAGACATTGTCTTTGGTTGCTTTGATAAACCAATCATTCAAGTCTGTCTCATTTGTGAAAGAGGCTCCATATTGTGCTTCAAAGAAGTCATTAGGGTTCCAGAAAGAGTCGATTTAGGCACGACTTCTCGGAAGGCATCGTGGGTACGAGTCCCTTTGATGTAGTCTTCTTTTAAACCAATTTCAATCAAGCGGTCTAAGACATCAACATTCTTCCCATAGAAATCTGGCTTGAACAACATGAGTTGCTTGAGATTGACATTATCGAATTTCACCCCGTAATAACGGTTGAGGTAAGAAAGACCCAAAAGAACAGCAGCCTTATTATCATCAATCTTCTTAATGAGCGCACGTTTGGCAGCTTCATCCGTGTTTAATTGATGATCTTGGTTTTCAACCAGTTGTTTGACAAAATGAGTCAGATTGTCCTTGACTGCTTGGAAGCTTTCTTCGAGGTAAAGGTTCTTAATGGCATTGACTTTGTTTGGTCCTGTTCCGACCAAGATGTGTGTAGATTGGATCTGATTGTAATTCGACGGGGCTTAATTTCCCAACGATAGCACTGAATGAGATCAGCTCGGTCTTTGTCCACCATATTTGGCGTGTAAACCAATTCACCGAGCTCCGCTACACTGTACTCTTTGACTTGTTTAACTTTAGACTCTTTCGGTGAAATGCTAAAGATATCTTTTGTCTTATCCGCATAATGGATCAGGATGTGATCAGCATCAGCTAGTTCAGTGACAAAATCATTGCCTTCATGGCGGTCACAGATAAAACTTCCTTGACCAGAGAGGACTCGTTGCAACCAGTTTATTCCCTTGGTCGACAATCCATTCTTTGTTGTAGAAAGGTTGCAATTTAGCAATATTGCGGTAAGCTAGCTCACGAGTCGCATCGTAACCAGTGATGGCCTTGTATTGATCGTCCTTGTTAACAAGGTGATTGAGCGTATCTTCAATCGGTTTGCTGCTGGTGAATTTATCAGCAGTGATTCCCATTGCTTCGATTTTCTGCTCAGCTTCTGCCAGCGAAGATGCTTGGGATTTTACGGGAGTTGTTAAAGGATTTCTTCCCTTCACTCACGCCTTCCACGCTGTAAGTGCGCTTGGTTCTTGAATAGGTGAAGTAATCATCACGCGTCAATATCTGGTGTCCGAAGACCATCTCACCTGTTTTGCTTTCATCATGGTGATGTTGTCTTCAATAACACCCAAGGCCCAGTTGGTCCCCAGTAACCCACCAGATTGAACCGCTTCTTTCAGTTCAATTGAACCTTTAGCAACTGAGTTTCTGAAGAACCCCTTCTTTACCGACCGTGTGGTTATTTCCACCATTTTGAGAGGAATAAACGAGACCTGCCGCTTTGGCTTTGTTCCCAGTGATTTCAGCGTCAACGTAAGCTTTTCAACGACACCTTTCCAGTTCTCGCCAACAACACCCGCTAGATAGCCACCTTTGTTCCAGCAGCGTGCAGTTTCCCGATAAAGGCGACATTACTTACTTTCCCACTGCCATCAATTTTATTGACGATCCCTGCTACGTCATTGTTCCCAACAACACTTCCTGTTACTTTAACGTTCTCAACAGTTGCATTGTTTTTGATGACACCTGCGATTGGGGCTACTCGATCTGTCCCAGGTAGGTCAATATTGACATTTTCCAGCAAGAGATTCTTAACCGAGCCACCTTCGATGTTCCCAAATAATGGTCTTGTAATGTTATGGATGGCAAATTTATTTCCATCCGTACTTTCCAAAATTCCCTTGAAGGCATTGGTCACATAGGATTTCCCTGCTGGCTGGACATTAGCCGCATTCATATTGCTACCCAGTTTAAAGGTACCAGTCGGATTGGCTTGCATAGCTTTTACAAGTTCGTTGAAATTGTAGTAGATATCACCTTCATGTGCTTTGGGTTTCGCAATATAGTGGACATAGACCTCACTGAACTGGTTGTCCGCAGTCCGTTGAATGAGATCAGGAGCTTTGGCTGTTACTTTGTAGAGGGTCACGCCATCTACCGTTACTTCTTCAATTTTATCAACGGCTAGTTTTGTAACCTTATTATCATAGGTAGTGACCTTTAAGTAGTAAGGCTTCACATCTGATGGTGTTTCAGACAAGAGGCTGCTATCGGTCTCAAGACCTTGGTCATCCACGCTAATCAGACTGGTTTCCTTGATGTTTTTGATTTCAACTTTTTTAAGATCAATTCTCAGTGGTTCTTCCTTGAGAACTTCTTCTTCATCCCCATTTCCACGGTCATAGACCATGGTCGTTGCGAGCGTATAATCCTTGTAGTAGTCCAAGTCCGCTAAAGCAGCTGCCAAGTCCGTCTCTGAAAGGGTCAGGGTTTTCACCACCTGATCACCCTTCTTCAATACAGCCTGGATGGACTTGATGGTCACACCGTCTGGTTTATCCAAATGATAAGTAGCTTTGACACTGCGCTTCAATTCTTCCTGATCAATGTTGGTCAAGGTCAAGGTTGGCTTTTCAAGTTCTTTAGTCCCTTGGTGAATGATCTGATCTTGGCTCGTTCAGCTACTTCCTCAGAAATCGTAGGAGCATCCGTTGTCTTAACTCCGTAATGGTCTTATAGACCTTGGTGATTTTTCTTCCCATTTTTACCGACTTGAGAAACCCTTTCGGTTCCTTTTAGCAAGGTGGCATCTTGTTCGGTTACCGTCTTAAATGGAATTTCTTCAAACGAAACATCCTCTGTTTGGCCTTCAATCGCCTTAGTCCCACGACTAATTTTTTCTGTCACAGGAGCTTTTACAGTTTCAGTTGTCGTGCTCACGGGCTCGCCAATCTTCTTACCATTGACCGTCTTATAAACTCGACGAATCTCCTGGCTACCGGCCTCTGCCTTTCTGAAGGAGGCTTTCTTCATCGGTGTAACGATTGGCATCCGCTACATACTCGGTTGTCATATGGAAGGATCACCGTTTCTGTTTCTGTAACTGTTCCTTCCGTTACTTGGTAGGCTGGGTTCTCATGGCTGAATTGGAGCTTCGCCGACATGGCCTTCTTTCCTGTGTTCCCTTGGCTTCCACCACTCCTGTATAGGCTGGGTTCTCATGGTTGAACAGGAGCTTCGCCAACATGGCCTTCCTCTTGTGTCCCTTTGGCTTCCACCACGCCTGTATAGGCTGGGTTCTCCGGTTGAACAGGAGCTTCGCCAACATGGCCTTCTTCTTGTGTCCCCTTGGCTTCCACCACACCTGTATAGGTTGGGTTCTCTGGTTGAACAGGAGCTTCGCCAACATGGCCTTCTTCCTGTGTCCCTTGGCTTCCACCACGCCTGTATAGGCTGGGTTCTCTAGTTGAACAGGGCTTCGCCCACATGGCCTTCTTCCTGGGTTCCCTTAGCCGTTACAACTGGAGAAGGACTGGGTTGAGGGGTTGGTTGGGCATCTTCTTTTGTCCCGACCAGCAAGAATTTGTGAAACTGGTTCTTTAGTGACCTTGCTTTCAACGACTCTGCGAACTTCTTGTCCATCTACCACACTGACTTCCGTCAATATGGTCCGCTCTCCATTTTGGCCAGCTGTCAGCACCTTGGTTTGCCCTTTAGGTAATGTAGGATCAGCTTGTTTGACAGTTTCAAACGGCACAGGCTCAGTAGAGACTTCCAGGCTTGGTTTTTCAACTTGAGGAAAGGCTGGAGCGACTTCTGGCGTCACACGCGCTTGTGGTTCCACTTGTGGAATCCCTGTGCTTGTTTTGATCGTTCCTTCTACAGAAGGTTCTCGTTTCCTGCATAGCCTTTGGCTCTTGTAAGCTCGTCTTTTGGACCGACGGGTAGCGCAGACAACCAATATAGTTCATAGCCGTCAATTTGAATCACGCCGTTTGCAAGATCTTTGCTCGATGCGATCGCAAGATCCTGGTTATAGGCGCGCAAAACTTGATTTTGTAGGGCTGCGACTTCAACTGGAAGTAGAAGACTTTGTCCCATGGCTCCAATCAAAGGGACGCCCATGACCTTCTTCCGGTGCTTTTTAGAGAGTAAGAGGACCGCAAAGGAAGCTGTGGCTATACTTAGCCCAAAAAGGGCGACTTCCTGACTTCCTGTTTGAGGAAGAACCGACTGAGTTGCTTCCTTCTTCTTATAGACGAGATAGAAAGTATCTTCATTTTGATATGCTTCAGGGATTGCATGAATCACGCTGTGCCTTTTTTCTCCAGCAGTCAGCTCTTCTTCTGTCACATATCCTAAGTGCACATGAGCAGATAGGGTCACCTGATCATGCTTGGACAGGACGAGCTCCTAACAAGCTTCCTCCTAATAAAAAGGCTCCAATGGCTACCGGACCAACACCGACAGATAATTTTCGAATCGAATATTTGGTCATTTTTTCAAACGTTTGTTTCGGGCTTTTTTCATCCTAAAATTCCTATATAGTAATATTTAACCCTCGAGCAGGGACCTGATTATTATTAGAGAGGCTGGGATCCTTTCCAGAAATAAGAACCTTCCCGGGATTTTTTACCTTTACCTATCTTATCTTTTTCTTCTATTTTTAGCAAGCTCTAAAACTCAAAAATATAAACGGTTTTCTTTATAGGAAGAAAGCAACACAAAAAAACGCCTCGAAAGGCGTTTGTATTATAGATCTATTTATAAGGATTGGTACAAATCATTGTATCGTTGACTAGCCGTATCCCATGAGAAGTCACGCGTCATAGCTTGCTCTTGGAGACCATACCAAGCCTGTTTGTCATTGTAGTAGACAGCCAAGGCTTCATCAACTGCCCAGTTAAACCAATAGCCAGACAAATTATTGAAGCTAAAGCCTGTTCCACTTCCATCAATAGCATTAAACGGTTGGACCGTATCTCGAAGTCCGCCGACTTCATGCACCAGAGGAAGGGTTCCATAACGCATGGCCATCATTTGAGAAAGGCCACATGGTTCAAAGCGGCTTGGCATCAAGAAGACATCTGACGCTGCATAGATTTCTTGAGCCAATTGGACATCAAATGTGATATTCGCTGAAAGTTTGTCTGGGTAGGCTTGACCAAACCAAGCAAAGGCATTTTCAAATCCAGGATCTCCTGTACCGAGCAAGACAATCTGAATATCCTTTTGCAAAAGTTGATGCAACTCTTCTACCACCACATCAAAGCCTTTTTGACGTGTCAAACGAGAGACGATCCCAAACAAAGGAACATCATCGCGAACAGGTAGACCAACACGTTCTTGAAGAGCTCGTTTGCTAGCTGCTTTACCTGAAAGATCTGAGAGACTGAAGTGATACGTCAAGAGTGGATCCGTTTCAGGATTATACAGATCCGCATCAATCCCGTTAACAATTCCGGTCACCTTTGCCAGACTCCATTCGAAGGATCTGATCCAAGCCACAACCATATTCAGCAGTCATAATCTCATGCGCATAGCTAGGAGAAACGGTTGTTACACGGTCAGCATATAGAATACCAGCTTTCATCCAGTTCAGGCAATCATTCCACCGAAGCGTTCCATCTGCATAGCGTTCAAATCCAACTCCGAATAGGTCCCACAACATTCCTGGGTCGAACTGACCTTGGAATTCCAAATTATGGATAGTCAATACTGTTTTAATTCCATGATAAGCTTGAATCCAACGGTATTTTTCCTTCAGCAAGAAAGGAATCATCGCCGTATGGTAATCATGGGCATGAAGAACATCTGGAATGAAGTCAACTCGTTCCATCGTTTCTAAGGCCGCGAGCTGGAAGAAGGCAAAGCGTTCGCCATCATCAAAGTCACCATACACATGGCCCCTAAAGAAATAATGTTGGTTATCAATAAAGTAAAAGGTGACTCCATCGCGCACAATGCGTTTCACACCAACATATTGACTTCTCCAGCCAACCTTGGTCTCAAAATGCAAGACATCTTCGATTTGATCTCCAAACTTAGCCTCTACCATATCATAGTAAGGGAGGATCACGCGCACATCATGACCACTTTTCGCTAAGGATTTAGGAAGAGCGCCAATAACGTCTCCCAAACCACCTGTTTTAGAAAACGGTGCTCCTTCAGTACTGCAACAAATAATAGTTTCATTAGACAATATCCTCTGTAACAATCGTTCCTTTTTTAACCACGACAGGTGCTTCTTCTGTCCCACGAATCGTCACACCAGCAGCCACTTCGACACCCTTATCCAGAATGGCATGTTCGACGATTGCATTTTCATGAATCACAACACCAGGGAAGAGAAGGCTACTGCGGACCTCTGAACCTTCATGAAGGCGTACCCGACGTGAAACAATGGAACGTTCAACGGTTCCTTCTACAATACTACCCGAAGCAAATTGAGACGTTTTAATATGTGATGTCTTGGAATAATACGTTGGTTCTTCATTCTTCACTTTCGTATACACCTTTTGGTTTGGTGAAAAGAGCTTCATGAATTTTTGGTTTTCCAACATATCCAAGTTTGCCTGGTAGTAGGATTCCACTGAATGAATATTGGCAAGGTAGCCTGTATATTCAAAGGCAAAAGCATTGTATTCCACTGCCAAATCACGCAAGATATAGCGCAATTTTTGTGGGTATTCTTTCTTGGCTTCTTCTTCAATTTTTTCAATCAACCAAGGAGTGTCCACAATAAAGACATCTGTTGACATGTTGTAGACTTCGTCAGGATCCTTGCCATCAAAAAGTCTTTGCTCTGTAACATGGTCTGTTTCATCAATTTTCAAGACAGCATTGACTTCAGAGATATTTTGAAGATGCAACTTTTTGTAAACAACTGTAATCGGACGGTCAACGCTATTATGCAAGTGGAAAACTTGATTGAGGTCAATATTCATCAAAACATCACAGTTTAAAGCAACTGTTTGGTTGGAACCAGACCGTTTCAAATAGGTCAATAATTGTTGGTAGTATTCTGGCCCTACCGTTGTATTTTCAACTGGAGTATTATAGATTCCGAGGTAATAGTGGCTCAATAAAGTAGACAAGCCCCACTCACGACCTGAACGAATATGGTCAAAGACCGAACTAATATTTTCTTGTTGGAAAATCCCAAAAACACTACGAATACCAGCATTCGCAAGACTAGACAACGGGAAGTCAATCAAGCGGTATTTCCCATCAAACGGTAGGGAGGCTACCGGACGATGGCTGGTCAAAGTGGACATATCATGATACCCAACTGTATTTCCTAAAATGGCTGAATATTTATCAATCTTCATCTGTTGCTACCCCCACTTTTTCATTGTAACCGACAACTTGTACTTCCTCTGTTCCATCAATCACGACACCTTCTGCAATGATTGCACCTTCTCCGATAATCGCGCGTTTCACGACAGCTCCTTTACCGATAATGGCATTGCTCATCACGACAGCATCTTCAACAACTGCTCCTTCACGAACTTGAGCTTCTGTTGATAAGATGGAGTGTTTGACTGTACCGTCTACCGAACAACCGTCGACGACAAGAGAATCTTCGATGTGACCATGTTCTCCAAAGAAGTTTGGTGGTGAAATAAGGTTGCGTGAATAGATTTTCCAGTGACGATCGCGACTATCCAAGGCATTATTTGGATCGATATATTCCATATTGGCTTCCCAAAGAGACTCAATCGTACCAACGTCTTTCCAATAACCATTGAATTCATAAGCATAAACACTTTCGCCTGATTCTAGATACGTTGGAATGACATTTTTACCGAAGTCTGACATATCGATATCACTCTTTTCAGCAGCAACCAACATATTGCGCAGACGAGCCCAGTCAAAGATGTAAATCCCATGGAAGCCTTAGTTGATTTTGGTTCAGCTGGTTTTTCTTCAAATTCGACAATCCGATTATTGGCATCTGTATTCATGATTCCAAAACGGCTTGCTTCCTTCAAAGGTACATCTAGGACTGCAACGGTCAAACTTGCGTTATTATCCTTGTGCGCTTGAAGCATGTCATCGTAATCCATCTTGTAAATGTGGTCCCCAGATAGAATCAAGACATATTCCGGATTGATGCTATCGATATAGTCGATGTTTTGAAGAATAGCATGGCTAGTTCCTTCAAACCAACGATTTCCTTCACTAGCTGAATAAGGTTGGAGAATAGACACACCCGTATTGATTCCATCTAAACCCCAGCTGGAACCATTCCCAATATGGCTGTTAAGGGCAAGTGGTTGATACTGTGTAATCACACCAACATTGTGAATTCCTGAGTTGGCGCAGTTTGATAGCGCAAAATCGATAATCCGATAGCGCCCACCAAATTGAACCGCAGGTTTTGCGATGTTTTTGGTTAATTTTCCAAGACGTGTTCTCTTGCCCACCGGCAAGAATTAAAGCGAGCATTTCATTCTTCATTGACTACTTCCTCTTTTAAAGCTTGGACTCCCATAGAGTCAACCGATCGTCATTTCTTATCTGATGTTTTAGATTTTGTCTTACGCACCTTGCGTTTTACCTTCCAAATACTAGCCCCTAAAGCCGGCAAAGTAAAGGTCAAAGTTTGTTCATAATCCTTCCACAGTCCATCTTGAGACTGAACTGTCGGATTGTGCTCTTTCCAGACACCTCCCCATTCTTCTAATTCTGTATTCCAAATTTCTTCATAGACCGCTGATACAGGCACACCAATCGTAAAGTCCTTGCGTTCCACTGGTGCCATATTGAAGACACACACCAAGAAGATCGCCTTTACGATTTTTCCGGATCATAGACAAGACGCTCTGATCCCGGTTATCTGCATCAATAATCTCTAAGCCATCAAAGCTATCATCAATCTCCCACAATTCCTTGTGTTCTTTGTAGAAATGATTGAGCTGAGAAGTGAAACGACGCATCTTAGCATTCATTTCATCCTCTAGATTGCCCCATTCCAGTTGCTCTTCTGACTTCCATTCCAAAAATTGACCAAATTCTGAACCCATAAAGAGTAATTTCTTACCTGGATGGCAAATCTGATAGGTCAAGAGGTTACGGAGTCCAGCAAATTGATTGTAACGATCTCCCCACATCTTATGCATCAAACTCTTCTTACCATGCACCACTTCATCATGTGAAAATGGTAGTAAGAAGTTTTCAGAAAATGCATACATGAAACTAAAAGTTACCAGGTTAAAGTCAAATTTCCGGTAGACGGGATCTTCTTCATAGAATCGAAGGATATCATTCATCCAACCCATATTCCATTTATAGTCAAAGCCAAGTCCACCTTCTTCTTCAGGACCCGTGATCTTTTGACCAGCAGAACTTTCTTCTGCAATCATCATGACATCTGGGTGTTCGTTCTTGATAATCGCATTCAAACGTCTAAGGAAATGAACGCCTTCGTAGTTGAGGTTTCCACCATCAATATTTGGTGTCCATGGACCACTATCGTAGTCAAGATAGAGCATATTGCTCACAGCATCGACCCGAATCCCATCTAAATGATAGGTATCAATCCAAAACTTCAAACTAGAAATCAAGAATGACTGGACTTGATTCTTCCCTAAATCGAAGTTCAAGGCTCCCCATCCGTAGTTATGGGCACGATGTTCATCCTGGTATTCAAAGGTTGGTGTTCCATCATAATAAGCCAAGGCATCATCATTGATAATGAAATGTCCTGGTACCCAATCCACGATCACTCCGATATTGTTGAGGTGGCATTCTTCCACGAAGTCTTGAAACTCTTCTGGACTACCATAAGTCTGCTCGAGTGCAAAATATCCCATGAGCTGATAGCCCCAACTCAAGCCCAATGGATGGGCCATCACTGGCATAAATTCCACGTGGGTGTAGTTCATCTCCACCAAATATGGAATTAATTCTTCTTTTAGTTGTTTGAAGGTATAGGAACTGTGATCCTCATTACGTTTCCACGATCCTGCATGAACCTCGTAAATATTAACGGGTCGTTCCTTAAAACCAAGTTTTTTGCGGCGTGCTCTCCAGAGACCATCTTTCCAGTTTTTCTCTGGAATCGTCTTAATAATAGAACCTGTATTGGGTCTCTTTTCCATCCATAACGCTAGAGGATCGATTTTTTGCACCTGATGGCCATTTTGTCGAGTCACCAAATACTTGTATATATCTCCCTCTTTTGCATCGGAACAGAAGACTTCCCAGACGCCTCCTTCATTACGAACCATTGGAATTTTACGAGCTTCCCAATCAGTGAAATCACCAATCAGATCCACCGCCTGAGCATTGGGAGCCCAAACACGGAAGGTAAAGCCTTCTTGTTCTCCCCTTGTTTCCTTGTGAGCTCCTAAGTACTCTTGAAGATGGAAATTATCCCCTCTTCCAAATGTCCATAAGTCTGTGCTTCTATCCATATACTCACCTCTTTGCTTTTTGAAAGCGTTTTCTATTTGATATTATTCTACTATAAAATCACTTAATTTTCAAGTTGATTCCTGTAAAATCATGTAAAATTATCAGGAAAAGTTTTTCCATTTTCTTTCCCGAACCTTTTCGATCCTTCCTTGGTCATCCTCCTTATCTTACTTACGATTATACTATCATATGAGGAAAATCAAACAAAAACCGAACATTTAAATCACTATTTTTATTACTAACTAGTTTATTACGAATAAAATGAACATTTTTATGAACACATAAAAAAGACTAAGACAGATTTGTCTTAGTCTTGTTGAATTCTTAGTCTACGTTCACGTATTCTTTTGAAAGTTCAAGAACTTCTTCCATTGTTGAACATTCAGTAAGAGCACGGTTAGCGTATTCTTGCATTTTAGCTGTGTCGAGTTTCTTCATCAAGCTACGTGTACGAAGGACAGATGTCGCTGACATAGAGAACTCATCCAAGCCCATTCCGACAAGAAGTGGAACAGCAGTTTGGTCACCGGCCATTTCACCACACATACCAGCCCATTTGCCTTCAGCATGCGCCGCTTTGATCACATTGTTGATCAAACGAAGGATAGATGGGTTATATGGTTGGTAAAGGTATGAAACTTGCTCGTTCATACGGTCAGCGAGCCATTGTGTATTGATCAAGTCGTTTGTACCGATTGAGAAGAAATCAACTTCCTTAGCAAATTGGTCCGCAAGCATCAGCTAGCAGCTGGGATTTCAATCATGATCCCTACTTGGATATCGTCTGCACACGGCAACACCTTCAGCAAGCCAATTTAGCTTTTTCTTCTTCAAGAATACCTTTAGCTGTACGGAACTTCAGTCAACAAGGCAACCATTGGGAACATGATCCGCAATTTACCGTGGACAGATGCACTGAAGCAAAGCACGCAATTGTGTACGGAACATTTGATTACCCGTTTCCAGAGATAGATGATACGCAAAGGCACGGAAACCTAAGAATGGGTTCATTTCTTTAGGAAGGTCGAAGTAAGGAAGTTCTTTATCCCCACTCGATATCCATTGTACGAACGACCACAGGTTTACCGTTCATACCTTCAAGAACAGCTTTAGTAGGCTTCGTCATTGGTAACATCTTCCGTTGGGAAGTCTTGAGAATCCATGTACAAGAATTCTGTACGGTAAAGACCAACTGCTTCTGCTCCATTATCGTTCACACCTTCAACGTCTTTAGGTGTACCGATGTTGGCAGCCAACTCGAAGTGTTTTCCATCAGCAGTCACTGTTTGCGCATCTTTAAGGAGAGCCCATTCAGCTTTTTGTTTAGCATAAGCTTCACCAGCTGCTTTGAAGCGCTGCGATTTGTTCTTCAGTAGGGTTGATCACCACTTCACCAGTGATCCCTGATACAGCCAAAACATCGCCATCTTTGACAAGTTCTGTGATGTTATTTGTACCAAGAACAGCTGCGATTTCAAGTGTACGCGCCATGATAGCTGAGTGACTGGTACGTCCACCGATATTCGTAACAAAAGCTTTTACATACTTTTTGTTCAACTGTGCTGTATCAGATGGAGTCAAGTCATGTGCAACCACGATTGCTTCTTCATTGATAGAAGCAGGGTTTGGCAATTTTTTACCAAGCAAGTTGGCAAGGACACGTTTGGTAACGTCGCGAATGTCTGCTGCACGTTCTTGCATGTAAGGATTGTCTTCCATTCCTTCAAAGATCGCAATGAACATGTCAGTGACTTCTTTCAAGCCAGCTTCTGCATTGATTTTTTTCGTACGAATTGTTTCTTTGATCTGACCAATCATTTCAGGGTCAGCAAGAACCATCATATGCGCATCAAAAACTTGCGCTGCTTCTTCACCAAGGCTTGCTACTGCATTCTCCCGAATAAGAGAAAGCTCGTTTTGTGAAGCTTCAAGAGCTGCATCCAAACGAGCTTCTTCTGCACTTGTATCTTCGACTGAAACAGTCTCAAATGATAAGTCTGGTTGAATGAGCAAATATGCCTTAGCAACGGCAACACCGTCAGATGCTGCAATTCCTTTTAGCATTTTTGTCATATTTTTAAGCCAATCCTTCTTTAGTCATTGTTTCTGAGATAGCTGCGATAGCATCATCAGCGTCAGCACCTTCTGCAGAGATTACAACGTCTGCTCCTTGACCAACACCAAGGCTCATAACACCCATGATTGATTTCAAGTTAACTGATTTACCTTTGTATTCAAGAGTAATATCTGAAGCAAATTTGCTAGCAGTTTGAACCAACAAAGTTGCTGGACGTGCGTGGATACCTGTTTCTGCCACGATGTGGAAATCTTTAGAAGCCATAGTTGACTCTCCTTTAAAAATAGTTTTTGAGTTACCTTTTGATAACCCTTACAATTTGGTATTATATCATCTTTTGAAATTTTTTTCAAGATTTTTATCACTGACTTACAGAAAAAGACTGCGAAAAATCCCAATTTAGATACATTCTAAGAAGTACCTGAAGAACGGAGAACAATATCTTTTCAATTTTCTACTATATTATAAGTAACATTTTCCTCCGCTTTCAATGAAAAGAAGCTCTTGAACCACAGGATATTGATTCACCAAAAAATTATAACTAATTAAAGATGCTTTAAAGCCTATTCCTATCCCATTTCTTCGATTTTCACACTTTTCACTCACCACAATATATTGTGCTTTGAAAACTCCATTTCATCTCTTTGCACAATATTTAGTTTTATTTTGTTGACAAGTTGCTGGATTTTGTTTATACTGTTTACAGATTTATATTTCGATAGGAGAACGGAAAAGAAATGGTAACCATTTATTCAAAAAATAATTGTGTTCAATGCAAAATGACCAAGCGATTCCTCGATAGCAATCATGTGGAATACCGCGAAATTAACTTAGACGAACAGCCAGAATTTGTAGAGCATGTTAAGAACCTTGGCTTCAATGCTGCTCCAGTTATTCAAACACCGGATGAAGTATTTTCTGGTTTTCAACCAGCTAAGTTGAAGAAACTTTCATAATAAACACAGTATTTTGCTTAAATAGGGTCTAGCGTTAGCAACCTAACACTAGACTTTTTACTTGGAAAGAGAGGACTTCTCCTCTTCATTTTTTTGAACTAGAAAAGGATTATTATGGGATTAAAATCTCTTGAAGATGTGACGTATTTTCGTCTTAACAATGAAATCAACCGTCCAGTAAACGGCCAAATCATGCTTCATAAGGATAAAGAAGCTTTGGATGCGTTCTTTAAAGAAAATGTTGTACCAAATACTAAAACCTTTGACTCGATTACAGACAAGATTCAGTACCTTCTCGAGCACAATTACATTGAGAGAGCTTTTATCGAGAAATACCGTCCTGAATTTTTAGAGGAATTGGCCCAATTTATCAAAGACCAAAACTTCCAATTCAAGTCCTTCATGGCGGCCTACAAATTCTATAACCAATACGCTTTGAAAACAAATGATGGAGAATACTATCTTGAAAGCATGGAAGACCGTGTCTTCTTCAATGCTCTCTATTTTGCAGATGGAAATGAAGCTATCGCGCGAGACATCGCAAACGAAATTATCCACCAACGCTACCAACCAGCTACTCCTTCTTTCTTAAACGCTGGACGTGCCCGCCGTGGGGAATTGGTTTCATGTTTCTTGATCCAAGTAACCGATGATATGAATGCGATCGGACGTTCCATCAACTCTGCCCTTCAACTGTCTCACGTATCGGTGGTGGGGTTGGGATTTCTCTCAGCAACCTTCGTGAAGCTGGAGCACCAATCAAAGGGTATGAAGGAGCCGCTTCTGGAGTGGTTCCAGTTATGAAACTCTTCGAAGATAGCTTCTCTTACTCTAACCAATTGGGACAACGCCAAGGGGCTGGGGTGCGTTTACTCCTCAACGTCTTCCACCCAGACATCATCGCCTTCCTTTCAACTAAGAAAGAAAATGCTGATGAAAAAGTTCGGGTGAAGACTCTCTCACTTGGGGTCGTCGTGCCAGACAAGTTCTACGAGTTGGCTCGTAAGAATGAAGAAATGTACCTCTTCAGCCCATACTCTGTGGAACGTGAATACGGAGTACCATTCAACCACATCGACATCACTGAAAAATACGATGAGTTGGTTGCTAATCCAAACATCCGCAAGACTAAAATTAAGGCACGTGATTTGGAAACTGAAATTTCTAAATTGCAACAAGAATCTGGCTATCCATATGTAGTCAACATTGATACTGCTAACCGGGCCAACCCTGTTGATGGAAAAATCATCATGAGTAACTTGTGTTCAGAGATCCTCCAAGTTCAAGAACCAAGCTTGATCAACGATGCCCAAGAATTTGTCCAAATGGGAACAGACGTCTCATGTAACCTTGGTTCAACCAACGTAGTTAACATGATGACTTCACCTGATTTTGGTCGTTCGATTCGTGCCATGGTTCGTGCTTGACCTTCGTTACAGATAGCTCTCATATCGTGGCCGTTCCAACTATTGACCACGGAAATAAACTGGCGCATACCTTCGGTCTTGGAGCCATGGGACTTCACAGCTACCTGCTCAACAATTGATCGAATACGATCACCGGAGTCTATTGAGTTTACGAGCATCTACTTCATGCTCATGAACTACTGACCTCTCGTAGAATCAAACAACATTGCGCGCGAACGTGGTGTTACCTTCCACAACTTCGAAAATCTGATTATGCCAACGGTAGGTACTTTGATAAGTACATCGACTGGAGAATTTGCACCAAAATCTGATCGCGTCAAAGAACTCTTTAAGGACATCTTTCATTCCTGGTGCGTTGAGGACTGGGCTGAACTGGCGTGCTAAAGTTCAAGGCAGATGGTCTTCGCCACCAAAAACCGCTTGGCTGTGGCACCAAATGGATCTATCAGCTACATCAATCGACGTATCTGCTTCTTATCCACCCAATTACACAACGGATTGAAGAACGCCAAGAGAAAAAAATCGGTAAGATCTACTACCCTGCAGCAGGGATTCGATTGTCAACGGAAACGATTCCTTACTACACTTCTGCCTACGACATGGATATGCGAAAAGTCATCGATGTCTATGCTGCTGCAACTGAGCATGTAGACCAAGGTCTTTCACTGACTCTCTTTATGCGCAGCGATATTCCAAAGGGTCTTTACGAATGGAAAACTGGAAAACAAACAAACCACTCGTGACTTGTCTATCCTTCGGAACTACGCCTTTAACAAGGGTATCAAGTCTATCTACTACGTCCGTACCTTTACAGATGATGGTGGAGAAGTTGGCGCCAACCAATGTGAAAGCTGTGTCATCTAATCCGCTATCCTAGATAGCTATCAAAAGTCGGTTCGCCGACTTTTTGTGCGGTATTCTATCAATTTATGGTAGAATAGTAAATTACTGATTGAATAGAATAGAAAGCGATGCAAATGGAAACATACTACAAAGCCATTAACTGGAATGCGATCGAAGATGTCATCGATAAATCGACCTTGGGAAAAACTTGACAGAGCAATTCTGGTTGGATACACGTATCCCTTGTCAAACGACTTGGATGACTGGAGAAAGCGATTCAACAAAGAAAAAGACTCCAGTTGGTAAAGTCTTCCTGGGGGATTAACCCTTCCAGATACCTCATGCAATCTCGGCAACAGGTGTTCAGGCTCTTCGTGCGGATATTCGTACTCCCCATGAAGAAGCTGTCTTTAACAACATCCAATTTATGGAATCTGTCCATGCTAAGTCATACTCTTCTATCTTTTCTACTTTGAATACTAAGTCAGAAATCGAAGAGATTTTCGAATGGACCAACACCAATCCTTTCCTTCAAAAGAAGGCAGAAATCATCAACGAAATCTATCTCAATGGGACCCCTCTTGAAAAGAAAGTCGCCAGCGTTTTCCTTGAAACCTTCCTCTTCTACTCTGGTTTCTTCACACCTCTCTACTATCTTGGAAACAACAAATTGGCCAACGTAGCTGAGATCATCACTGTTGATCATTCTGTGTCATGAACTCAGTTCACGGAACCTGTTATCGGCTATGCTCCAACTCTGGATTTAACGAATTACCAGAAGACGAACAAGAGAAACTCCAAAGAGTGGATGGGTTAGATCTGCTCTACACCTCTCACGAGAATGAAGAAGCGCCACACAGAGAGCCTCCATGATGGTGTGGGCTGACTGAGGAATCAAGACCTTCCTTCGTTACAACGCCAATAAAGCTCTCATGAACTTAGGACAAGATCCACTTTTCCCAGACTCAGCAGATGACGTTAACCCAATCGTCATGAACGGAATCTCAACTGGTACCTCTAACCACGACTTCTTCTCAAGTCGGAAATGGTTACCTTCTCGGTGAAGTAGAAGCCATGCAGGATGACGATTACAACTACGGCCTATAAGACAAAAACCTTTCCAGATGGAAAGGTTTTTAAATATAGACAACCTATTGTTTTACATAAAACAGATAGATGATTTTCAAAAAGTGACTTTTATTTTTTGAAGATTAAAAACTTTCCGCCGTGAGAAAAGTGCTAGAAACAATCATGTTTCTAGCACTCGGGAGTTTTGGAACCTTAGGTCCAAAACTAAGTCATGGAACTTCTTTGAAGTTCGCTGACGTCCGTACTCACCTAAGAAAAGTTTTTTGAAGACTTTATCTTCAATCTGGAAACCTTTCCAGACGGAAAGGTTTTTTGTTGCAATCTTTTTCTAATTGGATCTCTGCTTTTTTGAAAAAGAGGTTGGACAAACATCCAACCTCTCCGATTATTACAATTTACTCTGCTACAGCATCCAACAATTCTTGGATTTTCGCTTGGTTGCTTCCTCCTGCCATGGCCATGTCTGGTTTACCACCACCACGTCCATCGACGATTGGAGCCAATTCTTTGATCACATTGCCTGCATGTGCATTTCTCTTTTGTCTCTGCTGGCTACAAGGACATACGGACCTTGCCACCGATGGCCAAGCGACAAGAACAAGCACATCAGGGAGCACCTCTTTTGTTTCCAGTTATCCGCAAAGGTACGAAGGGCAATCCTGCATCTGATACAGAAACTTGGCTGGCAATGTAACGGTGTCCGTTTGCTTCTTGAACATTCTTGAAGACATCGCCTGCTGCGCGTGCTGCTGCTTTTTCCTTCCAATTCTGCATTTTCTTTTACAACTGACGGAGTTGCTCCTGAAGACCTTCAACCTTGTGAAGAACTTCCTTGGCTGAATATTTACTGGAGTTGGAACTTGTACAGCTTTTTGAGAGTCGCTAGACCGTTTCCATCTCCCTCTCGAGGGCTCAGGTGGCTTCCTACTTTAAAAAAATAATCTTACGTTTTTTAGTGTTTTTCATTTTTAGTTTCTCCTTGATTTTAATGAATTGTGTTTTTATCAGCATAATAGATATCCCTATTTTATAAATATCATAGTCACTGGGGTGAACGTGTATTTTGTGTTCTTTTTGGTTGTATTCATCCCACAAGATGAATTGTAAGTATTCACCATCATCAGTTTTTCCAACAATTTCACGATCTTGTGGATTAGGTTTTTCTTTAAATTATCTGCTCTTGTTTCTCTTTCTCTCTAATCTATCATAGATATTAGATAGGTCATTTCCAGCCTTGAAAATGAACATAATGACTATTGTACTAAAGAAAATCCCAAAACATAGTAAATTGAGTAATGCTCTATTAAATCTCTCCCATTTTATTTATAACTCATCGTCTAAATATTTAATAATTTCACCAATAATTTTCTCTTCTGTATCAGATGAAAACTTGGAATTAACTTGTTTCCTATAGCTCCCTGATGCTTCTCTGACAATATCAGAATAATAGATACATTGAATGTATTGCAAGCGTATAACATCAGTCATTAAGCTGTATTTTGAACCTTTACGCCCTCCATAACTTTCATCAAACGTAGAAGGAATTTGAGCTCTTTCAATCCACTATCAAGGGTTAGGGGGGCCTACTTCATATGCCGCATCCCAAAAAGGGAATCAACACACAGTATAGTTCCTACCTGGAAACAATCCTAAGTATACCATATTTTACTAGGAGCTTTCAGCTAGAAGAACAAACAATCTTCACGTTCTATTGATCTCTCACCCCATTCAAACGAACGGTTTCCTCCAAACTACCGACATAGATGATATTGTTGTCCTCTTGCTTGGCATCATATAAGAATTTTGACGAGCACCAAGTAAAAGCTGATAACTAGAGACCCCTAACTATAAATCAACCTCAAAACAAGAGCGTTGCACTCGAATACCAAATACCTCTAGAAGTTTAGCCAATTTCAAGCTCCGTTTAATGCTGGTGATATCGTAGATAATCGAGCAAAAGAGAGACTTTTTCTTGGCGAACTCTTTCTCATCTCCTGATAAACGATAGAATAATCCCATTATTTATCTCCGTATCACATGTTCGATAAAAGATTGGAGACCTAGCTCCTCAAACGATCTGATCGCTTATCAGTTGATCAGCAGTATAGAAAACTGTAACGTTTGCTATACCTGAACATATGGATGCGATTTTCCAGCATCCTTTCCCTCATACCTCGGATAAAGATTCACTTCCCTCATCTGTTCATATGACAGCATCATCCTCCTCTTTTTCAAATATTCCTTTTCTAGCTCTCCCTGAAAATTTCACCATTCCCATTTTTCACGATAATTCTGTATTCAGATAGACCTAAAACATAGTCCGACTTTTGTACGAAAAACCACTCATGTCCTAACACCTCCTCAATGGATAAAGGATATTAGTTTATCACGTTTTCAAAAGTAGTCAAGCCATATATAAAAATACACAGCAAAAAGACCTACCTGAGGGTAGGTCTTCTCTAGATTACAATTTACCTGCTACGGCATCCAACAATTCTTGGATTTTCGCTTGGTTACTTCCTCCTGCCATGGCCATGTCTGGTTTTCCACCACCACGTCCATCGACGATTGGAGCCAATTCTTTAACCAAGTTACCTGCAGGATGCTCTTTTGTCTTGCTAGCTACAAGGACATTGACCTTGTCACCGATAGCTGCGACAAGAACAAGGACGTCAGAGTAATCTTTTTGTTTCCAGTTATCCGCAAAGGTACGAAGAGCACCTGCATCTGATACAGAAACTTGGCTGGCAATGTAACGGTGTCCATTTGCTTCTTGAACATTCTTGAAGACATCACCTGCTGCCGCTGCTGCTGCTTTTTCCTTCAATTCTGCATTTTCTTTTTGCAACTGACGGAGTTGTTCCTGAAGTCCTTCAACCTTGTGAGGTACTTCTTTGAGTTGAGGAGCTTTCAAGGTTGCTGCGACTGCTTTCAGTGCATCTTCTTGTTCACGGTATGCTTCGAAGGCTTCCTTACCAGTCACTGCCAAGATACGACGAGTTCCTGATCCGATCCCTTCTTCTTTGACAATCTTGAAGAGACCAATTTCAGAAGTATTGCCTACGTGGGTACCACCACAGAGCTCAACAGAGTAGTCCCCGATAGTGACTACGCGAACTTCCTTACCGTATTTCTCACCAAAGAGGGCCATAGCTCCCATTTCTTTAGCAGTATCGATATCTGTTTCAATCGTTTCGACTGCGATCGCTTCAAATCTTTTCATTGACTTGTTGCTCAATAGCACGCAATTCTTCTGGAGTCACGGCTTCTGAAGCGGGTAAAGTCAAAGCGAAGGAATTCCACTTCGCTGAGAGATCCTGCTTTGGGTTGCGTGGCTACCAAGGATATTGTGAAGAGCGGCATGGAGCAAGTGAGTCGCAGTGTGGTTCTTCGCGACACGATGACGACGACCGGTATCGATCGCCGTCAAGGTGTATTCTTGGTTCAAGGCAAGAGTGAGCAAGAACTTCAACCGCATGGAGTGGTTGTCCACCGCGGTGCCTTTTGTAACATCTGTCACCGTCGCTACGACGTTTCTGCAAAGCATCCAAGATTTGACCGCATGGTCCGCAAACTTGTCCACCCATTTCAGCGTAGTGAACGGAGTTTCTGCAAAAAGATCAGCGATGCAGTCCCTTCTGATACAGCCTCTACTTCTGCATTGTCCGCTACGACAGCCACCAACTTAGAAGGCAATTGGCTGGCATTGTAGCTGAAGCTACTTTCAACTGTAATGTTTTGAAGGGTTTCATTTTGCATCCCCATAGATCCACCTTTGACAGCAGATGCACGCGCACGTTCTTGTTGTTCCTTCATGGCTGCTTCAAAACCGTCACGATCGACCGTCATTCCAGCTTCTTCAGCGATTTCTTCTGTCAATTCTACTGGGAATCCGTATGTATCATAAAGTTTAAAGACATCTTGACCAGCAATCACTGTTTGACCTTTGGCTTTCAAGTAAGCTTTCAACGATGGTTTGGGCAAAGTGTTGACCAGGAGTTCACAGTACGAGCAAATGACTCTTCTTCACTCTTGATGATTTTTTCAGTATTTAAAGTCTTGTTTTTCGAGCACTTCTGCAGTAACTTCCACATGCTCTCCCAACGAAGCGTGGAACCAATTTTATGCTAGAAGGTTCCTTCGATCCCCAATTTTTGACCATGTCGCATGGAAGTCACTGACGACGGAGGGAGACGACGAAGAACGTAACCGCGTCTCTTCATTACCTGGAAGAGCCCCATCACCAATCGCAAAATGAAAGCGAACGGATGTGGTCAGCAATCACCTTGAAGTCTCATGCGTTAATCGCCATCTGATCATAGGTCTTACCAGAGCATCTTTTTCCACTTCTGGTCGGATGATTGGCATGGAAGAGGTTCTTGTTTCAAAGTTGGTCTTCGCTCCCTGGATACAACGGCTACCAAAACGTTCCAAACCAGCGCGCCTGTATCAACGTTCCCGTGTGGCAATTCCTTTGTATTTCGCTACGAGGAACAGCAGGGTCTGCGTTAAATTGTGACAAGACAATGTTCCAGATTTCGATGTAACGGTCGTTTTCGATATCTTCTCTGCAAGCAGACGTAGAAGACCGATGTTCCTTTCTGGGTCAAAGGCTCTCCACGGTCGAAGCGAAGATTTCGGCATCTCGGTCCAGAAGGCCCTGCACCGATTTCCCAGTAGCGCCGCCCTCGATTGGGATCATTGATCTTGGATCTACCCCAACAGCGATCCAACGGCTGGTATGAATCCTTTGTCACCAGGGTAATAGGTCGTGAAGTTTGTCTTTCAGGGAAATCAAACCATTCCGTGACTTGTCAAAAGCTCATAAGCCCGGTGTAATGGCTTCGTCACGGAAGCAATCCCCGACGGAGAAGTTCCCTCAACATTTCAAACATAGCATGGTGACGGGCAGTCTTCCCTACGTTTTCGATATCATTGGTACGGATGGCTTCTTTTGCGCATTGGTAATCCGTGGATTTTCAGGTTTGATGGTTCCATCGAAGTATTTCTTAAGAGTGGCAACCCCTGAGTTAATCCACAAAAGTGTAGGGTCGTTTACAGGAACCAAGCTAACAGATGGTTCTACAGAGTGGCCTTTGCTTGCCCAGAAATCAAGCCACATTTGACGAACTTGTGCACTAGATAATTGTTTCATATTTGTCTCCTAATTTTTTTAAGATTAATTTGCGCCAGCTTCTAACATTTCGACATAATCGATGGCGACACAAAGTGAGATGACTAAATCAGCGTATTCATCCTCATACACCGATACTTGGTAGGTAGAGGTTAGATGAAAGAGTTCCTTGCTAATCTCAGCGACGATTTGATCCCGATCATCAAACAATTTGAATTCTAGGTCCCAGATATTTCCCTGTACCCGCAGTCCCAAATCTTCGATATCGTATTTATCCCTGAAGAGCGTCAGCTTTTTATGGATAAAAAAGCGATCCCCATCCTTCAACTCAACCACAAACTTGGGAAGAAAGCTGATTGTTTTTTTGGTGATATGGCTCACTTCTTGTCCATTCTTATCGTAGATGGTGGCAAAAGTCTTGGGAATCTTAAGAAAAGATCCCTCAACCTGGTACTCAACATTTCCCAACTCATCTTTGATATCGAACCGCTCGCCACCCAATCGAAATTTTTGTTTCACTTGATAGGTTCGCATCTTTTGATCTCCTTTTTAAAAAAGCTCCAGACAACTGCCCATAAACAAAAGACAAGCCACTAAACGAAGGGCGAAAAACCGCGGTACCACCTTCATTCAATGAACTTGTCATTCTTCATTTTATATGCAATTGTCTCAGCCGAGTAGCAAAATCATTTCTCTTCCATGGCTCACACCCCCGCCACTTCTCTGATTCCGAGTAACAATGATTTATTCTCAACTATTTCATTATACAAGTTCCAAAAGGAACCGTCAACTATTTTTTAGATGATGATTTGCTATCGCTCGTTTGAACACCGATATTTTGCAAATATTGGTTGAAGGTTGATTTGAAGGCATCATCTTTGACCTTGATATTGGCATTGGTCATCGCTTTTGCAATAATGCTACGGATGTAGTTGGTATCTTGCTTACGACCATCAACAATGATCTCTTTCAAACGTTTTTCGTATTTCTTCCAGTCAGAGCCTTTTTCTGTCTTCTTATTCAATTTGACAATATAGTAGCTAGCAGAATAGTTTTGACCGGCTGAAATCTTCTTTGTGGATCACATCTGAAATGCCGTTCTCATCCAACTTAAAGGCAAGACCTTGACTTGGAGATGGGATACCTGCTGTTCCTGAATCGAACTTGATCTCTCGCCACCTTTGTCTTTGTAGCAGTATCTCGTTGAATTGTCTTTGGCGATTTGGGCAAAGTCTGCACCTTCCGCTTTAGCTGCTTCCAACACTTCTTTTGCTTTATCTTCTGAATCTAACTTGATAATTTGTGCTGTTACTTCTGGTGTGTAAGATTCAAAAGCCGCCTTGTAGTCAGACTCTTTGATATCTTTCTTAGCCGCTTGGTTGACTGCATATTCCAACAACATATTGCTACGGATTTGTTTCTTCGCTGTTTCTTTTCCGTCAAGCCTTGCTGCGCCGAGCATGCATCGAATTGGCTTGCCTAATTGTTTCTTTTGTTTAGCCAATCCTTTATCGACTTCTTTATCAGAAACTCTTTGATCCATATTCTTTTTTCAAAGACTTTATTGATGGTCATTTGGAAAAGAACTTGTTGAGCACCTTGGTTGGTTTTGGATTTCATTATAGATATGCGAAACCGTGATCGTGTCCCCTTTCATGGTCACGATATCTTCTTGTTTGCAGCCATTGGCACACGCCGCCAGGGGTGTTACGACTGATAGCAAGGTCACAGCACCCGCTACAAGTTTTTTCTTCATGAAAATTATTCTCCGTTCCTTTTTAAACTTCTTCTATTTTACCACAAAATTAGAGAGAGAGACAGCCTTTAAATTTACCTAAAAGAGCTTTCAGGGATCTGGCAAGGCCACTGGTTCCCTGCATTTTTCCGAATCATCAAAAATACCATCTCCAAGTGGCACCAAACTAGCGGTCAAATCTGGATGATTGAGAGTCGCATGAAAGAGGCTCTGAAGCCCCGGTAAATGGTTCGTTGCCCACGACGCACTTCCATGATGTCCTTGGCAACATCTCCTCCTTGGAAAATATCATCCAATACCACGACTCCCCCAACCTCTAAGAGTTCGAGAATTCGTGGCAAAAAGACGATGTACTTAGACTTAGCAGAGTCCATAAAGACAAAGTCATAGGTCTCTGTTAAATCCTGCAAGACATCTACTGCATCTCCTTCAAGCAAGGTGATTTGTTTTCTCTGATCGTATTTAGCCAGATTTTCCTTGGCAAAGCCAATCATCTCTTCATTCCGATCAATAGTGGTAATTTGTGCATCGGGAGCATTTTCAGCCATTAAGAGCGCTGAAAATCCAATTGCTGTCCCAATTTCCAGTGATTTTCTTTGGTTGTAGGGCTTGCAGGAGTAGTCTAAAGTAAGCTACCGTTTCATGCGGAATAATCGGAATATTTTCCTTGCGGGCGAATGCGTCTAACTCCTCCAAGGCACCTGCTACCGGTTTTTTGACGCGTGCGCATAAAGTCAACGATCTCGTCTTTAACCACTGGCCGGCGCATATTGTGGTTGGCATTTTTACCATGCAAGACTCTACCATCTTATGCGAGTCCTAATTTTTCTACTAGGGCTTCAAATTCATTCAAACCGACGTTCAAAGACCGCAAAGGCCGCGTCCAAGTAGTCTTCTTTTCCATATCCACACCTGCTTTGCGGATGACATTGAGTGGATAATCAGAATTTCCAGCCTTCAAGTAGTCGATATATTTATCACGATCTTCTTGTGTTCCATGAACAATCTTTTCAGCTAAGGCTGAAGCTGCTGCAAAACCTGTTGAATATTGGAAGACATAGTAGTTATAGTAGAAGTGAGGAATCCGAGCCCATTCATATTGGATCTCAGGGTTGTCTTCTTTTGAAAGACCGTAGTATTTCTCTCTATTGAGCTCTGCATAGAGGTGTTAAGTTCAAGAACCTCACTAGTCAAAAACGGTACCTTTCTTGGTCTGCTTTTATGGATGGCATGCTCAAATTCAGCAAACTGCGTTTGACGGAAGACGGTTCCATCGGAAGCCATCCAAGAAGGCGATTCATAAAATCGCAAAACGAGTTGCATCGTCTTCTACTCTTCTAACAGACGTTCGGTCAGGATATTTTCATTGGTTGTAGAGGTCGATTTCGGCAAGGGGAAGATGGTATAGGTCCCAGCAGACATAAGGCCAAGCTTCACGGGCATAGCTGTGAATGCGTACTGTCAGACCAGTTTCATGGACCAAGGTGAAGAGATTATCCAATGTATCTTGCCAGTTCAACAACATGAAGGCATTGGTATCATAAGAACCACCTGAATAGGCACCTCGAGCGTTTTCCTTGGTTGACATGCACGTCGATCCACCGTTCGCCAGCGGCCTCGTTTCACACGAGAAAGGTAGTCCTCACCCAAAACAGCCAAGACTTCTTCTTGCTTCTTTGGCCAACGATTCTTCATATAGGTAAACTTGTAGTCTGTATCGGATAATGGCGTATACATATCGTACATCCTCAAGTCTGAGATTCCTAGAATTTTTGGAACGCAATTGCACATAGCGTTGCAAAGAGTGGCAAGTGTTTGCTGACCGCCGCCACCGAAGCTATCATATAAACACTTTCTCTGGTACAAAGTTTTCAGAAAGTGCCGCTTCACGGGCAGATGAGAATTTGCGAACTTTGGCATTAAAGTTGTGAACTTTCACATTGGTTTTTGCGGTGTTAGTTTTAGCATAGGTATGTTGGTACTGTTCATAGACCTTGTAGAGGCTCTCTCGTAAGCTTCTCTTACGAACGGCACGATCTTTTGATTCTACCAAAGAAATATAGTTTCCATGGGTTAATTGAACCTCTCTTCGCCCTTGTCATCATGCACAGTTGGGAAAACAATATCTGCATTGTCCAAGATTTCAAAGGTTTCACCCCCAGCCGCAAAGATCTCACCAGCTCCTGCAAGTAATTCCTCTTCTTTTTTGAGACAAGACATGTTCTCTTTTTCTCTAGCAAACGATCAAAATAATGACCATATTGTTCCAAGGCTGGAACTTCACTCACAAAGGTCTTGTATTGCTCATCCGTAATGGCCATGAATTCAGGCTCATAGAATGCAAAGGTTTCACCTAACAAGCTATAAAGAGACATCCCTTTTGATTGGTACTCTTGGTATTTAGGCCACTCGTGTGTCTTGGCTGGTTTTTCATATGGGCATAGACGCAGACCTTTTTCCAAACGACGGCTCAATTCCAAACATGCATTGGTTGCAGTAATCCAACAGTGTTTGCGCTGAATCCAACAAATGGCCAGCGTAGTGGCTTGCCGCTTATTATCCGCAGCTAAGCTTGCCAGCTTCTTCTTCCCAAGCTTGATCTGTCGCAAAAATTGTCGACAAATCCCATTGGTATTTTTCATCAATTTCATTACGTTGTTTTACCATTTCGATTAATCTCTCCAATGGTACTATTTTAGCATAAAAATGAACATTTCGGGAGGTTTTCTATCTTAGAAAGCTAGCGCTTTTCTAGTTGAGCATAAAAAACGTGGGGGATAGAGGTGATCTGGAACGGGTTGGATCCCTTGCGTGACTGATAATAGGTCATAAACCGCTGGTAGTAACCTTCTACATCCCCTTCAATTTGGAGCAAGTTCTGTGAAAGGATCGGACGACAAAGAGGTGATAAAAAAGAAAATCCAGCCCCAGTTCCATCAGATGGTGTCCCTGCATATAGAGTTCTTCCCTGAAGCTTCAGCCACTTTGGGTGACGATAAAAGAGTTGCTGCTGGATATAGGTTAAAAATGTACGATCGAGCTCGACTGGCCATTTGCTGCACGGGTTGCGAAAGATAAGGGGTCCGTAAGACTTCCAGTAAAGACCTTTGGCCGTAAGGGAAAATTTCATGTGTTTGATAATGCAATCGCCCTCGTCAATCCTCATGTAGATGAGGTATTGCAGACGCAGCTTCTTTCTTTGTCAAGATCCAATTCCGCAAGAGATGGAACCCGCGATTCTGACTAAAAATAAAGAAAGCCAGCCTGCAGACTTTGTCAGTCTTTCCTTGAGCCACATCTTTTTACCAAGTAACCAATAGACCTGGTAACCGTTGGATCCGATACGCATCGCTCCTCTCCTTCAAGCGTTCTAAAGATAGGGAGCCGGCACTGCACTTCCAAAGCTAAGCTCTTGTCTACTACCAAAAGATCCGCAATTTGTCGAAAGTCTGCCACAACAACTCCCTACCTCTGCATGAGACTCCTTAGAGGCCCAATCATAAAAGACTTGGCTTTCAACTCCAGATGTTCAAAACTCTCCGCTTCGTGATGGTAGGGACAACGCTGTAATTTTTTTACATGAGCAAAATGAGCCCGTAGAACCGAGCCATTTTTTAGACGCACTGGACTATGACAAGCCAAGCAATAGAAGGGACCTTCTGTCACAGCTGGGATCTCTTCCATACAGTTCCACCGCTTTTGATTGTTATCCATGGCAATAAACATAGGCCCACCTCCTCATCTACATCATTCGAAAAAATAGGAAAAAGGCTGGAAATTTCCAACCTTTTCTTGCTTTTATTCGTCAGAATCTGAGTCTGAATCGTCACTAGAATCATCAGCAACAGGAGATTTACTCAATTCTTTCTGCATATCTTTCATTTCTTTACGAGTACCTTCCCAACTCCCTTCACGAGCATCTTTCAAGTACTTCGATCAAAGCTTCCTCTGCTTGGTCTTCTCTTTAGGAACGACTGTGCTATCTCGAACCGATGCTTTCCAAGCCTTCATTAAAGATATCTTTTTGGTTTTCTAATCCTTGCTTTAAGGTACTAATCATTGCATCACCGTATTGTTCTTTTTGCAGAACCTGTCACAGAAGTGCCTGCTTCTTCAGTAACAGAAACAGATTGATCCATTAATTTTGCAAACAACTTTTGAAGTCTCCAACTCGTCTTAGCCTTGTTGATTTCAGCATCTGTTAAGAGGCTAGAAGATGACGTCTCTTCTGGAATCTGTTGAATTATCCTTACTTTTTGAAGTGCTGGCAGATTTGCTCGTCACTTTAGTCGTTGATTGACTGTTTGAAGTTTCCTTCTTTGTGTCTTGTTTGTTTGAACAAGCAGCTAGGGAAAAGATCGTCAAAAGAGCAGCTGTCGATAAGATCATTTTTTTCATAAAATGGTCGTCCTCTTATATTTATTTTACCTCATTCTACCATCGAATACTTTGACCGTCAAATTAATCACTAGTTCTTAATATTAGCAAAAAAGTTGGACAAAACACTGTGAAATCAGTGTTTCTGTCCAACTCCTCGATGATTAGTCATACAATTGTAACAATTTCATTAGTCTACTTTGCCACCAAAAAGGCCGTGAGCCTTCCCTTGGGGCATTTTTAAGGCAAAGCTCAGCAAAAAGACGATCCCTACAACCCCTGCTAAAAAGAACTCATGACTTGGCAACCACCTCTTTTCAATACAGAGGGTCATGAGGTCGCAAAAGAATGGTTCCTAAACAACGAGCTCCCTTGGACAACAGCCGAAGTGGCAAGAACCAAGTCTTTGCCATTCACCTGTTGGGTCAATAATAAACCGTAAGGAGCATCCACAATCAAAACCATCCCTGTTGTATGCTGCTTGGCTAAAAGAGTCAAAAGCACTTTTAAGAAGACAGGACTTGGAAGTGAGCGTAGACAACATATTGAGCAAAAATAATCCCTGATTGGAAGAGCGATCAAAACCCGTAAAGGCCAGTGGTCCATGAATCGATCAGAGAAAAAGATCAAGGGAGCTTCCACTACGACGGAGATAGCCACAACTGTTGAGGCAATATGAACTGGTAGACCACTATCCATGAGTAGCTCAGGAATATAGGTATGACCAATATTTCCAACCCCTGAAGCCAAGCCAATCAACACGATAAAGAAGAGGTAAGGTCCATTGTGAAGAAGGGTGACGAATAGGAGACTGGGGCTGTAACCTTTTCTTCTGTCTGTCTCTCTTGTCTTCATCCGAACGGCACTTTAGACAGAAAATGCTGAGTACAATGGTGATCAAAACCGCATAACAGACAGCTTGGGGGCTAAACTGGATGATAGACCCAGCCGGCTATTTGGACACCGACCGAGTAGCCACGCCGGTTCCCCAAACGCCGAATCTTCCTGCAAAGCGCATGGACTTTGCGTTGCAAAAACTTCCATCATGGGAGCTGTCCCATTCAAACAGACTAGAACAATTCCGTAAAAAACGGTCAGCCAAAAGAGATTGGGGGCCCAAAGAAAACCGAAGACACCACCAATGATCACACTCAGACTGAGGGTCGTCATTTTTACGATTCCAAATCGCTCATTGATATAACCAAAGAAGGGTTGGGCTACCATGGATAAGAGAAAAAAGCAACCGATACTCAAGGTCGACACTTGCTGTCGTTGCACTGTGCTTTCCCATCAAATAGACTGGAAATGAGGGTCGTAAAGAGAGATGTGGACATAAAATAAAAAACTATAGAGCAACGATATACGCCGACAAGTAAGAATTTTCGGAATTTTTTCATATGAATCCTTTCTAAAAAATATCGGAATGAGACAAATGACAAACCCAACTGACAATCAGTTAGGTTTTATTTTATTCTTTATTATAGCGCTTTTGAGCCTCTTTTTTGCGTCTCTCACGACTTTGTTTTTCAATCGAGAGAATGATGACAAGAATAAGAATGGGAATCAAGATCAGGAAGTGATCTAGCGATAGCCATTTACTGTGCTTAGCCGTTGTCTTTTTCCCACTTGCTGTTTCTTTGACAAGCTCTGGCTTGGCCCCTTCTTCCACCTTCATATCATCTCGGATACCTTCAGACAACGTAGAGACTTCATTATCTACTGTCAGATAGCCATCTTTTACCGCAAGGGTCGGTTCTTTTAGCACCTTTTTTGACCGTTGCATAGAAGGGCTTTTCGAGTGTATAGGTCTTGCCGTCAATCTTCTGGACACCTGCATCTAACAATTTTTTATAGCCAAAATCTCTGTAGGCTTTTTTCGATCAAGGCGTACTGCCAAACGGGTGGCGGTAATATTCCCCATCTTGGTCTCGCCCAATCTCCTACGCCCATAATGACAGCAATTAAGCGCTGATTGCCCCGTTTGATGGTCGCGATATAGTTGAAAGCTCCACGAGGGCTTGAACCAGTTTTTAAACCATCCACACCTTTCTGCGGCATACTTCTGGCTCCCTGGCAATGAATAATGGTAGGTATCAAAGGTTTCCTCACATGGAGTCCCTTTTTGACCGTGACTCGTGCTCGATTGGCATAGTTTTAAAATATCTCGGGTATTGATTGATAAATGATAGAACCAAAACCCCTAAATCGGCCGCGCTGCTAGCCCGGCTGGCTCGCATCATTTGGATAATTGTTGACCTGATAGTAGCCTCGCAAGGTGGAGATGGCCGCCCCACACTCGGGTTATTCCAGACCGTGTTGGTCATCCCCTAATTCCTTAGCCTTGGCATTCATGCGCTCGATAATGGCATCTGGATCATTGTTGGACATGAGATTGGCCAACATGAGGGTCGATACATTTGAGGATGGAACCACCGTCAAGTGGTAATCAACTCAGGGAATTGTGTGGTCTACCCCAGCAACAATATTATTGTTGGAGATCTCATAGATCTTTCCGATCGCTTGGTCTGAAGCGGTCGCCTTGATCACTGTATCCTTACTGATCTTGCCATTTGCCATATCTTTCAAACAAGAGATAGAGCGTCATGAGCTTACTCATGCTGGCAGGATCTCTGACTTTCATCGATATTGTCTTTCCAAAGAACATTGCCCGTATTTCCGTCAATAATAAGCGAAGAATGTGGACGGTTAATGGCTTGGACATTGTCATTTGGATACATCTTTTGCGCCATATCCACCAATTCATCCGCACTCGCTAGAATTGGCTGGCATAAGAGACTCAGAAGGAGGCAAATATGGATCAAATATTTTTTTATCATAGACTTTTCCTTTATAACAGACTAATCCGCTGGAGGCTAAAACAAGCTTCTAGCCCTCATGCCCTTTCCTCTTGTCTCCCAGTAGATGAAAAAGAGCTAATCCCAGCAGATAATTACTTGTATTGTACCATACTTTGAAGCAGAAAAAAACCTATCTGGCCTGAATAAATCGGCGATAGGTCCTGTTTTTTATCGACTTAACAAGCTCAAGGCTTCCTTATCCGCAATAATGGTCACATTTGGATGTCCTTGAAGGGCACTAGCTGGCACTTTTTCTGTCCTTTCACCCTCTACTGTACCTTTGATTGCTTGGGCTTTCGATTCCCCATAGGCAAACAAGACAATTGATTTAGCTGCTAAGATATTGGCAATCCCCATCGAAATGGCTTGGGTTGGTACATCTTCGATCTTATCAAAGAAACGAGAATTGGCCTCAATGGTAGAGGCATCCAACTGAACTAAGTGGGTCTGACTATCAAAGGATGTCCCTGGCTCATTAAAACCGATATGCCCATTGCGTCCGATTCCCAAGATTTGAAGGTCCACTGGATGGTCTTCGAGTATTTTGTTATAACGGATCACTTCTTGATCGGCAGATTCTTCTACACCTGATGGGAGATAACTTTCTTTGAATGGTTTGGCATCAAAGAGGTTTTTCTCCATGAAATACCGATAAGATTGAGGATCATCTCCCGTCAACCCTACGTATTCATCTAAGTTCACACTCGATTAGATTAGACAGATCCAAATCACTTTCACGAATTTGTTTATAAAACTCAAGGGGACTGCTTCCAGTCGCAAGACCTAAGGTTTGAGCACCTTCCTTTAAAGTTTCTTTCAATATATCAAAGGCAACTTTTCCACCCCCTCAATTTGGTCCTTTACTTCAATAATTTTCATTGGATAGACCTCCTATTTCTCTATGCTTTTATTATATGGTATAGACCAATTTTTGTCAAGTGAAACCGCTATCTTTTTCTGGCATTTTTTTCATTTTCAAGTCGATTCGTGATATAATGAAAGGTATGATTGTATCACTATTATTCATCATTTTTTTGATCGGACTCCTTGTCTTTCTCTTATCTTTCTTGATTCATCAAAGAAAGATTCTCAAGGTCCTGATCTTTTTGATGGGAATCAGCCTGATGCTCTTAGCTGTCGGGACTACCATCTATCTACTCACAAATTTATTATAAAAGGAGCGCAAATGAATACCAACGACTTTGACTTTGATTTGCCTGAAGAACTGATTGCTCAAACCCTCTTGAAAACGAGATGCCTCTAAACTCTTGATCCTCGATCGAAAAACAGGGCAATTCCAAGACCGTCATTTTGATGCCATTTTGGATGAATTGGAGCCAGGAGATGCTCTTGTCATGAACAATACGCGCGTTCTACCAGCCCGCCTTCATGGGGTCAAACCAGAAACAGGTGGTCACGTCGAATTCCTTCTCCTTAAAAATACTCAAGATGACTGTTGGGAAGTCTTGGCAAAACCTGCAAAACGCTTAAAGGTAGGGGCCACAGTCAGCTTCGGAGATGGTCGTTTGACTGCAACCGTTGAGGAAGAATTAGAGCACGGAGGCCGCATCGTTCGCTTCCACTACCAAGGGATCTTTTTAGAAGTTCTGAGAAAGCCTTGGTGAAATGCCACTTCCTCCCTATATTCACGAAAATCTTGCTGACCGCGAGCGCTACCAAACCGTTTACGCCAAAGAAAATGGTTCTGCGGCAGCTCCAACGGCAGGTCTTCATTTCACCAAAGAATTGCTCCAAAAGATTGAAGCAAAAGGGGTTCACCTGGTCTATTTGACCCTTCATGTGGGCCTGGGAACCTTCCGTCCAGTATCCGTGGACAATCTTGAAGACCATGAGATGCACTCTGAATTCTACCAACTTTCTGAAGAGGCTGCTGCTACCCTTCGTCAGGTAAAATCTGCAGGAAAACGCATCGTAGCTGTCTGGAACGACTTCTATTCGAACCCTTGAAACGATTGGCAATAAATTTGATGGTGACATCCAAGCCGATTCAGGCTGGACCAATATCTTTATCAAACCAGGTTATGAATGGAAAGTCGTCGACGCCTTTTCAACCAACTTCCACCTTCCAAAATCAACTCTGGTCATGTTGGTTTCTGCCTTTGCTGGCCGTGAATTAACCCTCGAAGCCTACCACCATGCGATTCAAGAACGCTACCGTTTCTTCAGCTTTGAGGATGCTATGTTCATCAAGTAAAGGAGTCTCTCATGAATAAAATTGAAAGCCGCCATCGCTTGATCCGCTCGATCATTTCTGAGCGTAGGATTCATACCCAACAAGAACTCCAGGAAGCCTTAGGAAGCCAATGGCGTTCTCGTTACCCAGTCCACCCTTTCACGGGATGTCAAATCCTTGAATCTAGTAAAAATTAACGAGGGGGATAGTTCCTACTATGCCATGAACACCATCGCTCCTTCCCGTTGGGAAAAGCGCCTGCGGATGTATATGGAAGATGCCTTAGTCATGTTGCGGCCCGTTCAAAACCAGGTCGTTGTAAAAACTCTTCCAGGTCTGGCCCAATCCTTTGGAGCGATCTTAGATGCACTGGAACTGCAAGAAATTGTAGCCACCATCTGTGGAGACGATGTCTGTTTGGTTATCTGCGAAGACAACCAAGGAGCTTTGGATTGCTTTGAAAATTAAAAGAATTCACCCCACCCTTCTTCTTTAGTAATAAAGAGAGTGGGACAGAAATCGGTAATTCGTTAGAATTCGATTTCGTCGTCCCACCTCCGCACAGTTGAGTAGGGCTGTAAAAGCTGATGAAATCAGCGTAGTAGAGCTCAACTCAGCCACTGCGTCTTGCTCGACAATCCAAAAATAATTGAGAGGCTAGGACTTTGTCCCAGCCTCTTTTTTATATGGTGGCTAAGCGTTGAATGGCTTCTCGATAGATTTCCATCGCAGCGTAGAGATCTTCAATTTTTGCACGTTCATTTGCTTGGTGCTCAGTCTGTTCTGCACCTGGGAAAAGAGCCCCAAAAGCGACACAATTTTCCATGGTCCGCGCAAATGTCGCACCACCAGAAGACATAGCTGGCGTCTTATCACCAGTTTCTTCCTGATAGACGGCCATCAAAGAGCTGACTAAAGGACTATCCAAAGGGAACATATAAAGGAGCCAGAATAATCAAACTCTTCATATTCCAACTGATAACTAGCTGCAATTTCTCGCAAACGAGCTACCAAGGCATCCTTGTCTGCTAAGACGGGGATCCGAATATCAATTCCGATTTCCGATTGTTCTTGATCGATCACAAGGGTCGCAAGATTGAAGGAAAGATCTCCACTTGGTTCATCTGTAATTGGGCCAAATAGAGCCTCACCAGTTGCATCCTCACCAACTGCATCTGCGATAAAGAGCAAAGCTGGATGGGGTTGGATGAGGGATAAACTTTCCGCTAAACCGACAATAGCATTCACTCCTTCAGCTGCATCTTTAGAGTGCTTGGAAACACCCAAGAACCGTTACAGAATCTTCTGTTTGGCTATACTGAACCCCACTTTGATCCAAAACAGGAAGCAACTCTTCCAAACGATGACCAGCATAGGTCGCCTTGTCTGGAACAACATTGAGGGCCTGTCCAGCCTGTAAGGGAAGATCATCCCAACCTGGACCATGCAATTTCACTTGTAATAAGCCTTTTTCAGCATAGGTTAATGGGAGAGAGGAACTCGGGTGCAAATCCAAGATCTGCTTGCTCTTCGATTTGGTTGTAGCGGTTCATACAGCGCCACAGGTGTTTCTTCATCCGTCCCAAAGATAAAGCGGATTCGTTTGGTAAACTGGATGCCATCATCCAACAAACTCTTAACTGCATAGAGGGCAGCGAGGGACGGCCCCTTATCATCCTGCACACCACGACCTACTAAATAATCACCGACAATGGTCGCTTCAAAAGGTGGCGTTTGCCAATCTTTTAGATCACCGGCTGGAACAACATCCAAGTGACAAAGAACGGCCAGGAGTTCTTCCCCCTGACCGATCTCTGCATATCCATAGTATCCTTCAGGATCTATATATGTTTGAAAACCTAATTCTCGAGCAAGCTCTAAGGTTTTTTCTAGGACATCTTGGATAGCTTGTCCAAACGGTGTTCCATTTTCCCCTTCATTTAATACTGAGGGGTAAGAAATGATGGTTTGAAGCGAGTTTAAATACTGCTCTTTTACATCGTTCTTTATTCTATTTTTCATGAAACACCTACTTTATTCTATTGCAAGAATGGAACCACAGTTCCTAGTAGAAGAAGGGCAATGGTGATCACAACAATCGCTACGACCAATTTACCCATGAATTTCCACCATGCACTCAAGTCAACACGTCCAAGAGCAAGAGCTCCCATTACGATACCTGAAGTTGGTGCGATCAAGTTCAAGACACCAGATGCAGATTGGTAAGCTGTGACAATCAAGCTACCTGGTACATTGACGAATTTACCAAGAGGTGCCATGATACCCATTGTTGCGCTGGCAAGACCAGATGATGATGGGATCAAGAATGACATTGGCAAGTAGAAAATGTAAGTCAAGACAATGAACAATTGAGATGAAAGACCTTTCAGTCCTTCTTCACCCCAGTGAAGAATTGTTGCAGTGATCATACCGATCGTTCATGATGACTTGGATACCACGTGCTACCGCTACGATAAGAGCAACACTCAAGAGGTCAGCTGCACCATTCATGAAAGATGAAATGATTTTATCTTCTTCAAGCCATAAATGATACCAACGAGGATTCCCATGAAGGCAAAGAGCATAGCTGTTTGTGGGAAATACCATGTACCAAGAGCATCTGTGTTACCGATCAATTGACCAAGTACTGGAATTTTATGGAGAGATTCGTTAAAGTTGTCCAAAGAATGTAATACCCAAATCTTTGAATGGGATAAATCCAGCAACCATGATAACGAATGTTGAGATGAAGACGACCAAGACACGTTTTTGTTTCTTGTTCATTTGTGAAGGAATTTCTTCGCCACTATCAACATTGAAGTGTTTCAAATCTTCTTCACGAGTTGCATAGGTGAGAGATTTGGTTGGGTCTTTTTGAACCTTATCTGCATAACGGTATACATAGTATGTGCTAAGTCCTGTCAATACGATCCAGAAGATCACACGAAGTAAGAGACCTGAAGCACTTGAGATACCTGCAGTATCAGATGCGATAACTGTCGCAAATGGGTTCAATGTTGACGCCAAACATCCGATTTGTGATCCTAAAAGGATAATGGCTACCCCTGTCAAGCTGTCAAAACCAACGGACATCATAACAGGTACAAGAAGTGGATAGAAGGCCATGGTTTCTTCACCCATACCATAAGTTGTACCACCAAGGGCAAACAATGGCATCAAGATCAAAATCAACATTTTTTCGCGGCCTTTGTATTTTCGAACGATAGAAGCAATCCCTACATCAAGGGTACCTGTTTCGTTCACAACTCCAAGGAAACCACCGACCATCAAGATGAAGAAGGCTACGTCAATCGCTGCACTGGTTGGTGCTTTACCAAGCATGGCATTGATTGGGGCCATCAAGACATCCCAAATCCCTTGAGGATGTGCTTTTACAGATTCATAACTACCTGCAATGATAGCACCTGCATCGTCAACCTTGTATTGACCAGCTGGAATAATCCAAGTTAACACTGCCATAATAGCAATGATAATTAACAATACGGAAAAAGATGAAGGCATCTTAAATCCTTTTTTTGTTTTTTCACTCATTTGTCTTCCTCCTAACGCAACAAAGTGTGAGTGATGTTTTACAAGAGTCTCTTGTAAAACGCTTACCTATAGATTTATTCTATCACAATAAGCTTTAAAATACTAGTTTTTTCCTAATTTTTCATTAGTCTTTTTGGATGATTGTTCCACTTTCAGACTCAATCAAAGCGCCAAGGTTTTCAAGTGATGTAATAACTGCTTTTCCTTCTGGACGACCATTGACGAAGGCAATGGCAGCTTCTACTTTAGGAAGCATGCTTCCTGGTGCAAATTGGTCTTGTTTGATGTATTCTTCCAATTGAGCCACATTAACATGTTCCAATTTTGCTTGGTCTGGTTTGTTGTAGTTCACAAAGACATAATCGACACCAGTCAAAACAATGAAGAGGTCTCGCTTCTACTAATTCAGCCAAACGTTGAGAGGCAAAGTCTTTATCGATAACAGCTTCAACACCAGATAAGCTACCATCTGCTTCTTTCACAACTGGGATACCGCCACCACTAGCAGCTACAACGACTTGACCGTCGTTCAACAAAGTACGAGATGGTATTGATTTCTTTGATATCCACTGGTTTTGGTGAAGCACAACTTTACGCCAGCCACGACCAGCATCTTCTTTGAAGGTTGCTCCTGATTTTTCAGCTTCTGCTTTTGCTTCTTCTTCTGAGTAGAATGGACCGATTGGTTTACTGAGGTTGACAAAAGCTGGGTCGTTCTTATCAACAACGACTTGTGTTACAACAGAAGCCACATCTTTTTCAATTCCTTCTTCAAGAAGAGCATTTTGAAGAGCATTTTGAAGCCAGTAACCAATGCTTCCTTCGGTCATAGCAACTAATGAATCAAGTGGGAAAGCAGGGTTCTTTTCAGAGTTTGCTGCCAAGTGTTGGAGCAAAAGGTTCCCTACTTGAGGACCATTTCCGTGAGTGATGATCAAGTCATCCCCGTTTTTGATTAATTTGACTAAGTGTTTTGCTGTTTCTACAAGTGCTTCTTGTTGAGCTTGAGCAGAAGGATCAGATGAGAGAATAGCATTTCCTCCCAAAGCAACGACGATTTTTCTTGACATAAGTTATCCCTTTCTATAAAAAATAGGGGCAGGACTAAAGCTAGCAGTCCAGCCCCTATAGCTGTTGGTATACGGTTATAAAGTCTTAAACTTTTGGAATGTACAAGTTACCAAGAGTAGCTGCCATAACCGCTTTGATAGTGTGCATACGGTTTTCAGCTTGGTCAAAGTGACGAGCATATTTGCTACGGAACACTTCGTCAGTAACTTCCATTTCTTCTACGCCGAATTTTTCAGCAACATCTTTACCGTAAACAGTGTTTGTATCGTGGAAGGCTGGCAAGCAGTGCAAGAAGATCAAGTCTTCGTTATCAGCTTTCTTAATCAAATCCATGTTTACTTGGTAAGGTTTCAAAAGGGCAACACGTTCTGCAAATTTGTCTTCTTCACCCATTGATACCCAAACGTCAGTGTAAAGTACGTCTGCACCTTTCACAGCTTCGTCAGCATCTTCAGTGATCAAGATATGAGCGCCACTTTCTTTTGCAAATCCTTCTGCCAATTCAACGATTTCTTGTTCTGGGAAGAGTTCCTTTGGTGAGAAGATGTGTACGTTCACACCAAGGATAGCACCTGTTACAAGAAGGCTGTTTGCAACGTTGTTACGTCCGTCACCACAGTACACAAGTGTCAAACCTTCAAGGCGTCCAAAGTTTTCTTGAACAGTCAAGTAGTCTGCAAGCATTTGAGTTGGGTGCCATTCGTCAGTCAAACCATTCCATACTGGAACACCTGAGAATTCAGCCAATTCTTCAACCATACGTTGGCTGAAACCACGGAATTCAATACCGTCAAACATACGTCCAAGAACTTTAGCAGTATCTTCTGTAGATTCTTTTTTACCAAGTTGGATGTCGTTTGCACCTAGGTATTCTGGGTGAGCACCAAGGTCGATAGCTGCTGTTGTGAAGGCAGCACGAGTACGAGTTGAAGTTTTTTCAAACAAAAGCGCAATGTTTTTTCCAGCAAGATAGTGGTGTTGGATGTTGCGTTTTTTAAGGTCTTTCAAGTGAGCTGAAAGTCCGATAAGGTATTCTAACTCTGCGCGTGTAAAGTCTTTTTCTGCCAAGAAGCTACGTCCTTGGAACACTGAATTTGTCATTCTAATTGTCTCCTATTTCTTTCTAGTATTGATCAGTAAGAAGGAAGAGCTGATCCCCAAAGACCAGCTCTCGGTCTTCTACATTAGATTTCTTCACGTTCAAATGGCATTGACATACAACGAGGTCCACCACGACCGCGAACCAATTCACTTCCGCGGATCTTGATCAAACGAAGTCCGTATTCTTCTAATTTCTTGTTTGTGACTGTGTTACGGTCGTATACGACTACCACACCCGGTGCGATTGTAAGAGTATTTGAACCGTCGTTCCATTGTTCACGAGCAGCGGCAACTACATTGCCATCACCACAAGGGATCAATGTAACTTTTTCAACACCAAGGTTTTCAGCAAGCAATTCAGCCAAATCACCTTTTTCTTCAACAATCTTCAATGCTTCATTTTCATAGGTTACAGAGAAGACGCGAAGGTTCCCTTGGATTTCTGGGTGGATTGTGAATTTATCGTAGTCCACCATTGTGAATACTGTATCCAAGTGCATGAATTTACGGTTGTTCGCAAATTCGAAGGCCAATACTTTCTTGAAGCCAACGTTCTTCTTGAAGATGTTTACCAACAATTTTTCGATTGATGCAGCATCTGTACGTTGTGAGATACCAACTGCCAATACATCTTTAGAAAGCACCAACTCATCTCCACCTTCGATACGAGTATCTTCTTCACGGTTGTAGACAAGTTCAACTTTTCCACCATAAACTGGGTGGTATTTGAAGATGTATTTACCATACAAAGTTTCACGGTTACGTGTATCTGCGTACATGTGGTTCAATGATACTGCATTACCAATTGTAGCAAATGGGTCACGTGTGAAGTACAAGTTTGGCATTGGATCAATCGCAAATGGATAGTCAGATTCAACAAGGTCTGTCAATCCTTTGTCAGCTTCAGGAATTTCTGGAAGCTCAGCTTTTTGGAAACCAGCCATTGTTTTTTCAACCAACTCTTGGTTGTCTTTAATACCACGAAGGATTTCGCGAATAGCGTTTTTAGTTTGGCGTCCACGAATGTTCGCTTCATCAAGGTATTCTTCGATAAATTGTTCGCGAATTTCTGGAGTAGTCAATGACTCAGCTGCCAATTTTTCAAGATAAAGTACTTCGATTCCTTCATTACGAAGTGCTTCAGCAAATGCGTCGTGTTCTTTTGAGCATCTTCCAAGAAAGGAATATCATCAAAAAGAAGACGTTCAAGATAGTCAGGCATCAAGTTTTCCAACTCTTTACCAGGACGGTGCAAACAAACTTTTTTCAGTTTTCCAATTTCTGAGAAAACATGAATTGGGTGTGTAGACATCTATAGTCCTCCTTTTTCTTCGAGCTTGTTCATAAGCTTTATTACAATTGTTATTATATCCTTTTATTGTTACCGCTTTCATGAAGGATTCTACTTTTTTAATGCAAAGAATTTGGCATTTTTTTGAATTCTTCCTATTTTTTAGTTAATATGAAGCGTTTTCTTTGCATATTTTGTCTTTTATATTGTTTTTATGAATATATATTTTTTGAAAAATAAAAAAGATCAACAAATTAATTGATCTCTTTAAAACTCTTTAAAAAGTAGGCTGTATCTAGAAAAGTTAGTTGTTTTCTCTCATACTGGATCTTATGAGAATCAATGAGTTTCTTTAAAACTTGATTGACGGTTTCTCGGGTTGTGGCTGCTAATTTGGCCATTTCCTTCATACTAATTGGAAATGGAAGCTGATTTCCTAGACCTTCATAGTCCTTGCACAGAATGGCTAAGGATTGAATCACGCGCTCACTGGCACTAGCTGTCACGACATTGCGCAAGCGCAACTCTTGAAATTCTAGGATGGAGGAGAGCTTTCTCATAATAAAGAGCAACTGCTCCTTACTCTCTTGGGCATATAATTCATAGAGGTTGACGGGAATCACGAAACAACGCAAATCCGTCACCGCACTAGCTGTATAGTGGTAACGCTCATCCTGGAACATCCCACCATAAGGGAACAGAGCCCCCTTCTTAATATAATCCATATAGGAGAATTGGTCAGACGAATCAAATTGCTCAATACGAGCAAAGCCTTTTGTCAGAAGAAAAATGCGCTCCCGCCTATCTCCTGCATAAAATAAAATTTGTCCTTTAGGGATATCCCTGGCATGAATTTCAACAGCTAATTTATCAAATAGCTCCACTGGTAGCGCAGAAAAGGCTGGATGCGAGCGGAGCAACTGGTAATCTTCCTTTGTAATCATGTCTATACTTCCTCTTATTACTATTAGTAGTATAACATACTTTTTATAGAAAAGGGAAAGAAGTCTCTTTAGAACAGAAAAGTAATTCGAAACACCAAGTGAATTTCATCCTACTTTGATAGAATAAAAGGCCTGAGCAACCCTCAGACCTTTCTGTCGATTATTCATTCATATTGACACGATGCCATTCATTGATAACATAAGCCAATTGTCCCAATTGATAAAGACCAACGCCACTGATTTCAGAACTTTCTGGAGTCGTCCCCCAAGTCCTGCAGTGTAGATAGCAACCAAATAAGGAGTCGATTCACGGACAATCGCATCCACATTAAGTGCTTCAGCAACATATCCTGGTTTTTGTTGAATCACCAAATCTGGCAAGAATTTCTTATAGTACTCACCTGGGAAAGACTCCCCGATCAGTTCTAGTAAATCCGCATATTTTTCTTGATGATTCCAAAGATATTCCAAGACATGGATGTAATAATCCGTTGTCGTTTTATTATCTTCGCTAAAGGTTTTAACCTCTGGTGAACGAGATTGACCATAGCGGCTAAACAACTTACGCGCTTGCTCCATCCCCCCTAAACGATCTGCCAAAGCATAGGCTGGGGTATTTTCAGAGTAAACCAATGAATAGCGCTGCATATCAGGAATAGACATGGCTCCATCAAAGGCAGCAACGTAATTGTCATGCTCTCCTACATATTCATAGTAAGTATTGGTAATGTCAAACCGGTCTGTTAAATTGAGTTTGCCCTTTGCGACTTCATCCACCACCAACATGTTCAAGGGTAGCTTATAGGTACTACCTGCCGTCATTGGTTGAAGATCATTCATGGCAAATTGCTCTCCTGTAATGGCATTGCGATACGTGAAGGCAACTTGTGACGGATCAATTCCACTTTCTGCTAGGAAATCCTGGACAACCTCTACCAAACCTTTATTAGCATAATCATAGACAAGGCCATAAGCGCTCATCGTTTCCATGTCTGCATCTACTACTGCTTGCTTAGCTTCAGGAGATTTGACACGCGGTTTTTTCGTCTCAGGGGTAGACTTTTCGATATCTTGTTCTTTTGCTTCTTTTGTTTTCTTTGCTTTTTTTTCAATTGCTGATGCTGTTGGTTGCGTAAGATGCAAGTAGCCCAGTGCGCTTGTTCCCACTAAGCACAATAAAATACTGACCGCAATCATGATCGAGCGTAGATTAAAATATTTTTTCATACGAGATTAATTATAAAAGATTCTACTGAAAATAACAAGAATTATCAGAAAGAGAAAACGGTTTCTTTTTAAAAGTTTTCCTTTTCATAAAAGGCTTATTTCCGTTTAAAGGAGCCCATAATTAGCTTAGCGATCTCACGCGCAATCGTCCGGAATAAGGAACTCAAGAAGGAATCCTTTGCCTTTTCAAGACTAGATTTTCTTGGACGACCTGGACTACGTTTTTGAGCCGCCTTATCTGCTGCAGCCTCTTCCTTTTCTGCTTCTTTTTGCTCTTTTTCTTGTGCTTCCTTGCTTGCTTTAGCTGCTAATTTTTCATAGGCAGATTCCCGATCAATCGTCGTCGCATACTTTTGATGGAAAGGCGATGTCGTGATCAAGGCCAATTGTTCACTCTCATTTAAGAGGTCAAAACTCGATTGAGGAGAGAGAATGTAAGCACGCTCAACCACACTAGGTTGCCCCTTCTCATTCAGGAAAGAAACCAAGGCTTCCCCTGTCCCTAATTCTGTGATCACTGTTTCTGTATCAAAATCTGGATTCGGACGAAAACTTTGGGCAGCCACCTTAATCGCCTTCATCTCTTTTGGTGTATAAGCTCGAAGTGCATGCTGAACACGATTTCCAAGCTGTGCCAAAACAGATTCTGGAAGGTCTTGAGGATTTTGGGTAATAAAGTAAATCCCTACACCCTTCGAACGAATTAGGCGTACCACTTGCTCAACCTTCTCAAGAAAGAGCTTGCTTGCATCCTTAAAGAGAAGATGCGCTTCATCAAAGAAGAAGACCAATTTTGGCTTTTCAGGATCTCCAACCTCTGGAAGTGTTTCAAAAAGACGAGACAGCATCCAAATCAAAAAGGTTGAGTACAATTTTGGTGAATGAAAGAGCTTTGTAGCCGAAAGAATATTGATATAACCACGACCAGATGCATCGAGTTGCATGAAGTCATTTAAATCAAGTGCGGGCTCTCCGAAAAATTGGTCTGCTCCTTCTTCTTCAAGAACCAAGAGACTTCTTTGGATGGCTCCGACAGATTGTTTGGTGATATTGCCATATTGGGCTGAATAGTCTGAACTGTGCTCATAGACTTCCTTTAAAAGGTTTTGTAGGTCCTTCAAATCAATCAAGGGCCAATCTTTCTCTTGGGCCACTTTAAAGACAATTGCGAGAATTCCTGATTGGGTTTCATTCAAATCAAGCAGACGAGAAAGAAGCAATGACCCCATCCCTTCGACCGTTGCCCGAACAGGATGACCAGATTGTCCAAAGACATCCCACAATCGAACAGGGAAGGCTTGTGGCTCAAACGGATCTGTGATCCCAAGAAGCTTGTAGCGTTCTTCCAGTTTTGGTGTCCATTGCCCTGCTTTGGCTAAGCCAGATAAATCTCCTTGATATCGGCTAGAAAGACCGGAATGCCTTCTTTGCTTAATTTTTCTGTTAGAACTTTGAGCGTAACCGTTTTTCCTGTTCCTGTTGCACCTGCAATCAAGCCATGACGATTCAACATCCGCAAATAGATAGGCGTCTCAACGGCTCCTTTGGTAATGGTAATACTAGTCATTTCATTTCTCCCTGAATGTTTCAGTTTTCATTTTAAGGTTTATCTTTTCCTTGCCTAGGCCCTTCAAACCAGGCTTCAGACAAGTAAGACACACTCCTACTAGTGTATCATTTTCCTGACCAAACGCAAGAAATTATACTCCGATTTTCCGGATGCAAATAAAAAATCTATAAGAGCCAATACTTGCTCTCATAGATTCCTTCATTTTATTATTTTGCTGCTGCAAACAATTCATTCACTTTATTCCAGTTGATCACTGAGAAGAAAGCTTTGATGTAGTCAGGGCGTACGTTACGGTATTTCACGTAGTAGGCATGTTCCCAAACATCCAAACCAAGGATTGGTGTTTTACCTTCAGAAATTGGTGTATCTTGGTTTGCTGTTGAAGTGACTTCAAGTTTGCCTTCTTTGTTAACAACCAACCATGCCCAGCCAGAACCAAAACGTGTCGTTGCTGCTGCTGTGAAGGCTGCTTTGAAGTCTTCAAATGAACCAAATGTAGCATCAATCGCTGCAGCAAGTTCTGCTGAAGGAGCTGTTTGTTCTGGAGTCATCAATTCCCAGAAAAGAGCGTGGTTCAAATGACCACCACCATTGTTGATCACAGCTTGGCGAATATCAGCTGGAATGGATTCAACATCAGCTAACAAGCTTTCAAGGTCTTCTCCAATTTCAGGATGTTTTTCAAGAGCTGCATTCACATTGTTTACATATGTTTGATGGTGTTTATCATGGTGCAAATGCATGGTTTCTTCATCGATATAAGGTTCCAATGCATCATAAGCATATGGTAATTCTGGTAAAATGATAGCCATTTTATGGTCCTCTTTTCTTTATTACTGACTTGATGATAACGCAAACAGCTAAATTATTCAACTAATCTGCTTGCGATTTCATTCATCGTTATATGCTATTAGCTACTTTCAACAGGGCCAAATCAAATAAGTAGTCTTTTTCATATGTTCCACTTTTAATCGCATAATCCGTCTCGATGAAGGTCGTCATAGCCTGCTTCAAAAAGACAGGGAAAGCCTGCGGCTATCCCGTAAAGCAAACTTCACCTGATAAGGATTGACCTTGCGTCCTGACAACTCCGACAAGCTCGCTACAATTTGGCTTTCGGATTGGCCTTCTTCTGAGAAAATTTTAACTTGAGAAAACATTCGGAATTGCCCCAACAAAATAGCGATCAATTTTATTTCATCTTCTCCTTGTAAGCGAAGATCCTTAACCAAATTCCTGGCTTGATCGATTTGGCGTTTGAGAATCATCTGTGTCAGATCAAAAATATTATCTTGCAAGGACTTTGGAACAACCTCCTCGATATCTTGGAGGGTAATCTGACCATCTTCTTTATAAGCCTGCAATAGAGCGAGATTCTTCTGTAACTCTCCAAAATCATAGCCAGATTTTAAGAGTAGCTGGTCCAAGGAATCGCCCACAAAGTGTAAGCCCAATTCTTGGGCCTGACTAGAAAAATAACGCTTTAAATCTTGCTCTTTAGGTGTTGTTGCTTCAATGATCTGGGCATCCCGTTTTAGGAGTTTGACTAAGCGACGCTTACTATCTAATTTTCCTTCTGCAAATATCACCAAACGGGTTGATTCAGAAGGATTTTCCAGATAATTTTCAAATTGCTTCAGATCTTCATCGGTTAAATTGCGTTTTTTGGCAGTGGTCAAATCCAATAAGTGATCCAAAATCACGATTTTTTCATCTGCAAAAAAGGGAAGACTGACCAAATCTAGCTCGACTTCAGCATAGGAGGCTTCCTTCATATCAAAATAAGAATAATTCAAATCTGAGGGATCATAGCCTATTTTTTTTAAAATGTCTTTTTTTAACCATTCAAATTGACCTACATCCTCACCCGTCAAGACAAGAATAGGAGGCAGAGTTTGAACCGTCAGATGTTTAATGTCGGTAATTGCTTGCATGAAACTCTCTTATCTCTATCAGTCTAGTGTATTTCGTGTTCAGCAGCCATTTTTTGTTCCAATGGTGGTTTTTCATCAGACAAATCAGGTGTCTGCTACAAAATTTGGAATTTGCTCAAACGAGTTGCCGCCAAAGCTCCCCCCTGTCGCTGTGACCTGTGGTTCAGAAGCCACTCCCATAGGAGTTTCTACTGGTTGTGGGAAGGTGTTTTTCCCTGGAAGCATCATGAGAATCAAGAGAGAAATAACTGTAATCCCCCAAAGAAATAGGAAAATATCTAGCCCCGTCAACAAATAGAGCAGAACCGGTCCAAGGTTCAAAAAGATCCAAGACCAATGGATTCCCGCATCCCGCAAGCGACGTACACAAATGGCTTGACTGGGTACCAAAATGAGGAAGTAAAAGAACGCTAAGAAAGCGAGCGCCCATAAACCTGTCTTAGAATGAACAGTTGAAAAATTGAGCGTTTCTTGAGCATTTTGATGGGATAAAGAGGTCACGATGTAAAAAACCCAAAGAGGCAACGAAATCAGGGAATTCCAGAAAAAAGCTAGCCAAAAATGGGCCCGACTGGTCTTACTTGAAAAATCTGCATACTGTATCCAAAATTGCTTAAATGCGTTCATACGATTCTACCTTTACATTGATTTCACTTTCTATAATAGCAATTTTCAGCATAGAAAGCAAACCTCTCCTCGTCTCTAGCGGACCGTTTCTACCCTCCAATGGTCCCACCCAATCAAGCGAATTGCTCCCCTTTCATCGGTACGAAGATAAGAAATAGAGCGTTCCTCTAGACGATCGAGCAATTCTTTTGTGGGGATGTTGGTAGCGATTTTTCTTTCCAACAGAGATCAAGGCCAACTGAGGATGTAACTGATCTAAAAACACATCACTAGAGGAACCTTTAGAACCGTGGTGGCCTACTTTCAAGACATCTACTTGTAATTGTGGATCGTTTTTCAATAGTTTTTTCTCTCCAGCTTCTTCCAAATCACCCGTGAACAAAAATCGTTTCTGAAAGAACTGCCCATAGAGGACAATCGAATCATCATTTTTACCATCCCCCACTTCATCAGGGGATAAGACTTCTAGATGATGATCAAAAATAGGTAGTTGATCTCCTCTCTGGACTACTTTAATCGGACTATGAAGCTGTTGCAATTTCTCTCGAAATTGAGAATTAGTTAGACTACCTGGACTGACATACACTTTTTTAACTGGGATTTGTTTGGCAACCTCCACCATATCACCCATATGGTCCTGGTCTGTATGAGTCAAGACCAAAGCATCAAGTTTTCCAACACCTCGACTCTTGAGATAGGGAATCAAGGTTTGATCCGCATTGGCAGATTGACTGTGCTCTTGCCACTTTTCTCCACTTTTAAAAGTGACACGTCCTCCGACATCAATCAATATGGTTCTTCCTTTCCAATCGCGTAAAAAGATACTGTCTCCTTGACCGATATCCACCATGGTAATCTCATTTTCTAAAGGATGCTTGGTCCAACAAAGATGAGTAGAATCATGCCTATTAACAGGAAACGACGTTTTTTTTGCTTTCGAAGATCATACAAGATTCCTAAAAGAAGGAAGAGAGCAATCAGAGCTGGTCCCGTCGGCTGACCAAATACCAAAGGTAGCGACGTGAGCTTTGAAATCCAACGAATACACTCCTCTATGAGAAGAAAGAAACTGTTAAAAATTGTAAGGGGCTTTAGAATCGATAAGATAAATAGCACCGTTAAACCTGGAAGAAGGACAAGGTCAAATAAGAAAGAAAAGAGGAAGGTTAAAGGGAGTGACCACGGTTGAAAGACACTAAAGTAATAGGTCAAAAGGGGCAAAATTCCCAGGCTAATCCAGAAACTTTCCACTAGTAGCTTTTTAAGTCCGGAATAAGAACTGGTATCTACCAAGGTCAAAATAAAGGCGTAGGCACAACTCAAGACCCCTCCAGCTGTCAGAAGAAACTTGGGCATGAGCACCATTAAGATCATCAAGGTCATCGCCATATTCTCCATCCCTCGGACCCCCTTTTGAGAGAGGATCTTCTGCAAGAGGCTACGAACCACTGAAACAGAAAAACCTGTCAAGCCAGCATAGACCAAAGAAATTGGAAGCATCCAGATATCGACTGTCTCTTGCAAGATTCCTAGACGTAAGAGAGCTTTCCGGATCCCATTGATGAAAAAGCCAACCTGCATCCCAGATAAGGCGAATAAATGGATGATTCCTAAACTCGTGTAAAGCTGGTCCATCTCTTCAAAATCCGTATCTAAATAGCCAAAAAGAAGGCCGGTCATATACTGGTTCATCGGTTGCGGAAAGTGCTCCTTGCTCCAAACAATGGCTTGGCGCCTCCATTGAGATAGGCAATCGAAAACATTCCAAGTCTGTATAGGAAGTGCGGATTGGATCGCTTCAATTTTTATTTGATAGTGAATCCCCTGTGTTTCCAAATAAGACCGATAGTCAAATCCTCTAAAATTTCGCTGCCCTTCTGGCTCTTCTATAGCACCTTTATACGTCAACTCCAACAAATGAGTTTGACTTTGCCACTGCTGTTTTTCTTTTTCTGATTTTAAAGTGTAGAAGACTTGGTAGGTCCTTCCCTGATTTTTAGCACGAAAAGACAGGGCGTCCCCATTGATCTTGATGCTATCTGGAATCAGACGTAAGTGGGATGGGGGCTGACTTTCTGCTTGTACTGGATGATCCTGTATTCGCTGAAAGACAAAGAAGGCCGCAAAACAAAGAGTTGCTAAAGCAAGACGCAACAAACTTGAGCGATCCCCTTTATAGTGATGAACTGCTAAAATTCCCACTACTACTAGACCGCTGATCGAAAGCCAAGATGGTTGATAAATACTAAAATACATCCAAAGAAGTAAAAAAGCGAGGTGTACAAGCGAAAAAGGGAGCTCTTTAATCCACCGTGAAAGCATCTCTTAATTTCTCCAGTGTTTTCTCCCCGATTCCTGAAACATTCTTCAGATCATCCACTGATCGAAAAGGGCCATTTGCGTCGCGATAGGCGATAATGTCCTGGGCTCGTTTCTGACCAATGCCTGATACCGTCTGGAGCTCTGACTCGGTCGCTCGATTTAAATGGACCTTGCCTGTTTTTCTGCTGATGCTGACGAAGTTGCAGGACTTTCTGAACTTCCAAGTGCTGGAACATCCTCCCTTCTTTGGCAACATAAATCACTGTTTCATCAGAGAGTTTTTGCGCCAAGTTGACCGATTGGCTATTGGCTTCAGCAGTCATTCCACCCGCCTTATGAATGGCATCGTGAACTCTGCTATCAGAGCGTAACTCATAGACACCTGGTTGTTTGACAGCCCCTTTGACATCGACCGTAATGATCTCGGGCGCATCAGACACTGAAGCAGCCGGATTTTCTTCTCTTGAACTAGAAGCAGATGTCTTTTCTTTGCTCGAAGTTGAACGGGAAGTCTGATAGAGATCCGGTATTGTTGATGTACTCGACTGAGGTCGATGGAAAAGAAAATACCCTCCAAGTAAGAGTCCGATAGCTGTAAGTGCTAAAAAGAGCTTATATTCTTTGATTTTTCTATGATATCCTCCATAAGAAACCTCCTCTCACTTTTATTATTCGTAAAAATTAAAAAAACTGAGAAAAATTCTCAGTTTTTTTACTTGTTTTTTCGATGTTTGTCCGGATCCCATACAAAGCTGGCTAGGTAACTAAAGAGCAAGGTCAAGATGCCCACGACTAAGACAAGAGGAATCAAAAGGATTTTTAACAAACGAATCAAGATAAACGGTTTTGTTGGGGTGTTGATCGCTTCGCGCCTCCGCATCCAAGCGGTCAAACTCCTCTTGAATACGACGGGCAACTTCTGCCACTCCTTCGTCATTCATCTTTTAATATCCGAAATATCAATCGGATGTCCAAAGTTCATATCAATGCGTTCACCCGTTGCCAACCCTTTCAAGTCTCTTGGACCAGTATATGTCACTGGCATGATACGGACCTTAGCCATTTTGGCAATGATGGCAACACCGCCTTTGACGTCTTGAGAATGACGGCTTCCACTTGGAAACATAATCAAGGAACGGTTGCTCTTTTTCAGCATATTGACAGGATACTTAATGGCTTCTGCTCCCGGATTTTCACGGTCGATCGGAAAAGCTCCACACATACGAATCCACCAGCCAAAAATACGATTGGTGAAGAGTTCTTTTTCGCCATAAAGATAAACTGCTTTGGCTTGGTCGCAAAGGCCATATAGACTGGATCCCACCAGGTCCGGTGAGGCGATACCAATATGTAGTTCTCTTCCTGATCTGGAATATTGTCCTTATGATGGTAATGGGCATTCCCATTTAAAACCCAAAGAATAAAGGCAACAAGGCCCCGTAAATAGGTATAAAACATAGTTGTTCCTCAAATCCATTTCATTAATCTCTCAACATGATAGTCAATCATATTGAACCTTCTTTCTCATTATACCGTAACCTGATTTTGACCGCAAACTCTTTTTAGATAAAAAATGTCTCAGCGGACCTATTCTAGATAGTCTTTTTCTCAAAAAAATGATATCATATTGTCTATGGAAACGAATGAATTAAAGGGTTATCCCTCAGTGAAGTCCGCAAGAAAATGGATCGCGGACAAACCAATGATTTTACAACGAATACAAGTACCAGTACTTGGCAAATCATCAAGCGCAACGTCTTCACCTTGTTTAATACCTTAAACTTTGTGATTGCCGTAGCCTTGGCTGCTGTACAGGCCTGGAGCAATATGATCTTTTTCGCGGTTATTTGCTTCAATGCCATTACAGGGATTATGACCGAAATGCGCGCCAAGCGGATGATTGATAAACTCAACCTCATGAGTCGTGAGCTAGTGACTGTCATTCGAGACGGGGAAAAAGATGCGATTCCACCAGAAAAGCTTGTTCTAGGTGATTTAATGCTTCTGTCTTCAGGTGAGCAGATCCCTAGTGATGCTGAAGTCATGTCCGGTATTGCAGAAGCTAATGAGGCTATGCTGACTGGTGAGAGTGACCTGGTCTTAAAAGAAATTGGTGATGAACTGCTTTCTGGTAGTTATATTGCCAGTGGTCAAGTCTATGCCCGTGTCAAGCGAGTTGGGGCAAACAACTATGCCAACAAACTAATGATGGAAGCCAAGACCTTGAAACCTATCAATTCGCGTATTCTTTATAACTTAGCGAAAATTTCAAGCTTCACTGGTAAAATTATCATTCCATTTGGCCTTGCCCTCTTCTTTGAAGCATTGTTGATCAAGATGTCTGCCAATCAAAGATTCTGTCGTGAATTCTTCCACAGCTCTCCTGGGAATGTTGCCAAAAGGAATTGCCTTACTGACAGTTACGTCTCTTTTGACAGCGGTTATTAAGCTCGGCATGCGCAAGGTTCTTGTCCAAGAAATGTACTCAGTAGAAACCCTGGCGCGTGTGGATACCTTGTGCCTTGATAAGACCGGTACCATCACCCAAGGGAAGATGACAGTTGAAGCTCTCCATAGCTTATCTGATCATTTTTCTGAGGAAACCATCAAAGTTATCCTTTCAGCTTACATGCAAAATAGCGAGGACACCAATCCTACTGCTCAAGCTATTCGCAAGGCTTATGGGGAGTTGGAGCATGCCTATACTGCGGAAAATATTATTCCTTTCTCAAGTGATCGGAAATGGGGAGCCATGCACCTATCCAACCTTGGAACCGTCTTTCTCGGTGCTCCTGAAATGCTCCTGAAAGAAAATCCAGCTGCTGTCGTCGAAGCACAAGCTCGTGGATCGCGCGTGCTCGTCTTGGCTCACAGTTCAGAACTGATCAGCATGCAGGAATTGAAACTGCCTGAAAATCTTGAAGGGATTGCAGTTATTGAGATTACAGACCCCATTCGTGAAGGGGCTTCAGATACTCTTGAGTATTTGCGCTCTCAAGGAGTGGATCTCAAAATCATCTCCGGTGACAACCCTGTGACGGTCTCTTATATCGCTCAACAAGCTGGCTTCAAAAATTATGAGAACTACATCGATTGTTCAAAAATTTCTGATGATCAATTAGTGGATCAAGCAGAAGAAACAGCTATCTTTGGGCGCGTGTCTCCTTACCAGAAAAACTGCTCATCCAAACTTTGAAAGCGAGCTGGTCGGACAACTGCTATGACAGGAGATGGGGTCAATGATATCCTTGCTCTTCGTGAAGCAGACTGCTCCATCGTGATGGCTGAAGGAGATCCAGCAACCCGTCAGATTGCCAATATTGTTCTTTTGAACTCTGACTTTAATGACGTTCCAGAAATTCTTTTTGAAGGCCGTCGTGTGGTGAACAACATTGGACGAATCGCTCCAATCTTCTTTATCAAAACGATCTATTCCTTCCTCTTGGCTATCATCTGTATTGCCAGTGCTCTCTTCTTTAACGTCAACTATTTGCTGATTTTCCCTTTCATCCCTATTCAAATCACCCTGATCGACCAATTCGTCGAAGGCTTCCCACCATTTGTCTTGACCTTTGAACGCAATATCAAACCGGTTGAAAAACACTTCTTGAGACGTTCCCTTCTGTTAGCCTTACCAAGTGCCTTGATGGTCGTCTTTAGTGTCTTGTTTATTCGCCTTTGGGGAGCAAGCCATGGTTGGTCTGCAGACCGATATGTCTACTGTATCCTACTACTTACTTGGATCCATCGGTTTCCTATCCGTTATCCGTGCTTGCCTGCCACTAAATATCTGGCGGGCCCTCCTCATCCTCTTCTCTGTTGTAGGATTCTACGCATCTGCGGTCGTGTTAAAAAACTTGATCGAGATTTCCCTCCTTACAGCCACTACTTTCCCAGTTTATCTGGCATTGATGGCTATCTTTACAGGAGTCTTTATCCTCACTACGATTCTCCAAAAATATGAATTTGATTAAAAAAAGTTGAGAGTTTTACTCTCAACTTTTTTACGGTGCATCAAAAGCAACAATCGCAGGTTTTTCATTAAATGCAGCAAATGGTTTTATTTCCAGTTCTAATTTGCCATCCCTTTTACACCAAAATGTTGTATCAGCACCTTCCATTGATCGACCCGGTGAAATTGACCCCATTGTATTTGTATTAGGATAAGTCTCCATTTTATTTCCACCAACAAATAGATCAATGTCAACCCCAACTGCTAGATCACTATCTGATAGATTTTTCACATTATAGGTCACTTTTAATACTTTATCGGGATTTGTTTTATCAAAATCATTCCGTTCATCAGTCCATTCAACATTTGTAATAGTGTACTCAGCTTGTTTATCAAAAACAATCTTATCACCAATTGCATAGGTTGATTTCTTTTCACTACTCTTCTCTCGTAGATGCCTTTTTCTCTGTTTTAGCTTCTTTTGAAGTATCATCAGACTTACTACTAGAATTTCCACAGGCTACTAGTATACTTGCTGAAAGCAATGTTACCCCCAAGCCAAACCATTTTTTCGTTTTGTTCATTTACAAAACCTCCCATTTTTTAATATATAGTAACATATTTAAACAAGAAAAGAAAGCGTTTTTATAAAAATATATCATTTTAATATATTGAAAATTATCATCTTTTCCCAAGCTTCTTTTCATGCTATAATAGAGCCATGACAGATATCGAATTAAAAGACGGCGAGCGCGTCAACCAACTCTTTTCAAGTGATGTAAAAATCATACAAAATCGGGAAGTTTTTAGTTACTCCGTGGATAGCGTCCTGCTCTCACGCTTTCCAAAATTGCCCAAGCGGGGCTTGATCGTAGATCTCTGCGCGGGAAATGGGGCTGTGGGACTCTTTGCGAGCACTCGGACAGAAGCTCAGATTATTGGTGTTGAAATTCAGGAACGTCTGGCGGATATGGCTACCCGCTCCATTGCCCTCAATGACTTGAACCAGCAAATGTCCATGATCACCGATGACCTCAAGCATTTGCCTCAACATATCAAGGGCAGTAAGGTGGATATTATCCTCTGCAATCCTCCTTATTTCAAGGTGGATGAGCATTCCAATCTCAATGAGAGTGAACACTACCTCTTAGCTCGGCATGAAATTACGACCAACTTAGATGAGATTTGCCATGTGGCTCAGCGGGTTCTCAAATCAAATGGTCGCTTAGCGATGGTCCATCGTCCAGATCGCTTTTTAGATATCATCGAAACTATGAAACGATACAATCTTGCACCCAAGCGGATCCAGTTTGTCTATCCCAAAATGACCAAAGAGGCGAATATGTTATTGATTGAGGCGATCAAGGATGGCTCACTGGATGGTTTAAAAATTCTACCTCCCCTCTTTATTCACAATGAAGACGGCAGCTATACAGACGAGATTCATGAGATCTACTATGGAAACTAAGGCTTACATGTATGTCCTAGAGTGTGCGGATGGCTCCCTCTACACTGGCTACACCACGGATGTCGAAAAACGCTTGAAGACGCACAATGCTGGAAAAGGCGCCAAATACACACGGGCTCGCCTCCCCGTTAAACTTCTTTACCAAGAATCCTATCCAGATAAACCCTCTGCTATGTCTGCCGAGGCTCTCTTTAAAAAGAAATCACGCCAAGCAAAGCTAAACTATATCAAAAAGAACCGTCGGACTCCATAGTCCAACGGTTTTTCATTTACAAAATGGTGATACGGTACTGGTGACTCCGTGTCTCTTGAGGAGCCAACTGGATCACACCTTTTTGTCTTCGAAGAAATCGCCCTCTTCTGCAGATGTGGAAATACCCGTCCAAGGCTCTAAAGCAATGAAAGGGCCCTTGTTATTGGTAGACCAAAGGACGAGATTCTCAAAATCTGCAAAGGCAAATTCCAAACCCTTACCAGATTTTTTCGAGAGGAGCTGCACAGATTTAGAGGCTAATTGATCTAAAATAATGGCATCTTTTTCAAACAGTTCATGGCGCAAAGGTAGGCTACGACTATGGTCTAAAAATGGCGTCCGCTGCAGGCGATCAACCAAACCAGTTTCTGTGAACAAGAGAGGAACGCTACAGCTTTCTTCTTTTTCAAAAATCAACTCGTAGTCTTCATAGTCTTCATCTGCTAAAAGGGGACAACGAAAGGCTGGATGCCCTCCAATGAAATAAGGCATGACTTGATCTGACTCTAGATTTTGCACGCGATAGGTGATGGTGATTTCTTTCCCTTTCAATTCATAAGCGATTTCCACTCGAAAATGGTAGGGATAATTTTGTAAGCTTTCGTCGTTAGAGGTGATTTCAAAGACAAGACGATGGTCTGTCTGTTCTTTGAGTTCAAACTCTCTCTTGCGAATAAGACCGTGTCTTGGAAGCTGGCCTGTCTTCACTCCATCTTTTAGATGATACTGCACTTGGCCATTACGAACGCTCCCGCAAATCGGAAACAGTACGGGAGCTTGTCCTGACCAATACTCTGGATCCCCTTGCCAGAGATATTCTATTCCTTCTTTACTTCGAATGGAGCTCAATTCCCCTCCAAATGTCTTACATTGTACTTCTAGATCATCATTTTTTAATACAATCACCATGGGCGACACCTCTTTGTAATTAGTATAATTATTATATTCATTATAACCTTTTAGAAGAGATTGTCAATTTTTATTTTTCTAGTCAAAAATTTTAAAAAAATAAGAAAAAATTCTTGACAAGGCTTAGAAATAATTGTAGACTTAATATGTTAACAGAAATATTCCATTTTAGGAATTCATTCTTTCTGTTGTCTGACTTTTTGGATGCTCCTTATCATGATACATTTTTTCTAAAAGAGTCAGTTATCATTTAGGTCTCCTTATAAATATACAAGGGTTAACAGCTGGTTAACCCTTGTATTTTTTATTTTTCTTATAAAAAACGGCCTATTGCTAGACCGTTCCTTCGGACTTATTTATCCCCTTTATTGCGGATGACAAATCCATTTTTCTTTTCATTAGAAGTACGATGGGGACGTTTGTTGCCTTTGCCCTCAAAGTCTCGGCTATTTTTATTGGACTTGCGTTTGAAATCACGGCGTCCACCTTCACGGTCATCTCTGCGATTTCGGTCACGACGTTGGTCTCCACGACGGCTATTTCCACGGCCACCTTTGCCTTTCCCACCAAAGCCACCACCGGATGGTTTAAATGGCAATGGTTTTTCACGCGCAATTTCAACTTCTGGAAGACTATCTGGATCTTGAACGGTCAAGCTTAAGATATACATAGCCAATTCTTCAGGAGTAAATTCTGCAGCCAATTTGCGAGCATCCTTACCAAACTTCTCAAAGTTAGTTCGGATTTTTTCATCCTCAAAGTCTCGCTCAATTTTCTTCAGCGCTACTTGTTTTTTCGCTTGGAAGGCTTCTTCTGCTGTTGCAGGTTTCATTCCCTTCATCCGCTTTTTGGTCAAGTTCTCAATGATTTGCAAATAGCCCATTTCATTTGGCGAAACAAAGGTAATGGATTGCCCTGTTTTCCCAGCACGACCTGTCCGTCCGATCCGGTGAACATAGCTTTCTGGATCTTGTGGAATATCGTAGTTGTAGACATGGGTCACACCTGAAATGTCCAAACCACGTGCCGCAACGTCCGTTGCCACCAAGACGTCCAAGTTCCCATTTTTAAAGTCACGAAGTACACGAAGACGTTTGTTTTGATCCAAATCTCCGTGAATCCTTCTGCTCGGAAACCACGGATCTTCAAGCCACGCGTCAATTCATCGACCCGACGTTTAGTCCGACCAAAGACAATGGCAAGCTCAGGTTGCTCGACATCCATCAATCGAGTCATGGTATCAAACTTTTCGCCTTCTTTTGACACGAATATAGTATTGATCGACCAAGTCGGTGGTTAATTCTTTAGCCGCAATCTTAACGTGTTCGGGCTCTTTCATAAACTGAACACCGATACGCTTGATCGCTTCTGGCATCGTTGCTGAAAAGAGCAAGGTCTGGCGTGTTTCGGAACACGGCTAATGATAGCTTCGATATCTTCCAAGAAGCCCATATTGAGCATTTCATCTGCTTCATCCAGGATCAAGGTTTCAATATGATCGAGTTTCAAGGCCTTGCGCTTGATCAAATCTAGCAAACGTCCAGGTGTTCCCACAACGATGTGAGCGCCTGACTTCAAAGCTTTAATTTGCTTTTCAATGCTTGATCCACCATAGACAGAGCGAACTTTAACACCCTTGTCTGCGTCCAAAACGGAAGAGTTCTTCCTGACTTTGAACCGCCAACTCACGCGTTGGGGCAATAACAAGAGCTTGGATCACAGTATTATCGACATCAATCTTCTCCAAAGTTGGAAGACCGAAAGCGGCTGTTTTACCAGTCCCTGTTTGCGCTTGACCGATGACATCTTTTCCTTCAAGAGCCAACGGAATGGTTTGTTCTTGGATTGGGCTTGCTTCTACAAAGCCAGCTTTTTCAATTTCTGCTAATAATTCAGCAGATAAGTTAAATTCGTTGAATTTCAATTCTTTCTTCTTTCTAAAAAGTGGTGCGAAGCCACTTTATCACACTTCTTTCAATGCGAAAACGCACTGATTGCATAGGAAGTCTCCTTCCCGGTTACCTGTCGCAAGACTCATCTAAAGAAAAACTCAGTCCGTCTGTTATGGACTACATTTTCTTTAGAGAAAAATGTTTTGCGTCCTAACGGATGTTGTTGACTAGAATCGTTTTTTCAAACAAATAGGCAACATGATCCTACTTGCGGGAGTCTTCTTTCGAACAAAAGCCTTCCATCTGCTCCGTCTCCCCAGCATTTCTCTCATACAAGTTTGCAACTTATCTAGTATAACATAATGAAGAGGCAAATGATAGTCACAGGAGATTAATTTTATTTTTTAGGAAAAAATCCTGGATCGCTTGAAATCAGAAAAGTGACGCAAATCCTAGCCAGGACTGGTTTTCTTCTTGCGACCATTTCATATACTTCATCATTGGAGTATAAAAAAATCGGAAAACTTTTATTTTTTGGTAACTCTTATCTTGCGTTTTTACAAATAAATATGTATAATACAGTTAGTATCTAAAATATTTCTGTATAAAGAAATAGGATCATTTTATCTGATTCAACGATTTATTCTAAGTTCTGATTTATTTAGAACCACTCAGTACTATTAAATCTACTCCTACTATTTCCAAGAAGATTTTGTACAGTCGATGAACTATTCACACTGCCCCTTCTTTGGAGAGGAGGGCAGGTGTCTAGATGGTTCCTATTTCTCAGATTATTCTAGATACGAAGAGGCTCGGATTTCTCCAAGCCTCTTTTTTTTATCTTTTTTTCACAATCCACCGCATGACCTTTGCCAAAATGAGCCATAATATAAAGCTACATAGGGATACATAGATCCAAGCATTGGGATCCTCTGTCATCGGAAGAGGGATATTCATTCCAAAGAAACCGGTGATAACGGCTAAGACCGCCAACAAGGCTTCAAAGATGGTTAGGGTTGTCAAGTTGTCATTCAAGTTGTTGTTTAGGATATTGTTGTATGATCCAGACAACTGCTGTAAGACATTCGAAATCAACTCGGTCATTGAAACCAACTGACGCGCTTCGATCATGGCATCATCAAACTGCTCTTTTTCAACATCATTCATCCTGCGATAAATGACATGTGCTTTGATATGTTCTAGCAACATCCGATTTTGCTTAGGCTGCCGCGACCAGATACACCATACCGGTCTCAAGGTCAGACAGGGCATAAAGATTCTTTGTCGTCGTTGTCTTTCGAAGCAAACGATTGAGTTCATCTTTGTGCTTATCTAAGCGATCAATAATCGGATAATAAGCATTACTGATCATTTCAAGACCTGCAAAAAGCAACTTATAGATCGACAGCTCCTCATGGCTTTCCAAATAACGAACCATTTGTTCAATGATATAGGCATTGTCCTGGTTACTGATGGTCACGAGTCGCGTATCTTGAACGATAAAGGTCATGGGGATGGTTTCGTAGTATTCCTTGTCCTTTTCTAAATCCAATACATTGTAGATAAAGGTGATCGTTCCGTTTTCTCGATTGTAATCCATATGGGCACGTTCGTTCTTATCCATCGCGTACTCAATGGTTTCTTTGTCAATATCGTATTTTTTATAAAGATATGAATTTTCAGCAATCAAATCCGAGTCGATATTGATCCATTTCCGATCTTGACCCAATTGTTTATCGATAAACATTCCGTCTCCTTTCTCAACTGTTCTCTATCAACATGATTTTTTATTTAAAGACCGCACTGGCTAATGCTTGCTGGATTTCAATGACACTGTTGTCACTCTTGAATTGTAAAACTTCTGAAGGTTCCACTGCTGAAGAGACCCAGATTTTTAATTCAGCATCCAAATCAAAATGACCGGAAGTTTCTACTGAAAATCGAGAGATGGAGCGATAAGGAAGGGATTTGTAGGAAGTTTTCTTTCCTGTTACTCCTTGCTTATCCACCAAGATCAAACGAAACTCTGTAAAGACGATTAAATCACGAATCAAGCTAAAAGCAAGTGTGACTTGCTCTCCCGGCACCAAGATATCTTCCAGATCTCTTTCTACTTTATCAACATTCTTTTGAGAGGCATTGCCCATCAAACCACTTAATAATCCCATCATTTCTCCTTTATAAGCGAAAACGGATAGATTTTCGTTTTCTTATTCTTTTGTTATGGATCAGTTTTGAAAAATTCCCTTACCCCATCTTTTCTTCCAGCTCAACGTCTGGATACTTATCCGCAAACCAACGGAGGGCAAAGTCGTTTTCAAAGAGGAAGACAGGCTGGTCAAAACGGTCTTTGGCCAAGATGTTTCGGCTTGAAGACATGCGCTCATCTAAGTCTTCTGGTTTGATCCAGCGAACGGTCTTTTTACCCATTGGGCTCATGACCACTTCGGCATTGTATTCATTTTCCATCCGGTGCTTAAAGACTTCAAACTGAAGTTGACCAACAGCACCAAGCATGTATTCACCTGTTTGGTAGTTGGTATAGAGCTGAATAGCTCCTTCTTGCACCAATTGCTCAATCCCTTTGTGGAAGGATTTTTGCTTCATGACGTTCTTGGCTGACACTTTCATGAAGATTTCAGGCGTAAAGGTTGGCAGTGGTTCAAATTCAAACTTGTTTTTGCCCACTGTCAAAGTATCTCCAACCTGATAAGTACCGGTATCGTAAACCCGATGATGTCTCCTGCTACAGCATTGCTGACATTTTCACGGCTTTCGGCCATAAATTGAGTCACGTTAGATAACTTAGCACCCTTACCAGTACGAGGCAGGTTGACGCTCATCCCACGCTCAAATTCGCCAGATACGATCCGCACAAAGGCGATCCGGTCGCGGTGACGAGGATCCATGTTGGCCTGAATCTTAAAGACAAAGCCTGAGAAATCCTTATCATAAGGATCGACAAGTTCTCCATCTGTCTTCTTGTGGCCGTGTGGTTCCGGAGCAAACTTGAGGAAGGTTTCCAAGAAAGTCTGTACTCCAAAATTGGTTAAGGCTGAGCCGAAGAAGACGGGAGTCAATTCACCTGCAAGGATGGCTTCTTCTGAAAAGTCATTTCCTGCTTCTTGCAAAGAGTTCGATATCGTCTTTTACTTGCTCGTAGAAGGGATTGTTAGCAAAAGCTTGTCTCCGTCTTCTAGACTAGCAAAACGCTCGTCTCCTTTATAGAGTTCTAAGCGTTGGTTATAAAGATCGTAGAGTCCCTCAAAGGCTTTCCCCATCCCAATCGGCCAGTTCATTGGGTAACTGGCGATACCCAAGACTTCTTCCAATTCTTGCAAGAGGTCCAGTGGCTCACGACCGTCCCGGTCCAGCTTGTTCATAAAGGTAAAGACTGGGAATGCCACGGTGTTTCACAACCTCAAACAATTTCTTGGTTTGGGCCTCGATCCCTTTGGCAGAGTCCACCACCATGACGGCAGCGTCCACCGCCATCAAGGTCCGATAAGTATCTTCTGAGAAGTCCTCGTGCCCTGGCGTATCAAGGATATTGACCCGTTTGCCATCATAGTCGAACTGCATAACAGATGAGGTTGCCGAAATCCCACGTTGTTTCTCGATGTCCATCCAGTCAGATTTAGCAAAGTTTCCTGTTTTCTTTCCTTTTACAGTACCGGCTTCCCGAATCTCTCCCCCAAAGTAGAGCAACTGCTCTGTAATCGTCGTTTTACCAGCATCCGGGTGGGAGATGATGGCAAAGGTACGGCGTTTTTTAATTTCTTCTTGTACGTTCATGTTCCTAATTCTTTCTCTTCTTATTTTTTGATAAATTTACAAATTCATCTCTACATCGGATCTCTCCTCAATTTCTCTATCTGTCCTATTATAGCGAAAATAGGCACTTTTTTCAACGATGATTCTTCTTTGAGAGCAAAAAGAAAGACTAAAATCCCTAGATTCTAGTCTTCTTCAATCATGGTTATTTTCTCACTTTTACCCGCTCACTTCTACGATTGAAGATCTGATTAAAGAGTAATAAAGCAAGGGCTAAAATACTAGATACAACCAGGTAGTTGAGCCACACTTTATCCCCTCTCATAATCGGAGGGCGGGCCATCAAGCCATAATTTCCTCCCGTCAATTGATTGACTCCAACCAGGAATAAATCTAAGGCAAAGGTATAGAGAACAATCTGTCTATTTTTTAAGAGGTTTCGATCATACCATCTCAAGAGATAAATCAAGGAATTGATTAAAAGACAGTAATGTCCGAGGAGGAAAGAAAAGCTTGTAATATGAGGGAAAGTATAGGGATCAAAGACTGGATAACCCAAGGCAAAGATGGCTCCACTCACTCCCATCAAGGCAAAGAACTGTTTGCTTTTCCATCTGTCTGGTAAAAACAAGACCGCAAACATGGCCAAGCGGCAATGATAAAATGGTAAACTGTTGGACCAAGGAATGTGGTAGGCAAAATACCAAAGATACAAGCAAATTAACTGGAAGCCCTGTAAGTATTGAAAGCATTTGCGAAATTGCTCATTCTGATAATAGCGAAGTGACATCATGATCGCTGTCACAATTAACAAGACCATCACACTATACCAAAGTGCTGAGATTGCTGGTGGTGCTGTTGATTCTGTAGTGAAAAAATGATGCATAAAGTCTCCTTATTTAAACAGATTCAGGTATTCTTCTTTTCTTACTGTACTGAACGATTGTATTGATGAGGATCAGTGTCCCCGTCATTAGGACTGTCACGATCAAATAGTTGAGAACAAGGCCATGGTTACCAAGCACAGGTGGTCGACGCAGAAAGCCATAGTTTCCGCCCGTTACAAGGTTGGCTAGAACAATAATGGCATTGACCCCAAACGTCATCTGACAGATCTTCCAAACAGCCCCTTCTTCCACCTGGTAGGATTGAACCAGATAGATTAGACAGTTGGCCAAGAGGGCCCAGTGACCAAAGACATTGTTGATCGAGGATACGTGAGGAAAAGGGTAGGGATAAAAAACGGGATGAACCAAGGCCATAATGGAGCCAAAGACTCCCACGAGGGCAAAATATTGCTTGAAGCTTCCCTTGGGGGCCAAAAGAATAATCCACATGGCCATCCGGCTATGATAGAAGGGAAGACTCTCTGAAAAAGGCAAGCGAGCTGCTAAATACCAAGAGTTGATGATGAGCAACTGGATCAACTGTCCCCAATACCAAAAGGTTTGGTAGCTTTTGGAGTGAGCAAATCGAATGGACAGAAGACCCACCACTACCAAAGAAGTCGGCAATAAGAAATACCAGGCCCCCAATTGAGGAGGGGCCGTTGGTTGACTGGTGAAAAATAAGTCCCAAAGTGCCATGATTTCTTTCCCTTATCTGCTTTTTTATTCTGAACGCGAAACAATACTCTCTTCGACCATCTTGTATTTGTATTTATAGCGTTGATTGACCAAGCAAATACCAGCCACCATCACGATGCTGACCAAGAGGTAGTTCAAGAGAGCACCGTGGTCTCCAATGATTGGTGGACGTCGTAAGAAGCCGTAATCTCCTCTGGTCAAAAGATTGACCAAAAGATGACTGCATTCATGCCAAAAGTGATCTTAACAATTCGTAAAGTGTCCTGTTTTTCCGACTGATAAAAATCCTGTAGGTAAATCAAACTATTGGCAAACAAGGCCCAGTGACTAAAAATCAGGTTGAGTACAGTAATATGGGGGAATGGGAAGGGGTCAAAGGCCGGATAAACCAAAGCCGCAATGGATCCTAGAACACCCAATAAGGCAAAATATTGCTTGATATAGGTCCCTCTAGGCGCAAAGAGGATCGCAAGCATAGCCAAGCGACAATGATAAAAGGGTAAATTGTCTGTCAAAGGCATGTGGGCGAGAATATACCAAGCATTGATCGTCAAAACTTGAATCAATTGTGCCCAATACCAAAAGCGTTGGTAGCTTTTAGACTGTGCATATTTGATGGAAAAGTAGCCAACCACCAACAAGGAAGCTGGTAGGAAAACATACCAGAGCCCAAACTCAGGCAGGGCTGATTTTTGGTTCGTAATCAATAAATCCCAAAATGTCATTTTTCTATTCCTTTAGTTTATAGTAGCCTATTTTTGTATAACTTCCTTCACATTTGCTAGGCTTTTTCTAATTCCTCTACCAATTTGGCTAGATTCATGGAATTGCTTCCCTTGATGAGGATTTGGTCCTGCTCTTTTAAGCTTTCCTTGACTTGTTTGACCATGTCCTCAAACTGGTCTTCCTCAGCTATTTTTTTGAAATAATAGACATGTCCAAGTGGGAACATCTGACTCGCTAATTGAGCCAAGCCCGCAATGTCTTGCCCATAGAAAATAACGGTATCCAAGACATCCGGCGAGAGGCTGAGGATCATTTGGTTGTGCAGATCTACAGATTGCTCCCCTAGTTCTTTCATATCTGCAAGGACGGCTAATTTTCGGCCATTTGGATTCGCAGGAATAGTCGAGAAGGTTTCTAAAATCAAGCGCATGGCCGTCGGATTAGCATTGTAGACATCGGATAAGATATCTGCTCCGTTACTAGCCTTTTTCCATTCCGTGCGGTTGCGCGTCAATTGCAAGGTAGCAAAACTATCACGAATCGCCGCTTCGCTCACTCCTTCTTGCAGGGCAACATAAGCTGCAATCATGGCATTGGTCGCATTGTATTTTCCTGTTACTGGTAGATCAATCGCCTCTTCTAAGAAATTAGCTCGGAAAGTTAAGCTATCCTTTCGCTCTACCAAGTCGGTAATAAAAATCTCCTCGTCTGGACCAAAGCGGACCACTTTTTGTTTTTCAGGGAGGTAGGCATTCACGATCGGATCAGCTGGAACCACCAGAAGGCCACCTTCTGGCATGCCATCCGCAATCTGGAGTTTTCCTTTTGCGATCTCACTTCGATCTTTGAAAAATTCCGATAATGGGCTTCCCCAATCAAGGTGACAATAGCAGCTTTTGGATGCGCCAGTTCTGACAAGAGATGGATATCTCCTAGATGGTCTTGCCCCATTTCAAGGACGAGTTTGTCTGTCCCTTCTGGCATATGCAAAACCGTATAAGGAAGACCAATTTCGTTATTATAGTTTCCCTGTGTTTTATAGGTCAGGTAGGTGGTGGACAAAAGCTGTGCCAACATATCTTTTGTGGTGGTTTTACCATTTGACCCTGTCACTGCAAAAACATCCACTTTTGTCTTTTGAAGATAGGCTGCAGCTAGTGTTTGAAAAGCGCTCAGCACATCTTCCACCAAAATATAAGGGTGGCCTTCTACCACTTTCTCTGAAAAAGTAGCTACGGCTCCATTTTCAAAAGCAGTCTCAATAAAGTCATGACCATCACGCGCTCCCTTTAAAGGAACAAACAGGTCTCCAGGCCCAATCAAACGGCTATCAAATTCCGGCTTGACGAGGGCCACATCTTCAAATTGGCTGATATCATTTTTTGCATGTACTAGATGAGCAACTTCATGTAATGTGAGATTCATATCCGACTCCTCAGTTCTCCGTAGCGTCCTCAAAGATTTGGACGCTCGTTTCAAATTCTTCTCATTATACCATATTCTAGACCACAAAAAAGTGGCTGGGACAGAAGTCCCAGCCTCATGATGTCTTTGGATTGTCGAGCAAGACGCAGTGGTTGAGTGGGCTCTACTACGCTGATTTCATCAGCTTTTACAGCCCTACTCAACTGTGCGGGAGGTGGGACGACGAAATCGAATTCTAACGAATTACCGATTTCTACACCACTCTCTCTTTTCTTACAACAAATGCGCTTCGTGTTTTTGGAAGACTTCTTTTCCAAGCTCTACTAACTTGGTGATCAAATCTGTATAGTTGAGACCCATATTGTCCCAAAGCAAGGGATACATAGACCATTGGGTAAAGCCTGGCATGGTATTAAGCTCGTTTAAGAAGATCTCTCCTTTATCGGTATAGAAGAAATCACAACGAGCTAAGCCCAGACCACCGATCGCACGAAAGGCTTTTCTGCGTTGGTCCGCATGATTTTCACAACCTCAGGGTCCAATTGAGCTGGAATAGCCATGGTAATTTTGTTATCGATGTATTTGGCATCATAATCATAGAAGGCAACATCTTTGACAACTTCACCTGGCAAGGTACTTTTCACATCATAGTTTCCAAGGAGCCCAACTTCGATCTCACGCGCATTGACCCCTTGTTCTACTAAGACACGGCTATCGTATTTGAAGGCCAATTCGAAGAGCAGCCCGAAGCTCTGTTTGGTTTTCAGATTTTGAAATCCCTACGCTAGAACCCATATTGGATGGTTTGGTAAAGACAGGATAAGAGAGATTGGCTTCAATTGCAGCAATTTTCTCATCAATGTCATCGCCTTCCACTACAGCTACATAAGGAACTTGTGGAATCCCTGCAGATTCCAAAACCCGTTTGGTGGTAATCTTGTCCATGGCCACACTGGAAGCTAGGATACCACAGCCGACATAAGGCATTTTCAAGACTTCTAAGAATCCTTGAATGGAACCATCTTCTCCCATCGGTCCATGAAGAACTGGAAAGACCACTGCTCCTTCCTTGTAAATCGCAGATGGAGCCACTTTTTTAGACCAGTCCACTGTCTCATTGGTCATCAATTTCTCATCATCCGCTGGTTTCTCTTCAAAAGCTTGCGTCTGGATGAAGTCTCCTGACTGCGTAATAAAGTAGGTTTGAACCGAAAATGCTTGGTAATCAATCGCGCGCATCACGCTTTCTGCTGAAAGAACAGATACTTCACGTTCTGCACTACGTCCACCATACAACAGGATTAAGTCTTGTTTACTCATAGTTTCTCCCTAATTGTTCCCTTGATTTCTTACTTGATAGTATACCACAATGATAGCCCTTTCGAAAGAACTTCTCTTATAATTCTTGTCCGATTTTCAATCGCGCGAAGCAAGGTCACTTCGTCCGCATACTCGATATCGGCTCCAACTGCTAGCCCCCGTGCCAAACGAGTCACTTTGATCCCTGCTGGTTTGAGCACACGCGAGATATACATAGATGTCGCTTCCCCGTCTGCCGTCGCATTGGTCGCAACAATGACCTCTGTGACTGTTCCATCCATCAAGCGACTAATCAAACTCTTGAGATTGATATCATCGGGTCCCACGCCATTCATGGGCGAGATCAAGCCATGCAAGACATGGTAACGGCCATGGTATTCCTGGATATTTTCCATAGCAGATACATCCCGGCTATCTTCTACAACAAGTATGAGGGATGGATCCCGCGTTTCATCTCGACAAATCTCGCAGGTTTCTTCATCGGTTAAATTGCCACAAATACTGCAATACCCTAGCTCACGCTTGGCATTCAGTAAGTTTTTGGCAAATTCATTGACATCATCATCTGACATACCAATGGTGTAAAAAGCCAGACGAGTCGCTGTTTTGATCCCAATTCCTGGTAACTTCGAATAGCTGTCAATTAATTTTGCAATAGGTGCTGGATAAAGCATAGTTTCCTTCTCCTAATTCATGGGGTGTTTCTGATTGTATAAATTAATAATGTCACGCGTAATGGAATGACTGACCGTCGCTTGTAGATTGGTATTATGTGGAAAAACCACTGCTACTGCAATCTTTGGATTGTTTGACGGTGCATAAGCCACCACATTGGTATTAATGGCTTGTTTGCCTCCATCGACTGTGGTTTCGGCCGTACCGGTCTTGGCACTAATAGAGACACTAGCACCTTGACCGACGGTTTTCCCTGTCGTCAACCCACTCGTACCATTGGCAACCTGGTAGAATCCTTGCTTGATCAAAGCCATGTCCTCAGCAGAGATATGGACCTGATTGAGCTCCTTGGTTTCGATCGCTTTTTTCAACTGACCAAGCCCCCCTTGATCATTATTGTGTCATAGATACCTTCGACGACATGAGGACTCACCCTCTTCCCATCATTTGCAACGGTTGCCGCATACCGGGCCAATTGCATCGGTGTATAGTTGTCAAACTGGCCAAAGGCATTGGTCAAATAATTACCGACTGTGTAGTCTTTTGGAATAAAACCGGTCGATTCATTGGGAAGGTCAATCCCCGTTGATGTCCCAAGACCATACTCTGCAAAAGTAGAGCGCAGTTTTTTCATAGCCGGTTCAACCTGATCCACTTGTAAGGTCATGTTTGGGGTGTAAGGTTGCCCCATCATCTTAAGGGCAATTTGGACCATATAGGTATTGGAAGAGTATTCCAATGCTTCCACCGCATTGATGGAACGACTACCGTATTGGGTAAACCAAGAATTGATAGGAGCTGATCCTGCAAAAACAATCGGCTGATCGGTCAGCACCTGATTCCCAGAAATGGCTCCATTTTCCCATCCCGAAGTCAAGGTCGCTCACTTGCGACCACGGATCCTGGAACGAAGACGTTGGTCACTGTTCCCAATGCATCTGCTGATAGATCTTGACTACCAGCCTGGTGTTTAATCCCTGCCATGGCAAGGACCTTCCCTGTATCGGGCTCCAGAGCTACGGCATAGACACCTTCGGAGTAGGTCGCATTTCCAGCTTGCAACTCTGCGCTAAAGGCGGAGCGAAGGATATCTTCCACCCCTTTTTGGAAATCCAAATCAATCGAGAGCTTGAGGTTTTCTCCTTTGGCCCCTTTTGAAACATCTACCACTTTATCCATGTTGCCATTTTTATCTAGGAGAATTTCTTTTTCACTGCGTTTTCCTTGAAGGACGTTTTCGTATTCCTTTCTCCAGAGATAAGAGTACCAACCCGGTCATTGAGGCATAGCCTTTTTGACATAGTCCTCGACCTCTTCTGCTGGAAGCCCTGCCTGCTCGGTCGATACCGTTTCCGATGATAGAAGCTAGAGAGTATCCAAAACCTTGCGGTCAGCTGGTCGTGATCGCAATTCAGGAAGGTCCTGACTGTCAGCCGCGATGGTCGCAATCTGCTCAGCTCTAGTGCTCGCGTCGAAATAATCCCCGTCGCAAAATTCTCCACAGCATTCATCTGGCTATAGAGATAGATAATCTTTTTCTCATCATCCGTGTAGCCGAGTTTTGAAGGGTCGATACTGTCACTGCCAGCTTGACTAAATCTTGGCTTCCGGCAGGCGGTTGCCATCGGTATCAAATTTCTTTTTCTCAGGCGGGTGCTCCACGACCTCTTGGTAGACCTTGGTATTGGCTAGATAGTAATCCACTTCTTGCCGTTCGGTCGCCTGGGATTTTCTACATCGACATGACTGCAAGAGTTTTCCAGCTGTCTCTCGCATTTCTTGGGCCGTCATTTTACGATCCCGCGTAAAGGTCAAGACTTGTTTTCCCACATTTTCCACCAAGGGCTTACCAGAAGCATCATGAATTTGCCCTCGCACACTCCCTTGTTTGACCGTCTTTTTGGTAGCTTTTGCCAGTTTATCCGTATAGTAGGCTTGGTGAGAGATCTGCATATAGCCAAGTCGGGCAATCAGAACAAAAAAAGAAGGCAAATCAAACTAAACAGCAGATAGAGTCTGCGTGTGATCGAATGATTCTCAAACTTCCGTATTTTCTTCTTCATGAAATGTTCTATCCTTCTTTTCTAATCAACACTTACCTTCCATTTTACTATTTTTCCAAGAGTATCTCAAGAAAAGGAAGGGACCTTTCCTGGAATTTTATGAAGAAAAAAGATTGGACATGCTCGCCCAATCTCTTTTTCTAATAAGTCACAACATTGATTTTTCCTTTGTCATATTCAGCAATGAAAATATCCAAAACGTTGTCATAGCCTTCTTTTTCAATTCAGCCAGCAACCACTCTTCACTTGTCCCAATTGTTTCAAAACTTCAAGCTGAACCACATCCATCCGTAATGATCAGGTATTTAGGATTTTCATCCCCGCACTGGACAATACAATCGATTGACCATTTTGTTCAATGACAGCGCGCTTCACTCCTTAATTGGAAAAATCCCTTGTGCACGTAGTTTCAAAGGCAACATCTAGAAGCAGAAAGTCCCTTGGATCGACAAGCTTCCGGATCAAGCTTCCCATTTTTGATAATGACAGTTGGTTTGCCATCGATCAAGTGCTTCATAAAACGGACATTGGTATTGAGCCATTTGTAAAGCAAGATCAAATAGATCCACATCAAGAGAATCACTAATGTATTGAAGAATGGTAATGGAGCTATTGTAGATGACCCCACCAATAATTCCCCCAAGAGACAAAGTTCTGTATCTGGTCTACTGCAGAACTTGGTGCTAAGTTTCCTTTCAGTCCACATTGATTACAAATACCAAGGAAATCAAGCCCGATAGCTAATTTAATCAAAATGCGTTAAAAGTCTACTGTCATTTGTTCACCTCCACAAGTTCCACGTCTGTTTTATACAGATCCATCTTTTCTAATAGGTAGCTATCTGGGTCAGAGCCTGCGATAGCTCGGTAATAAACCTCTCCAACCTTCAGGATCGCCCCATCTGTGGCTGCTGAAGTATTGACATAGACATCTTCTTTTTTGACATCCAACTCCTTTGAGATGACCTCAATAAAATGGAGTGAGCGTTGGAACTGATCATTATTACTTTGGCTATTTTGGAAATTGCTGATACTGATCAAGACCACTGCCACCAGAGTTAAAATGGAGATAATAGATAATTCGCGGAATTTGCTATCGTGCTTCTCCCGATAGGCTTTCACCGCAAAAAAACCAGTCAGTAGAATGAGCAAACCAGAGATCCCAATGGTCACCCCAAGTTTTGCTGACTGATCTGACTCAATACATAGTTATAAGAGTAAAATTTCATAAAGAACTCCCTTTCTCCAAATGAATTCAAGCTATTATAATAGATTTCACAAGAGCTTTCAAGGCATTGTGATCAGAAAATTATTAAAATTTTGTTATAATAAAACTATCAATTATGTCAAGAAAAGGAAACACAATGAAACTCATTTCATGGAATATCGACTCGCTTAATGCTGCATTGACCAGCGATTCAGCACGTGCTAAGACTCTCTCAAGAAGTCCTTCAAACCTTGATTCGCTTGAGGATGCAGATATCATTGCCATTCAAGAAACCAAGTTATCTCGCCAAAGGACCTACTAAAAAACACCTCATGAAATTGCTTGAGGAACTCTTTCCGCATATGAAAACACCTGGCGCTCTTCTCAAGAGCCGGCTCGTAAAAGCTCACACGCTGGGACCATGTTCCTCTACAAAAGAAGCTCTCCTCCTATTGTGACTTTCCAGAGATCGGTTGCTCCTTCGACCAGCATGGATTGGAAGGTCGGATCATTACTCTGGAATTTGATGGCTTCTTTGTAACACAGGTCTATACTCCTAATGCCGGTGATGGCCTCAAACGCCTAGCAGAACGCCAAGTATGGGATGTCAAATATGCTGAATATTTGGCTGACTTGAACAAAGAAAAACCTGTCCTTGCTACTGGAGACTACAGCGTGGCCCCAGGAAATCGACCTTGCCATAGCCCTGCCAGCAACCGTCGTTCACACGGGTTTCACAGACGAAGAAGCGATGCAGGCTTTCCACCAACCTTTTAGCGGCAGGCTTTACAGATACCTTCCGCCACCTCCACGGTGATGTACCGGAGCGTTACACTTGGTGGGCACAACGCAGCAAGACTTCAAAAATCAACAATACAGGCTGGAGAATCGACTATTGGTTAACCTCAAACCGCATTGCAGATAAGGTTACTAAATCAGACATGATTGACTCAGGCGCACGCCAAGACCACGCACCGATTGTCTTGGAGATTGAATTACTAAGGATTTTCTTTATGAACTACAATGCAGTAATTCCCAGGTTTATGGTATCGAATATAGAACGGTCCCGTTCCTTTTAGTGTGATTTGCTCGGTTTCACCATCGAATACCAGCGCCCAGAAGAAAAATTTCTCTTCCTGTCTCTTGAAGATTGCCAGCTCATGCTAGAGGAGGGGACAGTTGAAGAATTAGCTGAACTAACCTACCCATTTGGCCAAGGAATTAACATCTCCTTTGGTATAGAGGATGTCCCTAGGCTCTATCAGAAATTGTTAGAAGCCAACTATCCTATTCATCGCCCATTAATTAAAAGAAAATTTCGTGTTGACGACCATTATATCTATCCTCATGAATTTGCAATTCTGGATCCAGATGGCTATTTTTTAAGATTTAGTGAATAAGAAAATAGATCACTAGAGTAGAAAAAGAAACAAAAAAAGAAAGAGACTAATCACATTGATTAGTCTCTTTTAGTTTTTTAAGGATTATTTCCCCGGAGTATTCGGATCTAGGCCCCAAGATTGCTCGAGAACAGGTCTTAAGGATTTAATCACTTATCTTCTGAACCTTGGATTATGATTGTGTATACTTTATCTCCTTTTTGGAATACCCATACGTATAAAGTACTCCCATCTTTAACTGTTACTTTTATTAAGAAAGCGTCCCCACCGGCAAATATAGCTTTTACACCTTCTATACTAGTTCGATTTTTGTGTTTTCCGAATGAGCTATATAAACGGTTCGCAAGTAACTCTGCGTCAAAGGTTTCGTTGGGGCCAAGTTTCAACAGTATCTTTAGTGTTTGAATCCATTATTAACGCATTGTGTTTGTCTGGTGATGAATATTCGGGCGCTTTGCTACTTCGAGTAGTGCGATACGACCCAATCTTTAGGGATATTGATATAACCAAATTTTTCTTTCCGATACGTTGAGGTATCTGCAAAGGGATATTTCTTTTGCCCTAGAAGAAGACCCAGGAGTTGTTGTTTGAGCTTGTTGTCGTTGGTGCATGCCGTAGTTTCTTTAGTGACTTCAGTTGTTGGTGTTGCCTGTTTCGTTTGTCTCCGTTTCTCTATTCCGCATGCTGCTAGTATAAATGCAGATAGGAGCGTCACAGAGCCTAATATGATTTTGTTTTTCATCAGTGCTTATCCTCCTTAAAGTGGTTGACTCACAAATATTTTATCATTTTTATAGTTTATTTAAATAGGAAACGCTTTCGCTAAAGAAGCATAGGGTACAACAAAGAAAATTTCGTGTTGGCGAACCATTATATCTATCCTCATGAGATTGCAGTTCTAGATCCAGATGGCTATTTTTAAGATTTAGTGAATAGAATGAGACAGACTGACTTTCAAGACATAAAAAAACCGGAGCCCTCACATGACGGCTCCGACTTTTGATCTTCATGGCTCAGACTAAGATGATTTTTACTTTTTCTTCTCAATGTATCTTATGAGATCTTCGATTTTTATTGGATTCTGCCTTTTTTCTTCAACCATTCTTCTTTGGCCTTGTTAAAGTCTTTTGTAGTGACAACATCTTTAGACATTTCAAGGTATTTGTAGAATGTTCCTGTTCCTTTTGTACCAACCCATGAAGCCGCACGGCTGTATGGTACGGTCCGTTGAAGCATTGGAGCACCACCATTTGAAACAGTTGGAAGCGTAATCGAGCTATCTGTCAACCATGCTTGCGCTGCTGCATATTTTTCATAGCGTTTTGCTTGATCCAACAATTCAGCATCTGCGTCTTTCAACATGTTAGCGTATTGATCCAAACCAACTGTTGCAATGGCTGGGTTGTTTGAACCTGCATCAATACCAAGATAGTAGAAGACAGAACCATTTACTGGGCTGATACTTTCGAGGTAAGTCGATGGGTCTTGGTAGTCGGGAGCCTAACCACGCCTGAGATATCGTAATCTCACTCGCAGACCGCTGTTCGCTGAAGTAGGTGATATTTTGAAATCATCATCCGATACCTTTTGAAGGTCCGACAACGACATTATCTGCACCAAGCGCTGACTCTACAGATTGTTTGAAGGAGCTAGCTTGTTGGACCACGCTGTTGTCCACTTGGCTGACAATGTAGTCCAAATGAATTGGGAGTTGAACGCCTTGTTTTTGCAATTCAGCTTTGGCTTTCGCAAATGAAGCTTTGGCTTTTTCCGGGTTGTAAAGGCTTGTTTGCCCATCCTCCAGGCTCACACCCTTCCATTGATCCCCATAGGTAACCAATTGTTTTCAACGACTTTACCAAAATCTTCTCCATTAGACTTGGACGGCATAAGTTGGTGGCACCAAAGGTGCTACGAAGGGTATTTTCAGCCGCATCAGATCCAGATACTTGTGCCGCATATGATTTGCGGTCAAAGCCAAAGTTCACCGCTTGACGGAAGTCCTTGTTCAGATTGCTTTCTTGGTAGAAGCTTTTTGTTCATCCGTTGTTTTGGCAGTGTGGTCATACTTTTGACGGTCCAAGTTGAATCCAAGATAGTAGGATGTTCCCAATTGCAAACCGTAGACAATGTTGTCGCCAAAGGTTTTCTTAACGCTCTTATACGTCGAACTGTTTGGCATAACAGATGCAAAGGAATATTGACCTTTTTCAAAGTTCTTAATGATTGCATCTGGGTTTGATCCATCGTTAAAGGTCAATTTGACATTATCGATATGAACATTTTTCGCATCGTAATAGTCTTTGTTCTTGACCAATTCAATCTCAGATTTTGAAGTCAATGATTTCAAGTAGAATGGACCATTGTATAAAGATCTGCTAGGTTTCAAAGAACCAAAATCTTTCCCTTGAGATTCCAAAGACCGCACGTGCTGGGGAAAAGAACACCTGAAGTTGTTTTGGAGTTCCAGAAGCTTTCTGGACGGACCAAAAGTATATTGGATGGTGTGGTCGTCTAAGGCTTTGAGCTCAACCGTGTTAAAGTCTTTGGTTTCCCCTTTTACGTAGGCATCCAAACCTTTGATCGAATTTTGAATCAAGAAGAGACCTTCTGATTTTGACTCAACCGCGTGTTTGATCCCTGTAACAAAGTCTTGAGCCGTTACAGCACCATATTCTTCACCTTCACTCGTATACCATTTGGCATCCTTACGAAGTTTGTAAGTATAGGTTAATCCATCTTCAGAGACAGTCCAATCTTCTGCTAGGCTTGGCACAAAGTTTCCGTATCGGTCGTTTTCAAGAAGACCATCTACAAGGTTACTTGTGACATCTGAAGTTGTTGTACGAGTTGCAGCGATGTAATCCAAGGTATTTGGATCTGCTGAATAAACGAATGAGTAAGTTGCTTGGTTGCTACTACCTCCGCTACACGCTGCTAAGAGAAAGGCACCTGCAACAGAAACTCCTGCAAGAGCTAACAGTTTTTTTGCTTTCATCACTATCTCCTTATGTTAGATTTTCTACCATTATACACTATTTCTTAAAAAAAACCAAATTTATTTTAAAAAAGTTCGTTTTTTCTGAATGAATATAATAAGAAGATATAAAGAAAAAGCATCTTGAAATCGATCTCAAGAGAAGCCGGATATGGGAGTCTAGGCACCTACCACCGATCCAACAAAAGATATCACCTTTTTCAATCCTTTTAATAAATATACGTTTCATCACCAAAAAGAACCTCTGCACTTTCGAGCAGAGGAACTGATTCCTAATCAAAATGATAGAGTTGTGGGTACTTCGGTCACATTCAGGATTTTAGGATGGCAGATAGCCGTCAAAGTAAATCATGGCTTGATGGGCTGCTAGCCATTCGCTCTTTGGCAGAACATCCATAACCCGCTTTTCAACTTCCAATGGCGTCGCTGATTTCTTGACAATATCATGGTGCTTGCAGATCCGCTCCACATGGGTATCGACAGCAAAGGCTGGAATCCCAAATCCTACACTCATGACGACATTTGCTGTCTTACGTCCTACTCCTGCCAGGCTTTCTAACTCTTCACGAGTCTGAGGCACCTGCCCATCAAAGTTGTCCAGCAATTGTTGGGCACATTTTTTGAGAAATTTGGCCTTATTTCGATAGAGCCTAATTTAGAAATATGCTTGGCGATATCGGCTTCACTGCTGCTGCCATAGCTTGAGGGTTGGAAAAGCCGCAAACAAACCTGGTGTCGCTTTGTTAACAGCCGCATCAGTCGTCTGAGCCGAGGAGCATAACCGCTACTAACAATTCAAAATGATTACGAAAATCCAGACTTGGCTTGGCATCTGGAAAAAGGGCGATAATTTCTTCGATCACATGACGTGCCCGTTTCTTTGATAAAACCATATTCTCTCCTTTACATTACTAGTCTTTATTATAGCATGAAAGTGCCCTATTTCTGAAAGAAAATTGGCTATCAAAAGAAGAGGACAAAATGGAATGTAACAGATTCATCCAATCCCACTTCTGTATCTATTGTTTATTTTACACCAATCTCTTCAAGAAAGTAATCAAGGTTTGAGCAGAGCGTTCACCAGCCTCTACGATAAATTCATCAAATGAGATATTGGCCGCGTGATCTGCTGTATCACTCATGGCGCGAATGACCATGAAGGGACGTCCAGCCTGCATGAGCGGCGAGCACAATGGCTGCCCCTTCCATCTCAACTGCCAATACTTCTGGGAAACTGCTCCCGAATCGCTGCGACTTTTTCTTCACTCGCGATAAAGCTATCTCCTGTTGTAATCAGGCCCACATGCGTAGTTGCGGCTTCTTCTTCGAGAACTTTTTTCATTTCTGATACGAAATAGCGACTGGATTCAAAGTAAAGTGGTTGACCTGCCATTTGACCATACTTGTAGCCAAAGGCTGTCACATCCCATCATGATAAGGCCAGTTTGTCAGCAAGGACAATATCCCACAACCAGCTATTCCCGGTGCGACTGGCTCCTGCAGAGCCGGGTATTGATAATAGCTTCCACTTTGAAATCATTGGCTAGAACCGCTACACTCATGGCAGACATGACTTTTCCGATGCCACTTTCAACAAAGACGACTTCATGGCGACCAATCGATCCTGTATAGTAGACTTTTCCCAAGACGCAGATGCTTTCTCCCCGTTCTCAAGAGCTTCACCAGAGATCTTTAACTCCTGGGGCATGGCTGCGATAATTCCAATTTTCATATCCATTCTCTCCTTGTGACGACCTTACAGACGCCAAATAGCAATGATCAAAACAATAAGGAGCACAATGATCCAGAACAAAATCTTATTGAGTTTGGATTGGACCACACTTTGTTTACGCTCTTCAATGCGACGACTCTTGGTCACAGTGGGCTCCACTTGGATCTGCAAGGTATCCTGTGAATAGCTCTCCTGCGGGCGCTCCATACGGCTTTCTCTCATAGGACGTTCGTAGCCAAATCCCCTGTGGTCTGTCCGAATAATCTTCGTCTCTTCGGCATCGACCATTTTAGGACTCGAAATGTCCTCACCTCGCCTCGCTCGTTCAATCATTTCATCGGTTAATAAAGGCTTTCCCATCGGATCCTCCTCTATTTATTGATTAAGTCCCAGTATTGGATGGCCATGATGGTCTTGGCATCACAGATTTCGCCAGCTTGGATCAAGTCTTTAGCTTCCTTCAAGGTTACTTCTAATAACTCCAGGTCTCATCTTCATCTTGTGGGCGTGGATGTTCCACCTTTTTCAAGTTGGTTGCAAGATAGAGTTTAATCCGCTCATTGCAAAATCCAATGGCAGAATAAAAATCATACAACAACTCTAGATCCGCTGTGTAACCAATTTCTTCTTCCAATTCACGTAGAGCAGCTGCTTGAGGATCCGCATTTTCACCCTTTTCCAACTTCCCTGCAGGGATCTCTACTGAAGTCCTCTCGATCGCCTTGCGGTACTGCTTGACCAAAATAGTCTTGCCCTCATCTGTGATCGGTAAAACCGCTACTGCTCCATTATGAAAAATTAAATCACGCTGCGCTTGACCTTTTCCAGCAGGTAGTTCTGCTTGATCAGTCACCACTTGGAAAATCGGTCCCTGATAAATTTCCTTGCGCTCAATGGTTTTTTCTTCAAATTGCATGAGATTCTCCTATTTATTTTTAGGATGGTGTGGCAAGCGAAGAGCATACTCTTACTTTATTCGCTTGACGGCCACGACCGATCGCAATCGCATCTGCTGGTACATCTTTGGTAATGGTGGATCCAGCACCGACTAAGGAGATTGTCGCCTAATTCAACTGGTGCATATGATCGTCGAATCGGATCCGACAAAGACATTGTTGCCAATTGTTGTTTTAAACTTGTGTTGGCCATCATAATTCACCGTGATGGTTCCTGCACCAAAGTTGACGTTGCTACCAACTTCAGCAGTTGCCAATATAAGTCAAATGACCTGCTTTGGTATTCTCTCCGATAGACGAACCTTTGACTTCGACAAAGTTTCCAATATGGACATCTTTGCCAAGCTAGATCCTGGACGAATATGAGCATATGGTCACTACCGGTACGCCATCGGCTTTACCGTGCTCTCTTCAATCATAGAGTTAGTGATAACAGCACCTGCCTCAACTTTCACTGTCACACAATATGGGTTCCATTAGTTAAGACGGTTTCAGCCCCAATTTTTGTGTGCCCTTTTAGGGTAACATTGGCTTCGATTTGCACCTCTGGTGCGATCTCAACATCGACATCGATATAGGCTGCATCTGGATTGACAAAGCTCACCCCATTGACCATGTGGGCTTGGTTAATGCGACGACGCATGATGCCTTCTGCTGTCGCAAGGGCCACGCGGTCGTTAACCCCGAGACTTTCATCAAAGTCTTTGAGCGTATAGGCTCCGACTTTTTCACCAGCTTCACGGAAAATACCGATCACGTCTGTGATATAGTATTCACCTTGGGCATTGTTGGTGTTGATATTTTTCAACGCTTCAAAGAGGCGCGCATTGTCAAAGACATAAGTCCCTGTATTGATTTCTTTGATTTGTTTTTCGAAATCTGTCGCATCTTTTTGCTCAACAATTCGAAGCACTTCCGCATTGTCATTACGAACAATCCGACCATAGCCAAATGGATTAGCTGTTTCGGCTGTCAAAATCGTTGCCACATTCTTGTGGTTGATATGGAAGTCGATCAAGTGTTTCGAGACTGTCACCCGTAATCAAAGGAGTATCTCCTGCAATGACGAGGGTATGCCCTTCAAGACCTTTCAAGACTGGCTCTGCCATCATGACCATGACCAGTTCCCAGTTGTTCGGTTTTGTTTGACAAACTCTGTTTGTCCCGCTAGGACTTGCTCTACCAATTCCGCCTTGTGGCCCCAGCCGTTACCGTCTTCTCAGGTGAGATGAGCTCAACACTACGGAAGACATGCTCCAACATATGAGATTCCTGCAACCTTGTGAAGAACCTTGGGCAGATCTGATTTCATACGGGTACCTTTCCCCGCTGCTAAAATAATGGCATAATTTGGCATAACATTTCTCTTTTCTGTACAATATCGTGCTTATTATGCCATTTTTCACCCCTTTTGGAAAATAAGACCCGAACCTGCGGGGAGTGGGAAAGAACTTCGACTAATTAAACAAAGTTGAAAAGGTTCCCGAGGCATACTGCAATTACCACCCTTACCGCTCAGTCTGGGAGACTGTTGGAGGTTACCGAATAAAGAAAACATTGTTTTTCCATCTTCATAGGTCATCTTTGGAGCTAAGTAGCGAACCATTACTGTCCAGAACCTTGCTTCGCAAGTCCTGTCCACCACCCTAAAAGCAGTGCTTTTGAGCAATCAACCACTGCGTCATACAGTTATTCCTATTAAACGTCGAAGGCTGGACAGTTTTTGCCCAGCCTCGTTCTACAATGGATAAACCTTGCGAAATTCTTCTAAAACCACCTTGCTGTCAGGTGTAAACGTCAGACCTGCTTCCATCAGCCACTCCGTAAAAAACTCCTCATGAACCTTACGCCAATAGGCCAGAATTTGTCTCCTTCACCATTCTCCGCCAAGGCATGGTCAGCAGACCTCTGTCGAAAAGGCTGGCAACAGAAACAGCTGGTAATTTCGACAATGCAGACAGCCTGATTCCGACTATCTAAAGATAACATCAAAGCTTCCTTCTTGATGGAAGGGGGCATCTTCTACTGCATAGAGGTCGTAAGCTGAGGCTGATTGCTGTTTTTCACCTTTAAAGACAGTTCCGCTAAAAGGTCTGGATCCACTCCAAAGAGCCCAGGCGTCTATCTCATCTCCGATAGAGGGGTTGATTTGCTATGTAGGCATTCCACATTTCTTGAGGTGTCATGGGTTCTCCTTTGTAATTTTTACTTTCTTCTTTTATATGTTTAAGATGGTCTGGATGGTCAATTTCTAAATCAAAAATCTCTGGAATAGAGCTGTAATGGAGAATACATTCGATACCCCATCTGATTCATTTTTTGTATGAAAGAAGTATTCAGATAGCCTGCTACAGCAAAATCAATCTTTTTCATCCTTGCTTTATCCTGCATCTGTCTCAGCATTTCTAACATAATGGGACTTTCCATTTCATGCCATTGACTGTTTCTTACAGTCGCAAAAATAAATGAATCAAATCATTCATTCCAACTACAATCTTTGAAATGCCAGTTTCAGTATCCTGTCAAGTCGAAATAAGCTGATGGTAATTCAATCATCGTACCGACTTTCCAGTAAAACCATACTGACGCAATACTGTAATAACATTTTAATTGTTCGGCATCATTGACAAGAAAGGAAAAATAACAGACAGATTTGGGTTGGTTTGATAAACTTCTGTAACAACATTTGTCTCAGCCTGAAATTCATCTGGACACGCCAACAAACGTCTGAATACCTCTGTATCCAAATAAGGATTGGCGTTCGTCAAAATACTTTATAGTCCATCTAGACTATTTACGCTTCTGCATTTGTTAACTCTGAAAAGCGATACCAGACTTCTTCATCTGAGTACAAATGGCAAATAGTGTCTAGATAATCTTTCACAAATTGCTGACAATTTGGTAATAGTATGTTTTGGTTTAGTTCTCTCAACAAGTATTCCCCACGAATCAAGCCGACGTGGTGCAATAAATGGGGATAAACTTTTTCAACAATTTTTTCGCCACTAAGAGCTAGTTGATTTTGCATGTTTTACCTTCCAATTCATGTAAGAGGTCTTGTCCAATTCAGGAAATCCTAATTACTCTGCCTTGGCCTTTAATACTAAAGGCGCGAGAGGCATTTTCTTCGGGTCATCTGCTCCAAGAGGAAGCCAAAAATGGCATTTGCTGAATCATTACTTCCATCAAGAACCTCCTGAGGAAGGGATTTTTAGGGAAGCGCTCGAAATCGAGCACTGCATCATAAAGAGCCATAATATGGTGTACTGCAGAGTGTCTTTCCTTCTTCTTCTTGAAGAACCAGCACGTCATAAATCCCTGCAGGATTTAAGTAACGGCGGCTAAGCCCCGATGTAGCCCGTCTCTTCCAGAACTTCTCTCTTGAAGGGTTTCTGTCAGCCCCTCACCGAGTTCCTGACTACCACCTGGTAGGTCAAAACGATGTTGATTAAAAAAAGGTCCTCTTGTTTTTTCAATGCTAGAGCGGTTTCCCTCTTGAAGACAGACTCCGTATACCCCAAAGTGATGTTTGATTTTTCATCAAATCCTCCTACTTTCATTCAAAAAGCTCAGTCAATAGTGAAATCCAGTATAGCTTTTCTTTTTGCAACACCATCTCTAGATTGCTCACTAATCATTTCTTCTCTCTCGTATTATTATTGATTTAATGCCTTTTCAATGTCAATTTTAGTAATTTTTCTAGACACCAATAGTCACCAAGCAAAACTGAAGTGAGTATCCCTATTGACAGGAAGTCAACAATCTGGTAAGTTCAGTATCTGGTAGTGATGATCACTCCAAAAGATGAATCAAATAAGAAATAGCAATTCTATCACCAATCCCACGCGCTTGTACCTCGTGCTCCCATCTCATAAAGCTTTCAAATAAATATATTCACTTCTTACATCTGTCGATCAGATGCACCGATAATTTTAAAAGTTGCGATCTGTTTATGATTCTACCTGAACAGTAATAGCTAGAATATTGATGATATTAATAATCGCTACAATAGAGATAAGAACTATGATTAAAGAGGATAAAAAGGTCGATGTAGGAAAACCGTCTGGATAGCATATTGATAACGTCCTGTTGTGTTGCTACAGCAACATCTAATCCTGTTCCTGATAAAGATTGTTTTAAATTTTCATTTTTAAAACGGTCTTTTCTATCTTGTTTGCACTACTTCATTTAAATCGGTTCCATTTTTTACAGTAGCATTCAGAATGAGCGACACTTGTTTGATGAAACGCTACTACTTTTACATTGATTGCCATCATTTTGATTTATTTTCTGTTGGCAAGGTAGAAAAATAACACTGCGCTTCTTGCTTGTCTATAATGCCAGAAATTACAAACTTTTCACGACGAGTTATCAATCTTAATAGTAGTCACCGTATCTCCGACATTCATTGATGTAGCCTTGTGTACCGGAATCTCCGGTTGGCATGTTTCATTTGCTTCCTTCTCTGGAAATTTCCCTTCAGCAATTCTAATATTCAGGTTTTTAAATACTTTTCTTCTAGACAATGGATAGTATTGGAAAACCGATGTCTTACTCATTTCGGAATTTGATATCATCCGTAAATAATAGTTTTACGCCAGTAATATTTTACTTACCTCTATTTTTACTCGATCATTTCATCTTCATTAGAAAATAAAGGCAAAGCTTTATAATTCAGAGAATTTTCTTTATTACCAAAGGCAACAGTAACAACATTTTTGTTTGCTACAATGATCATTTCTTTAATCATTTTTATTATGAGAAAGAATTAGAAATGAGCATCACTCTAAAACAATTAGCAAAACAGAGATCGTTATTGACGAGTCAGATCGTAACTACTCTATATCTTCGTTTGTTGACTTCACAAATCTCTTTCAGCATTGAATAATATGGAATGATTCATTTTATCATCTCCTTACGTACTCGAATTTTGCCATCAACAACTGTGCAAATAGACTGCATGCTACTATTCGCCACCTTATCACTATGAGTTACTGTTATAATCGTGATACCTAACTCCTCATTGATCCGCTTCAACTGAATTTCTATTATATTTTGTTCGTTATGCAGCGGCGTAAGTTACCAGTAGGTTCATCTGCTATCAATATTTCTGGATTATTAATAAGAGCTCTTGCCAAAGCAACTCTTTGTTTTTCACCTCCACTAATCTTATCAATACTCTTGCTTAACATTTCCTTTGAAAGACCTAAAGTGTTACAAATTTCGTTAATGTTATTCTCTCCATTTTCAAAAAAAATATCTTGGAAGTAGAATATTCTCTTTTCACCGTGAAACCTGAAATCAAATTAAGGATTTTGGAAGACACAGCCAATATTCCTACGCCTATACCTTACTCCAAATTTTTCATATCTAAAATGGAACTACCACAGACTGAGATGTCCCCCTCATTTAAACTGTGGTAATCCCTAATATTAATTTAACAAGGAAGTAGTTTTCCCCTAATCCAGAACAGCCAACGTCTTGCAGTCGTGCTACCTTTTTTAAATTCAAAGTTACAATTTTTGAAAATATGTCTGACATCCGAATCCATCACTAAAACATTTAGTAACATTCACTAATTTAATCATGATTTCCTGCCTCGTTCCAACATGACGACTTATGCAAATCAATTGTGTACTATACGTTTCTTCTAAAACAATCTCTTAAGGTTTCAGGTAGCCCATTCAAAAGTTCTTCTGTGAACTTTACCCTCAGTTATCTTCATAATTGTTATCCCTGTCTGTCTTTTTGAGTGAAATAGGCTAGATCTCACGTCGTGACCAATCCTTAAAGAAATCCGAGTTCATCCTGATCCCGCTCTGGTAGGTTTAATTTCGTTCAGTGAGATCTTCTTTAGCATAAGCAGAGTCAAATACCTGTCTCACCACTGTCCTAACTTAGTTCACCTGGGTTTGATCCTCTTTCAGTAAGGAAAAAACAATTGCATTTCTTCAGCAAGATTTCAACTCTTGCTTTTTCATCCTCCTACTGCCAAACTCAACCACCATCAATGGGTGCAGGGTTGTCCCTGCACATAGCATGAAGGCCTTCCCGCTGAGCCAAAAGAGGCTGACTTCGGCTGCACTTCTTCTGGTTCTATCCAGCGCTTGATAGGCGTCTCACTGGCTGCCCAGTCAGCCAAACCACCTGGTTCATGAGTCAGCTGCCAGATCATGCCTGTTTTGGCGGCTCCTGTGCGCGATGCCGAAGACCTGAATCCCCACGACACTGCTGCCTAATCCAGGACCACGCTGCTTGGTATAAGCCCGCTGGAGCATGCTTGGAGGAAGTATAAGCGCGTGACCGCCTCCACCAGCTAGACTAGATGCAATGGGAGCACATATTGATGATGATACCTCGCTTCTTCTCCAACATTTGAGTCAGATAATGCCGTGTCCAGCTCCGCCAGGTCACATAGTTAATCTCAAAAATCTCCTGAATCTCACCTGAGCACTTTGCTTCAAGAAGCTGATTTGTGAAATCATCCACAGAGACCCCAGCCGTATTACAAGACATCTACCTCAGGACACCAGTCGAAAATCAGCGTCAAATCAAGAGAATTAAGTCCCGTTGCAAAGTGAGGATCACCTGCCAACGCTGGGATCCGCTCCCTGGTCCACTCCATGAACCTGGTAGCCCGCTCTTCTAGAAAAGAGGCGAGCTTGAGCCAGACCAATCCCGGAACTCACGCCTGTGAGGCTAAGAGCCTTTGCCCGAGTCGTGGACTTCCGCCCAATCTGTCGACTAAGACATCACAAAGGAGTTGGACTCACATAGAAAAGCCTTCCCCTTCACGAGACAGGGCCTAATGTGAAATAAGGTGTGTCGCTTCCAGAGCCACCCGTTTTGCTCCAATGGTATCAAAAAGTTGGTTCGTAGTTTTCTGCATCCGCCCCAACCCGTTCATTGCACATATTTTCTTAGCCTTTAAGCCTGGTAGAATACTCTTCTAGTGTCATGATGTTTCTCCTTTGTTATCTAGTTAACATTCTCCTTTATTATACCAAAAGAGAGCTTCCCCTATATAAAAATGCCGGAGCTCTTCTACTCTAGCTTTCGGCTGTTTTATTGATTTTCTTCTGAGTGGCGATAGCCATAACCGAAATAAATTCCGATCCCGATCAAAGAGAGCAACTCCGAAGGCCAGCCAGAGTCGATATAGGGAATACTGGGCGGGTCATAAAGGACAGACAGACCACAATCGATAGGATTGGCAGAGACTGGAACCAAGGGTGTTCCAAATTCACCAGGTCCAGGAGCCCCGTGTTCCTTGCGCAATTTCAAGAGGGCAAAGGCCAACATAACCAGGTAAGCCAAGGTGGAGATATTTAAGAGAAGGAAGCGATAACTTGCAAGTGGAAAGACTCCACCAGCAATGGCAGCCATCGATCCAAGACTACTAGTGTTGCATTTTTAGGAATTCTGGTTTTTGGATCGAGCTGTTTCTCGACTTTAGCTTGAGAGCCCATCCCGCGCCAAACTGGCACTGTCATCCGTGAGAGGGCGAAAGGTCATCCGAAATGCAGACGGTAATCAGGGGTCAAAATAGCGCTGGCGATCGCAATTCCCTGCCCCAGCTGGCCACCACCGACCCGACGAAGGGGGCAAAGGCTACTGCACATCATAATCAACGTTTTGAAAGTTGCTCAAAAGGAACCATACCTGTCAAGAACTAAGGTGACCAAAATATAAAGAACAGTTGTGATCAAAGAGACGAGAGGACAATGCCTGAGAGAACGTTCTTTTTGTGGATTCGCGCTTGATTTCATCGACCGCGGCTGAAATGGACTCAAAACCAGAAAAGCTAAGTACAGTGCGAAGGCTCCCAGACATAATCCCTGTTTGTGCCGCCATGGGTTTCGCCAAATGCGTGAGGGGCAAAAGTTTGCCCAGTTGCCAGAATTTAGGTGAAAAAATCCCGGCAAGGAGTAAACTCAAGGCAAGAGCTGAGAAAACTTAGAGTAAGACCAGCAGGAATTGCAAAACGTGAGACCGCTTTTTGCATTCATGAGAGACCCAAGGCAGTGACGAGGACCATAGACCAAAATAGAGCAAGAGAGATCCACATAAGTTCCGCACACAGCTGGATCAAAGTCCCGTTTGAAGCTTCGTGCGGCGAGCTCCAGCCAAGATTGGCCAACAAACCCTTGAAATAAGCAGCCCAACCTGAAGCCACCCCTGATACGGCTGTCATAAATTCCATCACGGTCAACCAACCTGCAATCCGAGGCGGAAACTCTCGAAAGGAAAATGGCAGAAGAGTAACTCTCGGGCTCCACCGGTTGAAGGGATGCGAGACGCCAAATTCAGCAGCAAGAAAAAGAGAGCGCAGATAAAGCCGACGCAAAAAGCCGCAATCACAATCGAAATGATCAAAGGGCTGGCCCAGCTAAATTCGCTGCTGCCCGGTTCCCGTAATCGTGAAGATCCCCACCCGTCCCCACCATGGCACCAATTCCTAAAATAATCAAAATCCCCGCAAACGTAAATGCAGCGATTTAGACCGCGGGTGTACTTGCCCCAGTCCCTTTTTTCAGAGAATAAATTCATACTTCTATTCTCCCATCTAATGAGTTTATATTCTGTCATGCTTGGACAAGAAGAGAGTGGGACAGACATCGGTAATTCGTCAGAATTCGATTTCGTCGTCCCACCGCCGCACAGTTGGTGGGGCATCTTTGGAACTTTGAAAAAAGCTTGAACAACTGCTTGGAAACTTGCTTAGCAGATCCCTGTCTACCAGCCCCTCGAGCGGTTGCTTTGAGCACTCTTCCTGCTGTCTTGCTCGACAATCAAAAAAATAATTGGGAGGCTAGGACTTTTGTCCCAGCCCCTTTTCTTACTATTTATCACTTTTCGTCCTATTCTTTTTCAAAGCACGAGTCGTAAACCAATAATAAATAACCAGCCCAAAACGATGATCACTGTGGGCAGAAGAACCAGATCTTAGCCGAGATTACTGAGCTCCTTGTGTGCCAAAAGGTCAGCGATGTAAGAATCAGCCACTAAAAAGGCGACGATAGGAAAGACGAGAGCTCGATCCAAACTCTTCTTTCCCATTTTGCCAAGAAAGTGAGAAGCTCCGCTAGCCCCTGTCATGAGAAGAGCATCCCAAGGACTAGGGACTACAAACCAAGCAAAAGCAACGGCAAGAGAAGCGAACTCCCCACAATTTCACTGAAAAAATAGATCCTAATACCAGAACAAATGCTACATAAATTGCTTTTTTCGCTTTTTCTTCTACAAAAATGAAGCGACGAAGGAGATAGAAAGGCCCGATCCCAACGAGAAGCTGGCAGTCCCAAAATGATGTCGGTTAAATAGACTAGCGGCTTGAGCACAAGGACCGCTTGGGAGGCAAAATCACTTAAGAGGCGATAAAAAATCACAATACCTGAAAAGATAGCCTTATATTTTAGAACAGAGCGAGTCGATTCTTTGGGCATATTACACAATGATTTGGTCTGCCATTCCCTTCGGATCAAGACCAAAATAGTCCTTTGCCGTAGATCCAGTCTCCGCTCCACACATGAAAAATCTACCGCTAAATTATAGACCTGCTCTCTTGAAGACTCTCTCCTCATATAAAAACCGTGCAAGATTGAAATAATCCATGAATCTTGGAAATAAGCTTGGTCCTCCTGGCTAAAGAGTTTGCATCAAGGCCTGCGTTCTTCAAAATAACCATTGCGATTTCATTCTTCTCCCTCCCTCTTGATACGTTCTACTTTATCGTGACTAACTCCTGCCACTGGTCCCAAAATTCCTCTAAGCGCTCTCTTCCAGCATCACTGAGTGAAAAATATGCTTTACGATCAGGACCATCTGGAGACGGCCTCATTTCCCCATGAATAATTCCTTGTTTTCTAATTTTTAGAGCAGGGATGATAAATGGTCCCTGCGACAATCTTATCAAATCCCATCTCTTTAGAGACTTTGGATCAATTCATAGCCATAGATATGACCTTTATAGAAATAATCTCCAGCACACAGCCCTCCAAGACTCCCTTTAGTAATTGGGACTCTTTCATCCTTCTCACCTCTTTCTATTCACATTCTTTACTAGTTTGTTTTACATACTAGTCTTTTCACTATCAGTATACTCTTTCTCTAACTAGTATGTAAAGCATAATAGTAATTTTTTAAAAAAATTTTTATTCCTTAAAAATCCCTTAAAATCAAGGGTTTTACTGTATAGTGGTGTGTAAATATGCAAAAAAAGTTCAAAAAACACTTTATTTTATAGATTGATTGGAGTATAATAATTAAAATTATTCAAAAGGAGACACGAATATGAAAAAATCGAAGCTTGCTCTTTTAGCAGGTGTCGCCGCGGCTTCAACGCTTTTCCTTGCTGCATGTGGCTCATCTTCTAATGCGTCAAAAGGGACTACCTACAACTACGTGTATGGTACAGACCCTGATACCTTGAACTATTTGACTTCAAATCGTTCAACTACAAGCGACATTACTACCAACTTGGTCGATGGTTTGTTTGAAAACGACCAATACGGTAACCTAGTGCCTGCTCTTGCTAGAAGACTGGTCCGTTTCAAAAGACGGTCTGACTTATACCTACAAGCTTCGAAAAGATGCGAAGTGGTATGATTCAGAAGGAAATGAATACGCTGACGTCACTGCACAAGATTTCGTGACATCTCTAAAATACGTAGCAGATAAAAAATCGGATGCTCTTTACTTGGTTCAAAACTCAGTCAAAGGCTTGGATGACTATGTAAACGGGAAAACCAAAGACTTCTCAACTGTTGGGGTAAAAGCTGTTGATGATCACACTCTTCAATACACTTTGAACCAACCTGAATCTTTCTGGAATTCTAAATTGACCACTGCTACAATGATGCCAGTCAATGAAAAATTCTTGGAATCAGCTGGGAAAGACTTTGGTAGCGTGAAACCAAATGGTATCCTCTACAATGGTCCATACATTTTGAAATCCTTCACTTCAAAATCACAAATCGAGTTGGATAAAAACCCTGATTACTACGACAAGAAAAATGTTCACATCGATACGGTTAAATTGACTTACTTCGATGGATCTGACCAGGACTATCTTGCTCGTAACTTCTCAGATGGTAACCTATCTACCGCTCGTCTCTTCCCAACAAGCTCAACTTACAGCACAATTCAGAAGAAATTCAAGGATAACATCGTTTATTCTCAACAAGATTCTACTGTCTACTACGCTTACTTCAACGTGAACCGTCAAAACTACGGTCATACGAAGAAGACTTCTGACGAACAAAAGAACAGCACTAAGACAGCTCTTCAAAACAAGAACTTCCGTCAAGCCTTGAACTTCGCTTTAGACAGAACTTCACTACAGCGCTCAAGTTAACGGGAAAGATGGAGCATCAAAAACTCTTCGTACCCTACTAGTTCCACCTACATTTGTGCAAGCCAACGGAAAAGACTTCGGTACGCTCGTTGAAGAAAAACTTGCCGCAACAGGAGATGAGTGGAAAGGTGTAAGCTTTGCTGATGCTCAAGATAGCTTGCATAATGCGGATAAAGCCAAAGCGGAACTTGCAAAAGCAAAATCTGAATTGCAATCACAAGGTGTTCAATTCCCAATCCATATCGACTATGTCGTAGACCAATCTTCTAATGCTCTTGTCCAACAAGCAGACTCTATGAAGAGCTCAATCGAAGCGGCCCTTGGTAAAGACAATGTCGTGATCGATGTACAAAAATTGTCTACAGACGATGCAGATAACGCTACTTACTTTGCCCAATCACCAGAGCAAAAAGACTTTGATATGGATATCACTGGTTGGGGACCTGACTTCCAAGACCCATCTACTTACTTGAATATCTTGAACCCAACAGATGGTTCAACCTTGACTGGTATGGGACTTGATCCTAAGAAAGACCAAGCGCTCATCGAGAAAATTGGTTTGAACCAATACAAAGAATTGCTAGATGCTGCCAATGCTGAAAAATTGGATATCAATGCACGTTATGAAAAATACGCTGCTGCCCAAGCTTGGTTGACTGAAAACGCAATTGTTCTTCCAATCTACTCTAAGGGTGGAGTTCCATCTATCACGAAGGTAACACCATTCTCTGCACCAAATTCTGCTATTGGTATTAAAGGTGAATCAACCTTCTTCAAATACCAAAAACTTCAAGATAAGACAGTTACAACTGCTGAACTACGAAAAAGCTTATAAGAATTGGTTGAAAGAAAAAGAAGAATCAAACAAAAAAGCGCAAGAAGAACTTGCAAAACACGTAAAATAATCGTGATAGAAAACACCGGGGATTTGATCCTCGGTGTTTTTTGTGCTAACAAAATGTTGTATGTTTCATCTTATTTCTAATCTTTTGATAGACTCGAACGCTATCTCACGACAATCTTCCGATAACTTCTAGAAGTCAGAAGAAAGACAAGGACATAGGAGATGAAGAAGACAGCGCAAATAGAAAGAGTCGTTTGAAGGACCAAGCCCGCATTGGTTGCTCCTAAGAGGGCAACGATTTTTGCGATCATCTTGTAGGCCACTCCTAGGTAGAGGAAGGAGAAGAATAATGGAAGGAGAAAAAGACGGTGAGTATCTGTTTGCGAATGGTGGTGGACGTTTGTTTTTGGTCCAGTCCTACTTGTTGCAAGATCACACAAAATTTTCCCTGGTCCTCATAGCCCTCTGAAATCTGTTTGTAGTAAATGACGAGAACCGTAGCTAATAGAAAGATCACCGATAGGAAAAATCCCGATAAAGAGGAGAGTCCCTGCATGATTCACGCCACATCTTTCTCTATGCTGTATCGATCAAATCCACCAAAAGAAGTCGCACCATATTGACTGATTTTGTCTGTCGAATAAAGCTCTTTGATCAAGCCAGAAATAAAATCTTGGTTTTCTTTATTTTTAGCAGTAATAGAGAATTCCAAATTTTTATCAACTTTTAGTCCCAGTTGGTTCAAGTCAGGGAGGACCAGATACAAGCCCATTTGGTGTTGAAACAGGTCGGCTTGAGGGAGTTTTCCTTGGATAAAATTGGAGTCTAGCTTTTCTTTAATCGTGAAGGTCTTCCCATTGATTTCTAATTGCGCGTCTAATCTTCCAGGATACTGATACCCATAGGCTAGGATTTCATTTTCCCCAAGCTCAACTTTTTGACCGGTCAGTTGCTCCATAAGTCGCCTGATCAAAAAAGTAGACTGCTCCTTCTGACTTCAATTCCTGACCAGTTGATGGAGTGGACTGGTCATTCACCTCTAAGCTCCTTCCATCAATCTTTCGAATTTCAGCCGACCAGTATGTTGTCTGTGCCACCTGATAATCTGACAGATGTGTCGCATCGGCTGTTTTCTTAATATTGAGCTTGAACATCCTCAATAACCGGTTCTGTTTCAGCATCTGAAGGCATATGTCCCACACTAAAATTGTAGTCCGAAGGGTACACAGTATCTAGGTAATTCTGCCCTCCAATAAAGATATTGAGCGACCCGGTTAAGGTGACCAAGACCATGGTGGATAGAATACTAATGGTCGCAAGACCCGCTGCATTTTTTCGCATCCGAGCTATTAAGTTGGAAACAGAGATAAAATTCTCCGGCTTGTAATAGTAGGGTTTCCGACCTTTAAGAATTCTTAAGAAGGTAATCGATCCTGCGTTGAATAAGAGATAAGTCGCCAGAATGACCAAGATGACAGCAATAAAGAATCTTTGGACAGCCGCAACTGGACGCTCAACAGTTAGCGCCAAATAGAAAGCAATTCCTAAGAGACCTAGACCTAACAGAGTTTGGACCAGCAAGAATCTTCCTTCTTCTCTCCTGCTTTCTTTCTGTTGCATGAGGTGGAGGGAACTGTAGCGCAAGAGGCGGAAAGAATTCAACAAGAGAATGAGGCCAAAAGCTAAGGCTAACCCAAGTAAAGTGTTAAGAACAGCCTCTATCTGGAAGGTTGATTGAATGACGACTGGTAAACCCATACATTTTAGAAGCAAGGCGAAAATCAAGCGATCAAACAAGAGTCCCAAACCCAGTCCTACTCCAACTGTGAGAACATAGAAGAAGAGCAATTCCCATAAGGTCATGATGAGGAGATGCTTCTTCTCCATTCCCAGAACACTGTAGAGTCCCAGTTCTTTGGAACGATTTTTCATGACGTAGCCATTGGCATAAGCCACCAAAACGATGACGACCAGCTGGACGACGAAACTGCCAAAACCAAGAACAGTTCTCGCCGATCCCCCTCCGTAAGAATCCTCTAAATGAGGGTCAATGACAAGGCGATAAAACTATAAAGGATCATGGTCGTTAAAATGACAGCTATAGCGAAAGGATAATACAACTTGCGATTTTGTTTGAGGTTGGAAAGTGCTAATTTACTTGTTAATTTAAACATCACGATCCTCCTTTCCCGCCATGACCGTCAAGGTATCTGAGATTTCTTGGAACATCTGACGCTCTGTCTTTTCCCCGCGGAAAATCTGGTTGTAAAGGATCCCATCCTTGATGAAGAGCACGCGCTTGGCCCGTGCTGCGGCTGCGGTCGAGTGGGTCACCATGAGAATGGTTTGACCCATGGTATTGATATCTTCAAAGACATCTAGTAACGTAGCTGAAGACTTGGAATCCAGCGCCCCTGTTGGCTCATCCGCCAGGAGGATTTCTGGCGAGGTGATGATGGCCCGTGCTACGGCTACCCGTTGCTTTTGTCCACCAGAGATTTCGTAAGGGTATTTTTCAAGCAGTTGGTGAATGCCCAACTCTCGACTGACGCTCTCCACCTTGCTCATCATTTCCTTGACCGGTCTACGAGAAAGCACCAGAGGCAGGAGGATATTGTCCTTGACAGACAAGGTATCGAGCAGGTTGAAATCTTGAAAGACGAAGCCTAGTTTTTCCCGGCGGAAGCTCGAGGCGTCCTTGTTCTTGATAGTTGAGGTATCTGTGCCATTGAGGTAAACCCGCCCTTCCGTCGGCTGATCCAGCATGGCTAGGATATTGAGGAGGGTTGATTTCCCAGATCCTGATTCCCCCATGATGGCCACGTATTCACCCTTCTCCACAGTGAAGTGAATATCCTTTAAGGCTTCAACCTGCGTTCCTTGAAAGCGGGTTTTGTAGATTTTTTGATATGTTGAACGTCTAGTAGGGTCATGGTCCATTCCTTTCTAGCTCGATAAAAGCTTCAATCGTTTTTTACAAATCTATTGTACTAAAACTGAAGCGCTTTCACCATAACATAACCTTACATTTCCCCCTTTATTTCTTACATTTTTGTAAGAAAGCAAAAATAGGCTAGGATAAAAGTCCTAGCCTATTTTCATTTATTGAATTATTCAGCTGATTTAGATGAAGAGATGCAATGGCGCAATTGATCTTATATGCACTTTCAAGAGCTTGTTTCATAGTGTCACGTCCAGATTTCAATTGTTGTGCAAAAGCAGTACGTCCTTGTTCAGGAACAACTGTATCATCTGAACCACCAGTTGAAAGCGCCGTATCAAATTGAGTTTTTGATTCGTCCAATGTCTTGAGAGCTGGTTCCACTTGTTGAGTATATTTAGATCTATGTGATTCGGGAATTTGATCGCCAAGATCTTGAGCATATTTTTTATAGTTATCCACTAATTTACTATAAAGAGTTTTCATATCACCAATTGTTTTGGCATTATCGATTTCATCATCCAGTCAACAAGACAATTTCTGGAATTTTAACAGAAGAGGTTGCTGATTTAGATGATTTTGATGAACTGCTTGATTTGCTTTCTGAAGTAGATGATTTTTCTACTTTGCTAGAAGAAGCTTTTGCATCTTTGCTTGATGATTCTGAAGCAGTTTTACCAGAACAAGCTGCTAACGTTGCAACTGACAAGAGAGCCACACCGGCTGTAAGAAGTTTTTTCATATTTTTTCTCCTATAAATAAAGAATGAATATATTTTAAATGATTTTCCTTTAATTGTCAAACATTTTCTGTTTTTAAACACTTATACACCGCTAATTATCACTAGTTTTTAACATATTTTATATCCTAAAAATTATTTCTTTAATTTGTATATTTATTCATTGTTTGAGATAAACAAAACCAGAAAAACAGTCTTTTTCTGGTTTATTCTTCTTTTCATTGATGAAGTAATTGATTGAACTCTTCTTGAAGTTCCTTGTTGTCCGTTGGTTTTAGATACATCTTCCCACCATTGGTCGTTGGAGAATGAAAGACAATGCCTTCTCCTGTATCTGTAATGGCAAAGAAATAACTATGCACATCTGGATACTTGTCCCAATTGCTATAGCGTTCTACGATGCGGTATTTTGCATTTCCTTGACCAGTATCTCGTATAAATGGCATCCATCTTGCTATTTTCCCCTAGAGTATAGAGGTTGTCTGGTCCTACATCACCACCAGCAATGCCTTTTTGATAGTTGGGTTGTCCCATCTTTTCTCCCCAGGTCTTCATAAATTCTGCCAATTTTGCTGATTTTTCAGCATTCCAAGGCGTTTTTCCTGGCTTTGGCTATTTCCCGCTGATGGTGTGCTGTCAAAAGTTTGCCAATCGAAACTCTTGAGATCCAGTTTATCCTCATCCGATTTTCCAAAGAGGCATTCAGATCTGAACCAGGTACTTGGACTTCTTCTTCCTGGACTTTGGTCGCGAGCTTGAGGCGTCTTTTCTATCCGTGAGAGCACAGCTACCCCACGGCCAGTTCCCGACATCCAGCTGACTTCTAAGACTTCTCCTCCCTGATAGAGGGTCGTCGCATTGCGCGCTCCCCGTGTCCAGCGACGAAACCTTCTGCTAGCAAGGTCGGTTTTTGGTCCTTGAGGTAGTAAACTCCTGTCACAAAGTAGCTTCCATCAGTCTGCTGATTGGCGATGATCATCTCATCTACCCCATCGTTATTTAAGTCCTTAAAGGCATAGCGAACGGCATCTGGCTGATTGATGATAGTCTCGATCACCCAACTATTGATCATCCGATCTTCTTTGGCTAATTGCATCATTCAATTTGGAAATAGCATCCAAATCTTTTGAAGTGGCAAAAATCTTTTGGTAGTCTGAAAAAACAGACTGGTATAATTGTTTGTTATCTGCTTTTTTCGCTTGTTTCTTTGCTGAAGTCTGGCTTGTTGCAGCCTCTTTTTAGGACTGGACTGGCGCTGGTATCTCTGGTAACATCCTGTTAACATGACCATACTCGAAGCCACTATTCCTAACTGCACCCATTGTTTTCTTTTCATCTTATTTCCTATAATCTCCCTTATTTTCATACTAAACTTTATTATACTAAAAAAGGTGAGGAAGGAATCCCTTCTTCACACTTAGTTTATTTTATTCGGATTTGCTTCGACGATCCGGTTGACTTTTCAATATGCTCTTTCACCAAGGCAACCCCACCTCATCATTGGTTGGAAGGTCCGAGTGCTAGAGCATCTTCCCCGTCACTGTAATCTCCAGTATAACTAGCTGCTTGGTTTTGGTAGATATACTTCCCAGCAGAAACACTGGCATCTGGGACCAACTCATCTGAATCATAGGTGATGGTCCCTGCTACTGAATACATATGAAGGGTTGTGGGGATGGCTTCTTTTCCCTTGATAAAGTCGGCCAACATCTCAGATTTATTTTGAATATTGGTTACTACCGTGAAATTGTAAGGAGTTCCGATGGTCATGAGGGTCTTGAGATCCACATCACAATCTCCCAGATAATTTTCAATAAAGGCTACTGTATAAATCAAGCCACCGTTAGAATGACCCAAGCCCTTAAAGTTATTAAAATTATATTTTTCTTGAAGGGCTTCGAAGGCTTGATTAAATAGTTTGACAGCTTGCTTTTTTGTCATGTTGCTATAGCCATCTTTGTTGTTTTCAAAACCAACCACAATTACTGGCTCATTGTCTTGGCATCAATACTACCACTATAGGCTGATATGCCCATCATTCCATACTCTTTGACACTTGAGCAGACTGCGTTATGGTTCCTTGGCGGCCTTGGTTGAGCTTAGTCACCAAGCCATCAACAGGGTTTCTCTGTCGCTAGAGCTTCCGGGATCATGATGATGGGAGACAGTTTTGAGATTGTAAAATTTCTCGATTCTTGAAACATTAGTCGAGTCCAGCTATAAGAAGGAAATGGCTAAAGCGATCAAGAGAAAGACTGACCAAAGTAGAGGACGATCGCTGTTTTTCAGATGGCTTCATCGCTTTCTCCTTTCACTTTTAAATCTTTTCAGATACTGATTTCCCATGCGGACAAATGAGTAGATAAAGGAGCACATCGACGGCAAAACAAAGAATGCTATACAGCTAGCTGGGCTCTCAGACTTCCTCCCCGTTCCAATAAAAGCATAGATGAAGACTAGTAGTGCCATCTATACCGGATAGACAGCTGCTGGCATCAGCTTGAAGCACAAAGCCACAGCTGCTATTCCCATATTCACCAAGGTGATTGACAATGAAGGGAATCACATACGCAGGATTGAGAAGGACCAGTATCCCTACCATGAAAGACGCCCCATTGTTAAAGAGACTTGGAAACAGACTGAGGAGACTGACTTTCTTGCATCCTTTTGACTTCAGGAAACCAGCAGGATTGCTACCAAGGCTAGGAGCTGCACCGATTCCACCTACCAGACCAAAGCTGCGGTACAAATTGGTCAAGGTATAGAGATGAGAATGCCTGTCGTTGAATGATGGGTCACAGCGTAGGTGAGATTTTCCAAAGCAAAGTTATCATCCGCAATTGAGTTCAAGGCAAAGGCTTGACTATTACCAAACCAAGCAGATAGCCCACTAAATAGTCCCATGACAAAGGTGGACAAGAGATGATGACTGCTTGCCGTGAGAGAAGCCAAGAACTGTCGGATAGTCTGAAAAATATTAAATTGGTTCCCAAGAACCAAAAGAAGATTGAGGCTGACCCCTAGAACCAAGGACAAGAAAATGGGACGCACCGTTAAAAATTAGAAAAATTAATGAGGACTTGATTCAATAGCCTGATCCCATAGCAAATCCAGCTATCCATCGAAAAGAGCTGATGGATATAGCTCCTCGATAGAGCAGCTGATCGATAGAGCCGATTCACCGAATCTTTATCTTGAAAATAGGAAAAAAGGAAATAAGGAAACCAGGGTTTTCTGGGAAATTTGAATCAAACTTCTTTTTCAAAACTGGTGAAACTTGGACTAAATACTTGGTCATAGGGCCTCCTATTCGAGTTGTTTCGGAACGGATTCACGTGTACTCATTTCTTCTTATTATATCATACTGGTGGGCAATCCCTTTCATTTTTAGAAGCAGCATCTTTTGAGAATACTTTTATAATTTTCAAAACTTTTCAAAAACTCTTTGACAGGGGTCTTCATTTCCTCTATACTATTTGTTAGCTAACAAAACGATGGATCAGGTTACCGTTGGTCGTGCTATGCTCCTAGCGATTGGAGCTGACGGAAAATCAGATCGTAACCATGGATTTTCATACCATATTCCATATCTTTAGGAAGATTTAGGAGGAATCAGACACCTATGTCACAAGAAAAAATTTCAGCCAAGGTCCTGTTTGCTATCTTTGCGACAGGGATCCTTTCCTTTTGCGGGGTGGCTGGAGAAACTGCCATGAATATCACCTTCCCAATATTGATGAAGGAATTTGAGATCAATACCGCAACCGTCCAGTGGGTCACCACCATCTATCTTCTTAGTCGTTGCCTGTGTGGTCCCCTTATCTGCCTACCTCAAGCGCTCTTTTAAAATGAAGTCCATCTTTTTAGTTGGAAATCTCCTATCTGTTTTAGGTGTTCTCATTGACTTCCTAGCTCCAAGTTTTGGCTTTGTGGTTCTGGGACGATTGGTCCAAGGAATGGGGGTTGGTTTTGCCCTTCCTCTGATGTTTAATATCATTTTAGAGCAGGTCCCAAAACGCAAGATCGGTCTCATGATGGGAGTGGGGACCCTGATTACAGCCATGCACCCGCCATTGGGCCTACTGTCGGTGGTCTCTTAACAGCTAGCTTCGGCTGGCGGTCCATCTTCTTGGTTCAATTCCCGATCCTTCTAGCTTCGCTAGTTGCAGGACTTCGCTCCATTGAGCAAATCAGTAAAGTCAAGCGAGAAACCCTTGATATCATGAGCCTTCTCGCCATCATTGCCTCATTTTATAGGGTTGATTCTAGGGTATTCACGGTCTTGCGGATCATGCGTTCTTCAGTTTTCTGTGCTTGGTTGGCTGGTGATCGGGTTCTTGGGACTCGTTCTCTTGGTCTGGCGGTCCAATCAGTTGGAGACTCCCATTATCAACCTTGCCATCTTGAAGAACCATCTCTCACTGGCCATGTTCTAGCCTTCTTCACCTTTCAATTAGGCTCTCTTGCCATGAGTTTTCTTCTTGCCCAATTATGTCCAATTGGTCAACCACTCGAGTACCACACTTGCAGCCTTGATGCTGCTTCCAGGAGCCATCATTGGAGCAGGTTTTGCTCCTTTCTCTGGTCTCATTCTAGATAAACTAGGCGCTCGCAAACCAATTCTCCTTGGAGCTGCTTTGATCCTTCTGGCTCATTTCCACTTCACCCTCTTTGGCCTGAAGCTGACAAATGGCTTGATTCTCATCTTTTACATGATCTTCATGACCGGTATGGGACTTGCCTTTGGCAATATCACGACAAACGGACAGAAACAACTGTCTCTGGAAGAGCAACCTGATGCGAACGCGATCTTTAACACCCTGCAACAATTTGCAGGTGCTGTTGGAACAACCCTGGCTTCACTTGATCGTTGCCATGAGCCAAGCTAATCAAAAGCTGGACTTCACCCAAGCCACTGCTGAAAGGAAGTCGCAACGGTTTCATGGTCTTATTTGCCTTAGGCATCTTCCAACTCCTTCTCTTATTTTGGGTTGTCGGAAAAGAAAATGAAACGAACTAATTTATCTCATTAAAAAAGGGTTGGGCAAAAAACTGTCCAACCTTCGATCTTTGATAGAAATAACTGTATGACGCAGTGGTTGATTGCTCAAAGCACTGCTTTGAGGTGGTAGATAGGACTTGCGAAGCAAGTTTCCTAAGTATTTGTTCGCTTGATTAAGCTCCAAAGAAGACCTAATGATGGAAACAAAGTTTCCTTTATCTACAACCTTCAACAGTCTCCCAGACTGTTGAAGCTATCTGAGGAGAAAATTGAAAAGGTTTGGGGAACCTTTTCAAACTTTTTAATTTTAGGAGTTCTTTCCACTCCTTTTTATTATCCTTTTCTGACCCGTGTGACAATGCCATCAGGATCCTCAAAGGTAAAGTCACTTCTGCTAAATAAATCTTGCTAGAATAGGCGTATGTCCTATTCTTTCTTTTTGCTTGCAATGCCAAAGATTATAACTTAAATTTCATTAAATTGTCGAACTTTTATCATTTGAGTTAAAATCCTTGCTTTCTTTCTGTATTTTATTTATAATCATTCTAAATAAGATGAAGGAGACATTGTATGACTGAAATGAAACATGGAGTAGATGAATCATTTAACGATCGCTTGAATATCTTGAGAGCTGCTGTTCTCGGGGCCAATGATGGAATCATTTCTATCGCTGGGGTGGTGATCGGGGTGGCCAGTGCCACGCATAACATCTGGATCATTTTCCTTTCTGGCTTATCGGCGATTCTGGCAGGTGCTTTCTCGATGGCGGGCGGTGAGTATGTCTCTGTTTCCACACAAAAGACACGGAAGAAGCCGCTGTGAACCGCGAACAAGCCTTGTTGGATCGCGATCCAAAGTTAGCGAGAGAATCTCTCTACCACGCTTATCTTCAAAATGGAGAATGCGAAACTTCCGCAAAGATTTTGACAGAACGGGCCTTTCTGAAACATCCACTCAAAGCCCTGGTCGAAGAGAAATATGGTATCGAATATGAGGAGTTTACCAATCCTTGGCATGCTGCTGCATCTAGCTTCCTTGCTTTTTCAGTTGGTTCCCTTCCTCCAATGCTCTCTATCATTCTCTTTCCAGCTGCCTATCGCATTCCGGTGACAGTCTTCGTTGTTGGACTATCCTTGATCTTCACTGGCTATACCAGTGCAAAACTAGGAAAAGCACCAACCAAGCCAGCGATGCTTCGCAACCTCATCATTGGACTTCTCACCATGGGTGTGACTTACTTCTTCGGACAACTCTTTAGTATCTAAAAAGCTGAGACTTCTGTCTCAGCTTTTCTTATGCTTCTAATAGGGCTTGTGCTTGTTTTTCCAATCCTGCGACTGCTTCATCTGTCAAGACCAATTCACCTGTTCCCCAAGCTTCTGGGTTCACGGTTGTTCCAGTGAACTCTCCCACTACTTGAGTCCGAACGAATGGTAAGAGCGCTTGGTAAGCCGCAAACATTGGCTCGTGTCCTGCATTAGCGACTGAAGAGACGGTTACGATCTTGTCTTGAAGGGCAGATGGACCACGAGTTTCTGACAGGTCAAGGGCACGGCTAAGCCAGTCGATCAGGTTTTTCACTACACCTGGAATGGCAAAGTTGTAGACTGGTGAGAAGATCCAGATGGCATCCGCAGCAAGGACTGCATCACGCGCTGCTTGCACAGCTGGCAAGGTTGGTGTTTCCAAATCTTGGTTCATCATTGGGATGTCCTTGTAGTCCAAGTAAGTCACCGTTGCTTTTCCTTCAAGAAGGCTTTCTGCTTTCTGGGCCATTTGGTGGTTGAATGATCCTTGACGAAGAGATCCGACGATAAATAAAATGTTTTTCATAGTTGTTTCCTCTTTCTGTTGTAAGATTATTTGTTACAATAGTTATTATACAGGCTCATAGATGTAATGTCAAGAATTACAACTCGGACATTTTAAACTTTTATTCCATTTCACTAGGTGAGGGCCAAGAAGAGTGAGAAAAAGGTTGGACAAAAGTCTCCAACCTTCAATAAATCATAACCGTATAAATCTGTAGAGGATCAAGATCCAAAAATAACGAACTCCTGACGATCTTTACAATCCATTTTAGAACTACTTTTTTCTAAGCAAGGTAATTCTCAAAGTTTCTTTGTTCCACAAATTCTGTTCACGCTACTACTCCTCGTCAGACGAATCCGTAGCCAACATTTTTTTGATGGATTCGCTGGATAAATCCGTCATTTCAGCAATCATCTCGATACTCATTCCCTTCAAAGATAGTTTCTGAATCAGAGACTGCTGACCAGCTTGAACTCCCAACTCCATACCTTCTTGTCTGCCTTGTTCCAATCCCTGTTCGAGACCACGCTCGAGTCCTTGTTCGAGACCCTGTTCAAGACCCTGTTCAAGACCTTGTTCGAGTCCTTCCTTGTTCAAGACCTTGTTCCAAGCCTTGTTTCAACCCTTTCTGAAAACCGGCTTCCAGTTGTTCTTTCCGAAAGGTATCCATGCTCATTTCCCAATTTTCTCTGATACGAATTCGTTCATCAATCATTTCTTTTTCCTCCCTTGTCCAATTTGATGGGATCAGGAGTGATTCTGCCTGCTCGATCACTTGGTCTGGTTGATGACTGAATGGGCGATTGCCAAAAAATTCAAGCCATTGTCTCCAGTGAGCATTCAACTCCGTATCTCTACTTTCATTATACTTATCCAACTCTAAAAGGCAACCTTTAACATATTGTGCGCTACTCCATCCTTTCGAGAGCTATAAAGAGGTGTCCCATCTACCGTATGACGCATTTCATAGACATTGACGGGTGAATCTAAATGAGGAAAAATACTTCGCTCCAGGATAGCGATCCCATAGACCGGCTCCAGCTCCTGGTACATAGAATGGGTCGCTCCTTTCTTTCGCTTGCGTTGGACATTTTCTACCAGTTGATTGGCTAAATAATAGTGGAAACGATTCAAGAAATACTCTTGCTTCAAAACTTGAATCTCAATGATCACTTCAAGCCCGCTATCTAGCCTTGCTCTCACATCAACGGATGTTTCAAACGGAAGATCTCCTAAAACCCCTGCTCATGGATCTGGTCTCCTTCTAAAATCTCAACGGACTCTACTGGCAGATCCAATACTTCGCGGATGAATTTGGCTGTCACATCCGGCAGACTAAAAATCTTTTTCGCCATTAAATCCAAGGTGGGCGATACATACTCGTGTCGTTTCTTCATAGCAACCTCCGATGATTTCGTATAGGGAATCCCTCACTTATACCATTCGAAAAATTGCAGAAAAAGGGAGTGGGAAAGAACTCCTGACTCAGTTGAAAGAGTTCCCGAATTATCTCCCACACCCGCATAGTTGAGTAGGGCTGTAAAAGCTGATGAAATCAGCGTAGTAGAGCCCACTCAACCACTGCGTCTTGCTCGACAATCCAAAATTAATTGAGAGGCTAGGACTTTTGTCCCAGCCTCCTCTCTTTATGCATGCTCCAGCCCTTTTCGTGTGTTTTCCTTGATGGTTTCGGCTGAATGGAGTAATTTTTCTTTTTCTTCTTCTGTCAAATGCAAGTCCAATCGTTCGATAATTCCTTTTCGACCTACAATCGCTGGATAGCCAAGATAAGTTCCATATTCTGGACGATAGTTAGACACCGGCATTTCCTCGTGGCTATCATTGATCACAGCTTCTGCTAAGCGTTGGGCTGCTGCAGCAATCCCAAAGTTGGTATAGAATTTACCAAAAAAGACAGTATGACCACCACGCAAGGACTCGTAGTTAATGGCATCCAGCTCTTCTTGAGAGAAGAGATCGGTAATGGCGTGTCCTTTGACACGGACCTGACTCCAAGCAACAAATTGAGAATTTCCATGCTCACCAAGGTTGTAGCCTGATACACTAGCAGGAGAAACCTGCAAACGATCGGCGACTGCGCGCTTCATCCGAGCTGTATCCAGCAAGGTCCCTGTCCCAATCACCTGCTCTTTTGGAAGGCCGGTATATTGTTGATAGAGTTGAGTGACTGCATCGACCGGATTGGTCACTACCAATAAGACCCCGCTAAAGCCAGAAGCCTTCAAATCACGCGCTACTTGCACCACTTGCTTGCTGGTAAAGGGAAGCTCCGCAAAACGGTCATCTGTGTTATTAGCCTGCAACTCGATATTTCCAAGAGTCGACACCACGACATCCGCATCTTTTAAAGCCGCGTAGTCATTGACCGTGATATGCACCGGATACCCCGTATTGGCAACCGTATCACAGAAATCCAAGGCATCTGCCTTGACCTTTTTCTCATTGGTATCAATCAAGACCAAGTGATCACAGGTGTGTTTCAAAATCATGCTGTGGGCCAAGGTCGCACCCACATGCCCCAAACCAATAATACCAATTTTTCTTGTCATCAGAATCCTCTTTTCTAGTATCGATCACACTGTTGGTGAGGATAGCTCTTTGTTGACTCTATTCTACCACAATTCTAGAAAGGCGGATTGAAAAAATGGGAAAATTTTCAAGTTTTTTCAAAAAGAAAAGAGGCACTGCCTCTTTTAACGACTCAGGAAAGAAGAGTCTCAATCTCTTCAAGCGACAAACCTGTCATCTCTGAGATAAGCTCAGGTGTCATTCCTCGTGAGATCATCTCGCATTACTCAACTCGTCTTACGACCTTGTACCAGACCTTCTTCCGCGCTTCGTCTATCGCCGTCTCCAGGGTCATATCATAATTTTCTTGAATACGAATCCGCTCGTCTATCATGGTCTTCTCCTCCTTGGTCCAGCTAGATGAATCTAATAATGAATCTGCGTGGGCGACGGCCTGACTGGGAGCTTTTGTAAAGGGAAGATTCCCAAAAAACTCCAGCCACTGTCTGCCTGCATCTGTCAGGTTCTCATCTTTATTATACTTGTCTAGCTCTAAAAAGGCAACCTGCAGAAGATTTTGGTGCTTGCCATTCTTATAATAGGCCTTGAGTTGCTTGCCGGACCGGCTATTGGTCAGCCAGTATTTATTGATGGCGGCCTCTTCGTCCAGCAAGAGCGACTTCTCCAAAATCGCAATCCCATAGACGGGCTCCATCTGCTCGTACATCTTATGTGTCTGACCTTGCTGGCGCAGTTTTTGCACATTCTCCACCAGCTGATTGGCCAAATAGTAATGGAACCGATTCAAGAAATACTGCTGCTTGCGAATCTGGATCTCGATGATCACCTCGGTTCCATCATGGAGCTTGGCTCTCACATCCACCGCAGTGGAGAACAAGTCATCCTCCTCATAGGCCATGCTGTGGGGCTGGCTTCCTTCCACAATCTGAGCGTCCGCTACATCCAGCTCCAAAATATCTCGAATAAATGCTGCCGTCACCTCCGGCAAACTAAAAATCTTCTTGGCCATGATGTCCAAGGTCGGCGATACATGCGCGTGTCTCTTTTGCATCCCTGCTCCTTTTCGATAAAAAATAGAGGGAAGGTCCTCTACTTCTATCATTCGAAAAAATTTGGGAAATAAGAAGCATCTTATTTTGTCGCATTTTTTAAAGCTTGTTGAAGTTCTTCATCAACCGCATAGACGTATAGCCCGTTAACTCCACGGGTTAACAAAACATTTAACTCATTTCGCAATAATGTTTCTCCGTAATTAATCATTTCACCTGATTCAAGTTTTCTGTTTTGAACAGCACTTTTATTTTGCTTTCACTTATATCAAAAATAATTTTGCCGTCTCTATATTTGACAGATGGACCAATGATAACTCCCACATAATTTAGATCAAATCCCTGAACGGTAAATGTTGAGCCAATTTCATGAATCGTTTGAGACTGCTCTATCCAGGATAAATGTTTAGATTCTTTTCTTTTGCAAGTTGTCTGTTCCACGGACAAGACCAGTCTCCGATACGGACACACCAATAGTCAGAATCCTTCGGTTTTGATTGACTACTATATTCCCAATCATAGGTTGCTGTTAAGCGTGAAATCCCTAAACTCTGATTATCATTTTTTTCCTTGATTGCACTTTGAAGTTCTTCAGGAGAATCAAAAACTCTAATATCATAATCATTATCAATTGGAACCTCATTTACAACTCCAACATCAATCAGGTTCCTTATCCACTCAACTGTTTCTTTAGTTGCATGGATACGCATTTGGTTATGTAGCGTAATGAGATTTCCTTTTAAATTGGCTTCATGTTCCAATTTCAAGAAAGCATCATCTGTCCATATTTGGGATTTGTTCATGATCTGATTTTCATCATAAACAAGTACGACTACTTTTGATTTAGCGAGTAAATCATTTAAATGATTCCCGCCTAGATAAGCTTGATTTTTGCAGTCAATAATAAATGACCTTCATCAACCACTACAATTCCAGCATCAGTTTTTCTTTTTTCAGAGCATTTCAAAAATTGAGTTGGTTTCATCACAACATTAATATTTGATCCACTCTTCCATTCCAATTTTTTCTCAATTTCTTGGTAAACACTGAGTTGATCATCATGATTCACAACCAAATTGATATCATTGTTCTCACGAATCATTTGAGTATCTTCAGAATTCAACAAATCATCGATGAGGGAACTCATCAAAACCGTTTTCCCTGCACCAGCATCACCCTTTACTAAAATTAGAACTCCTGTTTCATTTTTACTAATGACAGATGTAATTTTGAGCAATATTTCATTTTTGGCCTTCACTTGTTCATCTGTTAACTTGTGAAATGGAGAGGATTTAAATATCGCTGAATTTCGAATAAAACTTTCTGCTGGGAATAAATAATGGTTTTTCCGATTTAGGGTTCTCCATATCTTTGAGAAAATCTCGTCTAACTCTTCGGAAGTATAATATTGGTTTTGAGGATTTCCTCTTCTATTCTGAACCCTTTCAACTTGGTCAACACTTGATAAGTAAAGCATTAACCTATTCTCAATATCCAAGGTCAAAGATTTATTGAAATGGTTATGCCCAATAACAAACATTTTAGATGGTTTTAGATTGTTCAAATTGTCGCCAATCTTCTCGATCCTTCTTTATATCATCTGACAAATGCTGATTTGTTCTACGAATGATATCTGTTGTTTCTCCGACATAAACACTATACTTGTTTTTATTCTCATCGTTTACGATGTATACAGTTGGATAATCAAAGATAAGCTTAGAATGTTTCGGAGCAATCGTTTCTTTTAATTGATCAAATGTTCGATTTGAATAATCGATTTCTATAACTACGGGTGATTGAATGTTGCTCATTTTTTCTCCAAGTCCGTATATTTTTTATTATTTCCCTTGCTTAATTCTACAGGATATTTTTTTGCATTTATATCAATTTTCTCTTTTATAATTTCTTCTACATCCAGATTCAAATTATCTGCTAACATGAAAGAATACATAAAAACATCCGCAAGTTCTTCTTTGATTTCTTTTAATGACTTTTCAACTACTTCCTCTGATTGTTTCCACTGAAATAGTTCCAACAATTCGCTCGCTTCTAGTGAAATCGAAATGGCTAAATCTTTTTCATTATGAAACTTTCTCCAGTCACGTTCATCTCTAAATTGATTAATTAAGTCGATTAATTCTTTCATCCGTCTATCCTTTTCCTGTACATAATCTCCTATTATTATAGCATGTTTGGGAAAGAAATTAACGCTTTCAAAGCATTTTGTTGGGATTTGGCGCAAAAAAACGAACCTGGTCTGGTTCGTTTATTCTTAATCTAGTTGAATCCCTTTTTCTGCTAGATTGTCTAGGCATTCTTGGAGGTAAGTGTCCTGGTGCTCGGGATAGATAGGAGTGCTCAAGGCTTCCTCTTTCAGCTCTAAGTAGGCTGAGCAGGTTTTGCCTCGGTAGGTCGGCTCCCACCACTCTGGGCTGACCTTGTAGCCACGAGCGGTCATCTCCTCCATGATCAGGCGGTGATAGGCATAGAGGCGATAGGGCGAGTAGTCAAAGACATAGTTGACCGTCGCGTGCTTCTTGCCCCAGCCATTGCCTCGAAGGGCGCAGCATTCCCGGTGTTGGCCCAGGAGCTGGGGACGAGGGAGTTTGGGAATCAAGTCTTGGTGCCAGAGTCTCATCTATTGACCTCCTAGTAGCGTCGAGTCTTGTAAGTAGCGATTCGGGTAGCGCTCAAGGAGAGTCTGGATTCCCTTGATCAGATCTTCTTGCTGGGCTTGGCCATGCTGGTATTTCTCAAGTAGCAGCATAAAGTCCGCCTTTTCCTCTGCAGTCGCCTGCTTTTTGAAATAGCCCCAGATATGCTGGAAGGCATTGGAGACCTGGCCACGATTTTCTGGCAAGGCCAGCGCTTGCTGGATCAGGTCCTCGACGTGGCTGACCTCCACCTGGTCTCGCTTGAGGTATTCCCGGATTTCCTTGTAGATATTACTCGAACGACTGAGCACCAGGTATTTATTTTTCGCCCATAGGACTTGACAGTGATGTTTTTGATCCACTCTTGTCTCCTTTTGATCTTCTCTATGAATAGTCCTCCCATTATACCATGGAAATGAGTGCAGTTATCAAAAAGAGGCTGGGACAAAAGTCCTGGCCTCTCAATTGTCTTTAGATTGTCGAGCAAAGACGCAGTGGTTGAGTGGGCTCTACTATGCTGATTTCATCAGCTTTTACAGCCCTACTCAACTGTGCGGAGGTGGGACGACGAAATCGAATTCTAACGAATTACCAATTTCTGTCCCACTCTCTCTTTCATTGATTACAAGGCTGTGATCGCTGTGATCAAACCAAAGATGATCCCTGGTGCATTGGCTGCAGCAAGTGGAATATCGCGTTCTTTTTTGAAGAGTCCGTAGTAAACCCAAAGGCTACAGTTGATGGCTGCGACAAGGGTTGAACAAAGTTCCCTTTGTGACCTGCGAGGTTATCCATGATTTGTGGGAAGTAAGACACATACATCATAACAGACATAAAGGTCGCAACCCAACCAAGAATTTTCATTTGTTTTTCATTCATTTTGAAACTACCATTTCCTTTTCTTTTTTTAAAGTATGCACTATTCTACCTTTTGTCCTTTACAAATTCAAGTCTTTTTTACAAATGTTACCGAACTGTAAAGTGTCACAATCTTGTGATTTTGCAGGAAGATGGATTTCTTTTCGAGAGAGTCTTCTCTCTAGTTGCCATTTTTTGACACATTGTCTAATTTTGTGCGAATGTAATCATTTTCATCTTGCATAGCATGCAAATTAATTGCATTTTCTTCCTACTTATGCTATTTTGATACACAGAGGTAAAATTTTATGAATAAACAAAAAATCAACCAAATCGTTGGCTCGATCGGTGCCTTTATTGGGATTATCGTTTTCATTGCCTACATCCCACAAATTATTGCTAATTTACAGGGAAATAAGGCCCAACCTTTCCAACCCTTGTCAGCTGCTATTTCTTGCTTGATCTGGGTCATTTATGGTTGGACAAAGGAACCTAAAAAAGACTGGATTTTGATCATTCCGAATTCGGCAGGTGTCATCCTAGGGGGATTGACTTTCCTTACATCACTTTAATAGAAATCGATCAAAGACTGAACTCGACTGGTTCAGTCTTTTTGTATATCCCTTTGAAAAGCAAAAACAATCGCTGTCGGTTTTCGCACAAAAGCCCGCCATGAGCGAGCTTAAAAGTTGACAATTCTTTACTTTGAATAACCTAATCTGGACTATTGTGCAAAAATATCCAAATGATTTCTCATTATTATTTAGAGTATATTGAAACTTTCCGCTGTGAGAAAAGTGCCTGAAATAATCATGTTTCAGGCACTCGGAATTATTGAGACCTTAGGCTCAATAATTAGTCATGGAACTTCTTCGAAGTTCGCTGACGTCCGTACTCACCTAAGGAAAGTTTCTAATTTGATTCGAGCTTCTTTTTCCTTATATCTGCACAATCTTACGATAGCTCCGAGAGGTGATCAAAAGACGATCAGGTAGGTGATGAGAAAGACGGCGCAGACGCTGAGGGTCACGATGAGGACTTGGCCACTATTGATGACACCGAGGACTTTGAGAATGAGTCGGATCATATGGTAGGCAAAGGCCAGGTGGATAAAGGCAAAGATGAGAGGGAGGAAGAAGACGGTCCGCACTTGACGGTTGATGGTCCGTTTGACCTCATCTTCATCAAGCCCTACCTTTTGGAGGATGACGAAGCGGTCACGGTCTTCATAACCTTCTGAGATTTGCTTGTAGTAGATGACGATGACTGTTCCGACCATAAAGATCAGTGACAAGAAAATCCCGATAAAGAAGATGCCACCAAAGAGGCTATTCAACTCTGCCACATCATTGGCTCGGTTACCTCCATAGATAAATGTTCCTTGGGCCTGTTGGCTACTCAATTCATCGATCATCTTGTCATAGCTAGCTGCTAGCTTGAGTTGCTGGTCTTCATCAACATTGACATTGAAGCCACCGTAGATATTGGTATTGATGGCCAGATTTGGAAACTGAGCGACAAAGGCTGAGAGGTCAGGCACGATCAGGTAGTTGAAATCCTCCGTCAGCATATTAAACTGATTTGGCACGTGATCGGTGATAAAATCCTTGCTCACTTCTTCCTTGACTTGGAAGTCTTGGCCATTGATAGTGAACTGCTTTTGCCCTTTAAGAGCCTTGTTATGGGCAAAGAGGATGACTTGGTTGCCGGTCAGATCGACTTGTTCGCCTGTCATGTGTTCATAACTAGCTGCATCAAAGACCATAAAGACGGTTTTAGGAGTGACGCTGCGTTCATCAGCTGGATAGACGGTGAAGTCTGTGCCCTTTTGTGATTTAACCCCAAAGTTGGCATAGGTCATCAGGTCGCGATTCTTGATCTCGAGATGATGCTCAGAGGCAAATTCATCAAATTTCTGATTGATCTGCTCCAGATCGACCCCTTTTCCTTGGACAGAGAAATCATGAGGCGCCATGATTTTCTTGACCATTTCGCTACCGACATAGATGTTGGTGGCAGCAGAGATGGTCACCAGCACCATGGTCGAGAGGATGGCAATGGTCGCAAGGCCCACTGCATTTTTCTTCATGCGATAGATAAGGTTAGAGACCGAGATCATGTTGTTGGGCTGGTAATAGTAGCTCTTCTTTTTCTTAAGCAGGTGCAAGAAGACGGTGATCCCCTGCATTAAAGAGCAGGTAGGTCCCGATCATGACCAGGATAACGGCTAGAAAGAAGGTCACAAGCGCAATGATGGGGTCTTTGACAGACAAAGCTAGGTAGTAGCCAAAACCAAGAGAGGCTAAGCCCAGGATGGTTTGGGGCCACAAGAAGCGGGCTTTCTTTTCACCACTGGCCTTCTCACGCGTCAGTTGCAGGGCATTCAAACGGAGAATGCGCCAAGCGTTGAGAAAGAATCAAAAGGCCAAAGATGAGACCAAAGGTGACAAAGACCAAGATGACAATCCCAGGTTGGAAGGTGGACACTAGCTGGACCTTCATCTTCATGAGTTTCAAAAGAAAGGCAAAGATCAGCTTGTCAAAGAGGGCTCCAATCAAGACGCCGGCTGAGATAGTCAGAAAGCCAAACAGCAAGAGTTCCTTGAAGATCATGCTGATGAGATGGCGTTTTTCAAGGCCGAGCATGCTGTAGATGCCCAGCTCCTTGGAGCGGTTTTTCATGACGAAGCTATTGGCATAGAGCACGATGATAGCTCCCGCGGCATTGACCACGAAGAACCCCAAGCTGAGAGTGAACACTATGGAAGAGCCCCCTCGAAGCTCGGAAATGCGGGGATTAAAGGTCAGGGAGTCAAAGAGGTAGGCGATGGTCACTGCGAGAATGACCGCAATCGCAAAGGGATAATAGAGCTTGCGGTTCTTGATCAGATTGGAGCAAGCTAGTTTAGTGGTTAATCGAAACATCTACTCCACCTCACTTGCCATGACCGTCAGAGTATCTGAGATTTCTTGGAACATCTGACGCTCTGTTTTTCCCCGCGGAAGATCTGGTTGTAAAGGATCCCATCCTTGATAAAGAGCACGCGCTTGGCCCGAGCTGCTGCTGCGGTTGAGTGGGTCACCATGAGAATGGTTTGGCCCATGGTATTAATATCTTCAAAGACATCTAGCAAAGCAGCCGAAGACTTGGAATCCAGCGCCCCTGTTGGCTCATCAGCAAGGAGGATTTCTGGCGAGGTAATGATGGCCCGCGCTACGGCTACCCGTTGTTTTTGCCCACCAGAGATTTCGTAAGGATATTTTTCAAGCAGTTGATGGATGCCCAATTCCCGACTGACGCTCTCCACCTTACTCATCATTTCCTTAACTGGTCTGCGAGAAAGGACCAGAGGCAAGAGGATATTGTCCTTGACAGACAAGGTGTCGAGCAGGTTGAAATCTTGAAAGACAAAACCAAGTTTTTCGCGACGGAAGCTGGAGGCATCCTTGTTCTTGATGGTTGAGGTGTCCGTGCCATTTAGGTAGACCCGCCCTTCCGTCGGCTGGTCCAGCATGGCTAGGATATTGAGGAGGGTGGATTTCCCGGATCCTGATTCCCCATGATGGCGACGTATTCACCCTTCTCAACGGTAAAATGGATATCCTTTAAGGCTTCAACCTGCGTTCCTTGAAAGCGGGTTTTGTAGATCTTTTTGATATGTTGAACATCTAGTAATGACATGCTTTTCTCCTTTTACTAGTAGATCAAGAAAAATTCTTGGGTTTGTTGCAGGACTTGGAGACCAAATTCCGTCTTTTCCAGATCGGTTTGGTTACAGGGTTTCTCAGTCTTTTTGAGTTGTTTCATCCATTTCAAGAGTTTCATTTTCTTGACCTCCTTCATTTGATGAGACTATTGTATAAAAAATAAAAGGCGGCTACCATAACCTAACCTTTCATTTTGACCTTTATTTCTTACATTTTTGTAAGATGGGGAAAATCTTAATCCATGACCAACTTCTTCTCTTCAAAGTGAATGGCAACGGTCGTGCCTTGGCCGACCTCTGAATGGAGGGTGATCCTGTGGCCCAATTGCTCTGCGATTTTCTTAGACAGATAGAGCCCCAGCCCTGAAGATTGCTGGGTCAGGTGGCCATTGTAGCCGGAGAAGCCCCGCTCAAAGACGCGGAGGACATCGCTATTTTTGATCCCAATCCCGCTATCTTTTATATAGAGAGTCTGGTCTTTAAAATAGATTTCAATTCCACCGGTGCTGGTGTACTTGAGGCTATTGGACAAGAGCTGCTCGATAATGACCAGGAGCCACTTGCGATCGGTGATGACCTCCTCTTCCAAATCATGCAGATCCACGGTCAAGTTCTTTTGGATAAAAAAGGGGGCATACTTGCGGACTACTTCTTTGACCAAATCTTCTACCGACACGCGCTTTAAGACTAGATCATCATGAAAACTCTCCAGTCGCAGGTACTGCAAAACCAGATTGGCATAGGAGTCAATCTTAAAGAGCTCCTGCTCCATCTGCTGCTTGACAATGGGTGTCTCGACATCTTGCACCAAGAGCTGGCTGGCTGCAATGGGCGTCTTAATCTGGTGAACCCAGAGGGTGTAGTAATCCATCAGGTCATTGAACTTGGCCTGGGCTGTCTTTGCCTTCCTCCAGGCGCGCCTGCTGTTCTTCAGTGTATTTTTCATAAAGGAGATGTTCTAGTGGCGAGGCAACCTCTATTTCCTCATAAAGCGCGGCTTTGCGGTAGTCCTGAAAGGTCATGGCGACAATCCCAGATCAAGACACAGAGGGCAAAAAAGCCTAGCACCAGGGTCGCATAGAGGAAAACCGTCCCTGTCTCTGGAAAGAGATAGGCAAAAACCAAATCGACGATCAAAAAGATGACCAATAGATAGAGTAGGCGCCTGCGGGATACCACATATTGCCAGAAGATCGTTCCAAATTTATTCATGGGTCAACCCGTAACCGATGCCTTTCTTGGTTTCGATGAAGTTTGACAAGCCAGCCTCTTCTAATTTCTTGCGAAGGCGGGCCACATTGACAGACAAGGTATTGTCATCAATAAAGAAGTCGCTATTCCAGAGCTCCTTCATCATGTCATCACGCGCCACGATACTGCCTGCATGCTCAAACAGGACACGCAGGATCTGAAATTCATTCTTGGTCAGCTTGATGACTTCCCCTTCATACACCAAGTCCGTGGACTTGAGATTAAGGATAGCTCCCCGGTGCTCTAGCAGATTTTGATCAGTCCCAAATTCGTAAGAGCGGCGCAAGAGTCCTTGAACCTTGGCAAGGAGGACATTTTGATCAAAGGGCTTGGTGACAAAGTCGTCTCCACCCATATTGATGGCCATGACAATATCCATGGCTTGGTCCCGTGAAGAAAGAAACATAATCGGAACCTTTGAAACCTTGCGAATCTCCTGGCACCAGTGGTAGCCATTGTAGAGAGGCAGGCCAATATCCATGAGGATCAAGTGGGGGTCACTTTCGACAAAGATCCCGAGGACATCCATAAAATCCTCTACTGCGACCACTTCATAGCCCCATTGTTCCAATAATTGTTTGACCTGTTGGCGGATAATTTCATCGTCTTCTACTAAGAGAATTTTATGCATGGCTTTCTTTCCTTCTTTTTTTCTTCTTCCTATTATAACAGATTAAGACAGCAGAGAAAAGGCTGTTTCAGAGGGAAAGAAGAGCTGGCTCCTCCTTTCTTAATAGGAGGCGCTTTTTCTCCATCCATTTTTGTGCTATACTGAAAGAAATAAGACACGGGAGGCACAGATGTCGACGATTTTTGATTACCTAAAAGAAGTGACTTACGATTCTATATATGACCGTCCCTTCAATGAGCTGGATGTCCTCGCATTGACAGAGCTGACCTATCTGCCCTTTGGACACATTGTGCCTCAAGGAGATACAACAGGAATTCCAGTGCGCCTGTCTGATGCGATGGAACTGATCGATCGGACTACCGATTTTATCGTGAGTAACCAGCACCTGCAATTAGTCGATGAATTAGCTACTTCAAAGCGCTTTAAAAACATCAAACTCCTCAACTATGTCGATGAATACGATCCCGATGTGCAAAAACAGTTTGCGGCCATGACCTATCGGCTTAGTCTGGATACGTATTTGGTCGTTTTCAGAGGAACGGATGACACCTTGATCGGCTGGAAGGAAGACTTCCACATGACCTATATGGACCATGTTCCAGCTCAGAAGCGCGCAGCCAGCTACCTGCAACATGTCATGAAGGAATTTCCGAAAGGGCGCTTCTTAGTAGCTGGTCACTCCAAAGGAGGGAAATCTAGCGGCCTATGCCTCTGCACTACCTGATTCTTTGTTTGAACGGGTCGATGTTATCTACAGCTACGATGCTCCTGGCCTCAACAAGGCCATTATCCCGAGACCGAAGGCTACCAGCGCACGTCCCCAAACATTCGGCCGCGCTTTGTCCCTCAAGGATCCATCGTTGGCATGATGTTGGAAGTACCAGAACCGACGACCATTGTCAAAGTCGCGCCTTCGGTGAGCTTTGTACAGCACGATGCCTTTACTTGGGAAATCCAGGACTACAGCTTTGTGACCGTTTCTGAAAGCAGTCCCGATAGCCAACAGACCGATCTGACCTTGAAGCAATGGGTTCGCGAAACATCGGCAGAGGAGCGCAAGGAGTTCTTTGACACCTTTTTGGCATTTTCGTGGATGCCGGCATCACTTCCATCAATGACCTAACGGATCTCAAACAGCTAGCCAAGGCCAAGGAAATCCTCCAAAATGCCCAGGATTTGGATCCAACCGAGCGGGAAATGTTAGAACGTCTCGCTAAACAACTCATCGACACCCGGGTCCAAGCATGGAAAAAATGGCAAACAGTTCCTCGTATCCTGGTTCAAATGGCTACATTTTCAAACGAAAAAAGTAGTCGAGTCTACCTCGCCACTGCTCTTAGAACACAAGGAGTGAGGCTCAACAACTGACCTCTTCTATTCACTAGAACGCAAAATGAGGCTGGGACAAAAGTCCTAGCCTCCTCTAATTATCTTTGGATTGTCGAGCAATACGCAGTGGTTGAGTGGGCTCTACTACGCTGATTTCATCAGCTTTTACAGCCCTACTCAACTGTGCGAGGTGGGAGCGACGAAATCGAATTCTAACGAATTACCGATTTCTGTCCCACTCTCTTTTCTATTTTCTATTGGTTCTGAGGAGATGGAGCATCTGGCGTGCTTGCTTCTGTTACAGCTGCGCTTGCAGGCTCTGTTTCTGTCTCAGTTGTGGCAGGCTTGCTTCCTTCTGAAGCTGCTGCTTCTTTTTCTACTGGAGTTTCTGTAGCTACAGGCGTTTCGACCGTGCTAGCAGGTTTCCCCGCTTCGCTTGCAGATGGCGACTGCTGCTAACTCTGCCTGAAAGGCTTGGATAGCCCTGTAGTAAGGCTGCCTTGTCACTCTTAGGATTAGCCAATTGGTCAAAGAGAGCTTCTAAGCGGTCAAATACAGCATCACTAGCTCCTTGTCCTGCAATTGTTGGTGAAGCGCCATCAATTGGTTATAGAGCTGTTGGTAAAGGGCGACATCCCCCAATCTGAGGCTCTTCTGTTTGCTTTTGTTTTTGCTTTTCAATGGTGTCACTGATTTCGCGTAACAAAGCTTGCCCACTTGCAATAGCCTTGTCTGGATCCGTCTCATTTCCAAGTTGAGCCAAACTTGCTTCCAAAGGCAGTTCGTTTGGCCTGGTCTTCGACTTGTGGCAAGAGCGACTGAATTTGCTCTGAGAGGGCTGTCAGGATGCTGGTTCGTTGACGGGTTTCTGTCGCCTTGTCCAACTCTCCATATAAGCCCTTGAGGAAATCATAGACCGCTAAGTTATAAGATGGGGCCTGACTTCCTTTTTGATCCAAAACTGTTTTTTCAATAGGATAGGTTTGGCCTTTATCTTGGAGAGAAGAGCTGGTCAATTGCCTGCTTGGTTTGGTAGAGTTCCATAAAGGTGAGACTTAGCATCCCAGGCTTCTTCAAAGGCTTGGGCCCGATAGAGTTTCAAAGCTAGATCTGCCGCCTTGGTGCGTAGTTCTGGTGTCAAGCGCGCATCGCTCAAGCTTTGATAGAAGTACTTGAGATAGTCGACCGATGTCACACCCGTCCGATCTTGCATCTCCTGAACAGCTTCTAATAGCTTCCTTTCCTGCTCTAAACGCTTGCTGTCCTTGGCAGCATAGGCTTCCTGCAGTTAGAGACCAAGCCTTCCTTCTTCCAGTTGGAAGGCTTCTGTGTCTAGCAAGCGCACTTGTTCCAGCAATTCCTGGTATCGACGATCGAGGGCTGTCTCTTCTTTTGGTTTGATCGCTTGAGTCGCATGAATGTGCTTCTCATCAACCTGTTGTGAGACTGGCTAGGTAGCCTTCTCGTCGAGTTGCTTGGGAAACTCTTGACATTTTCCAAGAAGTGTCCTAAGATCAGCTCAATCCGTCTTTGCTGCAATGGATCAGAAGCATAGAGACTGCGACTTTCTGCTAAGAGTTGGTTGACCCTGTCCTCTACTACTTTTTTGTCCAAGTCTCCTTTTTATAAGGACGATTGGATGGTAGGGAAGGCGATGGGCTGGTAGTCTGCTAACCCTGCTGGAGCGCACCTTGATGTAGTGGTTGTGATCGCCATGCGGGATGACAAACTGACCATTTTCAATCTGGAGGCTATAAGGAGAAATCCCTGAACGAAGCGCTGTTGCATAGGAGTTCATTGATAAAGTCTAGTTCAGGATTACCCGTTTCAAGTGGAATCCGAACGTGTTCCTTACGAACGGCATAGGGGTGGATGTGGGTCGGATCGTATTCTTGGTCTGGATTGTTAAAGACAAAGAAACCATTGGAAATCTTAATGGCCTCACGAGGGACGCCGTAGGTCTTGCTGATGTACTGGATCTTTTCCTCATCTGAGGCATCGCGAGGAATAGGTGGCGACGTCATCTGTCAGTGGCTGTCCTTTGTCCCTTCTTCTCTTTTCTTTACCTGCTAGAGTTGCCTCTGCTGCTGCAATCTCTCTGAGGAGAGAGTGTCCTTTTATAGAAATAATGAGCGTGGCTGAAGAGCGACCATGTAGCCGTCCTCGTCCTTACTGATGACCTTGTCTGCATGGAAACCATGATCGTGTTCTCTTCGTGCTCGTGATCATGACTATTTCCATGCTCGTGATCAGGATCAACTGGTCTTGTGCTTGGATTTGAAGGCCATTTGACTTATTTCAGCAGGTAAGGTGTAGTAGCACCTTGAGCACGAAGTACTGGGAATTGCCGCGCCAACTCACGCTCCAGCTGGGGCGATAGAGAGCCGTATGGGATAAAGTGGAAATGATCCCCATGCGGATAGACAATCCCTTGATCGGTCCACTCTGGTAATCTGCTTCGATCAAAGACAGAAACCGTCAGACTCCACATGACGAGAAGACAACGGGGCTTTCGCAATTCCTCTTCGACTGTTGTCAGGTTGGACCCGGTTTGGAGGCAGTTGGTTTAGACGTCGTTGGTGTCGTCTGTGTATTGGTTGTACTAGCGGATGGCTGGTTGCTCGTTTGCTTCCCAAGGCTTCGAAGAGGCTGGATCCGGGATTTCCTTGCCCTTGTTCTGTACTCTCTTGCTCCAGCTAGGCGTGAGTTCCCAGCCTGATGGCCGGCTTGACCACCTAAGACGGAGAGGGCTGCTGCTAACTCTCCAGCAGATAAGGCACTCTTGGAATATACGGAAATGGCCGCCATGGGCAATAATAAAGCCGTCCCCCGTAATCTGAAATGACATCTCCAGGCTGCATAACTATCGTCCGTACGATAGCCACCAGCTGTATGGTTCTTAGCCGTCAGCATCTCAAGAGTCTTTCTTCCTTCTTTCAGCGCTTGACTCGGTTGATTAAAGTCACGGGTCTTGCTCGCCTTATGTGAGGAGCTCGCTTGCACCGATCCCGTCTCCCTTCTTCTTTGCGCCTCCCTTTGCTGTTAGGTGCTGGTGTTACCGTGGAATGAATCCTTTTAACCTTAGCAATACGTAACTGAACGAAGCACACCGAG
>JBKTJB010000004.1:0-173815 GCA_047241705.1 Streptococcus sp.
GGTTACGTATTGCTAAGGTTAAAAGGATTCATTCCCACGGCAATACCAAGCAGCACCTAGGAATCAACGAATAGTTTAACAGGACCATGCTGGTCGATGCTTGACTACTAAAGATGGACAGCCCCTCTTCCAGAAGCTGTGAATATCACTGCGGGCATGCCAGCAGATGAAGCCTAATCCGACTGCCTATGCTCCAGAAACCGATGCCCCTCGATTATTGGGAAAGCCTAAAGGAATGCTCACGGTGGTGAAGAAACTGCATGTCCTTGGTCCCCAGCATATGAGATATCTATGTCTTGGGAGAAGATTTCACAGGTCTTCCTTTAAACAACATGGAGGTCTGAATCTACGGCCACATGCGCAAATACAGCACGATCCCGATTTATGTTGAATCAGTTTGTCGCAAAGCTATGATTAATACTTTTACAGGAAGATGTGACAGGAGTGGTAACGTATCGAAATAGCTTCTATAAATTAGAGCCCACTCAACAGTTGACGGTCCAAGATGGTGGCTTGCAGCGTCAAGCAGCTCAAACGCAACCAAGTGAGGACAAGCTGACCATCGCTTCCTACAATATTGAAAATTTCTCGGCCAACAATGCCAAAAATGAAACTCCAGAGGATAAGGTGACGCTGATTGCCAATTCCTTTATCCATGAAATTCACAATCCAGACATCATTTACTTTGATCGAAGTGCAGGACAATAATGGTAGTGTGGATACGGAACACTCAGCAAGGAAAGTGGACGCAACTAGCCAATCGGACCAAGGAATTGGGGGGTAAGAGCTATGAGTATACGGAGGTTGCTCCAGTGATGGCGCTGACGGAGGAAAGCCTGGTTCCAATATTCGTTTGGGGGAATCCTGCAATCCAGAACGCGTAACTTAGCCAAAAAAGAGGCAACCAGCAACAGGCAAAGCGCAATTTGACAAGGACATCGGTTAAAATCCAGCTCGTACTTGCCCCCAAATGACCCATCGTTTGATCATACTCGCAAGTCTTTAGCTGTTGAGTTTGAAATTCATAATAATTCAGTTGTGGTGATTGCCAATCACTTGAAATCAAAAATCGGAAAGATGATGCTATTTAGTGGTGCAAGTCAACCAGCAGTGGAACATACCTTGCCAACTCGTAGCTACTGCCAGTGTTATCCATCAACGGTTCAAGAAGGCCAGCAACCTAAGACCACCTTGTTTACTGGCATTTAATGACTTACGATTTCTCAACCACGGCACAGATCCTTGCGGGTAGTGAACTAACCAACTTAATGGCTCAACATGATAGGTGATCGCGCCTTATTTCTACCGTGGAAGCAAATCGCTTTCGACAACATTTTTATCTCAAACAACACGGCAGTTGAAGCAAGGTTTGAACCCGTCCATATCAATAATGCTTCTTTATGAAGGAACATGGTCGTGCATCAGACCATGATCTGACCGGTCCAAATCGACTTTAGTGGAGCACAAACTCCAGGAACGCCGACGGATGATCAACAAGGGAATACAGGACAACCAACGGATCAAAAACCATCCCTTCCTCATCGAATACAGGATCTCAACTAGTCCTCCTCATCAGGCTCAAGCCAATGAAACAAAAGAGTTCACCATCTGAAAGCAAAGAGAAGGGCAAGAACGAAGATGAGAAGCAAGACGACAAGGAAGAGGCAGCAACAGAAACCAAGACACCAGGTAAACGGAAAATCCTTCCATCTACTGGACAAGAAACAAGCTATCTAGCCTTTTGGAGTGGCAATAGCTACGATGAGTCTTGTCTGGTATAAGAAGAAAAGACTTACTAACGTTTTCAAAGAAAGATCTAAAAAGGAGTCGCTGGCTCTTTTTCTCCTAAAATACAGGACAGATAGTCCCATATTGGAAACTGTACTAGGACAATGAAAACTACTTGAAAAGAACAGTTTCTTTTCAAAAGAAGCTTAAACTCTTTAAAATAGATGGAATCGTGTTATAATAAAATCATAAAACGTTTTCAAGAGAAGAGGTTCCTCAATGGAAAATGAAACAGTTGACTATGGAAAAGTAACAGGAATGGTACACTCAACAGAAAGTTTTGGTGCAGTAGACGGGCCTGGGATCCGCTTTATTGTCTTCCTTCAAGGCTGTCAAATGCGGTGTCAATACTGCCACAATCCAGATACTTGGGCAATGGAAAACCAGCAAGTCCCGTGAGCGGACGGTGGATGATGTCTTAGAAGAAGCCCTCCGTTATCGTGGATTTTGGGGCGAAAAAGGGGGAATCACTGTCAGTGGTGGAGAAGCCCTCTTTGCAAGATTGACTTTCACGACTGCACTTTTTACCAAGGCTCAAGAGAGTTGGGCATTCATTGTACTTTGGATACCTGTGCTCTTCCTTTCCGGAATACGCCTCGTTATTTAGGAAAAATTTGACCGCTTGATGGCAGTGACAGACTTGGTGCTTCTGGATATCAAGGAAATCAATGATGAACGTCACAAAATTCGTGACCAGCCATAGCCTCAATAAAACGACTTCAGCTTGTGCCAAGGTACCTAATCTGATATTGGCAAGCCCGTCTGGATTCGCCACGTCTTGGTGCCTGGGCTTGACAGACCGAGATGACGACTTTGATCGAGGCTTGGAAAATTTGTTAAAACCCTTAAAAATGTCGATAAATTTGAGATCCTTCCTTACCATACTATGGGGAATTCAAATGGCGTGAGTCGGGAATTCCGTACAAATTGGAGGGTGTGAAACCACCGACACAAAGAACGGGTCCAAAATGCAAAAGTGATTTGATGGAAACAGAAAGTTACCAAGATTACCTGAAACGGGTCAAAGGATAAAGAGGCTATAGACAGTTGGGCACTCCCAGCTGTCTTTTTCTAGTGAAATGCACAACTGTTCCCTTTCTTTAAATGGCAAAACGTGCTAAAATAGAAGTTGAATCTATAAATGAAATAAAGAGGTAGAAACATGTCAAAAATTCTCGTTTTTGGTCACCAAAATCCTGACTCAGATGCTATCGGCTCATCTGTAGCTTTTGCTTATCTTGCAAAAGAAGCTTATGGTTTGGATACAGAAGCAGTGGCTCTTGGAACTCCAAATGAAGAAACAGCTTTCGTATTGGACTATTTTGGTGTGGAAGCACCACGCGTCATCACATCAGCTAAAGCAGAAGGTGCTGAACAAGTCATCTTGACGGACCACAATGAATTCCAACAATCTGTTTCAGATATCGCGCTGAAGTAGAAGTTTATGGTGTAGTGGATCACCACCGTGCGTGGCTAACTTCCACGAAACCGCCAGCCCACTTTACATGCGTTTGGAACCAGTTGGATCAGCATCTTCTATCGTTTACCGCATGTTCAAAGAACACGGTGTAGCAGTGCCAAAAGAATTGGCACGGTTTGATGCTTTCAGGTTTGATTTCAGATACCCTTCTTTTGCGATCTCCAACTACCCACCCATCTGATAAAGTCATTGCGCCTGAATTGGCTGAATTGGCTGGTGTCAACTTGGAAGAATACGGTCTTGCCATGCTCAAGGCTGGTACCAACTTGGCAAGCAAATCAGCAGAAGAATTGATCGACATCGATGCCAAGACTTTTGAATTGAACGGAAATAACGTTCGTGTGGCTCAAGTGAACACTGTTGATATTGCGGAAGTCTTGGAACGCCAAGCTGAAATCGAGGAAACTGACTATCGAAGCTGCCAGTGCGGCTTAACGGCTACTCTGACTTTGTTTTTGAGTGATTACAGATATCGTCAGCTCAAACTCAGAAATTTTGGCCCTTGGTGCCAACATGGACAAGGTAGGAAGCTGCTTTCAACTTCAAACTTGAAAACAACCACGCTTTCCTTCCAGGTGCCGTTTCACGTAAGAAGCAAGTGGTGCCTCAATTGACAGAAAGCTTTAATGGCTTAATGATAGGTGGAGAAACCTCAATCGTTAAAGAGGAGTTTCGGCTCCTTTTTTGCTAGGAGAGAGATCATGTTAGAGACGGGCGATTTGATTTTTGTCAGTGAACCTGTCAGATATGGGGCAGGCCATCGAGGGCATCAACTGGTAACTATAGTCATGTGGCCATCTTTTTGAACGGTTCCATTTATCATGCTACGGTAGGAAGGCGGCGTCCTTGCCCAATCCCCTGGAAGACTTCTTTGAAGCCGGAGAAAGTCATAAGGACCTTTATCGCTACCCGAAAATCGATCTCAAAGAAGTCAAGAAGCGGGCAGATAGCCTGCTAGGGGCTCCCCTACAATGCGTCCTTTTATCCGGATGGAGATGGTTATCTACTGTTCCCAGTTCATCGCTTTGAACTACTCCTTATTTTTGAAACCATTCCCATGAAGTTTGGAGATGAGGAAGAGGAGATTAGTCCGTTCTGGGTTGATTGCCACAGAGGAGCTCGGTCTAGCCGTTCCTCTAGATCAGCCCGGGACCAATCCTGAGTCAGTTAGCCCAATCCACCACAGCTACAGTTTAAAGAAAGGTATTTGGATGATTTGGATTCATGGAAACAGCAATCTGAATCTTTGATACAGCTTATAAGAGGTTACATCAAACTAAAGAAAAATAATATTTTAATCCTTTTCCTCACAGTGGAAAATCTCGATGTATCATTTTTTACTTTAAAAACATATTTTACGTTCGAATACAACTTGAAAAAGTTGTATTTTTTCTACTATCCTCTGGATGTTTTCTTGTTTAGACAGATAAAATATGATATACTTCACAAAAAACTAACCGCTGGTTGGTTTTTGATGCGAAGTCAAAGGAGGAATGCAAATATGTCTTCTTCTTGTATCGTTTATTAACACGTACAAAACAAATCAGTCCACATATAGAAAGTTTAGCAGGTCGAATTGGGCGTTTTTGTTGTCAGCATATGGCTACGTTGAATCATTCTGGTCGCTTTTAGCATGTGATTGATGCGGGAATGCGAGGAATGGAGAAGTACGCTGCCCAGTTTTTACTCCCACAAAAAATTGAAGCAATTTTTCTGACCCATGGACATCCAGATCATATCAAAGGTTTGCCCTATCTTAGACAGCACTTTAGGGAACATCCCGACTTTAATCAGTGAGAAGGAGATTCCCCTATATTTCAGGCAAAGAACCTTTTTCCTAATAGAAAGAGAGACGGAAAAAAGTGATTTTTGAACTGGCTTACTTTTATAACTGTTGAAAGTCAAGAGAGGTCAAGACTTGTTAAGCAGGGCAGGACTAAAACCCCTATTTTCTCCCTGGTCATTCCCCTGGTCATGTTGTTTATTACCATGAAGAGGATCAAGTTTTAATTGCTGGAGACCTTTTTACAGCCATCTAGAGAAATGGAAAGTTGCGTCCACCAATGAAAGGATATACAGCAGATATGAGACAAGCTTTAGCTAGTGGAGAAAGAATTATCAAGAGATATTCGCAGGCACTTGTTAGTGTTTGTCATGGTAGTGAGGTAAAAGATGCAGTACGAGATTTTGAGGCATCGGATGGGTTTAAAGGGAGTTTGTAATGGCAAAGGATACAAGGTCCAGAATTATCAGGGCAGCCGAGGAACTTTTCCGAGGACAGAACCTCTAGCAGAAGGTAGTGAATCAGGCAGATTGCTCAAGCTGCCCAGGATGTTCTACATACAGCTATTTATCAGTATTTTAAAAAAGAAAGAGGATGTATTATATGCAGTAGCGGAAAAACCGTTAACTCACCTCTATCATACTTGCTTAGAAATCAGTCATTCCAAGCAGAATGATAAGGAACGTCTGCTTCAAATCTGTCAAGCATACGTGGATTTTGGGTTTGAGAGGACGATAATTTTATGGATTATTGATTTTGCACCGTGGAGAGCATGAAGATTCGGGCGATTGTTCGCAACCGTTGATGCAATTGAGAATGAAGAAGTTATCGTTTGTTGGAAGAAGCTATTGATGTCTTTTTACCGAAAGACTTATCTGATGCAGAAGCGCTAAATATTCGTGAGTGGAATCTTTATTTCTTTACATGGCTTAGTGAGTATCTGCTGTAGTAGGGACAATGAAGAACGTCCTAGAACGCATTAAGCAACTTCTGCAACTGATTTTATTTCTTTCAAAATAATAGAAATGAAATGAGTTGGAATAACTTATGGGGCTTCTACAGTAAACTTCTGGGATTGAAAAGACTAAGTTCTTTTTATTGCCTTATTTTCCTCTTGCCTGCCTATCCATAAATTGAAGATTTTGTCCTTTGGTATTGATTTCGCTTAAAACTAATTTTTATGTTACAATAAGAACGAACCGGATAAAACAGTAAACGAGACCTATTCATGATTACAATCATTAATCCCACACGTTTGACACGTCAGCCATTTTTCAAGGACTTGATCAACTTTTTGGATCAGCACGACGATGTGATCCTGCGGCAAATCAAGGCCCAATTTCCAGATCAACCAGTGGATAAGCTGATGGAGGAGTATATCAAAGCGGGCTTCATCCTAAGGGGAAATAAACGCTACAGCCTCAACCTGCCCTTCTTGGAGTCAGCTGATCTGTTGACTTGGATCAGGAGGTCTTTGTTCGAGAGGACAGTGCAGTTTATCAAGAATTAAAGCCAAGATCTTCCAAACGGAACTCCGCAATAGTACCAACTGAAGCGATTTTGGTGGAAGAGACGGACTTTGCGCGAAATGCACAGACCCTTTCCAATTACTTCTACAAGGTGAAACACCAATATCCATTGACAGAGGATCAAGAAAAGCTCTATGCTATCTTGGGAGATGTCAATCCCGAGTATGCTCTAAGCATATGACCAGCTTTTTGCTCAAATTTCTCAAAAAGATCAGTCCAGCAAAAGCGCAAGGACATCTTTGTCGATAGTTTAGAAGTCTTGGGCTATATCATGCAAAAATGATGAAGGCAAAGTATGAATTAGCAGTGGACTTGGACAAAGGAAGGACTGATGTTTATCAAATAATAAACAAGGCTAGAGAAATTTCCCTAGCCTTCTTTCATTTGATTATAAATAACGTTCAGCGATGGCGGCGTCACCTGGATACTCTTCTTTAATGCCATTGACGATTTGGTAGCAGTCAGCTCCTTTTCCAGCGATAATGACAGCATCTTCAGGCTTGCTGGTTGTCGCCATAGCCAGTTGAATGGCTTGCTCGCGATCTGCGATTTTCTCGACAGGGCGCGTGATGAAACTACTAATCTCTTCAGCGATTGCCAAAGGATCTTCATAGTTGGGATCATCCGCTGTGAGGAAGACTTGGATCTCAGGATGCTCTTCTAAGAGCAAACCAAAGTCCTTGCGGCGGCTCTCTCCTTTATTCCCAGTTGATCCGAGAACTAGTGAAATGGTCCCCGTTTGATGGGTTTCGACAACGGAGAGTAGTTTTTCAAGCTATCACCATTATGGGCGTAGTCGATGAAGACCTTAGCGCCGTTTTGCTGAGTCAAGACTTCCATTCGGCCTGGAACGCGCGTCTTAGCAATCCCCTTTTGGATATCCTCGAGGCTCGCACCTAGGCGAAGGCAGGCAAGACCCAGCAGCCACAGCATTTCTTGGTTGAAATGTCCAATCAGTTGGATTTCATAGTTTCCAGCTAATTTACCAGTGGCTGAGAAGCTGAAGGCCTTAGAGTTTTCAATTTGATTCTCAGACTGGCTTCCATAAAAATCGTGGTCTTGGTTCGCGACTTGGTCCGCTAAAACTTGGAAATGATCCATATCACTATTGATGACAACGGCTTGGCTGTTCTTCATGAGGAGACGTTTGTGGTAGAAATAATCCTCAAAAGTTGGGTGTTCAATCGGTCCAATATGGTCAGGACTGATGTTGAGAAAAACACCAACGTCAAAGGTCAGACCGTAAACCCGTTTCACTAGATAAGCTTGACTGGAAACTTCCATAATCAGGTGGGTCCGATCATTGGCTACTGCCTCAGCCATCATGGCAAAAAGATCCAAGCTCTCTGGCGTTGTCAGGGTCGATTTAAAGAAGTTTTTACCATCCAGTGTCGTATTCATGGTAGACAGCATAGCTGGTCGGTGACTTTGTTCCAAAATATGGTAAGCAAAGTAGGCCGCTGTTGTCTTTCCCTTAGTCCCTGTGAAGGCCAATAGTTTTAATTGTTTCTCAGGGTGCCCATAAAACTCCATAGCAATTAAGCTCATGGCCTGTTTGATATCATTGACGAGGATGGCAGGAATACCAACTCCATAATCTTTTTCAGAGACATAAAAGCCGAGTCCATTAGAAATAGCCTGTTCCAGGTATTCTTTTTGAAGTTCGGCCCCTTTGACAAAAAGAGGGTAGCAGAAACCTTACGGCTATCATAGCTAATGGCATCAAAACTTGTTCCTTCTAGATGGTAGTAGTATTCACCATTTACTAGAACTTCTCGGAAATTTTGGTCATGTTTTAAAATGTTGAGGGTTTGTTCAATTGTAATCATAAAACTATTGTAAACCTAAAGTCCCTATTTTACAAGTGTCATGGAAAAGTTTATAATGAAGAGAAGAAGAAACGAAAGAGGACACCAATGAGTCACGAACAAAATGACCAGCAAGCCCAGATGCTACGCGGGACTGCCTGGATGACAGCCAGCAACTTTATCAGCCGTTTGCTAGGAGCTGCTTATATTATTCCTTGGTATATTTGGATGGACAAATATGGGCCACAAGCCAATGGTCTTTTTACAATGGGCTACAATATCTATGCTTGGTTTCTCTTGATTTCGACAGCCGGAGTACCCGTAGCTGTTGCTAAGCAAGTAGCCAAATACAATACCCGGGACCAAGCGGATCATAGCTTTGCTTTGATTCGGGGCTTCTTGAAGTTCATGGGAATTCTAGGCCTGTGGATTTGCCATTCTCATGTATCTTTTGTCTCCTGTCTTTGCAAGTCTTTCAGGTGGGGGAAAAGAGTTGATTCCGATCATGCAGAGCCTTTCTTGGGCTGTCTTGATCTTTCCTTCGATGAGTGTCATCCGGGGATTTTCCAAGGTTTTAACAACATGAAGCCTTACGCTATTAGCCAGATCGCAGAACAAGTGATCCGGGTCATCTGGATGTTGCTCACGACCTTCTTCATTATGAAGATTGGCTCAGGTGATTACGTGCAGGCTGTGACGCAGTCGACCTTTGCGGCCTTTATTGGTATGGGAGCGAGCCTTCTGGTGCTCTTTTATTACCTTGCAAAGACAGGCTTGCTCTCTTCTATTTTTAGAAAGCAAGAGGGAAGTGAAGGGATTGACACTCGGGCTCTCTTGATCGATACGATTCGGGAAGCTATTCCTTTTATCATTACTGGTTCTGCGATTCAGCTCTTCCAAATTGTTGACCAGATGACCTTTATCAATGTCATGTCTTGGTTCACAGACTATAGTCAAAAGCAGCTCATGGTCATGTTTAGTTATTTCTCTGCTAATCCAAACAAAATTACCATGATCTTGATAGCAGTAGCGACTTCGATTGGGGGAGTTGGGATTCCTCTGTTGACAGAGAATTATGTGAAGGGGGACCTAAAAGCAGCTGGGAAGCTCGTACAGGATAACTTGACCATGTTGCTAGCTTTCTTGCTTCCAGCCACCTTTGGTGCAGTAGCAGTCGCAAAACCACTTTATACGGTTTTCTATGGGCAACCAGATAGCTTGGCCTTAGGACTCTTCATCGTAGCGATGTTGCAGACGGTAATTCTCGGTCTTTACACGGTCTTATCGCCAATGATTCAAGCCCTCTTTCAAAATCGCAAGGCCATCCGCTACTTCTTTATGGTGTAGTGGTGAAATTGGTCCTACAAATTCCATTTATTTTGGTCTTTCGTTCTTACGGGCCACTTTTGTCAACGACCATTGCCTTAATGGTGCCAATCGTTCTCATGTATCGGAAGATCCAAACCATTACTCAGTTTAATCGAACCATCATCTTCAAGCGGACCTTGCTTGGTTCTATCCTGACTGTAGTGATGCTACTTGGAGTCTTGATCGCAGGCTTGATTTTGGGCTGGATTTTCCCACCAAATGGCCGTGTATCGAGCATGATTTATATCATCGTCATAGGCGGATTAGGAGTTGCTATTTATGGAGCCTTAGGATTATGGCTACGGTATTTTGACCGCTTTATCGGAGGTCAAGCTGCACGTCTAGACAAAAATTTCGGATTAAATAAACCTGAGAGCTGGGTACAGAAGTGCCCAGCCTCTCCAATTATTTTTGGATTGTCGAGCAAGACGCAGTGGCTGAGTGGGTCTCTACTACGCTGGATTTCATCAGCTTTTACAGCCCTACTCAACTGTGTGCGGAGTGGGACGACGAAATCGAATTCTAACGAATTAACGATGTTCCTGTCCCACTCTCTTTCTCTTTATAGTTTGAAACTATAGCTAGGTCTTGAAAATGGGAAAACCGCTCTCCTCATAATAGTGATAAAATAGTAAGCAGTTAGATTGAATGTTTATCGGAGGGCAATATGAGTAAAAAACGCAATATCAATACGATTTTGGCACAGGCAGAATCAAAGTCGGATAAAGCAACGGGAGCTTTGACGACTCCTTTGCATTTCTCTACGACTTACCAACACCCAGAATTTGGTCCAGTCTACAGGTTTTGACTATACCCGTACGAAAAATCCAACACGCGCAACAGCTGAGAAGACTTTGGCAGCTATCGAAAGTGCAGATTATGCTTTGGCGACAAGCTCTGGAATGTCAGCTATTGTGCTTGCTTTTAGCATTTTCCCTGTTGGTTCAAAAGTCTTAGCCGTTCGTGACCTGTATGGAGGTTCTTTCCGCTGGTTTAACCAACAAGAGCAAGAAGGTCGTTTCTCTTTCACCTATGCCAATACAGAAGAAGAACTGATCCACCATCTAGATAATGATCCGGTGGATGTCCTCTATATTGAAACACCAACCAATCCATTGATGTTGGAATTTGATATTGCTCATTTAGCTAAATTGGCCCATGCAAAAGGTGCCAAAGTCGTGGTGGACAATACCTTCTATAGCCCTATCTATCAACGTCCGATTGAAGAGGGAGCTGATATTGTTCTTCATTCAGCAACCAAGTACCTAGCTGGTCACAACGATGTCTTGGCTGGTGTTGTCGTGACAAATGATGCAGACTTGTATGACAAACTCTTTTACAATTTGAACACGACAGGTGCTGTTCTTTCCCCATTTGACAGCTATCTGTTGATCCGTGGTCTCAAGACACTCTCTATCCGGATGGAGCGCTCTACAGAGAATGCTCGCAAGGTGGTCGAGTTTTTGAAAACCTCGCCTCAGGTCAAAGAAGTCCTCTACACTGGAAAAGGTGGAATGGTCTCCTTTAAAATTCAAGATGAGAAAAAAATTCCTAACTTGTTGAATTCCCTTCAAGTCTTTACCTTTGCAGAAAGCCTTGGCGGAGTTGAAAGTTTGATCACTTATCCTACCACTCAGACCCATGCGGACATTCCTGCAGAAGTTCGCCATTCATATGGTTTGACAGATGATCTTCTTCGTTTGTCCATCGGAATCGAAGATGCGGATGATTTGATTGAAGATTTGAAACAAGCATTGGAGGCTTAAGATGACCAAATATGATTTCACGACTTTACCGAATCGCTTGACTCACCATACCTACAAGTGGAAAGAAACTGAGACAGATCCAGAAATCATTCCAGCTTGGATCGCGGACATGGATTTTAATGTCATTCCAGAAGTACGAGAAGCTGTTATCGGCTATGCAGACCAAATGGTCTATGGCTCACCTATGCATCGGATAGCCTCTACCAGTCTATCCTTGATTGGGAAAAAGAAGAGCATGGCTATTCCCTTTGAGACAAGGAAGCTGTCGTCTTTATCGAAGGTGTTGTTCCAGCCATTTCAACAGCTATTCAAGCCTTTACTAAGGAAGGGGATGCTGTCTTAATCAATACGCCGGTCTATCCTCCATTTGCCCGAAGTGTCAAGCTCAATCGTCGAAAATTGATCGAAAATTCATTAGTTGAAAAGGATGGTCTTTTCCAAATTGATTTTGATCAGCTGGAAAAAGACATTGTGGAGCAAGAGGTGAAACTCTATGTTTTGTGTAATCCGCACAATCCTGGAGGCCGTGTATGGGATCGTGAAGTCTTGGAAAAAATCGGCCACCTCTGTCAAAAACATGGTGTCCTTCTCGTTTCAGATGAGATCCACCAAGATTTGGCCTTGTTTGGCCACCGTCATACCAGCTTTAACACGGTTGATCCAAGCTTTAAAGATTTCAGCTTGATCTTAACCAGTGCAACCAAGACTTTCAATATTGCAGGAACAAAAAATTCCTATGTGGTCATTGAAAATCCAAAGCTTCGTACGGCTTTTAAACAACGGCAATTGGCTAATAATCAACATGAAATCTCAGGCTTGGGCTATATTGCAACAGAAGCGGCTTATCGCCATGGTAAACCTTGGTTGACAGAGCTCAAGCAAGTCTTTGAAAACACATCGACTATGTGGTAGATGAATTGCATGCAAAGACTAAAATCCGTGTCATGAAACCCCAAGGAACCTATCTTCTTTGGTTGGACTTTTCAGCCTATCCTTATAGCGCGATGATGAGCTGCATGCTAAAATTCATGACCAAGCCAAATTGATTTTGAACCGTGGAACAGATTTTGGAAAAGAAGGAAACTTGCATGCCCGCCTCAATGTAGCGGCTCCTTCACCTCTATTGAAGAAATCACCAAACGCTTGGTGGAAACTTTTCACAAATAAGTGTTGACTTTCTGTGAGTGAAGGAGTAAAATAAACTCGAAATACGGTAGGTGAGGCTACCACAAGGATACGGATGACTACCGCAAAGCAGTGGAGACACTACTCGTTGGTCAACAGTCCTGATCGCAAAGGTCAAGACTAAGCTCATTTCATTGCCTTGTGGAGCTAAAGCTTGGACGGTCAGTTTTTTGAGAGTTTTGATTGAAAAATAAATGACGAGTTTCATGAGTCCTACCGATCGAGGGTAGGACTCTTTTTATGCCTTACCAAGAAAAGAGAAAGGAGAGAGCTATGATACAAATCGACGATCATCCCGAACCAGCACCGAACCAGCCAATCGCTGATTTGTGTCCTAGGGACTCCAAAAGTGATTGGCTCCTGATTGAAAAAGGAGATACCAATGCAAACAAATAAAGAAAGACTCATTGCTGCTCTTCAAGAACCACTTGAAAGCACCTTTGACAACTACAAAACCAGTGCCCTTGGTTTAGTTGACGATCAAGTAGAAGAAAACCGCGATGCCTATGGCGAAAATGTCATCACAAAAGGTCAAGAAGATTCCATGATCAAAAAGATCTACGAATCCATCATCAATCCTTTTACGGTGATTTTGTTGGTCATTGCGCTGGTTTCCTTCATTACTAATGTCTGGCTAGCAAAACCAGGTGAACAGGATCCAACGACCTCCATCATCATTGTGACCTTGGTCCTGATCTCTGGTGGTATCCGCTTCATTCAAGAATTGCGGAGCGACAAAGCAGCTAGCAACTTATCACGTATGATTGTCAATACAGCGACCGTTCTTCGTGATGGATCAGAACAAGAAATTCCGATCGATGAAATCGTCGTAGGAGATGTGATCAAACTGAGTGCCGGCGATATGATTCCAGCAGATGTGGTCTTGATCGATTCCCGTGACTTCTTTGTCCAACAATCTGGTCTTACAGGGGAAAGTGATGCTGTTGAAAAGATTTGTCTCAGCAAGGCTGAGAGTCAAAATTTAGATAGTCTCTTGGCGAGTGAAAGCTTGGCCTTCATGGGAACCAATGTCATCTCCGGACGGGCAACAGCCTTGGTCCTGGTCGTGGGGGATGAAACCATGATGGGAGCTATTGAGCAAACCATCAACACCTATGACGAACCAACCTCATTTGTGAGAGAAATGAATACCATCTCTTGGCTCTTGATTCGGCTCATGTTAGTGATGGTGCCCGTTGTCTTTGTGATCAATGGCCTCACAGATGGTGACTGGTTAGAAGCGGGTGTCTTTGCCCTCAGCGTTGGGGTTGGTTTGACTCCGGAAATGCTGCCGATGATTATTACAGCGAGTCTTGCTAAAGGCTCCATCATCATGGCCAAAGAGAAAAAGTCGTTATCAAAAAGCTCAATGCCATCCAAGACCTCGGCGCTATCGATATTTTGTGTACTGATAAGACAGGAACCTTGACCCAAGATGAAATCGTTTTGGAGTATCCGCTTGATATCCATGGCGAGTTGGATCTATCAGTCCTTCGCCGGGCTTACTTGAATTCCTATTTCCAAACCGGGCTAAAAAATTTGATGGACCGAGCGATTATCAATCGGACCCAGAAAGAAGCCAAGAAACATGAGATTGTTCGCGATCTGGATCAAACCTTCCATAAGATTGATGAATTGCCCTTTGATTTTGAACGTCGTCGCATGAGTGTCATTGTCAAAGACGAAGACGGTGTGGTCAGCATGGTGACCAAGGGTGCCTTGGAAGAAATGCTTTCTGTATCGACTTATGTTGAGTACAAGGGGGAGATTAAACGCCTGACAGATGAAGTCCGTCAAGAGGTCCTCGCTGAAGTTGCTCAATTAAATGAACAAGGTCTTCGTGTTTTGGGCGTCAGCTACAAAACCGACTTGGACGAAAATGACATCTTTTAGTGTTGAAGATGAACGAGACATGATCCTAACCGGTTACCTTGCCTTTCTTGATCCACCAAAACCTTCTGCAGCTCCAGCGATCAAAGCTCTTGCAGAATATGGGGTAACCACCAAGATCTTAACTGGGGACAATGAAAAGGTCACCCAAGCTGTCTGTGAAAAAGTAGGACTAGATGTCGAGCGGATTCTTTTGGGAAGCGAAATCGATACGATGACAGACCAAGAGTTAGCACAAGTTGTGGAAACAACAACGGTCTTTGCCAAATTATCACCAGATCAAAAAAGCGCGGATCATCCTCTGCCTCAAGAACAATGGCCACAAGGTTGGTTACATGGGAGATGGGATCAACGATGCTCCATCCATGAAGGTCTCAGACGTTGGGATCTCCGTGGATACCGCTGTGGATATCGCCAAGGAAACGGCAGATGTCATCCTTCTGGATAAGGACTTGATGGTCCTTGAAAAAGGTTTGGTTGAAGGCCGCAAGGTCTATGCCAATATGACCAAGTACATCAAGATGACGGTCTCTTCTAACTTCGGGAACATTTTCTCTCTGCTCTTCGCCAGCATCTTTTTGCCTTTCCTTCCAATGGCTCCCGTTCATTTGATTGTGCTCAATCTTATTTATGATCTTTCTTGTATCGCCCTTCCTTTTGACAATGTCGACAAGGAATTCCTCAAGAAACCTCGTATCTGGGAAGCAAACTCCATCATGCGTTTTATGGCCTGGATTGGTCCAATTTCATCTGTATTTGATATTATTACCTACATGCTTCTTTACTTCCTTGTTGTTCCTATGATTTTAGGTCATGGCTACAACCATGGAGCAGCAGATGCAGCAGCCTTTATCATGGTGTTCCAAACTGGATGGTTTATCAGATCTATGTGGTCTCAAACCATGGTTATTCATATGTTGCGTTCACCAAAACTTCCATTTATCCAAAGTCGTCCAGCCTTCTCAGTCGTGGTGACGACTCTAGCAGCAGCCTTCTTTGTAACCTCCCTTCCATATAGTCCTTTGGCTTCTATCTTGAAGTTGAGCCAACTAAATGGATTGTACTTTGTTCTATTGTTTGCTATTATCGTCCTCTATATGCTGAGTGTGACGGTTGTCAAACGTATCTATATTAAGAAATACAAAGAATGGTTGTAATTGATTGATAGAAAGAGTGAGTCCGAACTTAAAAAATTAAGTGTAAGGGCTCTCTTTTTTTTGTAAAATTTGGTATAATAAGAAGAATGTAAAGTTGGAAATGAAGATTTCCATGTGCTGTGAGTATCAAAGAGGGACTGAAAGAAAGAGTAGAGCTTGACTCCGCTTTTATCATAGCTCTTTTTTGAATAATAACAGCTTAGAAAGAAGGATCTCAAAATGGGAAAATTAGAAGTTATTACACATCCACTGATTCAACACAAATTGTCTATTCTCCGTCGCACGGATACCTCTACGAAGGCCTTTCGTGAATTGGTAGATGAAATTGCTATGTTGATGGGCTACGAAGTGTTGCGTGAATTGCCTCTTGAGGATGTTGAAATTGAAACTCCTATTACCAAAACCGTTCAAAAACAAATCGCAGGGAAGAAATTGGCTATTGTCCCAATTCTTCGTGCAGGGATTGGGATGGTTGATGGTCTCTTGAGTTTGGTACCAGCTGCTAAGGTTGGCCATATCGGGATGTACCGTGATGAAGAAACCTTGAAACCAGTTGAATACTTGGTGAAATTGCCAGAAGATATTGATCAACGTCGTATCTTTGTAGTAGACCCGATGCTTGCTACGGGTGGATCTGCTATTCTAGCTATTGATTCCTTGAAAAAACGTGGCGCTAGCCATATCAAATTTGTCTGCCTAGTATCAGCGCCAGAAGGGGTGAAAGCTCTTCAAGAAGCTCACCCAGATGTTGATATCTTTACAGCAGCCCTCGATGATCATTTGAATGAACATGGCTACATTGTTCCTGGTCTTGGAGATGCAGGTGACCGTTTATTCGGTACCAAATAAGAAACCATTCATGATTCGTCCGAAAGGTGCTTAAGATTTGACCTTTTTTGACCATTGGTTTATAATAGCACATATACTTTGAACCTCACGAATCGTGAGAATGAATGGATACTAAAGGAGAAGAATAGATGATTCCAGTAGTTATTGAACAAACCAGTCGTGGAGAACGTTCTTACGATATTTATTCCCGTCTGTTGAAAGATCGAATTATCATGGTAACAGGACCAGTTGAGGACCAAATGGCTAACTCCATTATCGCTCAATTGCTCTTCTTGGATGCCCAAGATAATACAAAAGATATCTATATGTATATCAATCCACCAGGAGGCTCTGTCTCTGCAGGTCTTGCCATCGTAGATACCATGAACTTTATCAAGTCAGATGTCCAAACCATTGTCATGGGGATGGCACCCTTCTATGGGAACTATTATCGCTTCAAGCGGTGCGAAGGGCAAACGCTTCATGTTGCCAAACGCTGAGTACATGATTCACCAACCAATGGGTGGTACTGGTGGTGGTACCCAACAAACCGATATAGCGATCGCAGCAGAACACTTGCTCAAAACACGGAATAACTTGGAAAAAATCCTTGCGGAAAATTCAGGTCAATCCATTGAAAAAGTGCATGCTGATGCGGAACGTGATAATTGGATGAGCTACAGGAAACGCTTGAATATGGCTTTATTGATGAAATCATGGCCACAATAATTAGGTTAAACCATCCTGTGGAAGGTCTGTCAAGAGGCTGGGACAAAAGTCCTAGCCTCTCAATTTTGGGATTGTCGAGTAAAACGCAGTGGTTGAGTGGGTTTCTACTACGCTGATTTCATCAGCTTTTACAGCCCTACTCAACTGTGCGGAGGTGGGACGACGAAATCGAATTCTAACGAATTACCGATTTCTGTCCCACTCTCTTTTTTGCTCTCATAAAAGAGTAGTTCTTTTTCTTGAAATTTGATATACTAGTAATAGAACGAGAAAGGGATTGACCATGTTTGAGAAACAAGAAAGAACAGGCTTGATTGTTAAATTGTATTACAATCGAGACGGGAAAAAATTACAATCTGTCGGAGATGTCTTGTACCATTCTAAGAAATGCCGTTAAGGTGTCCAATCGTATGTGGACAGTGACAAGGCCGATCAAGTCATGGAAGACTTAAAGAAAGAACGTTATGTCAAAAAGGTCTTGCCTTGCCATCTCAAAGATTTAGATACAGATTTTGTGGGGAGTTTGCAACGATTGGAGACCCCATCTGTGGTCACAGAAGTTTAGAAAACGCAATCATTTGATGGATTGCGCTTTTTTTATTGACAATTGTCAGATAATTCGGTATATTCTTAATGTGTTTATTTTAAGATTCATTTAAGGAGATCATTACAAATGAAGAAAAAATTTGCTCTTTCATTTTTAACCATTGCAAGTGTCGCTCTTCTTGCTGCTTGTGGTGAAGTTTCTACTTCAGGTTCAAACACAACTGGTAACGAAATCGGCAAAGAACTAAAAGTCGGTTTTAACTTTGAAAAAACTGGTGAAGTAGCAGCCTACGGTAGCGCTGAACAAAAAGGTGCTCAATTGGCCGTTGATGAAATCAACGCTAAGGGTGGAGCTGACGGTAAGAAGATCGTTGTCACAGATAAAGATAACAAATCTGGAAACAGCTGAAGCAGCTACAGTCACTACAAACCTTGTCACTCAATCAAAAGTGAACGCTCTTGTAGGACCTGCAACTTCAGGTGCTACTGCAGCAGCGGTTGCCAACGCTGGTAAAGCAGGTGTTCCATTGGTCACACCATCAGCAACTCAAGATGATTTGACAAAAGGTCAAGATTACCTCTTCCGTGCAACCTTTATCGATAGCTTCCAAGGAAAAATCATCGCTAAATACACAACTGATAACTTGAAAGCGAAGAAAGTCGTTCTCTACTACGATAACTCATCTGACTATGCGAAAGGGATTGCTGAAGCCTTCAAGAAATCTTACAAAGGTGAAATCGTAGCAACAGAAACGTTCCAACCTAAGGATACAGACTTCCAAGCTGCTCTTACAAAAATCAAAGATAAAGACTTCGATGCGATTGTTCTTCCAGGGTACTACGACTGAAACTGGTAAGATCGTAAACCAAGCGCGTGGTATGGGAATCAAACAACCAATCATTGGTGGGGATGGATTTAGCGATGCTAAGTTCGTTGAACAAGCAACACCTGCTGCAGCTACAGATATCTACTACGTAGCTGGATTCTCTACTGAAGGTGAAATGACTGATAAAGCCAAGAAATTCGTAGAAGCATACAAAGCGAAATACAATGAAGAACCTTCAATGTTCGCAGCTTTGGCTTATGACTCAGTTTACATGGTTGCAGAAGCATCTAAAGGTGCTAAGAACTCTGTCGAATTGAAAGATAACCTTGCGAAGTTGAAAGACTTGGAAGGTGTGACTGGTACAATGTCAATCGACAAGAACCACAACCCGGTTAAATCAGCTCTTATGATTGGCTTGAAAGATGGTAAAGTCAAATCTGTTGAGTCTGTTAAACCATAATTATCATTTGTTGTTTGTACAAGAGGCTGGGAGAATGAAAATTCCTGGCCTCGCTCTTTATTGTTAGAAAGGATGGTTCAAATGCTCCAGCAATTAGTGAACGGTCTAATCTTGGGAAGTGTCTATGCACTCTTGGCCCTTGGTTATACCATGGTGTATGGAATTATCAAATTGATCAACTTTGCCCATGGGGATATCTACATGGTAGGTGCCTTTATGGGATATTTCTTATTGAACTCATGGAAAGTGAACTTCTTTGTAGCCTTGCTCCTAGCCATGGTTGGGACAGCTATTTTAGGGGTTGTGATTGAATACCTGGCTTATCGTCCGCTTCGTCATTCGACTCGGATTGCAGCCTTGATCACAGCCATCGGGGTTTCCTTCTTGCTCGAATATGGGATGGTCTTCTTCGTCGGTGCCAATACCCGTTCCTTCCCTCAAGTGATTAAAACGGTTCGTTACAACTTCGGTCCTATTTCAATCTCCAATATTCAGTTGATGATCTTGGGAGTGTCTGTTTTCTTGATGGTCGCTCTTCAATTTATTATTCAAAAGACAAAGATGGGGAAAGCCATGCGGGCTGTATCTGTCGATAGTGATGCCGCTCAATTGATGGGGATTAACGTAAACCGTACGATCAGCTTTACCTTTGCTTTGGGATCAGCCTTGGCAGGTGCTGGTGGTGTCTTGATTGGTTTGTACTACAACTCGATCGAGCCTTTGATGGGGATGACACCAGGGATCAAAGCCTTTGTCGCAGCCGTTCTTGGAGGAATCGGAATCATTCCAGGTGCTGCCCTAGGTGGATTTGTTATCGGTTTGTTGGAAACCTTCGCTACAGCGATCGGTCTTTCAGACTTCCGTGATGCCATTGTGTATGCCATCTTGATTGTGATCTTGCTCATCCGTCCAGCAGGAATCCTCGGTAAAAATGTGAAAGAGAAGGTGTAAGCCATGAAACAAAATTTAAAAGTGAATTTAGTCTGGCTTGGTCTTTTGGTCGCAGGTTTTGCCTTGATCCAAGTCTTGGTTGCAGCGGGTGTGCTCAACCTCTTCTATATCCAAATTTTAGAACAAATCGGAATTAATATTATCCTTGCAGTTGGCTTGAACCTCATTGTTGGTTTCTCAGGTCAATTCTCACTCGGTCATGCCGGATTTATGGCGATTGGTGCCTACTCTGCAGCTATTCTCGGTTCCAAATCACCAACCTATGGTGCTTTCTTTGGTGCGATGGTTTTAGGTGCGTTGATTGCTGGTGTCGTTGCCTTGATCGTTGGGGTTCCAACCCTTCGTTTGAAAGGGGACTACCTCGCGATTGCGACACTTGGGGTTTCTGAAATCATCCGGATCTTGATCGTCAATGGTGGTACTCTAACAAATGGTGCTGCTGGGATCCTTGGTTTGCCCAGCCTTTACAACTTGGCAATTGGTTTTACCTCTTTGTTGTCATTACAACGATCTTTACGATTAACTTCTTACGCAGTCCAATTGGACGCTCTACCCTTTCTGTTCGTGAAGATGAAATCGCAGCAGAATCTGTTGGGATCAATACGACCAAAGTCAAAGTCATTGCCTTTGTATTTGGTGCGATCACAGCGGCGATTGCTGGATCTCTCCAAGCCGGCTTTATCGGCTCTGTTGTTCCTAAAGATTACTCTTTCACCAATACTATTAATGTCTTGATCATTGTCGTGTTTGGTGGTTTGGGATCCATGTCAGGAACAGTTGTGGCAGCCATCGTCTTGGGGATCTTGAACATGGTGCTTCAAGACTTCTCAAGTGTACGTATGATCATTTACTCATTGGCTTTGATTCTCGTGATGATCTTCCGTCCAGGTGGTCTTCTTGGAACATGGGAATTCAGCTTGAAAACTACCTCTCAAAAAAGGAGGCTAACTAATGGCACTTCTTGAAGTAAAAATTTAACAAAAAACTTTGGTGGTTTGACAGCCGTTGGGGATGTGACCATGGAACTCAATGAAGGGGAATTGGTTGGGTTGATCGGACCCAACGGTGCCGGGAAAACAACCCTTTTCAACCTCCTAACAGGGGTATATGAACCAAGTGAAGGGACCATTACCTTAGATGGTCAGCTACTAAATGGTAAAGCACCTTATAAAATCGCTGCAGGTGGTCTGGGACGGACTTTCCAAAATATTCGTCTCTTTAAAGATTTGAGCGTTTTGGACAATGTCTTGATTGCCTTTGCCAATCACCACAAGCCACATGTCTTTGCGAGTCTTTTCCGCTTGCCAAGCTATTACAAGAATGAAGAAGCTTTGAAAGCGAAAGCCCTTGAATTGTTAGCGATTTTTGGTTTGGAAAAAGAAGCAGATACCTTGGCCAAAAACTTAGCTTACGGACAACAACGTCACTTGGAGATCGTTCGTGCCCTTGCGACAGAGCCAAAAATCCTCTTCTTGGATGAACCTGCTGCAGGGATGAACCCTCAAGAAACAGCAGAATTAACCCAATTGATCCGTCGCATTCAAAAAGAATTTAATATTACGATCATGCTGATCGAGCACGATATGAGTTTGGTCATGGAAGTAACAGAACGGATTTATGTATTGGAATATGGTCGCTTGATTGCCCATGGTACGCCAGATGAAATCAAGACCAACAAACGCGTAATCGAAGCCTATCTAGGAGGTGAAGCCTAATGTCTATGTTAAAAGTTGAAAATCTTTCTGTACACTATGGCATGATCCAGGCTGTCCGTGATGTCAGTTTCGAGGTAAACGAAGGAGAAGTTGTTTCTCTTATCGGTGCTAACGGTGCTGGGAAAACATCTATTCTTCGTACCATTTCCGGTTTGGTGCGTCCAAGTGCTGGGAAAATCGAGTTTTTGGGTCAGGAGATTCAAAAGGTTCCGGGCTCAAAAGATTGTAGCAGCAGGACTCTCTCAAGTTCCAGAAGGCCGCCACGTCTTTCCGGGCTTAACTGTTATGGAAAACTTGGAGATGGGAGCTTTCTTGAAGAAAGATCGAGAAGAAAATCAAGCTAACTTGAAGAAAGTCTTCTCCCGTTTCCCACGTTTGGAAGAACGGAAGAACCAAGATGCAGCAACCCTATCTGGTGGGGAACAACAAATGCTAGCAATGGGTCGTGCACTTATGTCAACGCCAAAACTCTTGCTGTCTGGATGAACCTTCTATGGGATTGGCTCCAATCTTTATCCAAGAAATCTTTGATATCATCCAAGATATCCAAAAACAAGGGACAACTGTTCTCTTGATCGAGCAAAATGCCAACAAGGCTCTTGCCATCGCAGACCGCGGTTATGTTTTCGAAACAGGGAAAGTCGTTCTTACCGGAACAGGAAAAGAACTCTTAGCCTCAGAAGAAGTCCGCAAGGCCTACCTTGGTGGATAAGATTTCTAAAGTTCACTAGAATATTAAAGAAAGGTCCTGAAGACCTTTCTTTTTTCATCTTTCTTGTTTGATTTTTCTAAATTTTGAAAACAAGAGAAAACTGCTGAAAGCGTTTGAAATCATTCTTAAAATCAAGTATAATAAAAACTAATAAAAGCATAGGAGAACTTGTTATGGCTGTTAAAGATTTTATGACACGTAAAGTGGTTTACATTAGTCCAGATACTACAATTGCCCACGCGGCAGATTTGATGCGCGAACAAGGCTTACACCGTTTGCCGGTCATTGAAAATGATCAATTAGTTGGCTTGGTAACAGAAGGTACGATTGCAGAAGCAAGTCCATCTAAAGCAACCAGCTTGTCGATTTATGAAATGAACTATCTCTTGAACAAGACCAAGGTCAAAGATGTCATGCTTCGCGATGTCATTACCGTCTCAAAATTTGCTAGCTTAGAAGATGCAACCTACCTCATGTATAAGAACAAGGTGGGAATTCTTCCAGTCGTGGACAATGAGCAAGTATCCGGTGTCATCACAGACCGTGATATTTTCCGTGCCTTCCTTGAAGTATCCGGTTATGGAGAAGAAGGAGTCCGTGTCCGCTTCGTGACGGAAGACAAGGTTGGCGTTCTCGAGCAAATCATTCACTTGATTGTAGAAGAAGGGTATAACATCGCAAATACAGTCAATATCCCAACCAAAGACGATCGTGTCGTTATCGAAGTTCAAATTGATGGGGTGACAGATCTAGAAGGAATCCGTACTAAATTTGAAGCCAACGGTTTGAAAGTCGATGAAATCATTCGAACTAGCGCAAAAGCTATTTAATAAAAAATCAGGCTGGATGATCATCCAGTCTGATTTTTTATTAACGAGTAATGGGTTGTTTTTCTCTATCTAAAGTGAAGCCTTCGCCGAGAATTTCATGGGCTTCGGAAATAGTGATAAAGGCGAATGGATCAATACGATTGATGATGTCTTTCATTTGTTTCATCTCATTCCGCGAAACGACACAGTAGACGATATCCAGGTCCTTACGGCTGTAATAGCCCATCCCACGGATAAAGGTAATCCCGCGACCCAGATCGTCAGATACCTTTTGGGCAATTTCTTCTGGTTTAGATGTAACGATGAGGAAGCCTTTTCCAGCAAAACCACCTTCTCCAATCAAGTCGATCACCAGGGTGTCAATCAGGATGAAGAAGAGAGTATACATGGCGGTACGGACATCTTGGAAGACTACGACAACAGTTGTCAGAACAATGGCATCTACAATCAACATGAGTTTTCCCATACTGAGGGAAGTGTATTTATTAAAGATGCGAGCGAGGATATCTGTTCCTCCAGTAGTTCCTCCAGCATTGAAGATGATCCCTAGCCCCAAACCAAGGACAACCCCTGAGGCAATACAGGCAAGCAGAATATCTCCTTTAAAGGCGTCAAAGATGAAGTGATGGTAGCGGTGGCTGAGGGGCATGGCTTCAAAAATAGCCATCCAAGCCGAAACCGAAAAGGTCCCCAGTAAGCTCAGATAAAGAGATTTCTTGCCCAGCAGTTTCCAAGCCAAAACGAAGAGAGGGATATTGATCAGCAAGTTCATGATGGATACAGGGATTTTGAAAAGGTAATAGGTGATCAAGGTAATCCCTGTCGCTCCTCCTTCATAGAAGTGAAAGGGAATGACTAAAAAATAGATCCCAAACGAAAAAATGCCGGCCCCAAAAATGATAGCCAGAATATCTTTAAATTTAAACATGATAGGTTGTCTCCTAAAACTTTATAAGAATATTGTAACAAAAAAGTGAAAAAATGAAAATGACTTTGAAAAATTTTCTCTCCTAAAATACAAGATTTTTACCCTTATTTTTGGTAAAATAAAAAGAAGAAAACTAGAAAGAGGATACTATGGTAAACGGTACATTAATTTCATTTGAAGGTCCAGAAGGAGCGGGGAAATCATCGGTCCTAGAAGCCGTTTTGCCTCTACTTGAAGAAAAAGGAATTCCTTTTATTACAACCCGTGAACCAGGCGGTGTAGACATTGCAGAAAAGATCCGCCAAGTCATTTTAGATCCAGACCATACTAGTATGGATGCCAAGACAGAGTTGTTGCTTTATATTGCTAGTCGCCGGCAGCATTTGGTGGAACGTGTCTTGCCGGCCCTTGCAGCTGGGAAAATCGTCTTGATGGACCGCTTTATTGATAGCTCGGTGGCTTGCCAAGGGTATGGTCGCGGTTTGAGTGTGGAAGACATCGAGTGGCTCAATCAATTCGCGACAGATGGTCTTCAAGCCAGATCTAACCCTTTACTTTGATCTGGATGTCGAAGAAGGGCTCTGCACGAATTGCGAAAACCAAGAGCGGGAAGTCAATCGTTTGGATTTGGAAGGATTGGAGCTTCACCAAAAAGTTAGACAAGGTTATTTGGCCTTGTATGAAAAGGAACCAGAGCGCATCGTGAAAATCGATGCCAGTCAATCTTTTGAAGCAGTCTTTACGGATGTCTTGGCTGTTTTAGAAAATCGCTTGGGGACATTGAAATGAATCTAGAAGAGATCCAACAGCTCCAGCCAGAATTGGTGGAGCGCTTCACCCAGATCCTAGAACACAAACAGCTCAGTCATGCTTATCTTTTTACAGGTTCTTTTGCCAGTTTTGAGATGGCCCTCTTGCTAGCTCAAAGTCAGTTTTGTGAAGATTTGCAAGGAGTCTGGCCTTGTGGCAAATGCCGGTCCTGTCGCTTGATTGCTGAAGAAGAATTCTCAGACGTGAAGATCGTGCGTCCAGTCAACCAGATCATAAAGACTGATCGTATTCGCTCGTTGGTTCAAGACTTTCTCAATCCGGGTTTGAAGGAAGTCGGCAGGTCTTTATCGTCCAAGATGCGGACAAGATGCACACCAATGCAGCGAATTCTCTCTTAAAGGTTATGGAAGAACCCCAGAGTGAGATCTATCTCTTCTTGTTGACATCCGATGAAAACTTGATTTTACCGACCATCAAGAGTCGGGCCCAGCAGGTCCATTTTCCCAAAAAGCAAGCCTACCTCACCGAACGTCTAGAAAAAGAAGGTTTGATTAAATCGCAGGCAAGTCTAGTAGCTCGATTTAGTTTTAGTCTTGAAGAGGCAGAGCAGCAAAAAAAGAATGCTACTTTTTTTGAGTTGGCTAAAGTTTGTAATCAGTTCATCGAGCGTTGTCACTCCAATTTGAATAGCGCCTATTTGGAAGTGACTCGATTGGTGAGCTTAGCAGATGATAAGGAAAAACAAAGCCAGGTTTTTCGTTTGATGGAGTTGTCTTTAGAAGAGCAGTTGTGCTTGAGCAGATCCCAGCAGTTGCTGGAAAAATTGAGTCTTGCTCGCACCATGTGGAAGGCCAATGTTTCTTTTCAAAATGCTCTAGAATATATGGTTTTGAGCTTAGAAAGTTAAGGAGTCAGAATGAATAAAAAAGAATTATTTGATGCTTTAGACGGCTTTTCTCAGAATTTGTTGGTCACCTTGGCTGAAGTCGAAGCCATCAAGAAAAATTTGAAACAAGTCATCGAAGAAAATACAGCTCTTCGCTTAGAAAATGACAAATTGAGGAGAGCGTTTGGGGGAAGTTGAGAAGACCGCATCCGCAAAGTCACAACACCATGGCCGTGAAAATTTGCAACGAATTTACAATGACGGCTTTCACATTTGTACTTATTCCTATGGTCAACGCCGTGAGAACGATGAAGAGTGTATGTTTTGTGACGAGTTGTTATTTAGGGAGTAAGCATGCAGATCCAACGAAGTTTTAAAGGGAAAAGAAAACAGGGGTGCTTTACCTGGTCCCAACACCGATCGGTAACCGTGAGGATATGAGTTACCGCATGGTCCAGACCTTAAAGGATGTGGACTTGATCGCAGCTGAGGATACCAGAAATACAGGCCTCTTGCTCAAGCATTTTGAGATTAGGACTCCCCAGACTAGTTTTCATGAGCATAATGCCCAGGAGAAAATTCCAGATCTGATCGCCCATTTAGAATCTGGAAAAGATTTGGCGCAGGTCTCAGATGCAGGACTCCCTAGTATCTCTGACCCTGGTCATGATTTGTCAAGGCGGCGATTGAACGCGAGATTCCTGTCGTAGCTGTTCCTGGTCCAAGTGCAGGGATCACTGGCTTGATTGCCAGTGGCCTAGCCCCTCAACCTCATATTTTTTATGGATTTCTACCTCGCAAAGAGGGGCAACAAAAAGCCTTTTTCCAAGAAAAAGTGGCCTATCCGGAGACGCAGATTTTTTATGAGTCGCCCCATCGGGTGAAAGCAACCTTAGAGAATATGTTGGCTGTCTATGGGGATCGTCCGGTTGTCTTGGTTCGTGAATTGACCAAGATCTACGAAGAATATACTCGCGGCAGTATTTCTGAGTTAGTCGCATTTCTTGAAGAAAATCCCCTCAAAGGGGAGTGTCTCTTGATCGTCGAAGGAGCCAAGGAAGAAGAGCTAGACCTAGAAGAGGTCGACTTGATTCAAGAGATCGACACCTTGGTCCAAGAGGGCATGAAGAAAAATCAAGCAATTAAACAGGTCGCCAAACAATATGGCCTGCAAAAGAGTGAGCTCTATGCTCGTTACCATCAAGACTAGGAAAGGTTGGAAGCAGGATGGAATTAGAATGGCTTATCCCAACGAGATTAAGCGAATTATGGAAATTATCCAAGATGCCAAGGAAAGCCTGGCTCAAAGACAGGTCGACCAGTGGCAGGATGGCTATCCAGATGAAGAGATCATTTTTGAGGATATTCTAGAAAGTCGTGGCTATGTCGCCGTTGAAGATCAGGAAGTCGTGGCCTATGCAGACTGTTCTACAAGCGGCAATGAACCGGCTTACAATGAGATTTATGATGGTAAGTGGGAGCATGACAACTATATGTATGTCACTTTTCACCGGGTCGCTGTAGCCAAAGAAGCTGCTGGCAAAGGGGTAGCGCAGACCTTCCTTCAAGGTTTAATCGAAGGGGAAAAAGGGCCAGATTTCCGTTGCGATACGCACCCGGATAATCTGGTGATGCAGCATTTACTTGAAAAATTGGGCTACCATTATTGTGGAAAGGTCCCCATTGATGGCGTCCGTCTGGCTTATCAAAAGATCAAACGAAAAGCAGAAACTAGTCTATTCCAAGTGGTCTCAGAAGAGGACCGCTGGGACCAAAGAGCAGAAGCGGCCTACAATGACTCTCTATCTTAAACAATTTTATGAAAGCCCTATGGGGCTTCTTTCGATCATTGTCAGTGAAGAAGGCCTTGTTGAGCTTGATTTTTATGATCCGAAAGAGGAGGCGACTGATCCCTATGGGGCGCTGGAGCAGGTCCATCCCTTCCATGAGAAGGTGAAGGAGTGGTTGGACCACTATTTTGCGGGAGATCCAATCGCTATCAGCTTTCCACTCAGCACCGCAAGGGACAGCTTTTCAAGAGCGGGTGTGGCAGTTATTGCGAGAGATCCCATATGGTGAGACCAAGACCTATGGCCAGCTTGCCCAGGATCTTTCTTGTGGTTCAGCCCAAGCCGTGGGACAGGCTGTCGGACGCAATCCCTTGACGATCTTAGTCCCTTGCCACCGTGTGATGGGAAAAGATGGACAACTGACGGGCTATGCGTCTGGACTCGATCGCAAACGCTGGCTTTTAAAACACGAAGGAATTACCTGGAAGGAGAAATAAACTCGATGTATACCTTTATTGAATACCCAAAATGTTCGACTTGTCGAAAGGCTAAATCAGAATTGGACGGTCTCCAATGTGAGTTTCAAAGCCAAAACATTGTCACAGAAACACCTGACTAGCAAAGAATTGCAAGAATGGATGGCATGTCTTCTGGCCTACTGATCAAGTCTTTCTTCAATACTAGCGGAATGAAATACCGAGAACTCGAGTTTGAAAGATAAGGTGGATCAACTGATAGTGAAAGAAGCGGCGGATCTTCCTGCTTCAGACGGTAGTGCTGATCAAGCGGGCTTTCCTTGTCAAAGACGGAAAAGTTGTTCAAGTGGCTACCGGAAACCGTATGCGCAGACTTGGGTTGTCAAAGAAGTGGAGTTTGGTTTTCTTTCAGATCTACAATAAAAGTATGCCAGAAGCTTTCCTTAGTGAGTACGGACGTCAGCGAACCTCGTAGAAGTTCCGCGATCAGTTTTGAGCCTAAGGGTCTCAAAACTTCCCGAGTGCTAGAAACAATAATGTTTTCAGCACTCTTTTCCTCACGGCGGAAAGTTTCGGTATATTCTTTATGAAATTCATAAGTTAGAACTTATTTTGATTTTTTGACAAAATCGCGTAACCTATCTTGACTTATAATTTATTTATATATATTCTAAAGGGAGTTGGGCTCCCTTTTCATTTTGCAGTGAAGATGATATAATCATACGAGTGAAATCAATGAAAGAGAGTCAAGCATGAGTATTTTAGAAGTGAAAAATTTAAGCCACGGTTTTGGGGATCGTGCGATTTTTGAGGATGTGTCCTTCCGTTTGCTAAAGGGAGAACATATCGGTCTTGTTGGGGCCAATGGTGAAGGGAAATCGACCTTCATGAGCATCGTGACTGGTAAGATGCAACCTGACGAAGGAAAGGTGGAGTGGTCTAAGTATGTGACGGCAGGCTACCTGGATCAGCATTCGGTCTTAGAAGAAGGACAAACGGTTCGCGATGTCTTACGGACAGCTTTTGATGAGTTGTTCACAGCTGAAGCTCGCATCAATGACCCTCTATATGGCCATGGCTGGAGGAGGGAGCCGATGTCGATGCTTTGATGGAAGAGGTTGGAGAACTCCAAGAGCGTCTAGAAAGCCGTGATTTTTATACCTTGGATGCCAAGATTGATGAAGTGGCGCGTGCTCTTGGGGTCATGGACTTTGGCATGGACACGGATGTGACCTCCTTGTCAGGTGGGCAGCGGACCAAGGTTCTTTTGGCTAAATTGCTCCTTGAAAAACCAGATATCCTTCTCTTGGACGAGCCGACCAACTACTTGGATGCGAGAGCACATCGATTGGCTCAAACGCTATTTGCAGAATTATGAAAATGCCTTTGTCCTCATTTCCCACGATATTCCATTCTTGAACGATGTGATTAATATCGTATACCATGTGGAAAATCAGCAGTTGACCCGCTATTCTGGAGACTACTACCAATTCCTTGAAGTCTATGAAATGAAGAAATCGCAATTGGAAGCGGCTTATGAGCGCCAGCAAAAAGAGATTGCTGATTTGAAAGATTTTGTAGCCCGCAATAAGGCGCGTGTGGCTACACGGAATATGGCCATGTCTCGTCAGAAGAAGCTGGACAAGATGGAACTCATTGAGTTACAAAGTGAGAAACCAAAGCCTTCCTTTGAATTTAAAAATGCCCGGACTCCTGGTCGCTTTATCTTCCAGGCCAAGGATCTTCAGATTGGCTATGACCGTCCTTTGACCAAGCCTTTGAACCTAACCTTTGAACGCAATCAAAAAGTGGCCATCATCGGGGCCAATGGGATCGGGAAAACCACTCTCTTGAAGAGCTTGCTGGGAATCATCCCACCAATCGCTGGTGAAGTCGAGCGTGGAGACTACCTAGAGCTTGGCTACTTTGAACAAGAGGTAGAAGGTGGCAATCGTCAGACGCCGCTAGAGGCAGTTTGGAATGCCTTTCCAGCTCTCAACCAAGCAGAAGTCCGTGCTTGCCCTTGCTCGCTGTGGCTTGACCACCAAGCATATCGAGAGCCAAATTCAGGTACTATCCGGTGGGGAGCAAGCCAAGGTACGTTTCTGTCTCTTGATGAATCGTGAAAACAATGTTTTGGTACTAGACGAGCCAACCAACCACTTGGATGTAGATGCCAAAGAAGAATTGAAACGGGCTTTGAAAGAGTACAAGGGATCGATTCTCATGGTTTGCCACGAGCCAGATTTCTATGAAGGCTGGATGGACCAGATCTGGGACTTTAATGAATTGACTTAAAGACAAAAGAGAACCGCATGGTTCTCTTTTCAGATTCTTCTTAGAAACTTTCCTTAGGTGAGTACGGACGTCAGCGAACTTCGAAGAAGTTCCATGACTAATTATTAAGCCTAAGGTCTCAATAATTCCGAGTGAGAGTGGGACAGAAATCGGTAATTCGTTAGAATTCGATTACGTCGTCCCACCTCCGCACAGTTGAGTAGGGCTGTAAAGCTGATGAAACTCAGCGTAGTAGAAGCCCACTCAACCACTGCGTCTTGCTCGATCAATCCAGAAATAATTGAGAGGCTAGGACTTTTGTCCCAGCCTCACTTTTCTCATAGCGGAAAGTTTCAGTAGATGAATGTCTTAAATAACTAGAATTCATTTTATTTACCAAATGAATCTATTAGCTAATTTTATGTAAAATGTTTATCAATATCTTAAAAAGAGAACCTCGCGGTTCTCTTTTCATTATTTCTTGAAATTGTAGTCTTTTAAGATTTCAATTTTTTCAATCTTGATATCTGTTTTTGGTTTGTCCTTATCATACAGTTTCGGCAGAGGCAGATTTTATCGACCACATCCATGCCATCGATCACTTGGCCAAAGACAGTGTAGTTACCACCATCGAGGGTTGGATTTCCACCATTTTTATAAGCATCGATGATCTTAGCTGGGAAACGATCAGTTGGAAGTTTACTTGAAATATCATCCTTATTTTGGTTGATATAGAATTGACTACCATTGGTATTTGGACCAGAATTGGCCATGGCAAGGGCTCCAACGAAGGTTGTAAAGGTATGGAGAATACTCATTCTCAAAACCAGTTCCAGGGTCTTTGGATTTGTCTTTGCTCTTCCAGATGGATTCGCCACCAGTACCATCTCCCTTAGGATCCCCAGTTTGGATCATAAAGTTGTTAATAACACGGTGGAAAAGTAAGCCATTGTAGTAGCCTTCTTTGCATGGGTCAAGAAGTTTTCAACTGCAAGGGGCGCATATTTAGGGAAGAGCTTCACAGTGATGTCGCCTTCAGTCGTAGTGATTTTAACCTCCGCTTCATCTTCAGCCATGTCAGTTGATAGTTGTGGGAAGACGGCATTTTCATTGGTCATGGCGTCGTTAAAATCTTTGCGCAGTTGTTCTAATTTCTTTTGTTCTTCTTCAATTTTCTTTTGATCTTTTTCACTAGAGCTAGAAGTTGCTGTCTGCTCTGTCTTTTCTTTGTTTGAGCTTGAAGAGTTAGCGTCAGTCTTATTAGACGAACAAGCTGTCAAAGCCAAGCCGGAAAATAATAGTAGTGCGATTAATTTTTTCATATTCTTCCTTTCCAACATAGTTGTCTTTCTCTATTGTACCTTAATTTTACGATACTTTCAAATCTGGACGGGATTCTCTATTTTCTGAGGTTGTTTCAAGATTGATAACATTTGATAAATCACTAATTAAGAAGGATCTTGCGTAGAGATGGAAAATTCGGTATGATGGAAAGTGCTTTTAGAGTTGTGAAATAGATTTTTTATAGAGGAAGAATATCATAAATGAAACAACCACGTAAATTTTATATTTACTCGAGAAGTTCACTGTATTTTTTGATCTTTTTGGCAGTGTCGATGCTCATCGCTGTCATCCAATTACTGATTGAAGATAATTTTTTGAAAACCTAACAGCCTTATTGCCTGCTTGTTTTCTTCTAGTGACAGTTGGCTGGATTATTTTTTCATCGATGGGAAGAATAGAGATTAGGAACTCAGAAATAGTGGTCGATCGCAATTTCAAGCGCTATCGCCTAGACCCATTCACCATTGTGGTCCGTTTGGGAGAAAAGAATACGTCTCGAGGAATCACCAATTATCCAATTTATGTGGAAGGAAAAGTCATAGGCAATGGGACTTCTGATCGTTCAGTTACACTTAAATTCCTTGGTACCAAACGGAAAAATAAGGAATTACTGAAGTATTACCAAGAGCATCTTCAAGCTCATGTAGAGGTAGAAGCAAATAAAGCTTTTGAGCAGGAAACTACGGAAGTGGATTTTGAACAGATTGTGTTAGCGTCGAAGGATCGACAACAATTCCCTTTACGCGATTTGGTCGAATTCGAGCAGATCAAGGGAATCTCAAAAAACAGTATTTTTATTACCCTGAGGAGAATAAGCTCTATGTCGGAGAAAAGTGTTCCATTTCCCATTATTTTTACTCCAAGTAGCATCCTTCTTTATGGCATTTATCTGTTAACGGATCGAGTATCCTTTCATGGACTCATCCCAACTAGTGCTATCGTTTGGATTGATGCTTGTCATCGCTATATGGCAATTGAAACACAGAAGGCAGAAGTATACAGTGAATGTCATTCCTTATGAAATGCCTGAGCATTATTTTCAAGTACAGAAGTCAAATGGAATTAAAACCTATTTGCTGATTCTTGTTTTTGGCTTCATCACTTTAGGATTGTCCCTCTTATATCTTACCTTCGGAAGTTTTCTGTTATTGTTTATATGTTTTTTGATGTGGTATCTCTTTGTTGTATTAACATTATGTGGCCAATTCAAGAAAACACACTATTTAAAAATTTTGGAAAAGAAATAGTTTCCTTAATTCTATAGCATTTGTCATCCTCTAAGGGTGACTTCTTTTTTGACTAAATCACTAATTAAGAAGGAATTTGCATATAGATAGATAATTCGGTATGATGGGAGGTAACACTAAAAGAGGTATCATCAAATGAGTTATAGCAAATTAAGAAAAAAATACGTCATACTACTTTGGATTGGCATTATCAGTTTATTTGTAGGCCATTTCTATTTATCTAGTCTGTATCGGGATCATCAAGACTTTTATTCGAATACCTTGCTAGTAGTACTTGGTCTTATATTTCTTCTTTTTGTTTTGATGAATAAATGGTTTGGAAAAGAATGTCTTAAGATTTTAAATGCTTCCTCAGGGATCGATTTTTGGCATGAATGGGCACAATCGGGAAATCGTGCTAGATTTAGTTTAAGCAAAAAAGCTGCCCATCTTGCTAGTGTAATATATTGCTACATGATTGGAGATTTCTCATCAGCGATCGATCGAATAGAGTTTTTACAAAATCAAAACATAGCTAGGACTGATCGTTCATCCCTCTTGGGAATTTTCATAAAATCTTCCCTACTTTCAGGAAAAGCCATCAGCAAGGAAGAGATTCAGAAGAAGTTTACCTATGTTTCCTTCAAGAATGAAGCAGAAAAAGAAGAAGTTATTCAGAAGCAACTGGCCATCTATGACATCCTTGTGGACCATCAACCAAATGACTATTTTGATTATGTGAGCGGTTCACAGGCTTTTCAACGCTTGGAAAATCGTTATTTTAAAGGATTAAATGCCTATTTAAAGGGAGATATGGTGCTGGCTGCTTCTTTATTTGAAGAGATTGCGCAAGAAGATGAGCGTCTGTATTTTGTCCAGATGGCCAAGCAATGGTTAGCGAGTGAGGATCACTCTTTATCTGCTCTTATGCCAGACTCCAAAGCAGGAGTCTGAGAGACTTGTGACTCTAATAGCTGATCTGCCTCTTCCTGAGGCGGAACTTCCTAAAAAGAAGGGGAAAAAGAAATGGAAATGGTTATTGTTGATTTTTCCGATTCTTTTTGTTGGAGCAATCATCAGGAACTTGGTGGAGTCCAATCAGCCAATTAATGGGATCTATTATTTGTCGGTCGATAATATGGAGACAAAAACTGCCTCGCTTAATAAAGAATCCTGGATCAAGATTGATGGAGATCATGTGATAGTGAAGGAGAAGGGCGAGGAGAAGACTTATCCTTTTGATCGAGAAGATATCGAGTTGACCGTCGATGGAAAGCAATATGATGGAATTTTACAATGGGGTTCTCTGTCGCTTTTCGAGTAGTCTGACTCTTCACATGATATTCGTACTTACGTTAGTCGGTACAGTCCGATGTATTACGGATACGAAAAAGGAACGGTCAGAGTTGAAAAACATTAAAAAGTGCCAAAATGGCGTAAGCTAAAAGTGTAGCTAGAAGTCTGAGGAAAAAATAAAAAATGGATTCAAGAAAATTGAAGAAATCAATCTTTAAAGCCAGTTTTTATGAAAGCCGTCGTTTGCGTCACGATGGCTTTATAGATTATATGGTCAAGGACACAAATAGTCGCAAAATCTACACAAAACCATTTAGTATTGCGAGAAAACTATTTTCATTTATGGGGATTTTGTTCCTGTTTGTACTATCAGCAATAACCGATTCAAATATTGCATATCCACAGAATGGCATGACTGTGAAAACTTGGGGCATCAATTTTTTACCATTCTGGTTATTTTTCTTGTGCGGTTTTTTGTGGTATGCCATAAGTAAAGTCAATTGTCGAAAACAATACACTGCAAAAGTTCCATATGTTAGCATTCTAAATGGAAACTTGTATATAATATGGATGATATTGTTTGTTAATTTATTCTTTATTAGTGCTTTTGGGAGAACTTTAACCATTCCCGGTTTACTTGTAATTTATTCTCTAATTGGAATCATTGATGGGATGATTATTCGAAAAAGAATATCTTCAATTCGAACTCGATTATATGAAGAACCAACTGATAATGGTTTTCAATTTAAGCAAATTCAATTAGTTACAGGATTTGCTGGAGGAATTGTTGCAATTTGGATGATTTTAAAATTCTTTTTTCCACAAATCGGAGAAGTTAGAACTGATATTATAGGTGTAATATCAGTGATTGGTATGATATTTCTAATGAATGTGATATTTTTGGGTATGTATTTTATATTACTTTTGCCCCATTCACTGTATGGTTACTATCGAAATAAATATTCAGAGGAATACCGCGAGTTCGAAGGAAAATCGCTAGAAGAATGGTATGGCAAGAAGTACCTGAAGAAACACAAGGAGTTATTAGAAGGTAAGAATGAAGAAATCGATCTTTAAAGCCAGTTTTGAAGAGAGAGTTTAAATTTATTAGACGATGGCATTTCGGGAAAATTTGCACAGGAAAATTATCAGGATGCTCTAAAAAAGAAAAATATAGAGGGACCATGAAGTCATATGTCTGGTTAGTATTTTTGACGGTTTATTTATAATTGGTCCTAATTGGTTGATTGTTGCTGTAAATGATTATTTATTTTATCATGCTAATCCAAGGACTTAACAGTACACTTGTCCGAAATTAATTTTCTTCCATACTGGGTATTTTGGATGGGGGTAACAATCTGGATTTTGCTGATTATATTTTGGAAAGCGATTCAACCAACAGTTCATTTTGATCTATAGAGGTCAGTTTCATTTTATGGTTTCCTTTTAATATGGCTTCTAATTGAGTTAAATCTTCTATTGTTGAATTTACTCTATGGTTTAGTTGGATATTTAGGATTATTTGCCATGGAAGGTTTGATTCTCTTTACAATCATTTACCTGATACGTGCTAAGTCTACCTCATTACTTGTATTATTATATGGTGGAACTGGAATAGAGAGCCCGATTGATAGAATATTTAATAAAGTATTTAAATTTATTGTCAAGTATGGTGGAGTAGTTGTAGCACTCTGGATTGTTTTTCGTACGATATTTTCAGATTCAATAGGAAATGCAGATAATTTGGCTGGAGGATTAGGTGTTTTATTCTTATTCCTAGTTTTCAATATACTGATCTCTGCATTTGAAATTTATTTCATGTTTCCCTATATGTTGCAAGGCTACTACAAATTAAAATATCCTGAAGAATACCGAAACTGGGTAGGCAAGTCAGTAGAAGAATGGTATGGGAGAAAGTATTTAAAAAAACACAAGGAGTTATTAAATAATGAATAAGAATTTTAAGGAGATGTCGTTTGATGAATTGAAATGTTACCGCAGGGAAGGTCTATGGAGATCTTTGGGACTATTGCTGGTCATTATTTTAGTGATTGTGGGAATGGTCTTGATGGAAGTGAACCATGTTTCTCCATCCAATCAGAATCGTTTTCGGGTTATTGGGTTGACAACGGTCATTGCGCTCTTTGGCTACCTGATGCCTCTGATGGCAGCAAATCGTGTGATGCGAGATCATCCGGATTGGGTTAAGAAATCAGGGATTCGAGCGAAGATTCCCTTGCCGATGGCTTGGCATGTCAAAAGGCTTTGCGTCCTTGGAGCGAGTCTATTGGTGATTGGAGTAGGATTTGCTTCGTCATTCAAACCACAAGTCCAACAGACAAATTTACAAGATCAAATCGATATCATTCAAATGGATCATGACTTGGAAAGAGAGCAAAAATTCGACCAAGTTCTAGATACCATCACACCGGAGGATAAAAAATCTGAGTAAGAACCATTTTGGAATTTGAACATCATTGAATATCGTTCTAAACAGCTCTAAAGAACAGTGCCCACTCGGTGCTGTTTTTCTGCTTTCTGCTACAAATTTGTGAAAGTGATTTTACTAGAGAACTAGCTTGGAAATGTGATATAACAAAGGTTATGGCAAACAATAATCAATCAAAAAAGCACGGTCGACGAGACGACTGTCCAAAGCAGAATTAGAAAGAAAAAAAGCAATTCATCGCATGATTGCGACCATTCTGATTAGTCTGGTCTTAATTTTTGCGGCCTTGAAATTGGGAGCAGTAGGGGTCTTAGCCTATAATTTGATCCGACTATTTGTTGGGAGTTTGGCTTACTTGGCTATTTTAGCGACCTTCTTCTACCTTTATGCCTTTAAATGGCTGGACAAACACGAAGGGGTGATTTCAGGATTCCTAAGCTTCTTTGCTGGAGTTCTCCTGATGTTTCAGGCCTTCTTTGTATCCTCTCTTCATTTAGACAATAATGGAATCAAGGTCACTTTTTCAAGAATCATGGCAGACTTGATTCATCTGCGAGTGGAGAGTTTTGCCGGTGGTGGTATGATCGGTGCCCTTCTTTATGCTCCGATTTCCTTCCTGTTTTCAAATATTGGCTCTTATTTTATCGGTCTTCTCTTTATCGGATTGGGGATCCTCTTGATGAGCCCTTACTCCATCTATGATTTGTTTGAAAAGGGCTCGAAGCCTTCCATGCTTCTATGGAAAAACGCAAAGAGCGTCGCGAACAGAAATTCCTTGAAAAAGAAGCGAGAGCTGCCGAGGAAGCTGCTGCAGCTGAAAGAGAGCAAGAAGAAGCAAGAGCTGTTCTTCCAACTCCCCTTTCAATGGAAGGGCACCCTGTAGATCCTGAAACGGGAGAGGTGTTGGCGGAAGAGCCCTTCACAGAGCCCTTCCCAGAAGCTGAGATAGTTGCACCAGCAACACCAGAAATCTACCTGCCAGATGAAGAATGGCCTGAAGAGCCTGAAGCATACGAAGAGTTTCCGGAAGCCGAAGAATTCGAGGACGATGGGGAAGAAGTTCAAGTGGATTTCACACCTAAGGAACTCCTCCAGTACAAGCTTCCAACCATTGATCTCTTCGCACCTGATAAGCCGAAAAATCAATCCAAAGAGAAAACATCGTTCGTCAGAATATCCGTATTTTGGAAGAAACCTTTGCAAGCTTTAACATCAAGGCGACAGTGGAGCGGGCGGAAATCGGTCCTTCTGTTACCAAATATGAAGTCAAGCCGGCTGTCGGTGTGCGGGTCAACCGTATCTCCAATCTAGCAGATGATTTGGCTTTGGCCCTAGCAGCCAAGGATGTGCGGATTGAAGCACCGATTCCAGGGAAGTCTCTGGTCGGGATTGAAGTGCCCAACTCAGAGATTGCGACCGTTTCCTTCCGTGAATTGTGGGAGCAGTCCAAAACAGATCCAGCTAAACTCCTTGAGATTCCTCTTGGGAAGGCTGTAGATGGCTCAGCTCGGACCTTTGATTTGGCTCGGATGCCCCACCTCTTGGTAGCTGGTTCTACGGGATCTGGTAAGTCAGTAGCGGTCAATGGGATTATTTCGAGTATCTTGATGAAGGCTCGTCCGGACGAAGTCAAGTTTATGATGGTCGATCCAAAGATGGTGGAGCTTTCTGTCTACAATGATATTCCTCACCTCTTGATTCCAGTGGTGACCAACCCACGCAAGGCCAGTCGAGCCCTGCAGAAGGTCGTTGATGAGATGGAAAATCGCTATGAGCTCTTCTCGAAAGTGGGTGCTCGCAATATTGCTGGCTTTAATGCCAAGGTGGCTGAGTACAATGCCCAGTCTGAGATGAAGCAAGTGCCCCTTCCATTGATCGTGGTCATTGTCGACGAGTTGGCAGACTTGATGATGGTCGCAAGTAAAGAAGTGGAAGATGCCATTATTCGCCTTGGACAAAAGGCGCGTGCGGCGGGGATCCACATGATTCTCGCGACCCAACGGCCATCGGTTGACGTTATCTCAGGTTTGATCAAGGCCAATGTGCCTTCCCGTGTCGCTTTTGCGGTATCATCTGGGACCGACTCACGGACCATCTTGGATGAAAATGGCGCAGAGAAATTGCTCGGTCGTGGGGACATGCTCTTTAAACCGATCGATGAAAATCATCCGATTCGTCTACAAGGATCCTTTATCTCAGATGACGATGTAGAGCGGATTGTCAACTTTGTCAAAGAGCAGGCAGAAGCCGATTATGATGATGCCTTTGATCCAGGAGAAGTATCGGAGTCAGACTTTGACGGAGGCATGGGTGGCTCAGACGAAGGCGATCCTCTCTTTGAAGAGGCCAAAGCACTCGTCATCGAGACCCAAAAAGCCAGTGCTTCGATGATCCAGCGCCGCTTATCGGTTGGTTTTAACCGGGCGACTCGCCTCATGGAAGAGTTGGAAGCAGCGGGTGTGATTGGACCAGCTGAAGGAACCAAACCTCGAAAAGTATTGCAACAATAAGTCTAGGGGGAAGAGGGCACTTGCCCCACTCCCTTTTCTTTTTATAGAAAATAGAAAGTAGGACCAGATGAAGTTAGATACGATTCATCATATTGCCATCATTGGACGGGATCGCGACGCTATGTTGCATTTTTATGTGGAGCAGTTGGGCTTTGCGATTGTCAGTGAGTATGACCGTCCCGAACGGGGAGATATCTTGATCAATCTCCGTCAGGGGCAGCTGACTTTAGAACTCTTTATCAAACCGACGGCCCCAGAACGGCCTAAGCTCCCCTTGCCCGAGCATGCGGGACTGCGTCATCTGGCCTTTAAAGTGGACGATGTAGAGACCTATCTAGCTAGATTGGATCAGCTAGGTATTGAGAATACAGGCCTTCGCTATGATGACTTTGATGGCAAGAAGATGGCATTTTTCTTCGATCCAGAAGGATTGCCCTTGGAAATACATGAGTGAGGAAAGCAATGGATAGATTAGAAGGACTCAGTCAGGAAGAAGTAGCGAAAAAGATCCAAGAGGGCAAGCAAAATAAGGTCACGATTAAGACAGAAAAAAGTGTTGGGCAGATCATTCGAGACAATGTCTTTACTTACTTTAATCTGATTTTCCTGGTCTTAGCAGTCTTTGCTGGTAGCAGTGAAGTCTTGGAACAATCTCTTGTTTGTTCCGGTCGTCGTGGTCAACTCCTTGGTAGGAATTGTGCAGGAAGTCCGCTCTCGACGGATCTTGCGTCAGATGCAATTTCTACATATGAGTGAGGCGATCGTTCTTCGCGAAGGAAAAGAAGTCGCTCTACCTATCGATCAGCTGGTGGAGGGCGATCTGGTTCGCTTTCAAGCTGGAGATCAGATCTATGCGGATGGGGTCTTGCTGGAGGGCGAGCTAAAAGTCGATGAGTCGCAATTGACCAGGTGAAGCCGATGAGGTCAAAAAAGGAGCACAAGACGCACTCATGTCAGGTAGTTTTGTGATCGCTGGTCAAGGACTGGCGCGATTGGATAAAGTTGGGAACGACTCCTACATCAACCAATTGAGCCTGGAAGCCAAGCAGGTCAAGTCTCATGAGGAGTCTGATATGGTCCATGCGGTCAACCGCATCGTGGGGATCATTGGTCTTCTCATCATTCCGCTAGGCTCGCTCCTTTTTCTTCGCAGCTATATCAGCCTAGGCGATAGTCTCAAGCTCAGTGTGACTTCAACAGTCGGGGCCTTGATCGGGATGATTCCAGAAGGCTTGTATCTCTTGATGACCTTGGCACTGGCTCTGGGGGCTGTCAGATTAGCCAAGGAAAAGGTTCTGCTCAATAGCATGAAGGGGATTGAGACCTTATCGCGCGTGGATGTCCTTTGTGTCGATAAGACAGGGACCATTACAGAGCCGGGTATGGAAGTGACAGAGATTCGTCCAGCTAAAGACGCTCAAGACTTGGAAGCTCTAGCTCAGTATGTAGAAGCTAGTATGGATCAAAACGATACCATGGATGCCATCCGAAAATTTCACAAGACTCCAGTCAGCCAGCCTTGGAAGGCTCTTGAAATACAGCCCTTTACGTCTAAGAAAAAATATGGGGCCATTGCCTTTGAATCAGGGATCTATGTATTGGGGGCGCCAGAATTTGTCTTACGAGAGGGCTTCTCTGAGTTTGAAGAGGAGATTGCTCCTGCTACTCAGGCAGGCAATCGGGTCTTGGCTTTTGGGAAATATAAGGGAGAAAACCTGGGAGAGACTTTAGAGGCTCCTGTAGACTTGGTAGCCTGGATTATTCTCTCCAATCCTTTGAGAAAAAATGCCAAAGAAACCTTCGCCTACTTTAAACAACAAGGAGTGACCATTAAGGTCATTTCAGGGGACAACCCAGCTACGGTCTCAGCTATTGCACAAAAAGCAGGCATTGAAGGAGCAGAAAATCTGATCGATGCCAGAACCTTGCTGACGGAAGAAGACTTGCACCAAGCGGCGAGCCAGTATACGGTCTTTGGTCGGGTGACACCAGAGCAAAAGAAAAGCCTTGTCAGAAGGCTTGCAGGCAAAGGGGCATAAAGTCGCTATGACTGGAGATGGCGTCAACGATATTCTGGCCCTCAAAACAGCGGATTGTAGTATTGCGATGGAATCTGGAAACGATGCGACCAAGAAGATGGCGCAAGTGGTCTTACTGGATTCCGACTTTGGGAAGATGCCGTCCATCGTGGCAGAAGGTCGGCGGGTGGTCAATAATATTCAACGATCAGCCAGTCTCTTTTTGATCAAGAATATCTTTTCCATTTTGTTGGCTATCTCAGTGACGCTTTTAGCCTTTACCTATCCCATCATGCCGTCGCAGATGTCCTTTGATCAGTGGTTTTACGATTGGGATTCCAGGTTTCTTTCTAGCGCTTGAGCCCAATAGCGAGCGCATCAAGGGGCGCTTTATCGAAACGGTCTTTAAAAATGCGCTGCCTGCGGCCTTGACGGATTTTATACTGATCTTCAGTCTGGTATTGCTCTCTTCAGCATTTGGCATGAGGTCGGAAGAACTCTCGAGTGCAGCCATCTGCTTGATGGCCTTCGTCGGCTTTACCATCATCTACCAAGAATCCCAGCCTCTCAATCACTACAAGAGACTGGTTCTTCTAGGAAATATCCTAGCCTTCCTGGTTTCAAGCAGTATCTTAGGTAGATTCTTCAACATGAGCCCCTTGAGGCTTCAAACGCTGGTTATTTGTGCCATCATGGCCGTTCTTGCTCTCGTCTTGATTCAAGTCTTCAAGAAACTAGTGGGCTGGTTCTTTCATCGGAAGAAATAAGAGACTACTAAAGATGGAGTTGTCTCGGACTGAAGAAATCGGTAATTCGAAACTTTCCTTAGGTGAGTTCGACGTCGTCGACTTCCCAACGCGTCCGCGACTTAGTTTGAACCCAAAGTTTCAGGGCTGCTAGAGTGCTGATGAAATCAGCGTTTCTAGCACCCACTCACACGCACTGCAAGTTTCAGTAATGCTCGGAGAATTTAAACCTAAAAACACCAGTCTATGCAGTGTCATCAGGGTACTTATATGACTCTCCAAAGACAGAGCTGCCTTTTGGCATTAAATAAACAAACTAGCGGTTAGGATCAGATAGAGCAAGAAGGTGACCAGAAATCCAGCGCGCCAGAAGTATTTGATAAATTTCGGATAATAAAAACTCTTTTTCTTTTTTAAGAAATAAACCGTTAGCCCCAAGGCCAAAAGCGAAAGGCTCAAGGCTAGTAGTGGTAAGAGGCTGTGGTAAAAGGCGCTGTCTGAGATCAGGTAGTACTCCAAGGCAAATAAAGGAAAGGCAATATCAGTGGATCGCCATCCTCTTTTTTGAAGCTTAAAGAGGTGAACAATGATGCCGCCTCGAATCAGCGTTAAAAAAATAAATAATACAGAAGCAACTTTGATTAACATAGCTTCATTCTATCATAAAACGAAAAAAAGTTTACTATATTTTAATTTTTTCTTGCAAAAAAGAGAAATCGTGTATAATAGAAAGGTATGCACAAAGCATACTTGTGGGAGGTAAAAATCTGTAATTACCGCCAAAACCACAAAGGAGGATTTAAGAAATGGCTAAAAAAGTCGAAAAACTTGTAAAATTGCAAATCCCTGCTGGTAAAGCTACTCCAGCTCCACCGGTTGGTCCAGCGCTTGGTCAAGCAGGTATCAACATCATGGGATTCACTAAAGAGTTTAACGCTCGTACAGCTGATCAAGCTGGTATGATCATCCCAGTTGTTATCACTGTTTATGAAGACAAATCATTCGATTTCGTTACAAAAACACCACCAGCTGCTGTTCTTTTGAAAAAAGCTGCAGGTGTTGAAAAAGGTTCAGGTACACCGAACAAAACGAAAGTTGCAACTGTAACTCGTGCACAAGTACAACAAATCGCTGAAACTAAGATGCCAGATTTGAACGCTGCAAACATTGAGTCTGCAATGCGTATGATCGAAGGTACTGCTCGTTCTATGGGATTCACTGTTACTGACTAATTGTAACAATCCTATTTGCCCGCAATACACTTGATCAAATGACGAGTGACGTGGGAGATGAAAATCGATATGACCACATTACAAGGAGAAAGATAAAATGGCTAAAAAAGCAAACAACTTCGTGCTGCTCTTGAAAAAATCGACAGCACAAAAGTCTACAGCGTAGAAGAAGCTGTAGCTCTTGCAAAAGAAACTAACTTTGCAAAATTTGACGCAACTGTAGAAGTTGCTTACAACTTGAACATCGACGTGAAAAAAGCTGACCAACAAATCCGTGGTGCAATGGTATTGCCAAACGGAACTGGTAAAACAGCTCGCGTACTTGTATTTGCACGTGGTGCAAAAGCTGAAGAAGCAAAAGCTGCTGGTGCAGACTTCGTAGGTGAAGATGACCTTGTTGCGAAAATCAACGATGGTTGGTTGGACTTCGACGTTGTTATCGCTACACCTGACATGATGGCTCTTGTTGGACGTCTTGGACGTGTCCTTGGACCACGTAACTTGATGCCAAACCCTAAAACTGGTACAGTAACAATGGATGTTGCGAAAGCAGTTGAAGAGTCTAAAGGTGGTAAAATCACTTACCGTGCTGATAAAGCAGGTATCGTTCAAGCGATCATCGGTAAAGTTTCATTCGATGATACTAAATTGGTTGAAAACTTTAAAGCTTTCAACGACACAATCCAAAAAGCAAAACCAGCTACAGCTAAAGGTACTTACGTAACTAGCTTGACTTTGACTACAACTCAAGGTCCTGGTATCAAAGTGGATGTTAACTCACTTTAATAAAAATGAAAAGCTGCCTTTGGGTAGCTTTTTTTGTACGCACTATTTATTTGCTACAGTTGGTAAAACTAATCGGATGGAAAAAAGAAAATTTTGATGGATATGACTATATAAAAAGCGTAATTTATGGTAAAATAATACAGATCAAAAAAGGAGAGAGAAAATGGTAGAACCTAAGTATAAACGTATCTTAATCAAGCTATCTGGTGAAGCCCTTGCTGGCGAACGTGGTGTCGGAATCGATATCAAAACTGTCCAAAATATGGCCCAAGAAATCAAGGAAGTTCATGAACTTGGAATTGAAATTGCCTTGGTGATTGGAGGGGGAAACCTTTGGCGTGGAGAACCTGCTGCTGAAGCAGGGATGGATCGTGTCCGAAGCAGACTACACAGGTATGCTCGGTACTGTCATGAACGCCCTTGTGATGGCTGATTCGCTTCAACAAGTTGGCGTGGATACCCGTGTTCAAACTGCGATTGCTATGCAACAAGTTGCAGAACCTTATATCCGTGGTCGTGCCCTTCGTCACCTTGAAAAAGATCGGATCGTGATCTTTGGTGCAGGGATCGGTTCTCCTTACTTCTCAACAGATACGACCGCAGCCCTTCGTGCAGCTGAGATTGAAGCAGATGCCATTCTCTATAGCAAAAATGGGGTCGATGGTGTTTACAATGCCGATCCGAAAAAAGATGCTTCAGCTGTGAAATTTGAGGAATTGACTCACCGTGATGTCATCAACAAAGGTCTTCGCATCATGGACTCAACAGCCTCCACTCTCTCCATGGACAACGACATTGACTTGGTTGTCTTTAATATGAATGAACCAGGCAATATCAAACGCGTTGTCTTTGGTGAAAATATCGGTACAACCGTATCAAATAACGTAGAAAAATAATAGAAAATAGAGGAAGATTATGGCAAACCCAATCGTAGAAAAAGCAAAAGAAAGAATGACCCAGTCTCACCAAAGTTTGGGACGTGAATTTGGTAGCATCCGTGCTGGACGTGCAAATGCAAGTCTTTTGGATCGTATTTTCGTAGAATACTACGGAGTAGAGACACCATTGAACCAATTGGCATCTATCACCATTCCAGAAGCGCGTGTCTTGTTGATCACACCATTTGATAAATCATCTTTGAAAGACATCGAGCACAGCATCAATGCTTCTGACCTTGGTATCACTCCAGCCAACGATGGATCTGTCATCCGCTTGGTTATCCCAGCTTTGACAGAAGAAACTCGTCGTGACTTGGCAAAAGAAGTGAAAAAGTGGGTGAAAATGCTAAGGTAGCGATCCGTAACATCCGCCGTGATGCTATGGACGAAGCGAAGAAACAAGAAAAAGCAAAAGAAATCACAGAAGATGAATTGAAAGGTCTTGAAAAAGAGATCCAAAAAGTTACGGATGATGCTGTTAAGCATGTAGATGAAATGACAGCGCACAAAGAAAAAGAATTGATGGAAGTTTAATCCATCCCAACCATTACAGGAAAGAAAGACTCAGTTGGCACTGCTGGCTGGGTTTTATTTCCATTATTCTTGTGAAGAGGCAAGAGGAAAGAGGGAAACATGAATACGAATCTAGCAAGCTACATCATGGGAATGGTCATTGATGAAAATGATCACTTCTATTTTGTTCAAAAAGATGGCCAAACCTACGCGCTTGATAAAGCAGAAGGCCCACATCAAGTCGGAGAAAGTGTCAAGGGCTTTGCCTATACAGATATGAAGCAAAAGCTCCGACTCACGACACTTGAAGTCACTGCAACTCAAGAAAGCTTTGGCTGGGGAACGGTCACGGAAGTGCGCAAGGATTTGGGAGTCTTCGTGGATACAGGGCTTCCAGATAAGCAGATTGTTGTCTCACTAGATATCCTACCGGAGATCAAAGATCTATGGCCTAAAAAGGGCGATCGTCTCTATATTCGCTTAGAAGTCGATAAGAAAGATCGGATTTGGGGGATCTTAGCCTACCAGGAAGATTTCCAGCGTTTGGCTCGTCCAGCCTACAACAATATGCAAAACCAAAACTGGCCAGCCATTGTCTACCGCTTGAAATTGTCTGGAACCTTTGTTTACCTTCCAGAGAACAATATGCTGGGCTTTATCCACCCAAGTGAGCGCTATGCAGAACCTCGTTTGGGAGAGGTCTTAAATGCTCGCGTCATCGGTTTTCGTGAGGTGGACCGGACCTTGAATCTATCTTTGAAGCCACGCTCGCTTTGAGATGTTGGAAAACGATGCCCAAATGATTTTGACCTATTTGGAAGCCAATGGTGGCTTTATGACCTTGAATGATAAGTCCTCTCCAGAAGAAATCAAGGCAACTTTTGGGATTTCAAAAGGCCAGTTCAAAAAGGCTTTGGGTGGCTTGATGAAGGCCAAGAAAATCAAGCAAGACCAGTTTGGAACAGAGTTGATCTAAGAGGAAGCTTATGCGAAAATCGTTTTATACTTGGTTGATGACGGAGCGCAATCCTAAAAGCAATGCTCCTAAAGGCCATTCTAGCAGATCTTGCATTTCACGAGTCTGCTTTTCCCAAGCATACAGATGACTTCGACGAGGTCAGTCGCTATCTAGAAGAGCATGCCAGCTTTTCCTTTAATCTTGGCGATTTTGATGCGATTTGGGAAGAATACCAAGCCCACTAGAAAAGGACAGGTCGAGGATGGTTTTTTCTCGGCCTCTTTGTTATAATAATAGAAAAACACAGGTAGAGAGGTTCTTTATTTGCAAGAACATTCAGTTGAAATTACATTAACGCATCCAGACGATCTCTTTCATTTGTTTGGATCTAACGAACGCCATCTCCGTTTGATGGAGCAAGAATTTGGGGTAACTATTCATGCCCGGACAGAAATCGTCCAAATCATTGGGGAAGAAGAGAAACCTGCGAGCAGGTTCGTCAAGTCATCCAGGCTCTTTTGGTCCTCGTTAACCGTGGCATGACCATTGGTACGCCAGATGTGGTGACCGCCATTACCATGGTGAGAAATGGGGAATTGGATAAGTTCATCGCTCTCTATGAAGAAGAGATTATCAAGGATAGTTACGGCAAGCCCATTCGGGTTAAAACGCTTGGTCAAAAGATCTATGTCGATAGTGTCAAGAACCATGATGTCACTTTTGGGATTGGACCAGCGGGGACTGGGAAAACCTTCCTAGCAGTGACCTTGGCCGTGACTGCCCTCAAGCGTGGTCAGGTCAAGCGGATCATTTTGACGCGTCCTGCTGTAGAAGCTGGAGAGAGCCTTGGTTTCCTACCAGGGGATCTCAAAGAAAAAGTGGACCCTTATCTACGTCCGGTCTATGATGCCCTTTACCAGATTTTAGGGAAAGACCAAACAACTCGGATGATGGAGCGGGAGATTATCGAGATTGCGCCTTTGGCTTATATGCGGGGGCGGACCTTGGACGATGCCTTTGTCATCCTCGATGAAGCGCAAAATACCACCATCATGCAGATGAAGATGTTCTTGACCCGTCTTGGTTTTAACTCTAAGATGATTGTCAATGGAGATACTAGCCAGATCGACCTTCCTCGAAATGTCAAATCCGGCTTGATTGATGCTCAGGAGAAATTGAAGAACATTTCTCAAATTGACTTTGTGCATTTCTCTGCCAAGGATGTCGTTCGTCATCCAGTAGTAGCAGAGATTATCCGGGCCTACGAGCCAATCCCAAATCCAGTGCTCAAAGAAAAACCGGATGTGGAAGAAGAAGCAGAATGAAAAGGCAAAGATCATCGGATCTTTGCCTTAAATTGACGATAAAATCATCTCCTGGCCTTTCCTTAGGTGAGAACGGAAGTTAGGTGAAATTATCCAGTCGATGACTTCAGCAATCCAAGAAGTTCCATGACTAATAATTGAGCCTAAGGTCTCAATTATTCCGAGTGCTTGAAACTAAATTTAGTTTCAAGCACTTTTCTCCACGGCGGAAAGTCTCTGAAAATGATTTAAAAAACTCAAAACAACTTGTTTTTTCAAAACATTTTTAATTAGTTCATATGAAAAAAATAAGTTGCTAATGTTTTCGATGGTGATTCTTAAATATATGATAGTTTAAACCAATTCATCAATTGGTGTGAAGTCACGCTCTAAACCAGTAGCAACTGGTTGGCTTGTGATATGGCCTTGGTAAGTAGTGACCCCTTGGCGTAGGCCTTCGTCGAGGTCAATTGCCTTGTGAAAACCATTGTTAGCTAGGGATTCAACATAAGGAAGGGTCACATTGGTAAGAGCGATAGTAGAGGTACGAGCGACAGCCCCTGGGATATTGGCAACGGCATAGTGGAGCACGCCATGTTTTTCGTAAACTGGCTCCGTATGCGTTGTGACACGGTCTGCTGTTTCGATAACACCACCTTGGTCAACGGCCACATCGACGATGACTGAACCGGGACGCATTTGTTTAACCATATCGTCTGTCACTAATTTAGGAGCTTTAGCACCAGGAATCAAGACAGCACCGATGACAACATCGGCATCACGGACGCTGGCTTCAATGTTAAATGGATTGGACATAAGGGTTTGGATTTGATGACCAAAGACATCTTCCAGAACAGCCAAACGTTTAGCGCTGATATCTAAGATGGTCACTTGGGCACCTAGTCCAAGGGCGATACGAGCTGCGTGGGTTCCAACGACCCCGCCTCCGATGATGGTGACTTTCCCTTTGGGAACACCTGGCACCCCACCTAAGAGGACCCCTGATCCACCTTCTTGTTTGGTCAGGAAGTGAGCACCGATTTGCACGGCCATCCGTCCAGCCACCTCACTCATTGGCACCAAGAGTGGCAATTGTCCATCAAGGTCACGCACCGTTTCGTAGGCCACCCCAGTTGTTTTAGCTGAGACCATAGCATCTGCTAATTCAGGAGCGGCAGCCATATGCAAGTAAGTGAAGAGCAAGAGGTCTTCGCGAAGGAAGCCATATTCTTCAGCGAGGGGTTCTTTGACTTTGACCACCATCTCAGCGGCCCAAGCTTCTGCAGCAGTCGCAACGATGGTTGCCCCTTGCTTCGTGTAATCTTCATCCGCAAAGCCAGAACCAAGTCCAGCATTTGTTTCCACCAAAACTTGATGTCCTTTCTTGACCAAGCTTTGTACGCCTGCAGGTGTCAAACCGACCCGATTTTCGTTGTTTTTAATTTTCTTTAGGAATTCCAATGAGCATTTTTGCCTCCTTGCTCAGATTTAGGTGTAAAAAGGCCATTAGTGTGAGATTGCTCTCTTGACTCAATGACCTTTTTACTCCTTATCCGATTGTTTTGATTGATTTTATTGTATAGAAAAGTGGGTTAAAAAGCAAGAAAAATTTGAGCTTGCCTTACTTTATGTTATTTGCTAAACTAATCCCTAAAGAAGGAGTGTCAAATGGAAAATTTATATGTGAAGTTAGCGGCTTATCGTGAAGTGGAGACAGAGCGTTTGCACTTGCGTCCGGTCACTCTTGAAGACGCACCGGCTATGTTTGAGTATGCTTCTGATGAGACAGTTACGCGCTATACCTTTTCAACCAATCATAAGTCTAGAAGAGACGCGTAATAATATTGCCCTCTTTTACCTAACGAGCCCACTTGGAAGATGGGGGATCGAGCTCAAAGAGAATGGAAAATTTATCGGGACGATTGATTTACTGGATTTGGATCTTTGTCTGAAGAAGGGGAGTATCGGCTATGTTCTGAATAAAGACTATTGGAACCAGGGTCTTGCGACAGAGGCTACCAAGGCAGTCATTGCCCTGGCTTTTGAACAATTAGGGATGAACAAGCTCATTGCTGTTCATGATCAGGACAACCCAGCTTCTGGACGGGTGATGGCCAAATCAGGGATGAAATATTCTCACGAGGAGCCCTACGCGATGCTAGACTTGCATAAAGAAGGGAGAATGGTGACGAGAGTTCATTATGTCCTCACTAAGGAAGAATATTTGGCAGAAAAATGAGTCAGGATATTGACAAAAGACCTATCTCCATGATATAGTAGATAGGTACTGCTGGTTTAGCTCAGTCGGTAGAGCGCATCCATGGTAAGGATGAGGTCGCCGGTTCAATCCCGGCAACTAGCATAGTAGAAGAGAGAGAAGCTTAGAGAGGATCTAGGCTTCTTTTTTTGCAAGTCCATCTTAAAAATCCGGCTTTTTTCAACAATTTTCAAAAAAGCGTTGACAAGCAAGGAAATAAGTGGTAAAGTTAGAACAACAAAGAGAAAGGAGAAAACCATCATGAACAAAGTAGATGTTTTGATGACACAATTGAATACACAGCTTCTCCAATCTCAGTTGAGTTCGATGTAAACTATAAATGGAACCCAAGATGGAGGAGTCTGTCTTGGGTTTTTGTATGCATTTTTACCTGCCTTAACTGAATTGGTGATAGGCATCAGAAGGCCCAAGTGTGGACTGAGCACGTACTCAGCTCCTTGCTTGGGTTTTTCTGTGCCATTTTGAAAAGGAGAATATATGATCAGAGCTATTTGGGAGTATATCAGGGAGCGCAAGTGGCGATATGTGAAGATCGCTATGGTCCTGATTCTTTATGATTACACCTTATTGATCCCGACGCAAGTCATCCAGCGCTTAGTGGATCATTTGAGTCAGCGGACGCTGACGCAATCCAACTTTGTATGGGATATGGTCACTCTTGGTAGGATCAGCCATCCTCAATTATCTAACGGCTTTTTATTGGCAGTTGCGACTTTTTCAGTCGTCCAGTCCATTTCAAGGCGACCCTTCAGGAACAAGCGTTTCGTAAGCTAGTAGCCATGCGGCGTCCCGTTTTTGAGAAATTCCGTTCAGGAGATCTCTTGACGCGCTTTACGACAGATGTGGATGGGATGGCCGATATGGCTGGTTACGGGATGATGGTGCTCCTGTTTGGCGGTGGCTTGTTTGCCTTTATTATTCCGACCATGTTTTTCATTTCTTGGCAATTAACCTTGATTTCCTTTATTCCCATGATCTTCCTCGTCGTCTCTACCTATTTTTGAGTAGAAAGCAGGAGGAGTATGTTGAGCAAAACCGGGAAGCGGTCGCTCAGTTGAACGATGAAGTCTTGGAGTCTATCGAAGGGATCCGGGTCATGCGGGCCTATAGTAGACGGGACCAGCAGGTCAAACAGTTTCAGAAAAAAACAGCCAGTCTATCCAAAACGGGGGACAAAATTGCCTCTATCCAGTATTCTTTTGGACCTTTAGCCCTGTTGTTTATTGGATTCTCGACAGTCTTGCTCCTGCTATTTGGAGGCCAGTCCCTAGCAAGCGGGCAGTTGAGCCTTGGTAAGTTATTGGCTTTACAGCTGTATTTGGTCTTTTTAATTGAGCCTATGTGGATGATGGCGGACCTGATCTTGGTCTACCAGACAGGTCAAATGTCCTATAAAAAATTAAAAGAAGTGATTGATGAAACGGATGATCTGGAGCCAGATGGTCCTCACTACTTAGAGCAGATTGATTTGGTGCAGTTTAAGGACTATTCTTTCAGCTATCCTGGTGCTGAGCGAAAAGAGCCTGTCAGGCATTGATTGGACCATTCAGAAAGGACAGACGGTTGGAATTGTTGGTCGTACCGGTGCAGGAAAGACTACCCTGGTTCGACAATTCTTGCGGCAGTACCCAGTTGGTGAGGGAGAATTCTTGGTCAACCAGCAACCGATCGTGGACTACAACCGACACTCGATTGAAGAAAAAATTGGCTATGTTTCCCAAGAACATATTTTATTCTCCAAGTCTATCCGTGAGAATATAGCGCTTGGTAAAAAAGGAGCCAGCCAAGAAGACTTGGTGGAAGCAGTAGCCCAAGCTGCTTTTGCGGATGATCTCGAGCGGATGTCTCAGGGAATGGACACCCTGATCGGTGAGAAAGGGGTCTCTGTATCAGGAGGTCAAAAACAACGGATCTCTTTGGCGCGTGCCTTCTTAAGAGATGCAGAGCTCTTGCTGTTAGATGATTCCCTTTCGGCGGTGGATGCGAAGACTGAACAGGCCATTATTGACACCATTCAAAAAGAACGAAATGACAAGACGACCATCATTGTTTCCCATCGCTTGTCTGCTGTTCATCAGGCGGATTGGATCATCGTCTTGGATCAAGGGCAGATTGTAGAAGAAGGCAGGGCTAGTGATTTATTAGCTCAAGAGGGATGGTATTATGAACAATACCAACGGCAACAAAAACAGGAAGGAGAATAAGATGAAAGTATTGAAACGATTATTATCGAGGATCACGCTTTATCCAACCGTCTTTCTTGCTGGCTTTATTTGCCTCTTACTAGCTACCATTTTTTCTGAATTGTCACCCTTTCTTCTCCAAAAGATGATCGATGGGCCTTTGACTGCACTGACCCACGGTGGAGGACAAGGGTGACTTGCTTCAGATGGGAGGCTTCTATCTCTTGGTCTTGAGCCTTGGGCAGCTGATAAGCTACATGGGCAATCGGATCTTGCTGCATGGAAGTAATCAAGTAACTGCTAGTCTGAGAGACCAAGCCTTTCAAGTCATGCAAGGGCTGCCTATTTCTTATTTTGATGATAAGCCGGCTGGGAAGATCGCGACAAGAATTGTCAATGATACGGAGACCTTGCGGACCCAGTTTTATAACTCTTGTATGATTTTAGTCATCTACTTGGTGCGTTTCCTCTTTATTCTAGGGATTCTCTTTTACCTGAGTCCTATGATGGGCCTTCTCTTGTGTTTGGTCTTTCCGATTTTCTATGGGATCCAGTATCTCTACAAGGTCATGACGGACCAGCCTATGAAGGATTTCTTTGATGCGCGAAGCGAGGTCAATACCCAGGTCAATGAACTCTTGCATGGTGCCAGTATGATTCAACCTCTATCATCAAGAGCCTGGTGTGGTGGAGGAGTTTGAAGCCACTACCCAGAAGATGTTAGGAGCCAATGATCGAATCCTCCTGGCTGATTCTATCGCTTCTTGGACCTTGACGGAATTGCTCAAGTTTTTAGTGATTGCAGGCATTTTGACTATCGCTGGGATTTCTTTCCTACAGGGTAATATCGGTGTGACGGCTGGTTTCTTATTTATCAATATTAACTATGTGATTAATCTATTTGATCTCATGGCCAATCTTAGTCGTCAATTTCCGAATATTCGGCGATCCTTAGAAACGGGGAGCCGCGTCCTTGCTTTCTTAGACCAACCTTTGGAGGCCGATGGTGCATCGGAACTGAAGATAGAAAAAGCTCAAGTCGTGTTTGACGACGTTCAATTTGCCTATGAAGAAGGCAAGCCAGTTCTGAGAGATATTGCCTTTCAGGCAAGTCCTGGGCAAACCATTGCTCTTGTGGGCCATACTGGATCGGGTAAGTCTTCGATTATGAACCTGCTCTATCGTTTTTATGATCCTCAAGAAGGAGCGATTTTGATCGATGGTCAAGATATTCGCCAAGTCTCTCGTGAAAGCCTGCGAAGCCATATGGGGATTGTTCCTGCAGGATCCTTATCTATTTACGGGAACCATTGCTAGTAATGTGGCCATGAGTCAGGATCACATTGATCGGGAGGCGGTCCAAGATGCGCTTGAAAAAGTCGGGGCTTGGCCCTTTGTAGAGCGCCTTGAAAAGGGAATCGACCATCCAGTCGTAGAAAAAGGATCCGCCTTTTCAAGTGGTGAGCGCCAATTGATTTCCTTTGCGCGGACGCTCTATATGAATCCGCAAATTCTGATTTTGGATGAGGCAACCTCTCACATCGATACGGAAACAGAAGAAATCATCCAGAAGGCTATGGCAGTCCTGCAAAAGGGCCGGACCACCTTTATCATTGCCCATCGCTTGTCCACTATCCAAGACGCGGATCAGATCTTAGTCTTATCCGAAGGACGCATTGTGGAGCGTGGTAGACACGAGGAACTGGTCGCACAAGGCGGGATCTATGCCCAGATGAATGCCATCCAGCAAACAGTGGTGTAAGATTGTCCTGCAAAGAAAAAGATTGAAAACCAGCCTGTATCTAGTATATAGGCTGGTTTTATGCTATAATGAAGTGATAATAGTGAGGTGATCCAGATGTATATTGAAATGGTAGATGAGACGTGGTCAAGTCTCTGACGAAATCTTAAAACAAACGCAAGAAATTTTAGAATTTGCTGCTCAAAAAATTGGGAAAGAAGACAAGGAAATGGCTGTGACTTTTGTAACCAATGAACGCAGTCATGAACTAAATCTTGAATACCGTGATACGGATCGTCCGACGGATGTCATCAGTTTAGAATACAAGCCAGAGATGGAGATTTCTTTTGACGAGGAAGACCTTGCAGAAAATCCAGAATTGGCAGAGATGATGGCTGAATTCGATACCTATATTGGTGAGCTCTTTATTTCAATTGACAAGGCGCGTGGGAGCAAGCCGAAGAATATGGCCACAGCTTTGAGCGCGAAATGGGATTTTTAGCAGTGCATGGTTTTCTTCACATCAATGGCTACGATCACTATACGCCGGAGGAAGAAAAGGAAATGTTTGGCTTACAGGAAGAGATTTTGACAGCCTATGGACTCACAAGACAATAAGCGAAAATGGAAAAATCGGGACTTCACTTCAGGCTTGGAGTTTGCGATAACAGGAATTTTCACTGCGATCAAAGAAGAGCGCAATATGCGCAAGCATGCCTTATCAGCCCTTGTAGCAATTCTTGCTGGTTTGGTATTTAGGATTTCTGCGACAGAATGGCTCTTTTTATTGCTCAGCATCACCTTGGTGATTGCTTTTGAAATTATGAATTCAGCCATTGAAAATGTGGTGGATTTAGCTAGTAACTACCATTTCTCCATGTTGGCAAAGGAATGCCAAAGACATGGCGGCTGGAGCAGTCCTGGTCGTATCAGGTTTTGCCCTACTAACAGGACTGGTGATTTTTGTGCCCAAATTCTGGGCCTTGGTGTTTGGATAAGAGGGAGTATGCCCTCGTGAAAGGATAATATGACATTTAAATCAGGCTTTGTAGCCATTTTAGGACGTCCCAATGTTGGGAAGTCAACTTTTTTGAACCACGTCATGGGGCAAAAGATTGCCATCATGAGTGACAAGGCGCAGACAACGCGCAATAAGATTATGGGGATTTATACGACGGATAAGGAACAGATCGTCTTTATCGATACCCCAGGGATTCACAAACCCAAGACAGCGCTTGGAGACTTCATGGTGGAGTCGGCCTATAGCACCTTCTGAGAAGTGGATACCGTTCTCTTTATGGTGCCAGCAGATGAGCCACGTGGGAAGGGCGATGACATGATTATCGAACGCCTCAAGGCTGCTAAGGTGCCGGTTATTCTTGTGGTCAATAAGATCGACAAGGTGCACCCGGACCAACTCTTGGCGCAAATCGATGACTTCCGTAGTCAGATGGATTTCAAGGAAATCGTGCCGATTTCAGCCCTCCAAGGAAACAATGTTTCGCGTTTGATTGATATTTTAAGTGAAAACTTGGAAGAAGGTTTCCAATATTTCCCTGCCGACCAAATCACCGACCACCCAGAGCGCTTCTTGGTCTCTGAAATGATCCGCGAAAAGGTCTTGCACTTGACGCGGGAAGAAATTCCCCACTCTGTTGCAGTAGTCGTGGATTCTATGAAGCGGGATGAAGAGACCGATAAGGTCCATATCCGTGCAACCATCATGGTCGAGCGCGATAGCCAAAAAGGGATTGTCATCGGAAAAGTGTGGCGCCATGCTCAAGAAGATCGGAACCCTTGCGCGGAAGGATATCGAGCTCATGCTAGGGGACAAGGTCTTCCTAGAAACCTGGGTCAAGGTCAAGAAAAATTGGCGGGATAAGAAATTGGATCTTGCCGATTTCGGATACAACGAAAAGAATATTAAGAAGAGGTGGGCAGAAGGCCTGCTTTTGTTTTGAAAGGAGTTCAATGCCTGAATTACCAGAAGTAGAGACCGTTCGACGAGGTCTTGAGAAATTAATTCTTGGGAAAATCATCCAGTCAGTGGAAGTAAAGTATCCTAAGATGATTCAGACAGATCTGGATGCTTTTTGTCAGGATCTCCCAGGCCAAGAAATTCGGACCATGGGGCGCCGTGGGAAATATCTCTTGTTTTATCTGACGGATCTGGTCCTCATCTCGCATTTGCGGATGGAAGGCAAGTATTTCTTTTATCCAGACGAAGTCCCTCTTCGCAAGCACGCCCATGTCTTCTTTCATTTTACAGATGGCAGCACCCTGGTCTATGAAGATGTCCGCAAGTTTGGGACCATGGAAGTCCTCATACCTGAGCTTGTCGACAGCTATTTTTTGGCGAAAAAAATTGGTCCAGAGCCGACGGAAGCAGATTTTAAAGAACCAGCCTTCCAAGCATCTCTTAAAAAATCAAAGAAACCCATTAAATCAGCTCTTTTAGACCAAAAATTAGTGGCTGGTCTGGGCAATATCTATGTGGATGAGGTCCTTTATCGAGCCAAGGTTCATCCAGCCCGTTTGGGTCAAAGCTTGACTGCTAGAGAAGTTAAAGCAATCCGCAAAGAAACGATTGCTGTGCTTGCTCAAGCTGTTGAAAAGGGTGGTTCCACCATTCGCTCCTACAGCAATGCATTTGGTGAGGATGGCACCATGCAGGAAGAACACCAGGTCTATGGAAAAACAGGCCAGCCTTGTTTGCGTTGCGGGACGCCGATTGAGAAAATTCAGCTGGGGGGACGCGGAACCCATTTTTGCCCTCACTGCCAAAAGGAGAACTGAGATGGCGAGAATCATCGGATTAACAGGAGGGATTGCTTCAGGAAAGTCCACTGTCACCTCCTATTTGAGAGAAAAAGGCTATCCTGTCATTGATGCTGATCAAGTGGTTCATGATTTGCAAGCACCAGGAGGAGCCCTCTACCGTGTCCTAGTGGATCATTTTGGGAGAGAGATCCTTACCAAAGAAGGAGAGTTGGATCGCGTCGCTTTGGGTCAGCGGATCTTTTCAAATCCTAGTGAAAGAGACTGGTCCAATCGCGTCCAAGGCAGGCTTATTCGTGAGGCTCTAGCTGAGGTAAGAGATAGACAAGCTGCACAATCCGATCTCTTTTTTATGGATATTCCTCTCTTAATCGAGCAGCACTATGAAGAGTGGTTTGAATCTGTCTGGTTGGTAGCTGTATCAAAAGAAACCCAGCTCAAACGCCTGATGGAACGCAACCACTTATCAGAACTGCAGGCCCAAGAACGCATTGCGTCTCAAATGCCGCTAGATGAAAAAAGCGCCCATGCAGATCTGGTCTTAGACAATAATGACGATCTAACGGCCCTCTATGCCCAATTAGATGCAGCCCTACAACAATTAGAAAGAAGATGATCTTATCACAAGAGAAATCAATTGGCGTAAAAATCTATATATTGCCTGGATCGGCTGCTTTTTCATCGGAGCCAGCCTTTCTTTAGTCGTTCCTTTATGGCCCTCTTTGTGGAAGAGTTGGGTGTTACGGGCAAGGCTGTTCCCCTTTATGCTGGCATAGCCGTCGCGAGTTCTTCTGTGACCTCTGCGATCATGTCTCCCATCTGGGGGAGCTTAGCCGACCGCTATGGTCGAAAACCCATGATGCTTAGAGCCTCCATTGCCATGACACTGACCATGGGAGGCATTGCCTTTGTACCATCCGTCTTTTGGCTCTTGGTCCTACGCTTGCTCAATGGGGTCTTTTCAGGCTTTGTCCCCAATAGTACAGCCCTGATTGCCAGTCAAGTTCCAAAGGACCAATCTGGCTACGCTCTAGGGACTTTATCGACTGGTGTCGTGGCTGGAACCTTGATGGGGCCTTTGATTGGGGGACTCATTGCTGACAATCTAGGCATGCGCAATGTCTTTCTCTTGGTCGGCTTCTCTTCTTATTTTTAGTTTCCCTCTTAACCTTCTGGGGCATTGAGGAAGACTATGAGCCCCTTCCAAAAGAAGAACAAAAATCCAGTTGGGAGTTGCTCATGTCCATTCAGCAAAAAGATATCCTCTTGGGACTCTTTTTGACCAGCATGATCCATTCAAATGATCGCCCAATCTATTTCTCCGATCCTGCCTCTTTATGTGCGAGCTTTGGGACAAAGAGATAACCTGATCTTTGTATCAGGGGATGATTGTTTCAGCTATGGGAGTCTCTAGTATGCTCTTTTCAGGTTGGATGGGAAAACTCGGAGACCGAATCGGGAATCACCGGCTCTTATTAATCGCCCTTCTTTATAGTGGCTGTCTCTATATCCTTTGTGCCCAAGCGCAATCACCCCTTCAATTAGGGATTTTACGCTTCCTCTTTGGGATCGGGACAGGAGCCCTACTACCTGGAGTTTCTGCATTATTGAATCGTTTAACCCCTCCTGAAGGGATTTCTCGGATCTTTAGCTACAACCAGCTCTTTTATTACTTAGGTGGTGTATTAGGGCCAATGATGGGGTCGAGTATTTTCATGCATTTTGGCTATCATTGGGTATTTTACGGTACAGCCCTTTTGGCCTTTACCGATTTGATGTTCCTCTTATTCTTATTTAGAAAGTATTTGAAAGTGAGAGACGTACGTGCGAATTAAAGTTCAATTGACCTGCACCAGCTGTGGGAGTCAGAATTATTTGACCAGTAAAAATACCAAAACCCATCCTGAAAAGATCGAGGTCTTGAAGTATTGTCCCAAGGAAAGAAAAGTAACCTTACATATTGAATCAAAATGATTTTCATGGTATAATAGTGAAGATTTTAAGGAGTTTTGAATATGAGCGGAGCATTAACAACTATTTTACTAGTATTATCAGTATTGATTATTATCGCAATTTTTATGCAACCAACAAAAACCAATCGAGCAACGTCTTTGACGCAAGCTCAAATGACTTGTTTGAACGTTCAAAAGCGCGCGGGTTTGAAGCCGTGATGCAGCCGTCTAACAGCTATTATGATCTTCTTTTGGTTATTGATCGCGATGATCTTAATGGTACTTTCTAGTAGATAAGATAGGCTCAGACAATGTCTTTGCCTATTTTTATTTTGCAAAACAAAGACACAAGTAGATAGAAAAAAGGAGGCTGGATAACCAGCAAATAAATCAATGAAAACAAGTATTAAAGAATATTTACAAGAGCATGACAAAGCCCAGATCAATGATCTGGCAGCAGCTCTAGGAAAAGAAGGGTCTAAGGATTTCCGTGACTTGGTCAAAACCATCTCTCTGATGGAACGCCGTCATGAGTTGAAATTCGAAGATGATGGCTCTCTTCGTTTGGCTCAAAAGAAGACCCAAGCCATTACCCTCAAGGGGATCTTTCATGCCCATAAGAATGGCTTTGGCTTTGTCAGTTTAGAGGGCGAAGAAGAGGACCTCTTTGTTGGTCGAAATGATGTCAACCACGCTATCGATGGGGACACCGTTGAGATTGTCATTACCAAGGTAGCAGACCGAAACAAGGGAACAGCAGCAGAAGCTAAGATTATTGATGTCTTGGAACATAGTGTCAAAACAGTAGTTGGACAAATTGTCCTGGATGAGGAAAAGCCTAAATATGCCGGCTACATTCGTTCGAAAAATCAAAAGATCAGCCAGCTGATCTATGTGAAGAAGCCAGCCATCCAATTAGAAGGGACCGAAATCCTCAAGGTCGAAATTGATCAATACCCGAGCCGCAAGCACAATTATTTTGTGGCAACTGTGCGGGATGTGGTCGGTCATGTGACAGATCCAGGAATCGATGTCTTGGAAGTGTTAGAATCCATGGACATCGTCTCAGAATTTCCAGAAGAAGTGCTGAAAGAGGCTGAGCAGGTTCCAGATGCACCGTCTGCTAAGGATTTAGAGGGACGCTTGGATCTGCGAGATGAGATCACCTTTACCATCGACGGGGCAGATGCCAAAGACTTGGACGATGCGGTCCATATCAAGCTACTCAAGAACGGCAACTTTGAGCTGGGTGTTCACATCGCAGATGTCTCTTATTACGTTCAGGAAGGTTCAGCACTCGACAAGGAAGCTCTAAATCGTGCTACCTCTGTCTATGTGACCGACCGAGTAGTACCCATGTTGCCAGAGCGTCTCTCCAATGGGATCTGTTCTTTGAATCCGAATGTGGACCGCCTGACCCAGTCTGCCATCATGGAGATCGATCCTCATGGCAAGGTCGTCAAGCATACCATTACCCAAACAGTGATCAATACGACCTTCCGAATGACCTATAGCGATGTCAATGATATCTTAGCGGGCGACGAAGAAAAGGCTCAAACCTTTAAGAAAATTGTCCCAAGTATTCATCAAATGGCGACCTTGCATGGCATTCTAGAAAGCATGCGGATTCGCCGCGGAGCCCTTAATTTTGAGTACCCAATGAGGCTAAAATCCTGGTCAATAAAGAAGGAAAACCGGTCGACATTGTCCTTCGCCAAAGAGGAATTGCCGAGCGGATGATCGAGTCCTTTATGCTGATTGCCAATGGAAACAGTGGCGGAGCACTTTACGCGACTGAAGCCGCCGTTCATCTACCGGATCCACGAAGATCCAAAGGCAGAAAAAGTACAGAAGTTTATCGATTATGCTTCCAGTTTTGGAATCCAAATCTACGGAACGGCTAGTGAGATGAGCCAAGAAGCCCTGCAAGAAATTATGCGCAAGGTCGAAGGAGAACCCTATGCAGACGTCCTTCGATGATGTTGTTGCGCTCGATGCAACAGGCTCGCTACTCAGAGCACAACCATGGCCACTATGGGCTTGCTGCTGAGTATTATACCCACTTTACCAGTCCCATCCGTCGGTATCCGGACCTGATGGTTCACCGAATGGTGCGCGAATACGGAAAATCCCAAGAAGTGGCTGAGCACTTTGAACAAGTCCTTCCAGACATTGCCAGCCAATCCTCTAGTCGGGAGCGCCGGGCTATTGATGCGGAGCGCGAAGTAGAAGCCATGAAGAAGGCTGAATACATGGAAGACTATGTTGGGGAAGAGTACGATGCCGTGGTTTCCAGTGTGGTGAAATTTGGCCTCTTTGTGGAGTTGCCAAATACGGTTGAAGGCTTGATCCATATCACCAATCTCCCTGAATTCTACCATTTTAACGAACGAGATCTAACCCTTCGCGGAGAAAAATCAGGAGTGACCTTCCGTGTCGGTCAGCAAATCCGGATCAAGGTAGAAAGAGCCGACAAGATGACAGGAGAGATTGATTTCTCTTATATTCCAAGTGAATGGGATGTCGTCGAAAAAGGCCTCAAGGGCAAAGGGCGTGACCGAGATGGCAATCGCCGGGATCGTAGACGCAAGGACAAAAAAGTTTCTAAGGGATCAACCGCTAGAAAAGATGACAAGCGGAAAGATTCTTCCTCTAAATCCAAAAAGAAAAAAGGGAAGAAACCATTTTACAAGGAAGTAGCAAAGAAAGGAGCCAAACATGGCAAAGGGCGAAAGGAAAGGTAGTCGCGCAAAATAAAAAAGGCGAGACATGACTACACCATCGTGATACGATTGAAGCAGGGATGGTGCTGACGGGGACAGAGATCAAAAGTGTCCAGTGCGAGACGCATTAACTTGAAAGATGGCTTTGCACAGGTTAAAAATGGCGAAGTTTGGCTCAGCAACGTCCATATTGCCCCTTACGAGGAAGGCAATATCTGGAACCAAGATCCAGACCGTCGCCGCAAGCTCCTGCTTCATAAAAAGCAAATCCAAAAGCTGGACCAAGACACCAAAGGGACCGGAATGACCTTGGTGCCTTTGAAGGTCTATCTCAAGGACGGCTATGCCAAATTGCTTTTGGGGCTCGCTAAAGGGAAACATGATTATGACAAGCGTGAATCCATCAAGCGTCGGGAACAAAACCGGGACATCGCACGGGTCATGAAACAATACAATACATCGTTAAAGCTAAAAGGACAGTTCTGAAACTTGTTTCGGATCTGTCTTTTTCTTAGAGATGAGCTCCCCTTTTTCTAACTTGTAAAAGGGGCTTTTTCTGTATGATAAGGGTACTGAAAGAGAATAAGGAGAAGCCACGATGACACAAAATTGATCGCTTACAAGCGCATGCCCTATCTGGACCAAGGATACTCATGCCAGAAGCTCTTCAAAGAAAGCACAATACCAAGGTAGGAACCTGGGGGAAAGATTACTGGTTTTAAAGGTCAGTTACGATTTATTGAATTGACCGCAGAGGGAGAAGAAAATCGCAGCCACCTTTTGAAGCAGGAGCAGAGAACCCCATGGCCGAGCCCCAGGCCTGGCACCGTGGTGCGAAGCGGCTGACTGATGATGTGGAGTGGTACTTAGAATTTTACTGTGAGCCAAAAGACTATTTCCCCAAAAAAGTACAACACCAACCCCTGTCCATTCAGAGGTGCTAGAAGCAGTGGGAATTGTCCCAGCTGAAAGGCGCTGGATCTAGGATGTGGGCAAGGACGCAACGCCCTCTTTTTGGCCCAACATGGCTTTGACGTGACAGCGGTGGATCAAAATGAGCTGGCACTTGAGATCTTACAAAGTATTGTCGCTGAGGAAGATCTGGACATGCTAGTGGGCCTTTATGATATTAATGCTGCAGCTCTTACCCAAAACTATGATTTCATCGTGTCAACTGTGGTCCTTATGTTTTTAGAGGCTGATCGGATCCCAGCGATTATCCGCAATATGCAAGAGCATACCAATCCAGGTGGCTACAATCTCATTGTCTGTGCCATGGATACAGAAGATTATCCCTGCCAGATGCCCTTCTCGTTCACCTTTAAAGAAGGAGAATTGGCGGAGTATTACAAGGATTGGGAATTGGTCAAGTACAATGAAAATCCCGGCCATCTCCATCGTCGAGATGAGAATGGCCATCGAATTCAACTTCGATTTGCAACTATGTTGGCAAAGAAAAAATAAAGAAAAAGCAGGATGTTAAGATCCTGCCTTCAGATTGAAGACAAAGTCATAGATAAAAACTTTCCTTAGGTGAGTACTGATCGTCAGCGAACTTCTTCGAAGTTCCAAGACTTAGTTTTGAGCCTAGGGTCTCAAAACTCCGAGTGCCTGAAACGTTATTGTTTCAGGCACTTTTCTCACACTGGAAAGTTTTGGTATTTTCTTGAATCGATTTAAAAATTGGAACTCATTTTTATTTTTTTGCAAAATCGCTTAACTTATTTTACTTTAAAGTAGTTTGTCTACATTCTAAAAACAGGATGTTAGGATCCTGCCTTTTTGCTTTCTTACAAACAAGTTGAACAAGGTGATCAGATCTTTTTTCATTTGCTAAAAGAAAAACCTTCTCCAGAAGGGTAGGAAAAGGTTGGGGGATTTAGTTCCAGCTAGCAAAGTCGCAGACACTGAGAATGATCGTTCCAATTTCAATGGGGTCCTCTTTTGCACCCGATTCTAACCAGGTAACAATTACAGATTCGATCGTAGCGATGAAAATTTCTAGACCATACTTGTATGGAACTTGAAAGTCTGAAATGATGTGTTCTTTAGCGTGGGGAGTATCGTCCAGTGCATGAAGGGTAAAACTTCTTACCAATTTACTAAAGTCCGAGCAACAGGATTGTGACAATGCATATATAAAATCATAATTCTCTTTAATAGCGGTCAACACATTGAGAAAGTTTACCTTGACAGGACTTCCTTCAACGAAGAGGCTATCCAATTCTTGCATCATGTCCATTTTCATTTGCTCAAACATGTCGTATTTATCGACATAATGCAGATAGAAGGTCCCGCGGTTAATTCCAGCGGTTTCGGTTAATTGTCGAATAGTGATGCTATCAAAAGGTTGTTGTAAAAGCAGTTTCGAGAGTGCATTCCGTAAGTCTGACTTGGTTGTTGTTTGTCTTTGGCGTACCATATGTTCCTTTCTATAGTTGTATTAATCTGTTTTTATTTGTTTGACGTTGAAATAATTTATAGGTTAAATAATTTCACGACACTAACAAATAGCATTATACTCCAAAAATATAAATTAGACAATAATTCTCATTTTTGTACAGATAACGAAAAGTGTACAAAAATTTTACAAATTTATGAATGACGGGCACTGACAAGATTTTGTGAAAACCTCACAATAATTAGTGATTTAAATTAATTCCTCCTAAAAAATGGTCAGGAAATTTTTAGGAAAAGGAGGAACAAGATAGAGTGACGAACAAAAACCAGCACGATTTAAAGTGCTGGTTTCTTTATTTGATAAAAGTCGTCACAATCAAATTGAAATTTAAGATGGTTAAGACAATCGCAACGAGATAGCCTAAGAAGGTATTCCATTTCGCATTGACATGCTCTCCCATGATTTCCTTGTTGGAGGTGAAATAAACCAGAGGGAAGATGGAGAAAGGAAGGGCCACTGATAGGAAGACTTGAGAATATACCAGAAGGTCATCGAGGACATGTTCTTGGTCACCGAATAAAATTGCGACAATGATAACGGGAAGAAGGGCAATGATCCGAGTCATGAGACGCACCACCCATTGTGGTAGTCTAAATCGCAAGAAACCTTCCATAACGATTTGACCGGTTAGGGTCCCAGTAATGGTTGAATTTTGACCACTAGCTAACAAAGCGATGGCAAAGAGGGTGGACAAGAAAGGACTAGCGATGGCACCAGCAATATGGTTATCCTTGAGGGCATTGTACATGCTAGAGAAAGCACCAATCTTATCCCCGTGCCCGAAGAAGAGGGCCGCTCCAAGAATCAAGAGGAGGGAGTTGACGACAAAAGCCAAACTCAATTCAATATTTGAATCCCAGGTCATAAAGCGCACTGCCCGTTTGATATCTGCTGGATCTTTGTAATCGACCTTTCGCGTTTGCGAAATGGAAGAGTGGAGATAGAGGTTGTGGGGCATCACCGTTGCTCCGATGATTCCAAGAGCCAGGGTTAAGGCTCATTTCCTTTTGGAAGCCCAATTCCTAGCACCTCTTTTTGAGGGAGGAAGCCAGCGAAGATTCCCCCGATATCTGGCTTCGAAAGAAAGACGAGATAACCAAAAATCGCAAGGATTGTGAGGATCAAGGTTGATACGATGGCCTCGATCTTTCGAAATCCTAGATGCATAAGGCCCAATAAGAGGAAAACATCAAAGATGGTGATCAGAATGGAAAAGAGCAAAGGCCAACCAAAGAGGAGGTGAAGGGCAACTCCTGAGCCGACGACTTCCGCTAAATCTGTCGCCATCAAAGCAAGCTCGATCACAATCCAAAGGGTATAGCGAAGCCATTTTGGCAAGTGATGGGCGGTTGTTTGGGCCAGGTCCTTACGATGGACAATCCCTAATTTCCCAGCCATTTGTTGCAACTGCATGGCGATCAAAGACGAGAGAAGAACCACTGATAAGAGGAGGTAGCGGTATTGTGCCCCTCCGACCACACTGGTAATCCAGTTTCCCGGGTCCATATAGCCGACAGCTACCAGACTTCCTGGTCCTGAAAAGAGTAGAAGAGTCTTCCAAAAGGGGATGCCCTTTGGCACGTCAATAGACTGGTTGATTTCTTGAAGTGATTTCCTTTCAAACTGTTGTAAACTCAACGATGAGCCTTCTTTCTAAGAATAAATCAAATTTGTCTCTAATTATAGCATAAAATTTATAATAGTTCATGATAATTTAGGATAACCTTGTTTTCTACTACCTCGATTTCTTTGTAATCTATCAGAAAAGGACTATAATATAGATAGGAAATAGGAGGGAGGAGAGGAATGGCCTGGCATCGAAATGCAGCACTGTTACAAGCGATACACTAGTGGAGAAACGGAGATTCTCGCTAATCAGGATGTTTCTTTTGAGATTGAAAAAGGGGAATTGGTCATTATTTTAGGGGCGTCAGGAGCTGGAAAATCAACGGTTCTCAATATCTTAGGAGGAATGGACACGAATGACGAAGGGCAGGTCCTGATTGATGGGGTAGATATTTCTAAGCTCAATTCCCATCAACGAACGGATTATCGACGAGATGACGTTGGCTTTGTCTTTCAATTTTATAATTTAGTAGCCAATCTGACAGCCAGGAAAATGTCGAATTGGCTTCAGAAATTGTTTCTCGATGCCTTGGATCCGGAAGCTGTTTTAAAAGAAGTAGGACTTGGCAATCGTCTTGATAATTTTCCTGCCCAATTGTCAGGTGGAGAGCAACAACGGGTGGCGATTGCTCGGGCAGTGGCGAAAAATCCAAAAATCCTCCTTTGCGATGAGCCTACAGGAGCCTTAGACTACCAGACAGGTAAGCAAGTATTGGGGATTTTACAGGATATGTCTCGAAAAAAAAGAGCGACGGTCATCATCGTAACCCATAATGCTGGTTTAGCTCCGATTGCAGACCGTGTGATTCGCATGCATGATGCCAAGGTCAAGTCGGTAGAAATCAATGAGCTTCCTCAAGATATTGCTACACTAGAGTATTAGAAGAGGTGGTAGCATGAAACGAAAAGTCTATTGGAAGGATCTATTTGGTTCTTTTATACATTCAAAAGGACGCTTTCTCTCCATCTTAACCTTGATGTTGTTGGGAAGCTTGGCCTTGGTAGGCTTAAAGGTGACTACTCCAAATATGCATCGAACTGATAACCAGTTTATTCAGCAACAAAAGATGCTAGATCTTGCTGTCATGGGGGACTTGGGATTAGACCAGGGAGATCAAGAAGAGCTTTTAGGACTCAAAGGGGCGCGTGTTGAATTTGGTTCACTGCTAGATCTGACGGTGAAAGGAACAGGAAAGGCAATCCGACTTTTTCTCCCCCAAAGCAGCTCCTCTTCTTTTCGTGTGACCAAGGGGCGTCTGCCCAAAAAAGAAGGGGAACTCGCTCTAGCGAGTTTTTGGGAGGATCGTTATCGATTAGGGGATACCCTCACACTTGAAGAAAAGGTGGGAACTAGGTCTAGTATAAAACAAAAGCAATTCACCATTGTTGGTTTTGTTCAATCCTCTGAGCTGTGGTCTCAAAAGAATTTAGGCACTGCCATGAGTGGCAGTGGGAATCTAGATGCCTATGCTCTGGTTTCCAAAGAAGTCTTCACTAGCAAACTCCCTGTGATGGCGCGGATCCAGTTTGATGATCTGAGATCTTTTGATTCTTTTTCGCAAGCCTACCAAAAACGGCTAGAAGATCACCGAGAAGAGTTAGAAAAACTTCTGAAAGACAATGGAAAGGCTCGCTATCAAAGACTCAAGAAGGAGGCGGATGGGCAGATCCAAAAAGGCCAGAAAGAACTCAGTCGTGCCAAGGAAACACTACAGTCAGCCAAGAATCAGATCGATCAGGCTCAAAAGCAATTAGACTTGCAGGAGACGCAACTCAGTAAACTAGCTCCATTTCTGCCAGCTAAAGAGTACCTAGCCAGTCAAGAAAAAATCCATCAAGCTAAAGAACAACTGGATCAGAAAAAGAAGAACTGGACCGAAGGTGAAAAGGAGCTTGCAAAAAAAGAGGAGGAGCTAAAAAAGCCCAAAGCGAGCGAGATCAGCTGGAAATTCCAACTTATCATGTTTATGATCGCAAGACCATGCCAGGCGGACAAGGTTACCTGATGTATAGCAATGCTAGTAGCAGTATCTCTGCTATCGGAAATATTTTTCCGGTCGTTCTTTATCTGGTAGCAGCCATGGTGACCTTCACCACGATGACGCGCTTTGTCGATGAAGAGCGGACCAATGCAGGCATTTTTAAGGCGCTAGGCTATCGAACCCAGGACATCATTCTCAAATTTGTCCTCTATGGATTCTTTGCTGGTACGATTGGAACCCTTCTAGGAAGCTTGTTGGGGCATTATTTCCTATCGGGAATCATCTCCAACATTATTACGCAAGGGATGGTTATAGGAGAGAGCAGAGAGTATTTTTATAGGGATATAACTCTGATTGCTCTTGGACTGTCTTTCGTCGCGAGTGTGCTTCCAGCTTACTGGGTTGCTCGTAAGGAATTAAAAGAAGAAGCCAATCTTTTATTACTGCCCAAGCCACCGGTATCCGGTTCGAAAATTTTTCTGGAGCGTCTCCATTTTATTTGGAAACGTCTAAATTTCACGCACAAGGTTACTGCTCGCAATCTCTTTCGTTACAAACAACGGATGCTGATGACCATTTTTGGAGTGGCGGGTTCTGTTGCTCTTCTCTTTGCAGGGCTAGGAATTCAATCTTCTGTAGGAAGTGTTTCCAAACGCCAATTTCAAGAGATCCTATCTTATGAGTTGATTGTAGCCAAAAAACGAATGCCTCTTACCAAGAAAGCAAAGAACTAAACAATCGTCTGGCAAAATCAGACATCAAGGATTATCGAGCTATCTATAGTAAGGTCATTGAAGCTTCTTTAAAAAATGGACACGACAAACAGATCGTTACGATGTTGGTTACGGATCGTGCAGATTTTTCTCCCTTTGTCAGCCTGCGTTCTTTCAAGCAAGGGGAGTCCTTGTCTCTAAAGAAAGGGGTTATCATCAGTAGCAAACTGGCACAACTAGCCCAGGTTACAGTTGGGGATCGACTGATCCTAGATGGCCACTATTTTAAGGTGGCAGGAATCACTGAAAATTATGTCGGCCATTTTATCTATATGGATCAGGCAAGTTACCAAAAAATCTACGGAGAGCGGACTTCAGCAAATAGCTATTTGGTACAGATGCAAAATTCCTCCACACGACAAGTGCAAGCAGTTAGTCGGGACATGATGGCTCTTGCAACTGTGAAGGCAGTCAGTCAAAATGCTTCGATGATTTCCCTCTTTAACTCAGTTGCCAAATCTTTGGACACCACTATGATGATTCTAGTAGTCGTATCGATCTTGCTAGCTATCGTGATCTTGTATAATTTAACCAATATCAATGTGGCAGAGCGAATCCGGGAATTATCGACCATTAAGGTCTTAGGATTCCATAATAAGGAAGTGACGCTCTATATTTACCGCGAAACCATCTTATTGTCTATCATAGGGATCCTCATGGGATTAGTGGGTGGTTATTATCTTCATCAATTCCTCATTGCAATGATTGCACCAGATGCCATTCTCTTTACCCTAAAGTGGGACTTGGCGTGTTCCTCTTTCCTGTCGGAGGAATGCTCCTTCTCTTGCTCCTGTTAGGAATTTATGTTGACCATTATCTCCGAAAAGTAGACATGCTCGAAGCTCTCAAATCAGTAGACTAAGATACAAAGAGTTGGAGGCATGTTCGTTTATAAGATACAAAGCCTCTAGCTGATAGCGACAGGCCTTCTAGCCTGAGTTTTCATTTCTAGTAGCATGGAATGTTCATAAAACTTTCACCTTAGGGTGGAAGTTTTTCTTCTCTTTGTTATAATGGAGAGAAGGAGAAGATCATGACTAAAATTGCTTTACTTTCAGATATTCATGGAAATACGACAGCATTGGAAGCTGTCCTAGAGGATAGTCGAAAAGCCAAGGTGGATGAGTATTGGCTCTTAGGAGATAGTTTGATGCCAGGGACAGGGAGACGGGCCCTCTTGGAGCTGTTAGAGGAGCTACCGATTACGGTCAAAGTCCTTGGAAACTGGGAAGATAGTCTTTGGCGGGCTATGAGGGGATGTTGGATGAGACCAGACCCAGTCATCGCTACCTCATGCGCCAGTGTCAATATATTCTTGAAGAAATCACGCCTCAGGAAATTGAAGCCATGCAGGAAATGCCCATGCAGGTCCATAGAGAAAATCGCAGGTTTAAAGATCCGGCATACCCACCACTTACCTGATAAGAATTGGGGTCGCGAATTGATCCACATTGGTGGCAGAAGGATTTTGATCGCTTGGTGACAAACCCGTCTTGTGATATTGCAGTCTACGGACACATTCACCAGCAGTTTTTCCGCTACGGGACAGGAGGAGAACTGATTATCAATCCTGGATCGATCGGTCAACCTTTCTTTTGGAAAAGAATCTTCGCAAGGATCTTCGGGCCATGTATGCTATTCTTGAATTTGATCAAATGGGGCTAAAAGATGTCGATTTTAGACGGGTGGACTATGATGTCCAAAAGAACTGCAACTGGCAAAAGACCTCCATCTTCCTTATTACCAAGTATATTATGAAAGTTTGGTCAATGGCATTCATCATACCCACAATCATGAGCTCCTTCATGAAATTGAGCAGAGAGAAGGTCATGATCGAGAAATCGATGCTTGGCTAGAGGACTTCTTCCAATAGTGTAACTGTTGACATTACAACTGAAAAGAGTATAATAGGAATAACGAAAGTCGTCCCTTGACGGTTGTTCAATAGACTCTACCTTCAAAACGGGTAGAAAGGAGTGAAGTTATGCAAATTTCTGAGTCGCTTTACCATTGGGACTCATGTCTTGATCATGATTGCTCTACAAGGAGAGAAAACAAAAGTAACCAGTGATTTTTTGGCAGGAAGTGTCGGCGTGAACCCTGTTATTATTCGAAAGACCTTGTCTCAGTTGAAGAAAGCTGGATTGATTCATGTAGCGCGTGGGACAGGCGGAGCTGAGCTCGCAAAAGCAGCCGATGAGATCAGCCTGCTGGATATCTATCAAGCAGTAGAATGCTTAGGTTCGACAGGTCAATTATTTGGTTTTCATGACAATCCGAATCCAGCCTGCCCAATTGGCCACAATATCCATAATGTTTTAGATGGAAAGCTTGAGGACATTCAGACTGCTATGGAAAAGAAATGTCCCAAACCACTTTAAAGACGTCGTAGAAGATACGCAGAAAAGAATGAAACTCGAATCGGTTTCATAAGAAAAAAGAGAGTGGGACAGAAATCGGTAATTCGTTAGAATTCGATTTCGTCGTCCCACCTCCGCACAGTTGAGTAGGGCTGTAAAAGCTGATGAAATCAGCGTAGTGAGCCCACTCAACCACTGCGTCTTGCTCGACAATCCAAAGATAATTAAGAGGCTAGGACTTTTGTCCCAGCCTCATTTTTTATAGTTATTAACGAAACAAGATGTTTGTTATATATTGAAACGACTAAAGGATTAGTCAAAGTAAAGTAAGTCTTTGCTGGTTTCAGTGAAGAGTCCAAATCCGTCTTTTGTGACGTACCCACAATCTTCGATACGAACACCGACTTTACCTGGAATATAGATTCCTGGTTCGACTGAGAAGCACATGCCTTCTTCAAGCACCATGTCATTTCCTTCCATAATAGAAGGGAATTCATGCACGTCCATTCCGATACCGTGTCCGAGGCGGTGGTTGAAGTACTCACCATAGCCAGCTTTTTCAATGACGCTCCAGTCAAAGACGGTCGACGTCGTGTGCTGTTACACCTGGTTTGATCATGTCAATGGTCGCTTGTTGAGCTTCTAACGTCAAGTGGTAGATTTCTTTTTTGAAATCATCCGGTTTCCCAACAGCAACAGTACGGGTCATATCAGACGCATAACCATTCACCATACAGCCAAGGTCAAAGAGCAAGAGAGCATTGTTTTCGACTTTATTGCTTCCAGGAATTCCGTGTGGGTTAGCTGCATTATTCCCCGTCAAGACCATAGTTTCAAAGCTCATTTCATAGCCCAAGCGTTTGATGCCAAAGTCGATTTCTGCCACGATATCGGTTTCTGTTTTATCCAGTGAGATGGCGTCAAAACCCATATTGACAGCCTTATCTGCGTATTGACCGGCAACCAACATCTTTTGGATCTCATCAGCAGATTTGATCAAGCGCATGCGGTTAATCCGTGGTGTTAAGTTAGTAAATTCCGCTTTTTCAAAGACAGTGCGCAAACCATTGTACTTGGTCAGAATCAAGTTATCATATTCAAGTGCAACAGTTTTGGCATCTGGTTTAGCGATAGCCCCTTTAATCTTTTCCCAAGGGTTTTCCGAATCTACATAGCCAACTACTTGGAAATCGACAACTGCAGTCGCCCGTTCCACTTCAGGCGCAGGAACGAAGAGAAGGGGTTCGTGGTCTGTATAGACGAACAAGAAGAGTTGGCGTTCGTGGGGATCACTGTAAAATCCAGTCAGGTAATTGATGGTGACAGGATCGGATACAACAGCGACATCTGTTTTTTCAGTTTCAAGAAAATCGACGATTTGATCTAATTTAGACATAATGCTACCTTCTTTCTATGGATCTATTTTGTCAAATTTTCCCTCAAAAAAGCAAGAGTTTACAAAATTTTACCAAAATGCTTGAAAGTGTTTACAATAAGTGATAAAATAGGATTAATTAGAGAATGAAAACGAAATTTTCAACAATGAAAGGAAATCTTATGAATACAGACGATACAGTTACAATTTATGATGTCGCCCGTGAAGCAGGGGTTTCAATGGCAACCGTTAGTCGTGTAGTAAATGGAAATAAAAACGTTAAAGAAAATACACGTAAAAAAGTTTTAGAAGTGATCGAACGCTTGGATTACCGTCCAAATGCTGTTGCGCGTGGTCTTGCTAGCAAGAAAACCACAACAGTCGGTGTTGTGATTCCAAACATCACGAATAGCTATTTCTCTACATTGGCTAAGGGGATCGATGACATTGCTGAAATGTACAAGTACAATATTGTTCTCTTGCAAATAGCGATGAAGACGATGACAAAGAAGTTTCAGTGGTAAACAACCTCTTTTCAAAACAAGTGGATGGGATCATTTTCATGGGCTATCACTTGACTGAAAAGATTCGCTCAGAGTTTTCACGCTCTCGGACGCCAGTCGTCCTTGCTGGGACAGTCGATGTAGAACACCAATTACCAAGTGTCAATATCGACTACAAGCAAGCGACAGTTGATGCTGTTGCACAATTGGCAAAACACAACAAGAAAATTGCTTTTGTAAGTGGCCCATTGGTGGATGATATCAATGGAAAAATCCGTTTGGCGGGCTATAAAGAAGCTTTGAAAACGAAAAAATTGAGCTACAGCGAAGGACTTGTCTTTGAATCGAAATACCGTTATGATGAAGGTTACAACTTGGCAGAACGCATCATTGCGTCAAAAGCAACAGCTGCTTTTGTGACAGGTGATGAATTGGCTGCAGGTCTCTTGAACGGCTTGTCTGATCACGGTATCAAAGTACCAGAAGACTTTGAAATCATTACTAGTGATGATTCACAAGTAACACGTTACACGCGTCCAAATCTATCAACGATTGGCCAACCCTTGTATGACCTAGGTGCGATTAGTATGCGTATGTTGACCAAGATCATGCACAAAGAAGAGTTGGAAGAACGCGAAGTGTTGTTGTCTCATACGATCAACCAACGTGGAACGACCAAAAAATAAGGATTAGTAGACTAGAGTCTCGACATGGGAAGACGTGTCTACTAGTCTAAGAGGCTAGAACAGAACTGTTCTAGCCTCTTTTTTATACTGCAAACAGGTAGAGACTTGCTGGGCACTCTTTATTTCGGTATAATAGAAGGTATGAAAGTTTTACTGTATTTAGAAGGAAAATCCGTATTACAAAAATCAGGAATTGGTCGAGCCTTGCAGCACCAAATGCATGCGCTTGATTTGGCTGGGATTCCGTATACGACAGATATTTTAGGAGATTATGATGTGGGTGCATATCAATACCTATGGCCCACGGAGTTTCCTTTTGCTCCATGCAGCAAAGCGTCGTGGAAAGAAAGTCATCATGCATGGCCATTCAACCCGTGAGGATTTTGAAAATTCCTTTATCGGGTCTAACTTTTTTGCGCCCTTGTTTGGGAAGTATTTGGCTCACATGTACCAAAAGGCAGACTATGTGATCACGCCTTCGGAGTATTCCAAACACCTGATTCAGTCTTATGGGGTGACTACACCGATTATCGCGGTCTCCAATGGGATTGATTTGGAAAAATACAAGAAGGATCCGAAAAAAGAAGAAGTCTTTCGCAAGCATTTTAATATCCAAGAAGGTCAAAAGGTTGTCATCTGTGCAGGGCTTTATTTTAAACGCAAAGGGATTGAAGATTTCGTAGAAGTGGCCCGTCGCATGCCGGATGTGCGCTTTATTTGGCTTGGATCGATTAACAAATGGATCATTCCGCGTAAGATTCGTCGTATCGTGGAAAAGGATCATCCGAGTAATGTGGAATTCCGGCTACTTCAAGGAGCGGTCTTCCAAGGGGCAATGACGGGTTCAGACGCTTTCTCTCTTCCCATCTTATGAAGAAACAGAAGGAATCGTTGTTTTGAAGCCTTGGCCAGTCATCAGCACACGGTCTTGCGGGATATTCCAGTATACAATGGCTGGATTGACGAGACGTCCTCTGAATTGTGCCATAATGTAGACGAATTTGTGGATTCCTTGAACAAGGTCTTGAACGGACAAGTAGACAAGCGGGAGGCCGGTTACAAGGTCGCTGAAAGTCGTTCGATTGACTTAGTGGCTTATCAATTGGTCGAAGCCTATCAAACAGTTTTGGAGATGTAAGATGCGTGTAGGGTTATTTACAGATACCTATTTCCCGCAAGTTTCGGGAGTGGCGACCAGTATTCGGACGCTCAAAACAGAATTAGAAAAATTGGGTCACACAGTCTTTATCTTTACGACAACGGATAAAGATGTCAACCGCTATGAAGATTGGAAGATCATTCGGATTCCAAGTGTGCCTTTCTTCGCCTTTAAGGACCGCCGCGTTGCTTATCGTGGCTTCTCAAAGGCGTTTGCCATTGCCAAGCAATACCAGCTGGATATTATCCATACCCAGACTGAGTTTTCACTGGGCCTTTTGGGAGTGTGGATTGGACGCGAGTTGCGGATTCCAGTCATTCATACCTACCATACCCAGTATGAGGACTATGTCCGCTATATTGCAAGAGGCATGGTTATTCGCCCAAGTATGGTCAAATACATTGTGAGAAGTTATATGAATGATCTGGATGGCGTGATCTGTCCTAGTGAGATCGTCTATGACTTGCTCCAAAAGTACAAGGTCAGGCAGAAAAACGCATCTATTCCGACAGGGATTGATTTGGCCAAGTTTGACCGACCGGGAAATCACTCCGACAGAGACAGCAGCTCTTCGTGAAAAATATGAAGTCGCAGAAGATGAAACGCTTTTACTGAGCCTGTCGCGGGTTTCTTATGAAAAGAATATTCAAGCTGTTATTGCGGCCCTTCCGGATGTCCTTCAGGTCAATCCAAAAGTTAAGTTGATCGTCGCTGGAGATGGTCCTTATTTGGATGATTTGAAAAAACAAGCGGCGAAACTGGGGATTTCAGATGCGGTTGTCTTTACAGGGATGATCCCACCAAATGAGACCGCTCTCTACTATAAAGCAGCTGACTTCTTTATTTCAGCTTCAACGAGTGAGACGCAAGGGTTGACCTATTTAGAGAGTATTGCAAGTGGTACCCCAATCATCGCTCATGGCAATCCTTATCTCGATCATGTGATTGATGACCCTATGTTTGGAAAGCTCTTTTATGAAGAGAGCGAACTGGCACAAGCGATTCTTGAAGCAATTGACGAGATGCCTCCAATCGATGAGACCTAGGCGGGCAGAAAAGATTGATGATATTTCTGCAGCAACCTTTGGCCGTCGGGTCTACGAATTTTACCTGGATAAAATCATCTCTAAAGACTTTTCAAATGATTTGAATCCTGAGCAAAGTCGGGTCAAGCGGATGTCTAAGACCATCGTGAAAATCCCGACCAAGGTGATTGCTCTTCCGGTTAATGGATCTGTGAAGATGATGAAGGCTTCGGTCAAACAAGTGAAGAAAATCCGTAAAATCACGCATTTCTTTGATTGAAAATGAAACTTTTTCTTGCAAAATTTTTCAATCGTGCTATAATAACTGACAGAGACATATCAAATCTAGGAAATCTGATAGAGAGCGCGTGGGGCTGGAAATCGCGTAGAGGATAGGTTTGGGACTACTCGTGATTCTTTTATGCAAACATAAAACGGTGGCTACGTTAGAGCCAATCAGAGGTGTCCCTCTTTTTTGAGGAACATAAATGAAGGTGGAACCACGTTGCGACGTCCTTTCGAGGAGGTCGCTTTTTTGATTTCTTCATGAAGACATCAAAAGGAGTGACGATTCCAATGTTCAAAGACACCTCCCACCCATTTAGCTACTAAAAACTTTATAAGGAGAAAATCATGATTAAGATTACTTTCCCAGATGGCGCTGTTCGTGAATTCGAATCTGGCGTTACTACTTTTGAAATTGCCCAATCTATCAGCAATTCTTTGGCTAAAAAAGCTCTTGCTGGTAAATTCAACGGCAAATTGATTGACACAACTCGTGCCATCACCGAAGATGGAAGCATTGAAATCGTGACACCTGATCACGAAGACGCTCTTCCCATCTTGCGTCACTCAGCAGCTCACTTGTTTGCCCAAGCAGCTCGTCGCCTCTTCCCAGATATCCACTTGGGTGTTGGTCCAGCGATTGAAGATGGTTTCTACTACGATACAGACAACCAAGCTGGTCAAATCTCTAACGAAGACCTTCCTCGTATCGAAGAAGAAATGAAGAAAATCGTGAAAGAAAACTTCCCATCTGTTCGTGAATGAAGTGACCAAAGATGAAGCGCGTGAAATCTTCAAAAATGATCCGTACAAATTGGAATTGATCGAAGAACATTCAGAAGACGAAGGTGGGTTGACCATCTACCGTCAAGGTGAATACGTGGACCTTTGCCGTGGCCCACACGTCCCATCAACTGGTCGCATCCAAATCTTCCACCTTCTTAACGTTGCTGGTGCTTACTGGCGTGGGAATAGCGACAATGCGATGATGCAACGGATTTACGGTACAGCATGGTTTGACAAGAAAGACTTGAAGAACTACCTTCAAATGCGTGAAGAAGCTAAGGAACGTGACCACCGTAAACTTGGGAAGAGCTTCTGACCTCTTCATGATTTCTCAAGAAGTTGGTCAAGGTCTTCCATTCTGGTTGCCAAATGGTGCGACCATCCGTCGTGAGTTGGAACGCTACATCGTTGATAAAGAAGTAGCAGGAGGCTACCAACACGTCTACACTCCACCAATTGCTTCTGTAGAACTTTATAAAACTTCAGGTCACTGGGATCACTACCGCGAAGACATGTTCCCACCAATGGATATGGGGGATGGAGAAGAGTTTGTTCTTCGTCCAATGAACTGCCCTCACCACATTGAAGTCTACAAACACCATGTGCACTCTTACCGTGAATTGCCTATCCGTATCGCTGAAATTGGGATGATGCACCGTTATGAAAAATCTGGTGCTCTGACTGGTTTGCAACGTGTCCGTGAAATGTCACTGAATGATGGTCATACCTTTGTGGCTCCAGAACAAATCGAAGAAGAATTCAAAAAGATCCTTCAATTGATCATCGATGTGTATGAAGACTTTAACTTGACGGATTATCGTTTCCGCTTGTCTTACCGTGATCCTGAAGATAAACACAAATACTTTGACAACGACGAGATGTGGGAAAATGCTCAACGCATGTTGAAAGCCGCTGTTGATGATATGGGTGTTGAGTACTATGAAGCAGAAGGGGAAGCAGCCTTCTACGGACCAAAATTGGATATCCAAGTGAAAACAGCTCTTGGTAAAGAAGAAACCCTTTCTACCATCCAATTGGACTTCTTGCTTCCAGAACGTTTTGATCTTCATTACATCGGAGCAGATGGGGAAGAACACCGTCCAGTTATGATCCACCGTGGGGTTATCTCAACGATGGAACGCTTTACTGCGATCTTGATTGAAAACTACAAGGGAGCTTTCCCAACCTGGCTTGCGCCACACCAAGTAACCCTTATCCCAGTATCGAACGAAAAACACGTGGACTATGCTTGGGAAGTGGCTAAGAAACTTCGTGACCGTGGTGTTCGTGCAGATGTGGATGAACGCAATGAAAAAATGCAGTTCAAGATCCGTGCTTCACAAACACAAAAGATTCCTTACCAATTGATCGTTGGGGACAAGGAAATGGAAGAGCAGGCTGTAAACGTTCGCCGTTATGGTCAAAAAGAAACAGAAACCATGCCGGTAGATGCATTTGTAGAATTGATTCTTGCAGATATTGCAAATAAATCTCGTGTTGAGAAATAAAACGATCACAGTCTGAGAAATATTTTTAGTAAGAAAAAGCAACAACTATTTCAGTTGTTGCTTTTTATATTTTGTTTAACCTGAGCTAGTAGTGATTGGTCAAACCACCACAAATAGTATCCTTATCAACAATCCTTTCTATCCATTAACTTTTGGATATAGGATATCCTCCTAAGATTTGCTTCCATGAGTTAGATAAGTTGACTATCCTCAATCCTTGTCTGCTTCATTTTCTTTTACGAGATCGTTTTGTGAATCTTTTTCAGAGAGTTTTTGATCGATATACTTGTCAATGTTTTCGTAAAATTCCTTGGTCGTCTCACTATCTAATTTTGTCGAATTATGGACTTGATTGACTTTCAATTGAACAGATTGAATACCGTAAGAGTCTTGTTTTTGGCGAATGGTTTCTAATTCTTCTTCTGAAATCGGATCTCCAACAACTGTCAAGACCAATTCATTGCTACTTGACTTGTAGACTTGATTAATGATCGTATGATTGGCGAACTCTTTTCCTACAAACTGTTTGATCCCTTCTTTTCGTGCTTGCTCCATCGTCAGAGTGACTGCTGAATAGCTGGCTGGAAGAACCAATAATACAATCAAGGAGATCAACCCAATTCTCATTTTCATGTTTAGCTCTTTAAATGAACTTAAGGGAGATTGTCTCATCATAATTCTTGTTCCAACAATATTGATTAGCATGATAAAGACACAGTTGATCAAGAAAAGATAGAGAGCCCCAAATAAAAATCGTACATTTCCATTAGCTAAACCATAGCCTGCAGTGCAGATAGGTGGCATCAGAGCTGTTGCAATGGCTACTCCTGGCACGATATTGTTTGCTTCTTTTTTTCTTGAACCAATGACACCTGCTATCCCACCCGCAATAGCAATGAGAACATCCCAAATGGTTGGAGAGGTTCGTGCAATCAATTCGCTACTTGCATAAGATAAGGGAGAAATCCAGAAATATAGAGTCGAGACAAGCAAACTGACCAACACTTGAGTAAATAAAACCTGTAGAGATTGCTTGATTAAACGCGTATCAAAAATAGCTAAACCAAACCCCAGTCCAATAATCGGTGTCATAAGAGGGGAAATCAGCATGGCTCCAATAATGACAGCTGTTGAATTCATATTTAGACCTATAGAGGCAATAAAAATCGAACACATCAAAATCATTGTATCTCTTAATCGAACATGAAGGTCATCATATAGTTTCTCGCGGAATTCACGTGTTGAATAGTTTCCGGACATTGCTTACTCCTTTTATTTCATATAATCTTGTTTCTGCATGGATGATGGTAGAAAGACTTATGTCTAAACTGACATATTTTTAATTCTCGTTTATAATTCTTTTGAACATTATCTTTTAAATATCCATCAGTCTATCCTACATATTATATCAGAAATTTTACAGTCTTTCTCTGAAGAAATCACTTAATTTAAAAGATAGAGAAAGGAAGAAATTTTTGTATCCTTATCAGAAGAAGAAAAACGATATCTCCTCTGAAAGTAGATACCGTTTTAATGTTTAAACAGGATGAGTTTGCAGCAGCAATCCTAGCTGATATCGCCAACAAATCACGTGTTGAGAAATAATGAAAAAATAAAAAGATTGAGGATAAAACAAACTAAAAAACCTTCCCTTAGGTGAGTAAGAACGTCAGCGAACTTCTATGGAGTTCCAAAACTCCCGAGTGAGAGTGGGACAAAAGTCCTAGCCTCTCAATTATCTTTGGATTGTCGAGCAAGACGCAGTGGTTGAGTGGGCTCCTACTACGCTGATTTCATCAGCTTTTACAGCCCTACTCAACTGTGCGGAGGTGGGACGACGAAATCGAATTCTAACGAATGACCCGATTTCTGTCCCACTCTCATTTTCTCACGACGGAAAGTTTTTAATAAATGATTCATTCATTTCTAGCAAGTAGGAAATTAACTATTTTTAGAATAACTCAAGTGATTTTATCTTCTACATATCATTCGTTTTTTCTGAGACGGAGATTTTAACTTCTCGGTCTTTTTTAACCTTTCTTATTGGAAAGTCCAGCAATTGAGGCTCCACATTTCTTCATAAGTTTGATATAATAAGAAGATAGAGATTGATAAGGAAAAGTAGCATTAGAAACAGGTATGTAAGATGAAAAAAATATTAGTAGTTGATGATGAAAAACCAATTTCAGATATTATCAAATTTAACATGGCAAAAGAAGGCTATGAGGTATTGACAGCCTTTGATGGTCGGGAAGCTTTAGAGGTCTTTGCAGCTGAAAATCCGGATATTATTATTCTTGATTTGATGTTGCCAGAGATTGATGGTTTGGAAGTGGCGCGTACGATTCGTAAGACTAGCAATGTGCCCATCATTGTCCTTTCTGCCAAAGATACGGAATTTGATAAGGTCATCGGGCTTGAAATCGGGGCAGATGACTATGTCACCAAACCCTTCTCAAATCGGGAATTGCAAGCGCGTGTGAAAGCCCTGTTGCGTCGTTCTGAGTTTGCGGCGTGATCCTCAGCTTGAAAATGAGGCCGATACGGAAATTGTCATTGGTGATCTTCACATTCTTCCAGATGCCTTCTTGGTTCAAAAAGGCAACAAAGAATTGGACTTGACCCATCGCGAATTTGAATTGCTCTATCACCTTGCGACCCATGTCGGTCAAGTGATGACCCGTGAGCACCTTCTTGAGACGGTGTGGGGCTATGATTACTTTGGTGATGTTCGGACAGTAGACGTGACGGTTCGTCGTTTGCGTGAAAAAATCGAGGACACACCGGGGCGTCCAGAATATATCTTGACCCGCCGTGGTGTTGGATATTATATGAGAAACAATGATTGATCAACTAAAACAATTTGTAATGTCGTCGAACTTTGTCTTTGTTCTGATTACGGTTGGGTTTATCATTGTGGTAGCCTTGCTTTTGTTAGAAAACCGTAGGGACAATATTAAGCTCAGACAATTAAACGCCAAAATTAAGGATCTGATTGCAGGGGACTATTCTGAAGTGGTCGACATGCAAGGGAGTCCAGAATTGACAGATATGACCAATAGTATCAATGATCTGTCTGAGGTTATTCGCCTGACGCATGAAAACTTGGAACAAGAAACCAAGCGTTTGACCAGTATCCTTTCTTACATGACAGATGGGGTGCTTGCGACCAACAGACGGGGTCAGATCATCATGGTCAATGAAATGGCCGCCAAGCAATTGAATGTCAATCCAGATGAGGTGCTCAATACCAGTATTCTGGATTTGCTTTCGATTGGAGACGAGTATGATCTGCGACAGCTTGATTACAGAAGTACCAGAGTTGACCATCGATTCCCAGGATGAAAATGGGGAATACTTAAGTCTTCGTGTGCGCTTTGCCTTGATTCGTCGCGAGTCAGGTTTTATCTCTGGTCTAGTAGCTGTCTTGCACGATACGACGGAGCAGGACAAGGAAGAGCGGGAACGTCGCCTCTTTGTCTCCAATGTGAGTCATGAATTACGGACTCCTTTGACCAGTGTGAAATCCTATCTGGAAGCCCTTGACGATGGTGCTTTGTCAGAGCCAGTAGCACCAGATTTTGTCAAGGTTTCACTCAATGAAACCAACCGCATGATGCGCATGGTCACAGATCTATTGAGCTTGTCACGAATCGATAATGAAACCAGTCAGTTGGACATCGAGTTGACCAACTTTACGGCCTTTATCACCTTTATTTTAAACCGGTTTGATAAGATCAAGAGTCAAGCGCAAGAAGATACCAAGAAGTATGAACTGATCCGGGAATACCCGATCACCCCGATCTGGGTTGAAATTGATACGGATAAAATGACCCAGGTGATCGACAATATCTTGAACAATGCCATCAAATACTCACCCGATGGTGGAAAAATCAAGGTAGGGATGAAAACGACAGACGCCCAGTTGATTATTTCCATCTCAGATGAGGGCTTGGGAATTCCCAAGAAAGACTTGCCACGCATTTTTGATCGTTTTTACCGAGTGGATAAGGCGCGTAGCCGGGCCCAAGGCGGGACTGGTCTGGGCTTAGCCATTGCTAAGGGAGATCATTAAGCAACACAAAGGCTTTATTTGGGCCAAGAGTGAATATGGTAAGGGATCTACCTTTACCATTGTCTTACCGTACGACAAAGATGCGATTAAAGACGACTGGGATACAGAAGAGGAAGAATAAGGAGTCAATGACAGAAGAGGGATTTAAGTACAGTATTTTAGCTTCAGGTTCTAGTGGAAATTCTTTCTACCTTGAGACGCCAAAGAAAAAACTGCTCATTGATGCAGGGCTATCAGGGAAAAAGATTACGGGACTATTGGCTGAAATTGATCGCAAACCAGAAGATTTAGATGCCATTCTGATTACGCACGAACACTCAGACCATATCCATGGTGTGGGTGTTTTAGCGCGGAAATATGGGATGGATCTATATGCTAATGAAGCCACTTGGAAGGCTATGGAAGGGACCAAGTATCTAGGAAAGGTCGATGATGCTCAAAAGCATATCTTTGAAATGGGCAAGACCAAGACTTTCGGAGATATTGATATTGAGAGCTTTGGGGTCAGTCACGATGCTGCAGCCCCTCAATTTTATCGCTTGATGAAGGATGGGAAGAGCTTTGTCATGCTGACGGATACGGGCTATGTGAGTGATCGCTTAGCAGGAATCGTCGCGGATGCGGATGGCTATCTGATTGAGTCCAACCATGATGTAGAAATTCTTCGAGCAGGTTCGTATGCTTGGCGTTTGAAGCAACGGATCTTGTCTGACCTAGGCCACCTTTCTAATGAAGATGGGGCAGATGCCATGATCCGGACCTTGGGGAATCGTACTAGGAAGATTTATCTGGGGCATTTGTCAAAAGAGAACAATATCAAAGAATTGGCCCATATGACCATGGAGAACCAACTGGCCAGAGCAGATCTAGCTGTCGGTCACGATTTTGAGGTGCTGGATACATCACCAGACACCGCGACCCCTTTGACGAAGATATAAGATGGAAAACCACCTGCGGGTGGTTTTTTGATTTCTGATTAAAAACCCTTCATCTAGTGATGAATTTGCTCTTTACGTTAAATTCGTGTATGATAAGAGTACTTTATCTCATTAATAAATTGACGGAGAAATGTTAATTGTGAAAACATATATCGGTTATTTGGATTTGAAATGGATTTATTTTGATGAAGAAAACGAAGTATCTCAATATCAAGATCAAAAAAATACTTCTAATTGGATAATGGTTGCTGCTCCACTTACAGTCTTTCTTTTAAAAGGAATTGCAAGTGCCTTAAATTCAGCCTTTGGGACCTTACCGTATACGATTAATATCAGTATTGCAATGATTGGAACTCTAATAGTTTTCGGAATGTTGATGATAGCGAAGGCGAGAAAAAAGATCCGAGAACTGATTGGAAAACAGTTGTTTTGAAGGAAAAAGAGCGCAAAACACTTAGAGCAAAGGTGCTTGCAATTTTTATTATGAAGATTCTTTTTGCTTTTTTAGGGATTTTTTTCTTGGTTACTTTTATCAGAGAAACTGATTTTTGTGTCTGATGATCTACCTTCTTGCTTTTGCTTGTGTGATGCATTTTCATCAGGAAATTAAGACCAGAAAGATTCTTAAACTATTGAAGTGTCAAACGGGATCATCCGGACAATAATTCCATCAAAATATGTAATACTGCAATAGACTGAAAACATTGCATCTTTGCTAAGTGATTTAATGGTAGATAATATGGGTCAAGAAATTTTGGGTGGTTCATCATTTAAAAATCTCCTTGATGAATTGATATGAATAGAAAGGTTGTTTATGCTTAAAAAAGCAAACATAGAACATTTAGCAAAAAAAAATTTTCGCTATCGCATTCTAAATGTAGATAATGAGCATTATTTAGTAGACGTGGATCGTCCTTTTTATAATCTCATACTTTTTCCCGTGGTTTTTGTATTTTACATCCCATTGGGCTATTCGGTTAACTGAGGATGAATTAATACATTAACAACATCTAGAAACGACAAGCAAAGGAATGGTTTAACACATAACAAAGGAATTACAGCTTCTGGAGCTGCGTTTGTGGCATTGCTTTTATCGAGAGCGTTTCCGATTGAAGATTATCTGTACTTCAACTCTCATTTACTCAATATTGGATTGACGTTATTCGTTTTTGGTATTGTGATGGGAATTCGCGTGTGGATGAGCAGAAGAAAAATTGTGTCCATGCTAGAGAATAATGATCATCTGATCAAAGTATATTGTGTCCCAACAACATTGAAATTTATTTTTTTATCGCTTCTAATGCCAACGATTTCTCTTATCATTGTTGGGGTGGTTTGTTATGCGGTAATAACTAATTTTGCTCCGAACTTTGTAGTTCATTTAGGTTTATTTGTTTTTGCACTCAATTTTTATTGTCTGGAAATACAATTTATTTCTCAGCTGAGTCCAACTTTCAAAGCTAAAAATAAAATAATCTAGAAGTGCATATAAAAATTACGGTTTGAACAAAATGAAATCAATCTGAATGGTAGTTAGATCTTATTCAATTACTAGAAAGGAAAAATAGAAATGAAAAAAGTTGATGAGATCCAAATTAGTCCAAGTTTTATTTCTTGTAATTGCTATTACAGGAGCTTGCCTTGCAGTATAAGGCTTATCGTAAACATGAACTAAGCAGTTTGTCATGTGGAGCCCGGAAGCAAAATGACTGGATTATGAATTTATTGTAATCATAAAGCGGTAGCAATTAGCTGGGATAACGAAGCTGAATTAAAGGAAGCGAAAGAGGCTAAGAATATGATCCTCGTATTGACATCAGAAACAATAGAATTGAGATGCATGGTGAACGTTTTATTATTCGGCAGAGTTACAAATTGAAGTCGGCAACATATAAGTACTGGTTAAGTGAAAATGATAAAGTTCCTTATTTAAAGAGTAATATCCCTGAAAAAGGAGAATACTGGTTATTAGATGTTTACGATACAAAAGACAATACGATTAAACAAAAAACTTATGATGTGTTTAAGATGGTGAGGAATATAATAAAAATTATGTTCCAATTAATGTTGCGGATTCCCCAAAATTGTTACAATCTGAAGAAGGAAAAACATATTTGCCTATAAAGATGGCAGTGAATAGTAAATCAAACTCAAAAACTTTTATTGGTATCATAGATATAGAAACGGGGAAAATTATTTCTAAAACATCATCTGGAAAAACAGGTAAGGACTTTTATGATGTAAATCAAAAAGCATGGCAAAATAAAGAAGGTCTTGAGGATATACTCGATCAAAACGATAAACTTTCAAACAAACATTTTAATTTTGTATGGTCAGCGTTTTGGTTTACTAAAAAAGTTCAAGCAGATTCTTTAGCAAGCAAGTATCCAAAAGTATATGATATATTGAGTAAGGTTCGCTATCTGAATTGTATTTCCTTGGAACAGAAACGTTCGTTTAAAAATCTCTTTTTTGAAATTGGTTGTTCCAAAAGGTGAAAACATCTTTAAGAATCTTACCATTCCGAGAGTAGTTCGACAAGATGGGAAAGAACATATAGGTTCAAAATGAAGAAGAGTTTTAGAGTACTACCAATCAGATTTGGGGAGAAATAAATGTCAACTAAAGTGCTACTGTTTTGGCTCTCAACTATAGTTATCTTTTTAGCCTTAGTTTTTTTGAGTGGTACTTATTTTTATCTTTATTTCCGTGATAAAAGATGGTTCGGCTTGCTACATCATCCATCAAAGGAACTATTGTGGGCTATAATCGCTTTAGAGGGGGAAATCCTCCGATTGTTGAATATGAGGTAAATGGCGTGGCTTATAAAAAATCTTTTCGTTATTTTCTGGTAAAAACGATCTCTACTCCATGGGGACCTAGAAATGTGCCAAACATCTATACTAGAGAAGATATGTTAGCCAATTCGATTACCTTTTATCGAAATTCATTTGTTTCTTTCAATACAGCCCTTCAGACCCAACTTCCACTTTGCTCTTCAATGACGGTTTGGTATGATCCTGAAAAACCAAGTAGAGCTTATGTGGAGCGTTATTGTGGTGTGAATCGCTATTATAAATGGGCAGGAATCCTTTATGGAATCTTGCTTATTCTAGTCTATGCTGTGGTGTTAGTTGCTTTTTTTTAAAAATTGAGAAAAGGAATAGCAAAAGATAGTGAGTCAACTATGAACTGACTTTTAACAAACAAGAAACATACAAAGGAGAAGAAAATGCGCCTTGTTTATCTTACGATTGGTTTTATATCATTGGGACTAGGAATTATTGGGATTCCTTTGCCAATTTTACCGACAACCCCCTTTTATTACTGATCGATGGCTTGCTTTGCTAAAAGTTCCAAACGCTTTGAAACTTGGCTTTACCAAACCAAGCTTTATCAAACCTATGTAGCGGATTACCGAGAGACCAAATCGATTGCCAAAGAACGGAAAAAATGGATCCTTCTTCAGATCTACATTCTGATGGGCATTTCCATCTATCTGGCCCTGATTATTTGGGTGAAGCTTGCTTTAGGAGCTTTGACGATTTTTATCACCTTTTATCTCTTAAAAGTGATCCCCAATAAGCCTGAAAAACCAACAGAAGAACATCCTGAGTAAAAATGGAGAAATCAGGCTACTAGAACTCAGAAAAAGAAGTGCGTTCGTGCTTCTTTTGATAGGTACTATAAGAGGTATGAATTTATTAGAAAGTAGGCTTCCTATGGAGAAATTACAAGCCCTGTTATCGGAACAGTTTCAGATCGTTTTTTCAGATAGCAGTTTATTAGATACAGCTTTACACACACGTCTTATGCCAATGAGCACCGCCTCTTAAAAATTTCACATAACGAACGTTTGGAATTTTTAGGAGACGCTGTTCTTCAATTAGTTATTTCCGAATATTTGTATAAGGAACACCCAAAACAGACCTGAGGGAGATTTGTCTAAATTCCGTTCCATGATTGTCCGTGAAGAAAGTCTGGCTGGTTTTTCTCGAGATTGTCAATTTGATCGTTATATCAAACTAGGCAAAGGCGAAGAAAAATCTGGTGGTCGAGACCGCGATACGATTCTTGGCGATTTATTTGAAGCCTTTTTAGGTGCTCTTTTACTGGATCAAGGAGTGGAAGCAGTCAAGCGCTTTGTCTATCAGGTCATGATTCCTAAGGTTGAAACGGGTCAATTTTCCCAAGTTATTGACTACAAGACCCGTTTGCAAGAACTGTTGCAGGTTCACGGGGATGTGGAGATCCAATACCAAGTGGTTAGCGAGTCCGGTCCAGCTCATGCCAAAGAGTTTGAAGTAGAAGTGTTCGTGAACGGTCAAACGATGGGACATGGTCATGGTCGTTCCAAGAAATTAGCGGAGCAAGAAGCAGCCCGCAATGCAGTTGAAACGAGGAATGATGGGCCATGTATCTAAAAGAGATTGAAATCCAAGGCTTTAAATCCTTTGCGGATAAGACAAAAGTCGTATTTGACAAAGGGGTCACTGCCGTTGTAGGGCCTAATGGATCTGGAAAATCAAATATCACGGAGAGCTTGCGTTGGGCCTCGGGGAATCCAGTGTCAAGAGTCTACGTGGGGGCAAGATGCCCGATGTTATCTTTGCAGGGACAGAATCGCGTAAACCGCTGAATTATGCCTGTGTCACAGTTGTCTTAGATAACCAGGATGGTTTTATCCAACAGGCTGGGAAAGAAATTCGTGTCGAACGGCATATCTATCGCTCGGGAGACAGCGAGTACAAGATCGATGGTAAGAAAAGTACGTCTCAGAGATGTGCATGATTTGTTCATGGATACGGGATTAGGACGGGATTCTTTCTCGATTATCTCCCAAGGTCGTGTAGAGGAAATCTTTAACTCCAAACCGGAAGAACGCCGGGCTATCTTTGAAGAAGCAGCTGGTGTCTTGAAATTTAAGACGCGGCGCAAGGAAACGGAGACCAAACTCAACCAAACCCAGGAGAATTTGGACCGTCTAGAGGACATCCTCTATGAATTAGAAGGACAGATCCAGCCTCTTGAAAAGCAAGCGACGGTTGCTCGTCGTTTCTTGGAATTAGACCAAGAACGGCAGGTTCTCTTGCTGGATGTTTTAGTTGCTCAAGTCGATTTGACAAAGGACCTTTATGAAAAGGCTGATCAAGAAGAAAAGGCCATTCAAGAACAGTTGGCTTCTTATTACCAACGTCGTCAGGTCTTAGAAGAAGATAATGTACGTATCAAGAAAGCCCGCCATCAGTTGGATGAGAGTTTAGCTGAGGACCAGGCCAGCTTGCTTGAGGTTACTCGTTTGATCAGCGATTTGGAAAAGCAAATCGAAGTAGCTAAGTTGCAATCGAGTCAAGCAGCCCATAGTCGCAGGGAAAATCTTGAGCGGCTGGATGCTGTTTTAGCCCGTCTGGAAGAAGCGAAACAAGAGCTGGCTCAAAAACAAGAGACGCTAGCTGTGCTTCAACAAAGACTGACAGAGAACCGTCAGCAACAGAGAAGAGTTGGAAAAAGAATTAGCCAACTACGAAGAAGATCCGGAACAAGTCATTGAGGCATCTACGCGAGCAGTATGTCGCGCTCTTGCAGACAGAGGCTGAAAAATCGAATGAGCGAACAGCCATTGAGAGCCGGATCCAAGCACTCCTGCAAGAATCAAGCCATCGTCAAGAGGATTTGACCAAGGCACAAACAAACTTTGAAACTGCCAAGGAAAAGAAGTCCGACAATTGCAAGAGTTGGAGCAGGCACAAGCGACGGTCAAAGGCCTATTAGCAGAATACCAAGAGCAATTGGTAAAAGTGGAGCAGGCCAAAGCTGCCTACCAAGAGGCTCAAGCGGCCATGTTTGACTTGATGGATGAGAGCAAGAATAAGCGGGCGCGGATCAATAGCTTGGAAGCTATTCAGAAGAACCATAGTAACTTCTATGCAGGAGTCAAGAGCGTCTTACAAGAAGCAGACCGTCTAGGAGGCATCTGTGGGCTGTTAGTGAGAATTTGAGTTTCTCAAAAGACTACCAGACAGCGCTTGAAATTGCTCTGGGGGCAAGCAGCCAACAGATCATTGTCGAGGATGAAAAAGGCGCGCAACACGAGCGATCGATTTCTTGAAACGCACCGCTTAGGACGGGCAACTTTCCTTCCGCTCACGACCATCAAAGCCCGTCAACTATCCCCTCGGAATCTGGAATTGATTCAAGCCAGTGCAGGATTTCTAGGAATTGCGAGTGACAGTGACCTATGAGCATCGTTTTGAACAGATTTTCCAAAACCTGCTTGGCGTAACGGCCATCTTGATACGACGGAGCATGCGTGAGGCGGCCCGTAAAGTCAACTATCAAGTTCGGATGGTGACCTGGATGGGACTGAATTGCGGACCGGAGGATCATATGCCGGTGGTGCCAATCGTTCCCAAAATACGGTCTTTGTCAAACCAGAATTGGATAGTTTGAAGCAGGAAATGCAAGCTCTGGATGATTGTTTGAGAGAAGCAGAGCAGGAGGTCGAGACCAAGGACAATCTGCTCAAGCAGGCGCAAGAATACCTGGCCTCTATTCAAAGCCAAGGTGAGCAAGCGTCTAGAGCAACAGCGGGTCCAATTGGCCTACCAACAAAGCCAAGAGCAACTGAAAGAAATTCAGGAACTCTTAGAAGCTTTGAAGTCAGAATTGGCAACAGATGCGACCCAGTCTCTCCAAGAAGAGCTGGAATCCCTTACTGAGCAATTATCAAAAATTGAGCTTCAAAAAGAAAATCTGAATCGCGACATTGAAACCATGAAGTCGGATAAAGATGTTCTGCAACAAAAGGTACAAAACCTGCAAGAGCAATTGGCAGAATTGTGACTTCAACGAGACGGAATGGTTGAGCCAACAAAGCTATGAGCAAACAGATGCTCGTCGCTTGGAAGAAACGATCTCCCAGTTGGAAGTAGAAGAGCATCAGTTGTAATTGCTGATTGAACAAGGCGAGGCCAAAGTTCAGACAGTGGATGTGGAGCAGCTAGCCAACCAATTGACGCAGGCACAAGCCAAGAAAACGGACTTGGAACAAGGAGTCATTCGGAAACGCTTTGAACTGGATGATTTGGAAGGCCAGGCCGAAGATGTGGCAGAACAGATGGAACAAGCGCGCAAGAAAAACGAAGAGTGGATTCGTCAACAAGCCAAGGCTGAAGCGACACGTGAAAAGCATGCGGATCGTTTGAACAAGCTCTTAACGCAAATTACCGATGAATTCATGCAAAGCTTTGACCAAGCCAAAGAACAGGCCAAACCTGTTGAAAACCTTGCAGCAGCTGAAAACCAGCTCAAGAGCATCGAAAAAGATATTAAGGCACTTGGTCCAGTCAATGTGGATGCGATCGAGCAGTACGATGAGGTGAAGGGGCGCTTTGATTTCCTTTCCAGCCAGCGTGAGGATGTCTTGGCTGCGAAAAATATGCTTCTGTCTACCATCAACGACATGAATGACGAAGTCAAGGAACGCTTTAAATCAACTTTTGAAGCCATTCGTGAATCCTTTAAAGTCACTTTCCGTCAAATGTTTGGTGGGGGGGCTGCTGATTTGATTCTGACAGAGCCAGATCTTCTGACAGCTGGTGTTGAGATTTCTGTGCAGCCACCTGGTAAAAAGATCCAATCCTTAAACCTCATGAGTGGTGGAGAAAAGGCCTTGTCTGCTTTGGCCCTCTTGTTCTCGATTATTCGTGTCAAGACTATTCCATTTGTCATTTTGGATGAGGTAGAGGCGGCCCTAGATGAGGCTAATGTTAAGCGCTTTGGGGATTATCTGAACCGCTTTGATAAGGAAAGCCAATTTATTGTCGTGACGCACCGGAAGGGAACCATGTCAGCTGCAGATTCCATCTATGGTGTGACCATGCAGGAATCTGGGGTTTCTAAAATCGTCTCAGTAAAATTGAAAGACTTAGAAAATGAAGAATAATGATATTAAATTGATCGCTACGGATATGGATGGAACCTTTCTAAATGACCAACATCAGTACGATCAAGACCTTTTACGCAAGGTATTAGCAAGTTGCAAAGAAAAAGGCATCTATTTTGCTTCTGCAAGTGGCCGTGCCCTTCTTTCTCTCAAATCCCTCTTTAAAGGATTTGAGGACCAGATGATTTTCATTGCTGAAAATGGTAGCGTGGTAGAATTTCATGGAGAAGATCTCTACGAAGCGACCATGTCCAAAGACTTTTATTTGGGTGTTTTTGAAGCTTTGAAAGCTTCCCCTTATGCAGACCCGAATAAGCTTCTTTTGACTGGGAAAAAAGGGAGCTATGTCTTAGAAACAGTAGATCCCGACTATCTGGCCTTGAGTCAGCACTACAATGAAAACATTCAAAAAGTGAAAAGTCTAGCGGATATTCAGGATGAAATTTTCAAATTGACCACCAACTTTGATGCAGCTCTTGTACTCGAAGGTGAACAATGGGTCACTGAGAATATCCCCGGTGTCAAAGCGATGACGACAGGTTTTGAGTCAATTGATATTGTCCTCGATTATGTCGATAAGGGAGTGGCTATTACTGCCTTAGCGGATAAACTAGGGATCTCGATGGATCAGGTAGATGGCTTTCGGGGATAACTTAAATGACCTCCATATGATGCAAGTCGTGGGCCATCCTGTAGCGCCAGAAAATGCACGTCCTGAAATCTTAGCGATTGCTGAAACAGTCATCGGCCACCATGCGACGGGTTCTGTCCTCCGCTACATGGAGGAGATTGTATGAGTAAGATTTCCTTGATTGCGCTGGATTTAGATGGGACCCTTCTCAATTCAGAAAAAAAGATTTCCCCTCGCAATAGAGCAGCCCTCGCTGCTGCACAGGCCCAAGGTGTCAGGGTGGTTCTAACCACTGGTCGCCCCTTGAAAGCCATGGATTTTCTTTTGGAAGAATTGGGAACAGCAGGCCTCAAAGAAGAGATACGATTACCTTCAACGGTGGTCTAGTGCGGCGAAATAATGGAGAAATCCTCTCAAAAGTTGTCTTGGCACCAGAAGATGTCGCAACCATTCATGATGAAACAGCCCGTCTAGGCCTTCCGCTGGATGCCATCAGTGAGGGAACGGTTTATGAGATTCATGCAGATCGAAGAGTCTCTCTATTCCCTTTACAATCCCTACCTGAACTTTATTGAAACAGATTTTAAAGACCTGCCATCCACGATTTCCTACAACAAGTGTGTGACAGCCAGTCGATCAAGACTTTTTAGATGCAGCGATACAAGCAGATCAGGCCGGAGTTATTTCAAGACTATGAAATTTTTAAATCTCGGGAGATGTTGCTGGAATGGTGCCCTAAAAATGTTCACAAGGCAACAGGCTTAGCAGCATCTGAGCTTCTATTTTGGGTCTTAAGGCAGATCAAGTCATGGCCTGTGGAGATGAAGCCAATGACCTGTCTATGATACCAGTGGGCTGGACTGGGGGTTGCCATGGGCAATGCGATTCCAGCAGTGAAGGAAGTTGCAGCGCTTGTGGCCCCTGTGACCAATGACCAGGATGCCGTCGCATGGGCGATTGAAAATTATGTGCTAAAGGAGAGTGAATAAATGGGATTATTTGATCGTTTATTTGGAAAAAAAGAAGAAGCTGAAAAAGTGCTTCCGTCTTCGGAAGAAGTGACGGAAAGTACGGAGGTTGAAGAAACTGTCAAAGAGGAGCCGACGGCTACCCAAAATGACAAGGAAGAGCAAAAAATCGCTGATATGGAGGCTTACTACCAAGAGCTCAAAGCGCGAATTGCAGCCACTCATCAACCTGTTTCAACCGTTGCTCAAGAAGAGCCGGCAGAGGAACCTCTTGTTGAAGAAATAGTGACTTCAGAGACTCACTGAAGTCCAGAACCAGTAGAGGAGTCTCCAGTGGTCTTTGAACCTGCTCAAGCAGAGGCAAGTCCTAAGAAGTTTCACCACTAGCTGGTGACACAGATGAGACGGAGCCTCTTGAAGAAGTGAAAATTGAAGCGGAAGAAACTGAAAATGGTGAGGAAGCAGATGGGGCTAACGGTTCACGAACTGGAAAGGAGAGTCACCAATTGCCTCTCCATCATCTGAGCTAGCTAAGAGAGCACGACAGAAGGAGGTTCAGAACTAGTAGACGCTCAGGATGAGGTCCCAGAACCTGAAGTATCAGAAGCGATCGCTCAAGTGGAGGAAACTTCAGAAGTAGCAGAAGCCGAGTCCAGGCTTCCGGAAGGAGAAGCTGCATCAGCCGTTGAGGAAAGGACTGTTGAAGAGGCAGAAGAGCCAATTCCAGACGAGGTTGAGCCTCAGCAAGAAACCATCCAGGAAAAATACGATCGTAGCTTGAAAAAGACACGGACTGGATTTGGCGCACGCCTCAATGCCTTCTTTGCAAACTTCCGTTCAGTCGATGAAGAATTCTTTGAAGAATTGGAAGAACTCTTGATCATGAGTGACGTTGGAGTTCAAGTGGCCTCTAATTTAACCGAAGAGTTGCGCTATGAAGCCCGTTTGGAAAATGCCAAAAAACCAGATGCTCTCAAGCGCGTGATCATCGAAAAATTGGTGGACTTGTATGAAAAGGATGGCCAGTTTAATGAAGCCATTCGTTTTCAAGACGGCCTCACGGTCATGCTCTTTGTCGGGGTCAATGGGGTTGGTAAAACAACCTCTATCGGGAAGTTAGCCCACCGATACAAACAAGAAGGCAAGAAAGTCATGTTGGTTTGCGCAGATACCTTCCGTGCAGGAGCAGTGGCTCAACTGGCAGAATGGGGGCGCCGCGTAGATGTTCCAGTTGTGACAGGTCCTGAAAAATCAGATCCTGCTAGTGTCGTCTTCGATGGAATGGAACGCGCGATGGCTGAAAACATCGATGTTCTGATGATTGATACGGCTGGTCGTCTGCAAAACAAGGACAACCTTATGGCGGAGCTTGAAAAAATCGGCCGGATTATCAAGCGGGTGGTACCCGATGCACCGCACGAAACCTTGCTGGCGCTCGATGCATCAACCGGTCAAAATGCCTTGGTGCAAGCTAAAGAATTTTCAAAAATTACACCTGTGACAGGAATTGTATTGACCAAGATCGATGGAACGGCTCGAGGTGGGGTCGTCCTTGCGATTCGAGAAGAGTTGGATATCCCAGTGAAGTTGATTGGATTCGGAGAAAAGTTCGATGACATCGGACCATTCCACTCAGAAAACTTCATGAGAGGTCTCTTGGAAGGCTTGATTTAAAGTCGAATAAAAAAGACAAATTGTTGGAAGGACAATTTGTCTTTTTTGATTCCTTGCGCTATCAAAAAACCACCCGAAGGTGGCTTACTTTAATTCTTAGGTTCAGGTTTCCAAACCCACTCGGCTCCGTAGTCTGCAAGGAGATCATCGGATGCAGTTGGTCCCATGGATCCTGACTTGTACTCATAGAGCGGTGCTCCATTTTCAGCCCATAGTTTTCGATCCGGTCAATCAATTGCCATGAAGCGCGGACTTCGTGCCAGTGGCTGTAATTGGTTGAGTCATTGATTCAACACGTCGAAAATTAATTTTTCATAACGGCTCTGGGGATGCTCCAGTTGCGGTCGCATCTGTCTCGTAGTCAAAGGAAATCGGTGCGATACTGAACTTTTCACCGACCTCTTTTCCGTTGATACTCAATGAGAAACCTTCATTTGGTTGGATATAAATGGTCAAGACATTTGGTTGCAAGCTATGTCCAAAGATGGAATCGGTTTGCTTGAAGACCACATTGACCATGGTTCCTTTTTGGGTCAAGCGTTTTCCGGTACGGAAGAAGAAAGGCACTCCGCGGAAGCGATCGCTATCAACAAAGAACGCACCAGAAGCATAGGTCTCTGTAGTAGACTCAGGGTCGACATTCGGCTCACTGCGATAAGAGATATCTTTTTCCCTTCGATCGTACCTGAATGGTATTGACCACGGATAAAGAATTTCTTCAGTTCCTCATCTGTCGGATTGTGCAATTGCTCAAAAACTTTAGCTTTTTCAGCCCGAATCGCATCCTTGGTGAAGGTAGCTGGTTTATCCATGGCAAGCAATGACAAAAGCTGAAGGGTATGGTTTTGCACCATATCTCGAAGGGCTCCCGAGTGATCATAGTAGCCACCGCGTTCTTCAACTCCTAAGCGTTCAGCGAAGGTAATTTGGATATTGTCAATAAAATCTCGGTTCCAAAGATTATCAAAAATAAGATTTCCAAAACGAATGGCAAAGATATTTTGGATCATTTCTTTTCCAAGGTAATGGTCGATACGGAAGATTTGTTCTTCATCAAAGGTTTCTTCCAATTCCTTGTTGAGCTGACTAGCCGTTTCTAGGTCTGTACCGAAAGGTTTTCAACGATCAAGCGGCTCAAAACCTTGTCCATCCACAATGCCTTCTGATTTGAGGTGTTTAGCAATGGTTCCAAAAAATTGAGGAGCCATGGACAAGAAGAAGACCTTGTTGTGTTCCGTTTGGTATTTTTCATCCAAGCTATTTTGCAATTCGCGCAGGGCGATGTAATGTTCGGTATCATTGACATCGTGGCTTTGGTAGTAGAAATGGCTGGCGAATTCTTGAGCTTGTTGAGGGCTATCGGCCAGGTCTGTGATGGATTCTACCACGACTGATTCAAAGTATTCCTTGCTCCATGGTCTGCGGGCTGTTCCGATAACCGCAAAGTTTTCAGATCGATTTCCTGATTTATAGAGTCTAAAAAGGGATGGGTAGAGTTTGCGCTTGGCTAAATCTCCACTGGCCCCGAAAATGGTTACAATAACTTTTGAAGACATTTAAGTACCTATTTCCTATTTTATTAACCATATTTTACCATAAAATCCAGCAAGATTTCTTTGATGGAATCGTTGTTCTGAATATTTTCCTTGGATTAGAGGATTTGAGTAGGAAAGCATAGAAAAAGCTAGAACGAAGGAGCGTTCTAGCTTATATGGGTTTAAGGCCTATCGAAGGAACTTAGTCTATTCATTAAAATACGCGGTAGACATAAGGATTATCTGGTTGTGTAATGGTTTGACAATCCGTCACGTGGAGGACAGGCAAGCTTTGCTTGAGCTGTTTGTGGTATTCAATGGACAAGGTTCCTTTTGCATGGATCCAGGTATTGTTTTCGAAATGCTGCGGAGCACCCGTCGTTAAGAGACCGTAGACTCCGGAATCTGCGATACAGTGGATGATCCCAAAGCGAAAGAGGAATTGGCTATCCTTGTTATTGGGGTCATTGTATACAAAGCCGGTCAGCTCGATGGTCTTTCCTGCAAATTGGTCAGGATAATCATAAATCACTTCCATGACTTCCATGTAATTCTCAGTGGTCACCTGGATCACTTTTTTATCAACATATTTCTTTGCCGCCTGCTTCATTTCTGACTCATAGGCTGACTTGGTAAAATAGCTACTAGTATCTGGTTTGAGATACTGGGTTGTTGTCCCTTCGTCCTGCTGGATTTCCTTGGAAGATCCAGCCGCAACCGGGAAGTGGTAGCCTTTGGCAGAAACCGTTTGGGAATCCAGTGTCACTGTAGGGAAAAATAGCCCGACAAACAAAGGAATACAGAGCAAGAAAATACTCGCCACTTTTGCCCAGAAGCCAGAGAGATGACTGTGGATCTTCATCTGCTTGACCCAGATGATCAGCTGCACAAGAGCTAAAACAAAGGACAAGAACATGGAAATATAAGCCAAGTAAGAATAGTGTAAGTTGATGTATTGATTGAGCTTACCAGATAATTGCAGGTACATGGTGAGCTCAAAATAGCCAGCTAATATCAAGAAACGAATCATAGCACCACCCCCACAAACCAAGCATAAAGGAGCACAACCCCACTCACAATTCCGATAAATTGCCAGATAAAACGGGTCTTGAGATAATTTTTCATCATGAGGAGATTTTTGACATCAAGCATAGGCCCAATCACCAGAAAGGCAAGAACAGGCGCTACTCCAAAACTCGTCAGAAGAGAGGATCCAACAAAGGCGTCCGCCTCACTACAAAGTGAGAGGAGAAAGGACAAGACCATGAGAAGGAGAATAAGCAATAACTGGTGTCGCACTGATTGAAGTGAGGATCCGTGTTGGGACATAGACTTGGACGAGGCTGGCAAAGAGACAACCAAATACCAGGTAACGTCCCGTGTCAAAGAATTCATCAATCGCCTGCACCAAGACTTGAAAGAGCTTTTGACCTTTGCTCAAGCCCCTAAAATCATGTTCATGTACAGCCTTACCGATGTTCTTTTTGGATCGAATCTGTCTGAATAAAACCAAGAAAAGATCCCTAGCACCGTTGCGACCGGTAAGGGAACCAAGGGCGCGGTAGATGGCCATCTTGACAGAATTCCCAAAAGCTGAGTAGGTCGCAAAGAGAACGATGGGATTGATGACCGGTGCTGTCACCAAAAAGGGAACAGCAGTATAACTTGGGACTTTCTTTTCTAGAAAGCGATTGATAATGGGAACAATCCCACATTCACAGGAAGGAAAGATAAAGCCGATAAAGGTCCCAAAGAAGATCCGCCCAAATTTATTCTTGGGAAGAAAGCGGTAGACCCTCTCGGGGGTGATATGGACACTCAATAATCCCTGAAATGATACTTCCGATTAGGACAAACGGTAGGGCTTCGATAATAATCGAGAGAAAAATAGCCCCAGCCTGCAAGACGCTAGAGGAAGGTGTTGAAAGAATGTCATTACTTAACCTTCTTTGCTTCTTTAGTTGTAGCAGTTTCTGCCTTCTTTTTTTCTTCAGGAAATTCTACTTTCTTTTCTACATCCGGAAAACTCGCAAAATTTTCAAACATTTTATCAAGATCATCTGTTTTTGAGAATTTAATAGCCATTGTTGGGCCTCCTTTTTATTTTCTTTCATTATAACAAAAGGGAAAGAGCAAAGGGGAAATGGAGCATAAAAGGAAAGAACCATAGGGTCAAAATTATTCTCTGAAAAATCCCTGAAACAGAGACCAGAACAGGCGCTCTCACCCCTTGATGGCAGCAAAATATGCTATAATAGAAGCTATGGATAAATATGAAAAAATAGCCCAAGAATTGGGTGTTAGCTTAAAACAAATCGATACCGTATTGAGTCTGACCGCAGAAGGCTCAACTATTCCTTTCATTGCCCGCTATCGAAAAGATATGACGGGAAATTTAGATGAAGTAGCGATCAAGGCCATTATTGACCGGGACAAATCGTTAACGACTCTAGCCGAACGAAAGGAAACTGTCCTTGCTAAGATTGAGGAACAGGGCAAATTGACAGAGGCGCTCAAGCGAGGCTATTGAAGTTGCTGAAAAATTAGCGGATGTCGAAGAGCTTTATCTCCCATATAAGGAAAAACGGCGGACCAAGGCGACGATTGCCCGAGAAGCAGGACTTTTTCCTTTGGCACGTCTCATTTTGCAAAATAGTCCAGACTTGGAAGCAGAGGCTCAGAAATTTACCTGTGAGGTCTTCCCAACTGAAACAGCGGCTTTAGCTGGTGCAGTGGATATTCTGGTAGAAGCTATTTCAGAGGATACCCAATTACGGGCCCTCACCTATCAAGAAATTCATGGGCATTCCCTCATGACGTCAACCTTGAAGGATGAAAGCTTAGATCCTAAGAGAACCTTTGAAATCTATTATGATTTTTCTGAGAAGATCAAGAATATGCAAGGCTACCGGACTCTAGCTCTCAATCGTGGGGAAAAATTGGGCGTTCTCAAAGTCGGATTCGAGCACCAACTGGATCGAATCATTCGTATTTTTGAGGCTCGTTTTAAAACTAAAAATGCCTATGTCGATGAGGTTATTCAACAAGCGGTTAAGAAAAAAATCGTTCCTGCGATTGAACGTCGGATTCGGACAGAGTTGACGGAGGTGGCAGAAGACGGAGCCATTCAATTGTTCTCTGAGAATCTACGGAATCTATTGCTCATTCCTCCATTAAAAGGGCGCGTGGTCCTTGGATTTGACCCAGCCTTTCGGACCGGTGCTAAACTAGCCGTTGTCGATGAGACAGGAAAGATGCTCGCCACCACCAGGTCATCTATCCAGTTGTCTCCTGCAAAACCAGCTCAGATCGAGCAGGCTAAAAAGGATCTATCCTCCTTGATCAAAGAGTTCGGAATAGAAATTATTGCGATTGGAAATGGAACCGCCAGCCGTGAAAGTGAGGCCTTTGTCGCAGAGGTCTTCCATGACCATCCAGGAGTTCGCTATGTTATTGTCAATGAAAGCGGAGCCTCTGTCTATTCAGCTAGTGAGTTGGCCCGTCATGAGTTCCCAGAGCTAACCGTTGAAAAACGCTCGGCCATCTCCATTGCCCGTCGCTTGCAAGATCCGCTAGCAGAATTGGTGAAAATCGATGCCAAATCCATCGGTGTCGGTCAATACCAACACGATGTCAATCAGAAAAAACTGACAGAAAGCTTGGATTTCGTGGTAGATACTGTCGTCAACCAAGTTGGGGTCAATATCAATACGGCTAGTCCCTCTCTCTTAGCCCATGTAGCAGGACTCAATAAAACCATCTCTGAAAATATTGTGAAATACCGGGAAGAAGAAGGAATGATTCTTTCACGAGCACAGATTAAAAAAGTCCCTCGTCTCGGCGCCAAGGCTTTCGAGCAAGCGGCTGGATTCTTACGCATTCCTGAAAGTAAAAATATCTTGGACAATACCGGCGTTCACCCTGAAAGTTACAAGGAAGTTGAAAAACTTTTTCAACTTCTTGAAATTACCGACCTCGATGCATCCGCTCAGGAAAAATTAAATGCTGTGAACATAAAGGAGATGTCTACTCAGCTGGATCTGGGACCAGAAACTCTGAAAGATATTATTGCCGATCTCCTAAAACCAGGTCGCGATTTGCGGGATTCCTTTGATGCACCCGTGCTCCGTCAGGATGTCTTGGATATTAAAGACCTCCATATAGGCCAAAAATTAGAAGGGGTTGTGCGCAATGTGGTTGACTTTGGGGCCTTTGTCGATATTGGCATTCACGAAGATGGCTTGATTCATATCTCCCATATGAGCAAGCAGTTTATCAAGCATCCAAGCCAGGTCGTATCAGTAGGTGATTTGGTAACCGTCTGGGTGAAGAAGATTGATGTGGAACGCGAAAAAGTCAATCTCAGTTTGGTAGCTCCGAATGAATCTGACTGAGTATGTACGCCAAGTATCCCTAGAAGATTTTGGGAGAGAATTCCGCCATCAAGCAGAGTGGAATTCACGTCTTCAAACTACTGGGGGTCGTTTCTTTCCCAAAGATCGACACCTTGATTTCAACCCGAAAATATACCAAGCTTTCGGGTTAGAGGTCTTTCGCAAAATCGTCCGCCACGAGCTCTGCCATTACCATCTTTACGATCAAGGAAAAGGCTATCGCCACAAAGATCTAGACTTTAAGCAACTCCTCAAGCAAGTGGACGGTCTTCGTTTCACACCTCCTCTACCAGATAGAACTGGTGCGAGTCAAGCGGATCTATCTCTATCAATGTCCCCATTGTGGCCAAGAGTATAGACGAAAGCGAAAAATCGATCTGAAGAAATATGCCTGCGGTCGCTGTCACAGTCGCCTGCAATTTCTTGAAATGAGACAAGAGTAAGAATCGGTCTTTAGGCGGATCTCTTTCCAGTTCGACTCTGCTAAAATAGGTCTAACTAGAAAGAGGAAAATCAAATGACATCATCATTTTACAAATTAAAACGACATCGCCTGGTTTCAGGTGTGCTAGCTGGCTTAGCCGATAAATTTGGTCTTAGTGTAACTCTCCTACGCTTCTTGTTTATTCTTTTCACGGTTTCTCATGCCTTTATCGGTGTGATTATCTATTTACTGTTAGATACGACCTTACCTTATAAGGACGAGGAGGAGCAGGAAATGTTTGACGATGGCCCTCGACCTCGTCGAAGAAAAGAGGCCGAACCCATCCATGATCAGAATGATAGTCCATTTTTCTAAAAGGAGATCCGAGTGAAGCAGAAGTTCTATTTCCTTGCTTTTATTCTATATCTCTTCTTCAGTTTTATAGGACAATTTTTCATTTTAAATCGTTTTTTTGGTGAAGGAGTTGGAACAGTTTTGATCGGTATGCTCCTTTTTCCACTGGGCATTTGGAATAGTCTCTTCTACCTCTTGTTTCTGCCAACAGAAGAGGCTAGAAAGCCACAAATTTATCGGTTTTCGATTTTATTTTTGCCAGTTTTGTATCTGGTTTTCTCCTTATTGGGTGGAGGACCTACCGCCTTTATGCTTGGCTTGGTCGCATTTCCTTCAAATGCAGTGGTCTATGCGGTCTCTACCGGAATCAAATCTATGATTAAAGATTTTTTGCAAGGCGAAGGCTAGAGCATTCTTCATATGTTCCCATCATTTCCTAGAGGTTGGAGACCTTTGTCTTGGCCTCTTTTTGCTTGCCTTAAAAAGGAGTTGAAAATGGATCTTTCAAATGACACTTCAGGCTCTCGTCTGAAGAGAAAATCTGCTATAATAGAGAGAGAATTTGAAAAGGGAGAATGATATGGCAGTTACTGTTCGCGATCTACAGGAAAAGCTTCGTCTATCGGTTGTTTATGGGGATGATAAACTCTTAAGCAAGGAAATTACGACTGCGGATATTTCACGTCCAGGTCTTGAAATGACGGGCTATTTCGACTATTACACACCTGAGCGGATTCAGCTTGTAGGAATGAAAGAATGGTCCTACCTTGTGAAGATGAGCTCTCACAACCGTCATCAGGTCCTGCGCAAGATGTTCCAGCCAGAGACACCTGTCATCATTGTCGCGCGGAATTTAGAAATTCCAGAAGAAATGTTGCGTGCTGCGGAAGAGAAGCAACTAGCCATTTTAAAGAGCAATGTTGCAACGAGTCGTTTATCTGGAGAGCTTTCTAGCTATTTGGATAGTCGGCTAGCAGAACGTACGAGTGTACACGGTGTCTTGATGGATATTTATGGGATGGGTGTCTTGATTCAAGGAGATAGCGGAATCGGAAAAAGTGAGACAGGTTTGGAACTTGTCAAGCGGGGTCACCGCCTCGTAGCAGATGACCGAGTCGATATCTATGCGAGAGACGAGATGACCCTTTGGGGAGAGCCAGCTGAAATCCTACGCCACTTACTAGAGATCCGTGGTGTCGGGATTATCGATGTCATGAGTCTCTACGGTGCCAGTGCTGTCAAGGATTCTTCACAAGTCCAAATCGCCGTTTACTTGGAAAATTATGCTAAGGATCAAGTTTATGATCGTCTTGGTAATAATGCAGAAGAGTTGGAAATCGGTGGCGTGACCATTCCTCGGATCCGCATCCCTGTGAAGACTGGTCGGAACATTTCGGTCGTGATCGAAGCCGCAGCGATGAATGTTCGGGCCAAAGAAATGGGCTATGATGCTACCAAAACTTTTGAAGAACGTTTGTCCCAGTTGATTAGTCAAAATGAGGTGAAGGAATGAATCCAGTAGCCCTTCAATTAGGTCCGATCAGTATTCGTTGGTATGCGATTTGTATTGTCTCTGGCTTAATTCTAGCCGTTTATCTTTCCATGAAAGAAGCGCCCCGTAAGAAAATTGATCCAGATGATATCATTGATTTCATTTTGATCGCTTTTCCGCTTGCGATCGTGGGTGCCCGACTCTATTACGTTATTTTTGAATGGGGCTATTATAGCCAGCATCTTGGTGAGATTTTCGCCATCTGGAACGGAGGAATCGCGATTTATGGTGGCCTCTTGACAGGTGCCCTTGTCCTCTATCTATTCTCTCGTAGACGCTTGATTGAGCCAATTGATTTCTTAGATATTGCGGCCCCAAGCGTCATGATTGCACAGAGTATTGGACGCTGGGGAAACTTCTTTAACCAGGAAGCTTATGGAGCTGCTGTCAAAAGTCTCAACTACCTACCCTCTTTTATTCGAGATCAAATGTATATAGACGGCAGTTATCGTCAACCAACCTTCTTATATGAATCCAGTTGGAATCTGCTAGGATTTATCTTGATCTTGATTCTTCGTAGGAAGCCCCAATTTTTGCGACAAGGTGAGATCACAGCCTTTTACCTTATCTGGTATGGTTTTGGTCGGATGATCATCGAAGGAATGCGGACAGATAGCCTGATGTTTGCGGGCTTACGTGTTTCCCAGTGGTTGTCGATGATCCTGATTCTAGTTGGACTCGCCATCATCTTTTATCAACGTCGCAAAAAAGCCCCTTATTATGTAGAAACAAAGGAGTAATATATGTTTATTGAAATTGCCTACGGCCTCTTAGGCCTTGCCTTAGTAGCACTTGTCATTTATATGATTTTTTTCCTCTCAAAGATTGGAAAAGTTGTAGATGAGACGCAAAAAACCATCCAAGTTTTGACATCAGATGTCAATGTCACCTTGCATCAGACCAATGATCTATTGGCAAAAGTCAATGTTTTAACGGATGATTTGAATCAAAAAGTTGCAACGATTGACCCACTCTTTACAGCCGTGGCGGATCTTTCAGAGTCTGTTTCAGATTTGAATGATCAAGCCCGTCAATTGAGTGTCAAAGCTGTATCAGCTGGTGGAAAAACAGTGAAAGCCTCTATCGGATTAAAAGCGATTAAGATGGCTTCAAAATTATTTAAATAGAATCGAGGAAGAATATGGGACGTTTATCTAGTTTATTAATTGGTGTGATTTCAGGTGCTTCAGCAGCCTACTATTTATCAACAGAGCAAGGAAAGAAAGTCACTAAAAAGGTGGTGCGCTTCGTAAAAGATTATCAAGAAGATCCTCAAGAAGTACATGAATCGGTGAAACAAACTGCTAAGGATGTTTCAAAACAAGCAGCAGAAGTGATCCAACAAACCAAAGAAAAAGTTGGTTCTGGAGAAATTACGACAGGAACTGTTTTGGAATCTGTCAAAGAAAAGACGCAAGATGTGGTTGAAAAATCTCAAGAAGTCTATCACTCATTTAAGGATAAACTTCAAAAAGAAAATCTAAGTGGCAATGACTTGGTTCAATCCATTCGCAAACAAACAGAATCTGAAGACATCGTGTTAGAGTTGGATGAAAAAGATTCTGAAGAAGCAGCTGAAGAAGAAACAAAAGAAGTATAAAAAATGAGGCTCACAGAGCCTCATTTCAGATTGAAGACAAAATCATCTTAGAAACTTTCCTTAAGTGAGTACGGACGTCAGCGAACTTCAAAGAAGTTCCATGACTTAGTTTTGAACCTAAAGTTTCAAAACTCCCGAGTGCCTGAAACATAATTGTTTCAGGCACTTTTCTCACGGCGGAAAGTTTCAAAAGATCATTGAATAACTTTAACTCATAAAAAGTATTTATTCTTATAGAATTCCTAGAAAGTCTTTGAATTATCAAACAACATACCAAGTTTTTCTGAGTTACATGAAAAGTCTAACTTAATTTGACAACTTAGGAATTAATAAAATTCGAGTAAATAAAAAAATCAGGCGAACCTGATTTTTATTTTTTTCGTTTATTGTAGTAAATTCGGAACCCTTGAATACTAGCAAAGCTAGAACCAATCGCTAAAGCAAACGCAAAGAAGGTATTCATTTTTGTTGCTAAAAAGATAAAACTAAATACAACCGTCAACACACAGAAAACAGCGATATTTAAAAAATATAGCAATTCACTTAATTGAGGTGCGGGTTCAACTTCAGGAGCATAGTCCTGAATAGGGGTTTCTTGGGTTTGTTTGGTTAATTCGATATAATCGAATTCTTCTTCATAGTGTCTTAAATTTCTTACGGGCATTTTCTCTCTCCTAACAGTACTCTATTATTCTATCATGAATTCAGGTATATAAATGTTACAAAAATGTTACAAATTTTACAAAATGAATAAATTTTTCTAGAATATCGGAATTTTTGTTATAATGGTTCTATGAAAAATATTATTATTACAGCAACAGCAGAGAGTGTTGAGCAAACGCAAGCCCTGATTGATGCAGGGGTTGACCGAATCTATGTCGGTGAAAAAAACTACGGATTACGATTGCCTCAAACTTTAAGCTATGACGAAATAAATCGAATTGCCCAACTGGTCCATGCTGCTGGCAAAGAATTGACAGTAGCTGTAAATGCACTCATGCACCAATCGATGATGGATTCAATCAAGCCTTTCCTAGATTTTCTTAAAGGAAATTCAGGCTGATTATATTACTGTCGGAGATGCGGGCGTTTTTTATGTCTTGAAACGAGATGGCTATCCATTCAAAACGATTTCACGATGCTTCTACCATGGTCACTTCTAGCCGCCAGATCAACTTCTGGGGAAAACAAGCAGGAGCTTCCGAGGCTGTTTTGGCTCGTGAGATTCCATCTGCCGAATTATTCGTAATGGCTGAGAATCTTCAGATTCCAGCAGAAGTCTTGGTCTATGGTGCTAGCATTATTCACCATTCGAAACGACCGCTACTTCAGAATTATTACAACTTTATCAAGACAGAAGAGTCTGTGACCAAAGATCGCGATCTGTTCTTAGCAGAACCAGGAGATCCCAATTCTCACTATTCAGTCTATGAGGACAAACATGGAACCCATATCTTCTCAAATAATGACTTGAATATGATGACCAAATTGTCTGAGTTGGTAGAACACGGATTTGATCATTGGAAACTCGATGGTGTCTACTGTCCGGGTGAAAACTTTGTCAAGATTACAGAGTACTTTGTCAAGGCTCGTGATTTGATTCAAAATGGAACATTTACACAGGATCAAGCCTATCTGTTTGATGAAGAAATCCGCAAATTGCATCCAGCTAATCGTGGTTTGGATACTGGTTTCTATGATTATGAACCAGATCGTGTAAAATAATAAAAAAACTAGGACTTCTTCGTTTGTGAGTTTTCCTTTTTCAGGGAACGAAGAGGCTATTCATCATATCGACAATCTTGTAAATTGGAGAAAACATGACAAATACAAAAAAACGTCCAGAGGTCTTGGTACCTGCTGGAACATTAGAAAAATTAAAAGTTGCCGTTAATTATGGGGCAGACGCTGTGTTCGTTGGTGGACAAGCCTATGGTTTGCGTAGCCGTGCCGGAAACTTCACCATGGATGAGCTTCGTGAAGGTATCGAATATGCTCATGCACGTGGCGTAGATGTACACGTGGCTTCGAACATGGTAACCCATGAGGGAAATGAACAAGGGGCTGGTGAATGGTTCCGTGAATTACGGGATATGGGCCTTGATGCCGTGATCGTTTCAGACCCGGCCTTGATTGAAATCTGTGCAACCTATGCACCTGGACTCAATATTCACTTGTCTACGCAAGCTTCTGCAACCAATGTGGAGACCTTCCATTTCTGGAAAGAATATGGCTTGACCCGTGTCGTCTTGGCCCGTGAAGTATCCATGGAAGAGTTGGCAGAGATCCGTAAGCGTACCGATCTTGAGATCGAAGCCTTCGTTCATGGAGCCATGTGTATTTCTTATTCCGGACGTTGTACCCTTTCTAACCACATGTCTGACCGGGATGCCAACCGTGGTGGTTGTTCTCAATCTTGTCGTTGGAAATACGATCTCTATGATATGCCATTTGGCCAAGAACGCAAGAGTATCAAAGGGCAAGTCCCAGAAGAATACTCTATGTCAGCCGTGGACATGTGTATGATCGAAAATATTCCAGACATGATTGATAATGGGGTTGATAGTTTGAAGATCGAAGGCCGGATGAAATCTGTCCATTACGTATCAACAGTTGCCAACTGTTACAAGGCGGCTTGTGATGCTTATATGGAAAGTCCAGAAGCCTTTTATGCCATCAAGGATGATTTGATCAATGAATTGTGGAAAGTTGCTCAACGTGAATTGGCAACTGGATTCTACTACCAAACACCGACTGAAAACGAACAATTGTTTGGGGCACGTCGTAAGATTCCTCAATACAAATTTGTAGGAGAAGTGGTTGACTTTGATCCATCTACCATGACTGCGACGATTCGCCAACGGAATGTCATCAATGAAGGCGACCAAGTGGAATTCTACGGACCAGGCTTCCGTCATTTTGAATGCCAGATCCAAGACTTACATGATAAGGATGGAGTGAAGATTGATCGCGCACCAAATCCGATGGAACTTCTTACGATCACCGTTCCACAAGAAGTCAAGCCAGGAGATATGATTCGTTCTTGCCAGGAAGGTTTAATCAATCTCTACTCAAAAGATGGGGCAAGTAAAACTGTTCGAGTATAACAAAAAAAGAGAGGGTTAAACCTCTCCTTTTTGTTGGGCGATGCGAATATTATTGGGGACCAAACTGATTTTCTGGATCTCAGAAATCCGAATAATCGTGGACATACTCTTTTTAAAATTTTTCACGATCAGTTGTCGGCGTTCTTGGTCATACTTGACAATATCGCCTGTAAAACTCTTGTTTGAAAAAATAACATGTACCCCTTGTTTTTTTCGCAATGCTTGTTGAATGATGTCAATAATTCTCTCATCTTCTAATGGGGCAGGGGTACTGACTTTTCCATTGAAAAATTCATTTGCTCGGTCTTTAACGATCTCGAGAAATTTTTTCATAGCTAAATTCTCCATAACTTGATACAATATATTATAGATAATTTCAACGATTTTGTAAATGATTTACGAATATTAGAGATGAGAAGGCAAGAAAGGAGTCGTGAAATGGCAGAATTTTCATTCCAAATCGAAGAACATTTGCTGGTCTTGTCAGAAAATGACAAGGGTTGGACCAAAGAATTGAACCGTGTGAGTTTTAATGGTGCTCCTGCTAAGTATGATATCCGGACCTGGAGTCCCGACCATACAAAGATGGGAAAAGGCATTACACTCACGAACGAAGAGTTCCAAGTCATGCTCGATGCATTTAAAAATTAAGAAAAAGAGGTCCTTCAAGGGCTTCTTTTTTGTTATAGTCTAAGGCTATATAGATGTCAAAGATATTAGATTATCCCAAACCCTTGTTTATCAAGTTTTAGACTGCTATAATGGTTGCATTGATGAATTAATGTAAAACTTATAGGAAAGAGGGAATCATATTGACACATACACATGCACCTTATCGTGTAGACCATGTTGGTTCATTTCTTCGTCCAGCCGCTTTGGTTCAGGCTCGTGAAGATTTCGCGAGCTGGAAAAATCAGTCAGGCTGACTTAACAAAAGTAGAAGATCAGGCGATTCGTGACCTCGTTGAAAAAGAAATTGCCGCTGGTCTGAAGTCAGTAACTGATGGAGAATTCCGCCGAGCTTATTGGCATTTGGATTTCTTCTGGGGCTTTGGGGGCATTGATCATGTCCAAGCTGCTCAAGGTTATCAATTCCATGATGAAACAACCAAGGCGGACTCAGCGCTTGTCGTTGGAAAAATCACAGGAGCCAATCATCCATTTGTAGAGCATTACAAGTTCTTGCGGGATCTTGTGGCAGATGTAGATGGTGTAGAGGCTAAATATACCATTCCAGCACCTGCGCAATTCTATTTTGAATTGATCCGTGATGCAGAACATGTAGAACAATTGAATACCATCTATCCTGATTTTGCGGCTGTTCGTGAAGACATCAAGCAAGCCTATCTTCAAGTGATTCAAGATTTGTATGATGCAGGTCTTCGGACTCTTCAAGTAGATGACTGTACGTGGGGTGTCTTGGTAGATGATAATTTCTTGACGGCTTGGGGAGCAGCTCAAGGCAAGTCAAAAGATGAGGTTCGCCGAGAACTCGCTGATCTCTTCTTGATCTTTAACAACGATGTCTACCAAAATGTTCCAGCTGGTTTGACCGTCAATACGCACGTTTGTCGTGGAAACTTCCATTCTACTTGGGCTTCATCAGGTGGCTATGCGCCGATTGCCAAAGAACTCCTTGGAGAAGAAGCCGTCAATGCTTACTTCCTAGAGTTTGATACTGATCGAGCTGGTGGTTTTGAACCACTTGCAGAAGTAACCCCTGGTAAAGGAGTGGTGTTAGGCCTCTTGACATCTAAGAGTGGTCAATTGGAGAACAAGGACGAAGTGATTGCTCGTATTAAAGAAGCAAGTCAGTATGTACCGTTGGAAAATCTTTACCTGTCTACTCAGTGTGGCTTTGCTTCGACAGAAGAAGGAAACATTTTGACAGAAGAAGACCAATGGAAAAAAATCGGTTTGATTAAGGAAATTGTCGCTGAAGTTTGGGGCGAATAAGGAGGAAGAAACATGTCAGATTTACTAAGTATTTATAAAGAATTGCAAGCTAAAAAATGGGTGGACTTGAGTCACCAAATCAATGCGGAAAGTCCACACTTCCCAGCCCTTCCTGCTTTGCAACAAGAAGATCTTTTCACATTAAAAGATGGTTTCCATGTTCAAAAATTTACAGTGGTTGGTCAATACGGAACGCATATTGATGCACCGATTCACTTTGTAGAAGGGGGTCGTTGGTTGGATGAGATTGACCTCAAAGATCTCCTCTTGCCACTTTATGTTATCGACAAGTCTAAAGAAGTTGCTGCCAATCCAAACTTTATCTTGAGCAAACAAGATATCTTAGACTTTGAGGCAGAGCATGGACAAATTGCTGAGGGTGCTTTTGTTGCCTTCCGCAGTGATTGGTCAAAACGTTGGCCAGATCAAGATGCTATGCGTAACCTAGATGAAAATGGTGTTCAACAAAGTCCAGGATGGAGCCGTGAAGCCTTGGAATTCTTGATTCATGAACGCCATGTCAAGGCTGTGGGTCATGAAACCTTTGATACCGATGCAGGTATTCCAGCAGCAGAGCATGGTTTGGTCAATGAATACTACCTCTTGGAACAAAATATCTACCAAGTTGAAGTCTTGAACCAATTGGACCAAGTTCCAGCTGTAGGTGCTTTGATTTCGATTGCTTTCCCTCACTGGGACAAGGCAACTGGTTCACCTGTCCGTGCCATTGCCATCTTACCATAAACAAAGAGAAAAGCTTGAAGACAGACGTCGCATTTGGACGTTTGTCTTTTTGTATTTTCGAAACTATTTTCGTTATCATCTGATATTCCATCTAAAAACCTGATCTAGAAAAAATAAAAAGGAATTTTCATTAATTATTTTGCCAATTTTTTGAGATGTAGACGTAACGGTGTAAGCCAAATTTTTATAGGGCTTACACAAAAGAAAGAGAGTGGGACAGAAATCGGTAATTCGTTAGAATTCGATTTCGTCGTCCCACCTCCGCACAGTTGAGTAGGGCTGTAAAAGCTGATGAAATCAGCGTAGTAGAGCCCACTCAACCACTGCGTCTTGCTCGACAATCCAAAAATAATTGAGAGGCTAGGACTTTTGTCCCAGCCTCTTTTTATCTATCAGAGAGAGCTAAAAATTTCTCTCTTTGTTAGTTGAACTATTTGTTAAGATGCATTGAAAATCTATTTCGTTAGAAAATTGACTATTTTTAATGAATAAATTATTGACGAGTCAATTTCCGTTTGATTCCAACAGCACCTGCTAAGACAAGAATTCCAGAGAAGACGAGTCCAGATGCAACAACTTCACCTGTGTTTGGAAGAAGCGATTTGCGACCTCCCCCATTGTTTCCACCATTTGAACCTGGCGCACTTGGTGTCGTTGTGGTACCAGAATGACTAGGTTTATTTGGATTTTCTGTTGTGGATGAAGAAGTCTTAGGCTCTGCAGTAGTAGTAGTTGTTGTTGTGTCTTCCTCACTACTATTGTGGTTTTCTGGTTCTTCTGGTGTTGTAGTTGGAGGAGTCTCAGGCGTAGTAGTTACAGTAGTCTTAGGCTCCTCTGTTGAAACAGTTGTAGTAGGAGTCTCAGGCGTAGTAGTTACAGTAGTCTTAGGCTCTTCTGTTGAAACAGTTGTAGCAGGAGTCTCAGGCGTAGTAGTTGTGGTAGTCGACTCTTGAGTCGTAGTAGTTGTGGTAGTCGACTCTTGAGTCGTAGTAGTTGTGGTAGTCGACTCTTGAGTCGTAGTAGTTGTGGTAGTCGGCTCTTGAGTCGTAGTAGTTGTGGTAGTAGGCTCTTGAGTCGTAGTAGTTGTAGTTGTAGGCTCTTGAGTCGTAGTAGTTGTAGTTGTAGGCTCTTGAGTCGTAGTAGTTGTAGTTGTAGGCTCTTGAGTCGTAGTAGTTGTGGTAGTCGGCTCTTGAGTCGTAGTAGTTGTGGTAGTCGGCTCTTGAGTCGTAGTAGTTGTAGTAGTCGGCTCTTGAGTCGTAGTAGTTGTGGTAGTCGGCTCTTGAGTCGTAGTAGTTGTGGTAGTCGGTTCTTGAGTCGTAGTAGTTGTGGTAGTCGGCTCTTGAGTCGTAGTTGTAGTAGTAGTCGGCTCTTGAGTCGTAGTAGTTGTGGTAGTCGGCTCTTGAGTCGTAGTGGTTGTAGTAGTCGGCTCTTGAGTCGTAGTAGTTGTGGTAGTCGGCTCTTGAGTCGTAGTGGTTGTTGATGTCATATCGCCATCCACTCCACCGTTTGCATTAATATTTGCAACAGATGCATTAACTTCCTTGGCAACAACGGCTTGCTCACCTTTAACGTGATACCATACCTTAGTATTGTTTAAGAAATTCTTTTGATTTTCATTCTCTACTTTAGTCTGGTAAAAGATCAGGACGCCAGTCTTATTAATTTCACTTTGAGGAATCGTAACCTGTAATTTTTCCTGCAGCATCAACTGTGAATGTTGATCCAGGAAAGGCTGCTAAGAAATCATCGATAGCAGTTGAGCCACCGTAATATCCTGGTTTGTTACCTGTAGTAGTAATACTAAAACTATCTTTTACAAGTGAATGACCACCTTGGATGTCATCTTCAACACGAACATCACCATCTACATCTAAGTTCATTGCATTAATGGTTAGTGTCCAAAGAATATGTTCAGGATCATTCGCGTGCATATCACCCGCTTTGAGATAGAATGGAGCGCTGTTAACACCAGTAGCCATTTTCTTAACGTTTAATTCTACTTTTCTAGCTCCACTAATAATAGTGAATTTTCCAACATGCTCCTTATCGGTTGCTGTATCATTATGACCCTCAATCTCAAACTCACCCCAACCGCGAATGTTTTGAAGGTTTTTGATAGCTTCATTGAAAGTAACCGTCGCAGATCCATCTGTAATGACCATGTCTCCAACGTAAGTTCCATCAATACTTAGTGGAATAGTCTTTTTAAATCCTACCCCAAAGACTAGTTCCAGAACTAGTCCAATTAACTTTTAATGTATCCCCCGGTTGAATCTTTTGTGCATGCTCATCAAATGTAAACTTAACAGTTGTTTGTCCACCATCTGTGATTTCTTCTGATGAAACAGTAAGTGAGCTAATATTGTTGCTGACATCGCCAGCTTTTACCATATCAGATTGCGACAATACGATGAATAATAATGGTAAAAATACAATAAAGAAGACTTTTGCAAGTCTACTTAGATTCTTTTGTTTCATTTTCTTCTCCCATTTGTCTCCAATCATTTACATCAATTTGTATGTGGTTGCCAAAAACTTACAAAATTGAGAAATTTTCATAGGTGTCTTTTTCAAGACGACATTAATAAAAGTGCACCCCCCACTAGTCTATTTTCGAAAAGACATCCTACAAAGTGAATTATATCACAAATTAGTGAAGATTTTAACATATAAAAATATTTTATCTATGTAAATTTTAAGGATTTTACCAAAATCAGATAAATGAAAAAGGACTATTGTTTGTTAAAATAGTCCTTTTAGCTTAAAGTGGAACAACTTCAAGCTTATGTTTTATCTCATTGTCACAAATTCTTCGGATCCGGTTGGGTGAATGGCGACAGTTGCATCGAAATCGGCTTTTGTCGCTCCCATCTTGATAGCAACTGCAAATCCTTGGATCATTTCATCGACTCCGTAGCCAAGACCATGAAGGCCAACGACCCTTTCTTCGGGCCCCGCAGTGATGAGTTTGAATTTTGCTGCTGGCGGTGTTGGGTAACGGCGGTGTACATGGAAGCAAATTGAGAAGTATAGACTTTAATATTCTCTTTTCCATAAGTTTGTAGGGCTTCCTCTTCCGTTAAGCCCACCGTTCCGATAGCAGGGTGAGAAAAGACAACGGTAGGGATGCTTGTATAATCCATTTTGGCATTGACTTTTCCATTGAATAGTCTTTCAGAAAGGGTGCGCCCAGCCTTAATGGCGACAGGAGTCAACTCTTTTCTACCCGTGACATCCCCAAGAGCATAGATTCCTGGAACAACGGTGTTCTGGTATTCATCTACTGCAATGAATCCCTTTTCATTTATAAGTAACACCTGCTGCTTCTAGATTGAGATCCTTGACGTTTGGTTTGCGTCCTGGTTGCCCAGATGACATGTTCCGCCACGTGGCTGGTCATATCTTCAAAGTAAACCTTGACCCGTCCGTCTGTTAATTTTTCAAGCTTCATGGGAACCTTATGCTTGTGAAGAGGAAGTTTTGCTTTTCCATTTCTTCCATTAAGCCATCAGAAATGGAAGAATCAAACTACGTAATGCCGATCTTTTCGAATGAAGAGAGTCCGTTTGAACGCCTAGATGGTGAAGTACACCGGCTAATTCTACCGCAATGTAGCCAGCTCCAATTATAGCAATAGACTTTGGAAGTTCCTCCCAAGCAAAGACATCATCGGATGTTTCGCCAAATTCTGCTCCAGGAACAGAAGAATATATGAGGATAGGCTCCTGTCGCAATTACAATGTCGCTCCATGGTCTCTCCATTTACCTCAACCGTATGAGCATCCACAAAACGAGCACGACCTTCAATCAGTTCGACTCCATTGCGGTTGAAACTACCATCATAAGAATTCCGAGAACGATCAATATAGGCTTCACGATTTTTTCTTAAGGTTGCAAAATCAAATTTGGTCTGTTCGAAGTAAAACCATAGTCTGGCCCGTAATCGCGAATGGCTTCTGCAATTTGTGCACCATACCACATAATCTTTTTAGGCACACATCCTCTGTTGACACAGGTGCCCCCCAATTGTTTTTCTTCGATGACAGCAGCGCGTGCTCCGTGCTCCCCAGCCCGGTTCATCGTAGCGATTCCTCCACTACCTCCACCGATTGAAATAATATCAAATTCTTTCATGTTTTCCTCCTAGGTGGGACTTCAGTTTGATTGTAATACCAACTGTTACTAAAGTCAAGAGGTTTAGCCTTTCACCGAGACATTTTATATTTCATTTGACTGTGTCAATTTTAGATAGAAAAGTAAGGAGTATGGTATACTATGGTATAGAAAAAAACGCTTTCTTTGATGGAGAAAAACGATGAAGAAATTGAAAAAATGGCAACTATTTACAGCCGCAGGTGCGGCAATTGCGGTGATTGGAACAGGAAGTGTGATGGTGTTTTCACGTCCAAGTACTCCTGATCAAGCAGTCACTAAAGAAACTCTAATGGTGCAAACGGTCAAGGATGGCTCGATCGCTTCTTCAGTCTTGTTAACTGGAAAGGTCACCGCCAATCAGGAGCAGTATGTCTATTTTGATGGAACCAAAGGTGACTTGCAGTCGATTTTGGTCAATGTAGGTGATCAAGTGACGGCCGGTCAGCCGATCGTCCAGTACAGCAGTATACGGAGGCCCAGACCGCTTACGATCGCTGCCGTTCGTGCTGTCAATAAGGCGGATCGTCAGTTAAATGATTTGCTGACAAATGGTGTGAGCATTGATACGACAGGTGATGAAGAAGCAGATGCCAAGTCAGCTTCACAGACACAACGAACCGTGGATTCGCAAGCTAGCGATCTGCGGATGCCAAGTGCTGATGCGGTTGATAATATGAACAAGGCCAAGGCATCTTCTGGATGCGACAACAGTCAAGAGCAACACAGATGGCACTGTGGTCGAAGTCAATAAAGATGTTTCAAAATCGACTACAGGGACCAACCAAACTCTGGTTCACATTGTGAGCAACGGAAATTTACAAGTCAAAGGGGAATTGTCCGAATACAATTTGGCCAATATCTCTGAAGGTCAGGAAGTGGTCCTCACTTCCAAGGTTTATCCGGATAAAACCTGGACAGGAAAGATTTCTTATGTAGCCAACTATCCGACCGACGCTGGGTCAAGCAGGTGCCAATGCGGCAGGTGGAACACAAAGGAAGCGGTGGAGCCAAGTACCCATTTACAGTGGATATTACCAGTGAGATTGGGGAACTCAAACAAGGCTTTTCTGTCAATATTGAAGTCAAAAGTTCTACTCAACATCCCCTTGTTCCCGTGACAAGTGTCATGGCTGATGGGGATACGAGCTACGTATGGACGGTCGAAAATGGCAAGGCTAAGAAAGTAACAGTGACGCTTGGTAACGCCGATGCTGAAAACCAGGAAATCTTGTCAGGCTTGAAGAAAGACGCTCAAGTCATCGTGAATCCTAGTGAGAAACTGGAAGATGGAAAAGAGATCGGATAAATATGACAAAATTGATTGAACTAAAAGGAATCAATAAAACCTATAAAAACGGAGACCAAGAACTTCGTGTCTTAAAAGACATCGATTTGGAAGTCGAAGAGGGTGAATTTGTTGCCATTATGGGTCCATCTGGGCTCAGGGAAATCGACCTTGATGAACGTCATTGGCTTGTTGGACCGCCCGACCAGTGGGAGTATTTCCCTAGAAGGTCAGGAGGTTGGAAATCTCAGTGAGAAAAAATTGGCACGTGTTCGAAATGAACAGATCGGTTTTGTCTTTCAACAGTTCTTTCTCCTATCCAAGCTCAATGCCTTTCAAAATGTCGAACTGCCTCTCATTTATGCGGGTGTCCATCCTGCTAAACGGAAGGAATTAGCTGAGCAGTACCTTGAAAAGGTAGAGCTCCATTCTCGCATGCACCATTTGCCTTCAGAACTCTCAGGAGGTCAAAAACAGCGGGTTGCGATTGCCCGAGCCCTTGTCAATCAGCCAGCCATCGTCTTAGCAGATGAGCCGACTGGTGCCCTAGATACCAAGACGGGGGAGCAAATAATGGACTTGTTAACCACAGTTGAACCAAGAAGGAAAAACCATTATCATGGTTACACACGAGCCAGAAATTGCAGCCTTTGCGCATCGTCGCATCGTCATTCGTGATGGAGTGATCTCCTCAGATAGCAAGCTGGAAAGGAGGCCCTAATGCAAAATTGGAAATTTGCGATCTAGCTCAATTATGAGCCATAAATTACGGTCTTTCTTGACCATGGTGGGGATCATTATTGGGGTCGCTTCTGTGGTGTGTGATCATGGCTACTGGGAGATGGCATGAAGGCTGGTGTCACCAAGACCTTCACCAAGGACCAAGAGTATGTACAAATCTCTTATTCTCCCAACAAGAGTGGCTATGTGACGGGATCAATATTGGTCCTTCTGATGATACTGGAGAAGGAGAAGGCGGTGGCGAAAGTGGCCCTGCTGCTGAAGACCGAGGGATGGTTGCTCCATCGGATATGGATGGGGAAAACGCTGAAGATGTTGATGGTCAAGTCCAAGAAGCACCACCAGTTGTGCAAGAATCTTGGGTTAAGGAATTAACCAAGATTCAAGGCATCGATGGTTACTATGTTAGCAATACCTCCAATGCAACCATTGCTTTTCAAAAGAAAAAAGCAGAAGGGGTAAACATCCAAGGGGTAAATGAAACCTATTTTTCTGTCAAAAAGGTTGAGCTCTTATCTGGGCGAAAATTAACCCCTTCAGACTATAGTAATTTTCCACGGGTGGTGCTCCTTGATGAAGGCTTGGCCCAACAATTATTTGGAACTGGAGAATCCTCTGAATCAGGTGGTCTCTGTTGGAGGATAACAACTATCGCGTCGTTGGCATTTTCAAGGATCCAAATGCTGGAACAGCCCTTTACGGAGCTTCCTCAGGTGGTAGATGCACTCGATGGCCAATACCCAGCTGTGCATCTGAATTCGGAACCGATGAAATTCAAAATATTGTCGTCCACGTTCCGGATGTGAAAGCAAATCAAGATCCGTTGGGATCGAAGCTGCTCAAAAGTTAACAGAACTTTCAGGTGTTCGCCAAGGGGAATTCCAAATCTTTAATTTGGATAGCATCCTAGAGGAAACCAATAAAGTTGTAGGAATTATGACGACAGTCATCGGTGCTATTGCTGGGATTTCTCTCTTAGTTGGTGGCATTGGAGTCATGAATATCATGTTGGTTTCTGTTACCGAGCGGACGAGAGAAATTGGTCTTCGCAAGGCCTTGGGAGCAACGAGAAGTAAGATTTTGGTCCAATTTTTGATTGAGTCGATGGTCTTGACGATCATTGGTGAGCTCATTGGTACCCGGGCTTGCATATGGTGTGAATAGCTTGATTGCTACAGCTCGCTGCAGCGACTCCTTAGAAGGACCGCCGATTATTTCCTTAAATGTTGCTATCGGTAGTATTATTTTCTCTGCATTTGTTGGCATTATCTTTGGGATTTTACCAGCAAATAAGGCTTCTAAGTTAAACCCTATCGAAGCACTGCGTTATGAATAAAAATAGGAGCGAGTCAGGATGAATGGTTGTCAAGATTCACCACGCTCCTTTTTCTATGTACTAATGCAAAGCTCCAGCTCTTTTTAATTCATATATGCCTTAGACAGGCTAAAACGGTATTGAGCCAGTCCAGGACGGTGCTAGCAGAATAGCTTTTGAGTAGGCATTCAGGAAGAGTTTGCAGTCATTGCTTCTAGCCTTATTTTTGTTTAATTGGTAATATATTAGTGAATTTCTGGCTCTAAATATGATAGAATAGGGAAGAATAACTTAGGAGGTTCCAAATGACTACTGAACATATGGAAGAATTAAATGACCAGCAGATTGTCCGTCGTGAGAAAATGGCGGCCCTTCGTGAACAAGGAATCGATCCATTTGGAAAGCGATTCGAACGTACTGCAAATTCAGGTCAATTAAAAGAAAAATATTCAGAATTAGATAAAGAACAACTCCACGACTTGAACGAAACAGCCATTATTGCCGGGTCGTCTTGTGACCAAACGTGGAAAAGGAAAGGTTGGCTTTGCCCATCTTCAAGACCGTGAAGGTCAAATTCAGATCTACGTTCGTAAGGATGCAGTTGGAGAAGAAAACTACGAGATCTTCAAAAAAGCAGACCTTGGTGATTTCCTTGGTGTTGAAGGGGAAATCATGCGCACAGACATGGGTGAGCTTTCGATCAAAGCTACTCACATCACTCACTTGTCTAAAGCCCTTCGTCCTTTGCCTGAAAAATTCCACGGACTTTCAGATGTGGAAACCATCTACCGCAAACGTTACTTGGATTTGATTTCTAACCGTGAAAGCTTCGAGCGCTTTGTCACTCGTTCAAAGATCATCTCATGAAATCCGTCGTTATTTAGATGGTCAAGGCTTCCTTGGAAGTAGAAACTCCTGTGCTTCACAACGAGGCTGGTGGTGCGATCTGCGCAAACCGTTTATCACTCACCACAATGCGCAAAACATTGACATGGTGCTTCGTATCGCGACTGAGCTTCACTTGAAACGTTTGATTGTTGGTGGGATGGAAACGCGTCTACGAAATCGGACGGATCTTCCGTAACGAGGGAATGGATGCCACTCACAACCCTGAATTCACTTCGATCGAAGTCTACCAAGCTTACGCTGACTTCCACGATATCATGGACTTAACAGAAGGCATTATCCAACATGCTGCGAAAGCGGTCCATGGTGATGGTCCAGTCGACTACCAAGGAACAGAAATCAAAATCAACGAACCATTCAAACGGGTTCACATGGTTGATGCGATCAAAGAAATCACAGGTGTTGACTTCTGGCAAGACATGACCTTTGAAGAAGCTGTAGCACTTGCAAACGAAAAACATGTACCAGTTGAAAAACACTACACAGAAGTGGGACAAATTATCAATGCCTTCTTCGAAGAATTCGTTGAAGAAACCTTGACACAACCAACTTTTGTTTACGGTCACCCAGTAGCAGTGTCCCCATTGGCTAAGAAAAATCCAGAAGATCCACGCTTCACTGACCGTTTCGAACTCTTCATCATGACCAAAGAGTATGCGAATGCCTTCACGGAATTGAATGATCCAATCGATCAATTGCAACGGTTTGAAGCGCAAGCGCGTGCGAAAGAATTGGGAGATGACGAAGCTACAGGCATCGACTATGACTATGTTGAAGCCCTCGAATATGGTATGCCACCAACAGGTGGACTTGGAATTGGTATTGACCGTCTCGTTATGTTGTTGACCAATGTAACAACGATTCGCGACGTCCTTCTCTTCCCAACCATGAAATAAGCTAAAAGAAAACACTGATCTTGCGATCAGTGTATCAGATTGAAGAAAAGTCTTCTAAAAAACTTTCCTTAGGTGAGTACGGACGTCAGCGAACTTCTACGAAGTTCCATGACTAATTATTGAGCCTAAGGTCTCAATAATTCCGAGTGCCTGAAACACAGTTGTTTCAGGCACTTTTCTCACAGCGGAAAGTTTTGTATAAACTTAACTAACTAAAGAAAATAGAATCATATTTTTGAAGATTCAACTAGCTATTTTAGGTGATAAACAGTTTGCTCTGCATTCTAAAAAACACTGATCTTGCGATCAGTGTTTTTTAGTCCTCTATATAAGAGGTATCATTCCATTTTTCTAAGTGATAGTGCTCAAAATCATCTGTTGTCAAAATCGTCACGCTGGCATTATCTAGTCCACCATTTTTGCGGAGTTCTCCGATTTCATAGCCGAGCAAGGTTCGAATAGAAGCTGTCAAATTAGCTCCGTGTCCAACAATGAGAACGGTATCAAGCTCTTTTTCTTTCAGACTTTTTACAAAATCACAGGTACGTTTGGTTGTTTCATAAACAGATTCTGCATCAAAGATTTCATTTTGAAAACGGGCGAGGTTATGTCGAAACGCATCCATTTGTTGGGGATAGATAGCCTGCAAATGGTAGAAATTTTAGCTACCTTCTAATTTTCCCAAATTGCCACTCCACGAAGAGCAGGCGTCTGGTTGCAATTTTAGAGGTGTCTCGAATTGATCGAGAATGATCTGTGCAGTATGGACTGTCTCGTAGGCAGATCACTTGCAAATGCTGCATCAAAGTAGGACAGTAGCTAGATGCTTTCCCTAAGTTTTCAAGCTGATGAATGGAGGCTGGTAATAGCGGAGAATCGCCATTTGATCCTTGAAAACGTCCTTCTTCATTCCATTCTGTCCGTCCGTGTCGAATAAAATATAGTTTCACAATCTTGTCTCCTTCTCTGTCTTTATTCCAAAATATCTGCGAAAGTCGCCTTTACGAAATCAGCTAGAAGTCTGTGGCTTTGATTTGAATACTATGGCCAACTTCTCCTGCAGATACGATCATCGGTTTCTAGACTGAAGGGCTGATTCATCGATAAAAATAGGAAAAGAATGCTTTTGGCGAATGCCCACCGGATTATTGGCCCCATGAATATAACCCGTTGTTTTTTCAAGATCTTTTTGAGGAATCATAGCGATTTTCTTATTCCCTGATAATTTGGCTAACTTTTTCTCTGACAAGATGCACTGTAGATAGGAATGATCCCAATCACAGGCCCCGTTTTATCTCCTGTTAGAGCCAGGGTTTTGAAAATAGTAGAGCGATCGTAATTCCTTCTGGTATGATCCCTTCTAAAGCGTTGATTTGTAAGCCTATGTGCTCAATTTTTGCTTTAGTCAAGATCTGCTCGACCAAGGTTTTCTTCACCTTATTTTTTTTTGCCATGGCTTTCTCCTTTTCTCTTTTTCTCTACAAAATCAGATTTCATTAGACCATTATAACATATAATAGTGGCGATATTGTCTCAACCTCGAAACATAGAAAACAGCAGAAAAAGTGAAGATCACTTGATCTGCTGTTTTAAGGCTATGAGGAAGAGTCATCTTTTTGTACCTTGAATAGTTTCCGATAAATTGCTTCTTGGTCTTGCGTCGGAGCAATTTGGTTGAGATCCAAGTAGTGTGAGAATCCATTTAATTGCCCTTGAGAGGTATATTGATGCAAGTCGTATTCCGTATTGGTATCTGGCGCGGCATTATAGTAGCCATCATCAAATCCATAAGTAGGAATCCAAAGAGCCGTAAATTTATCAGTGGAGATACTATGTTCTTCCATGAAGTAGGTTCCGATATAGAGTCCAATATTTTTGGCACCCAAAGCTTGTAGTTTTGCTCGGAAAGCTTCAACACCTGCGTTCATATCCTTCATGGTTTTTCCTCAACATCTAACCAATAGTAGGTCGGCTTGTAAGGAGAAGCAGCCTTGTAAAATTCTTCTGCTTCTTTTTCCATTTCTTTTTTATCCTTAGCAGCGACATAAGCATAGACCGCGACTGGGATATTTCGTTTTTGGAATTCTTGGATATGGGTTTTATAGGATTTATCCAGACCATTTAAGTGGGTCGCCGCATTTTCCTTTTTAGCTTGAGCCCCACTATGGACACTGTACGATTACACCTCCCACATTTTGGGAAAGGACATCGTAATCAATTTCACTAGGCAATTGCCAGCCTGAGATATCTATGATCGGACGGCCAACCAGTTCTGGATTGATGTCTTCTTCTTTTTTAGAAGAAGAGCTTGCAGTAGTTGTTTTTTTAGGTGTATTGGAGTTCGGAATGGTTTTGTTGTTTCTTGTCGCTCTCTGGCTTGCAGATCGGCAATCGTTCGTGAAAGAACCAGAAAAGAAATGATACCGATAAAAAAGACCAAGAGAACAACGGGTTTTATCCTTTTTCTCATACAAAATCATTTTACCGTAAAACAAACGAAAAGGCAAAACTTAATGCTTAAAAGATCCCAATTTCAGCCATTATTTTCAAAAAAAAGGAATCTTTTCATCGAAAAAGGATAAAAATATATGAAAATAAGAAGAATGACTAGAATATTTCTCGAAAATTGGGAAGAAGCCGAATCTTTTCGGGCCTTTCCTTGGTTTTGCTTCTTAAAAATGATATAATGAAGGTTGAACATTAGGAATATGGTGAATTCATGAAAATTGAAAAAAGACATCTTTTAAATTATTCCATCCTCATTCCCTATTTGATTTTATCCATCATTGGCTTGATTGTTGTATATTCGACAACAAGTGCCTTGGCAATTCAAAGTGGAGTGAGTTCGATTCGAATGGTACGGACACAGGGGCTCTTTTTCATCCTAAGTCTCCTAACCATCGCTTTGATTTATAAATTTAGCTTAAACTTCCTTCGAAATAAAAAAGTGCTGGCTTTTGTCATCTTTATTGAAGTGATTTTGTTGATTCTGTCCAGGTTTATCACAGATACGGTCAACGGTGCTCACGGTTGGTTGACGATCCCAGGAGGGTTTAGTATCCAGCCAGCAGAGTACCTCAAGGTTATCTTAGTCTGGTATCTGGCTTTGATTTTTTCTAAGCGACAAGACGAAATCCGTGATTATGATTACCAAGCCTTGACGCACAATGAATGGATTCCAAGAAATTTAAACGATTGGCGTTGGCTGACCTTGATTTTGATTGGAATCGTTGTGATCATGCCGGACTTAGGAAATGCGACGATCTTAGCCTTAACGGTCTTGATCATGATTACGGCTAGTGGAGTGGGCTACCGTTGGTTTACCTCTTTACTTGGTTTAGTTGTTGGAGTATCCACCATTGTCCTTGGTTCCATTTGGATCATCGGTGTGGACCGTGTCGCTAAAATTCCTGTTTTTGGTTATGTAGCTAAACGGTTTAGTGCCTTCTTTAATCCCTTTAATGATTTGTCTGGTGCAGGTCACCAATTAGCCAATTCCTACTATGCCATGAGTAATGGTGGTTGGTTTGGCTTGGGACTTGGAAATTCCATTGAAAAACAAGGTTACTTACCAGAAGCTCACACAGATTTTGTGTTTGCGATTGTGATTGAAGAATTAGGTTTTGTTGGAGCTAGCTTGATTCTTGCTCTCTTATTCTTCTTAATTCTTCGGATCATTTTAGTCGGTATTCGAGCGAAGAACCCTTTTAATTCGATGATGGCCATTGGGATCGGTGGGATGATCTTGGTACAAACCTTCATTAACATCGGAGGAATTTCTGGTTTGATTCCGTCTACTGGAGTGACCTTCCCCTTCTTGTCTCAAGGGGGAAATAGCTTATGGGTCTTATCCGTAGCGATTGCTTTTGTTTTGAATATCGACGCGAGTGAAAAACGGGCCAAGATGGAACAAGAAGGCATGGTTTTTGAAGAAAAGAAGTAAAATCAAACCTTATTATTAAAAGGGAATTGTTTAATGGCTATTCAAAAAGGAGAAAAAATGGTCTTACAAAAATTAGAGAACTTTAGAAATAAAGATATTGTTAAAGAAGAAGCCGAAATTTTAACCAATTTATTGATGATATTACGAAAAATTTGGTTCGTCCAGAAACATTTTGAAAAGATCTCACAATTGAAAGATCTATCGAAAACAAAGAATTATCGTGATTTGAACCAACTAGTGGAACAATTGACAAATGAAGAAATGACAGTGATTTCACGTTATTTTGCCATTTTACCACTCTTGATTAATATCTCAGAAGATGTCGATTTGGCCTATGAAATCAATCATTTGAATAACGTGGATGGTGATTACCTCGGAAAACTTTCTTCAACCATTAAAGAAGTTGCGAAGAATGAAGATGCCCAAGAAATTCTTGAAAATCTCAACATTGTACCTGTTTTAACAGCCCATCCAACTCAAGTGCAAAGAAAGACTATGCTGGATCTGACCAATCATATCCATGCTCTTCTTCGTCAACACCGGGATGTTAAAGCGGGATTGATTAATGAAAACAAGTGGTATAATAACCTTCGTTGTAATATTGAAATCATGATGCAAACGGATATGATTCGTGACAAAAAATTGAAGGTTACAAATGAGATCACCAACGTCATGGAATATTACAATAGCTCCTTTTTACAAGCTGTTCCAAACCTGATGCTGGAATACAAACGCTTGGCAAAAGAGCATGGATTAGAACTCGAACAACCACGTCCGATTACAATGGGAATGTGGATTGGGGGAGACCGGGACGGGAATCCGTTTGTAACTGCTGAGACCTTGAAACGTTCAGCAACCATTCAAAGTGAAGTCATTTTGAACTATTACATCGAAAAGATTTCTAAATTATACCGTCATTTCTCACTTTCAACGAGTCTTTCTAAAACAAGTGAAGCAGTAGCTGAAATGGCGGCCCTATCAAGTGATACCTCCGTCTTTCGTGAAAAAGAACCGTATCGTCGTGCTTTCCATTATATCCAGTCAAAATTGATCCAAACTTTGGTTAACTTAAAAGAATGGACGATGGTGGGAGAAACTAGAGAAGATCGTTATGCTGTCGAGAGATTATTAGGAGCAAACGCTCATCAACAAGGGCCAGTTTCTGATTATATCGGCAATCGTATCTCTGGAGCTTTAAAGAAAATTTCTGAGAAAGAAGCTCCAGCTTATGCCTCTGCTCAAGAATTTAAAGAAGACCTTGAAAAGATCAAAGATTCCTTGTTAGAAAACAAATCAGAGTATTTAATTTCTGGTGAGTTTGCTGAACTTATAGAAGCCATCGATGTTTTTGGATTCTATCTGGCCTCTATTGATATGCGCCAGGATTCTAGTGTGCATGAAGCCTGTGTAGCAGAATTATTGAAATCAGCGGGGATTAATGATCATTATTCTGATTTACCAGAGGATGAAAAGTGTCAAGTTCTCTTGAAAGAACTCTTAGAAGACCCACGAATTTTATCAGCCACCCATGCTGAAAAATCTGAACTGCTTGAAAAAGAACTAGCAATTTTCCAAACGGCCCGTGAATTGAAAGATCGTTTAGGAGAAGAAGTCATTCGTCAAAACATCATTTCTCATGCAACAAGTGTATCAGATATGTTGGAATTGGCTGTGATGTTGAAAGAAGTGGGCTTAGTTGATACGGAAAAAGCTCGCGTGCAAATCGTACCTTTGTTTGAAACAATCGAAGATTTGGATCATTCAGAAGAAACTATGAGAAGCTACTTGTCTCTTCCAATTGCCAAACGTTGGATTGCTTCCAAGAACAACTACCAAGAAATTATGTTAGGTTACTCGGATTCCAACAAGGATGGTGGCTACTTGTCTTCTTGTTGGACCCTCTTTAAAGCCCAACAACAATTGACCGCTATCGGAGATGAGTTTGGAGTGAAGATTACCTTCTTCCATGGTCGTGGTGGTACGGTTGGTCGTGGTGGAGGTCCTACTTATGAAGCCATCACGTCTCAACCATTGAAATCCATTAATGACCGTATCCGCTTAACCGAGCAAGGAGAAGTGATCGGCAATAAATACGGGAACAAAGATGCCGCCTACTACAACCTTGAGATGCTCGTTTCAGCAACCATTAACCGGATGATTTCCGAACAAAAGAGTCCATTCTCTATGTTTGATCGTTTCGGGGAAGTCATGGATAAAGTCGTGAATCGCAGTTACGATATCTATCGTGATTTGGTCTTTGGAAATGAGCACTTCTACGATTACTTCTTTGAATCAAGTCCGATCAAAGCTATTTCTAGCTTTAATATTGGTTCGCGTCCAGCTGCCCGTAAGACTATTACAGAAATTGGTGGTTTGCGTGCCATTCCTTGGGTATTCTCTTGGTCACAAAGTCGGGTAATGTTCCCTGGTTGGTATGGAGTAGGTTCTAGCTTTAAGGAATTTATCGATGAGGATCCTGAGAATATTGAAACCCTTCGATATATGTATAAGAACTGGCCTTTCTTCCAATCTCTCTTGTCAAATGTGGACATGGTCTTATCCAAAGCCAACATGGACATTGCTTTTGAGTATGCGCAATTGTGTGAGGAAGAAGAAGTCCGCAATATCTATCAGATTATCTTACATGAATGGCAATTGACCAAGGATATCATCCTGATGATTGAGGAGCATGACGAATTGCTCGCGGAAAACCCTTATCTGAAAGAAAGTTTGGATTATCGGATGCCGTACTTTAACGTCTTGAACTATATTCAGTTAGAATTGATTCGTCGTCAACGGACTGGACAACTATCAGCCGATCAAGACAAGCTAATCCATATCACCATCAACGGAGTGGCTACAGGATTACGTAATTCAGAGTTAAAAATCGGAACGACTGTTCCGATTTTTATTCCCTGAACCCAAAGGCGCAAAAGGTACGTATTGGGCTTGAATAGAAGATTTTAAATGAGAATTTTCAAAGCTAGATCAGGATCTTTCAGCAAGCTGATAAAATAAAAGAAAAGAAGAGGAATAATTAAGAAAATATAGGTAAAAGGCTTGCAATTTTATCTAAAATTCGATAGAATAGTAAGGAAAGTTAGACTGTATTGCCTACTGTCTATCTATAAAATATATTTTATTGGAGGCTTTTACTCAAATGGCAAAAGAAAAATACGATCGTAGTAAACCGCACGTTAACATCGGTACAATCGGACACGTTGACCACGGTAAAACTACCCTAACTGCAGCAATCACAACTGTTTTGGCACGTCGCTTGCCTTCATCAGTTAACCAACCTAAAGACTATGCGTCTATCGATGTCGCTCCAGAAGAACGCGAACGCGGTATCACCATCAACACTGCACACGTTGAGTACGAAACTGCTAAACGTCACTACGCTCACATCGACTGCTCCAGGACACGCGGACTACGTTAAAAACATGATCACTGGTGCCGCTCAAATGGACGGAGCTATCCTTGTAGTAGCTTCAACTGACGGACCAATGCCACAAACACGTGAACACATCCTTCTTTCACGTCAGGTTGGTGTTAAACACTTGATCGTCTTCATGAACAAAGTTGACTTGGTTGACGATGAAGAATTGCTTGAATTGGTTGAAATGGAAATCCGTGACCTTCTTTCAGAATACGATTTCCCAGGTGATGACCTTCCAGTTATCCAAGGTTCAGCTCTTAAAGCTCTTGAAGGCGACTCCTAAATATGAAGACATCATCATGGAATTGATGGATACTGTTGATGAGTACATCCCAGAACCAGAACGCGATACTGACAAACCATTGCTTCTTCCAGTCGAAGACGTATTCTCAATCACTGGACGTGGTACAGTTGCTTCAGGACGTATCGACCGTGGTGTTGTTCGTGTCAACGATGAAATCGAAATCGTTGGTATCAAAGACGAAATCCAAAAAGCAGTTGTTACTGGTGTTGAAATGTTCCGTAAACAACTTGACGAAGGTCTTGCAGGGGATAACGTTGGTGTGCTTCTTCGTGGTATCCAACGTGATGAAATCGAACGTGGACAAGTTATCGCTAAACCAGGTTCAATCAACCCACACACTAAATTCAAAGGTGAAGTTTACATCCTTACTAAAGAAGAAGGTGGACGTCATACTCCATTCTTCAACAACTACCGTCCACAGTTCTACTTCCGTACAACTGACGTAACTGGATCTATCGAACTTCCAGCTGGAACTGAAATGGTAATGCCTGGTGATAACGTGACTATCGACGTTGAGTTGATCCACCCAATCGCCGTTGAACAAGGTACTACATTCTCAATCCGTGAAGGTGGACGTACTGTTGGTTCAGGTATGGTTACTGAAATCGAAGCTTAATTCGATCTAGTTCCCAGATTAACAATTATATAGACAGACAGAAAACCCCGTGAAGACGGGGTTTTTATTTTGGTAAAAAGTAAAATGAGCTTGTGCAACCTTTCATTATGACGAAAATTATGGTAAAATAGTAGTATAAAATTAGAAAAAAGAGGTATGTGAAATGTCACGTAAACCATTTATCGCTGGTAACTGGAAAATGAACAAAAATCCAGAAGAAGCAAAAGCATTCGTTGAAGCTGTAGCATCAAAACTTCCTTCAGCTGACCTTGTTGAAGCTGGTATCGCAGCTCCTGCAGTTGACTTGACAGCTGTACTTGCTGCTGCTAAAGGTTCAAACCTTAAAGTTGCTGCCCAAAACTGCTTACTTTGAAAATGCAGGTGCCTTCATCAGGTGAAACTAGCCCACAAGTTTTGAAAGAAATCGGTACTGACTACGTTGTGATCGGTCACTCAGAACGTCGTGACTACTTCCATGAAACTGATGAAGATATCAACAAAAAGGCAAAAGCAATCTTTGCGAACGGTATGCTTCCAATCATCTGTTGTGGTGAAAGCCTTGAAACATACGAAGCTGGTAAAGCAGCAGAATTTGTAGGGGCTCAAGTTTCAGTCGCTCTTGCTGGATTGACTGCAGAGCAAGTGGCTTCAACAGTTATCGCATACGAACCAATCTGGGCGATCGGTACTGGTAAATCAGCTTCACAAGACGACGCACAAAAAATGTGTAAAGTGGTCCGTGACGTTGTAGCTGCTGACTTCTGGTCAAGAAGTGGCTGACAAAGTACGTGTTCAATACGGTGGTTCAGTGAAACCTGAAAACGTTGCAGAATACATGGCTTGTCCAGACGTTGATGGAGCTCTTGTTGGTGGTGCATCACTTGATCCAGAAAGCTTCTTGGCATTGTTGAACTTCGTAAACTAATCGAACATAAATAAGACGAGATATTTCTCGTCTTTTTTTATCTTTAAAAAAACCAGCTAGTAAGCTGGCTTTTGTTTTCTTATGAGCGTCCTAAGATTCGTTTGATCAAGGACAAGGCTTTGAATTTCAGAGGATTTGGGTAATAACGGAAGGTTCCCATCTTACGAACGATATAGCCATTGAAGTTTTGTTTAAAACGAAGAACACCGTCTGAGCCGTCAAAAATTCCTTGAATACCTAGGAAATTATATCTTGGAATGCCACGTTTAATTGTTTCAAGCATCATGTATTCCTGGAGCACAGCAGGAGCATAGAACTTATTAAATTCTGTATAAGAGCCACTGAATAAATAGGTAGATTCTTGTGGCATATAGACAAAGAGGCTACCTGCAAGGATGACATCTTGATCACCATATTTTTCAATATATTCTTTGGCTTCCTTCTTTCTCACCTCAAAGGTCTCAAACTGACTAGAAAATTCACGAAGTTGATTTTGTTTTTTCTCTGAATGTGGATTGACTTCAAGATCCTTCTGTAATTTCTCAATCTTCTGAGCTAGTTTGCCTTGGTCTTTTTCAAGATTGGTGTAGTAATCGTGGAAATTCAGAGTAGCAAGCATGAAATCGGCTTTGTCCCCAAAACTATCGTAGAAGGTTTGGTAATAATCCAAAGTTTTATCCAGATAGTCTCGACGGTCACTGGTAGAAGAAGTGATATCCTTGAAAAGTTGCAGTTCATCTCGATTTAATCGTTTCAGTTTCATCCCGAAAGATTTCGCTTTCTTGACAAGTGGCTTTCCTTTTTGCTAAAGCTCTTGAGAAGATCTTTTCGGTGATGCCCTCCATATCTTTTACATAGTGCCAATCAGGCTCTCCACCAGGATATCCCGTTTGTAATCCGTCAAAGGAATAGCCGATATGGGTCAATTCGTTAATATAGTCTTGGTTAGGTTCTGAAATTGGATTACCATCACTATTGAAGGTTTGATAAGTATCGTAGGGTTTGATAATCAATTCTAGAGCCCCTTGGTTCTTGGCATAGTCCTGCAAAGACTGATAGAAATCCTGAAGATGGGAACGATCAGTAATAACTGGGCCACAGTTAACTTCTATGTGAAATCCGCCTGTCATAGGAATTGAATATAGGAGGGCAGAGATGGTAATTTGAGTTCCTGTTTTCCAACCGACATACTGGATCTTAAAGCCTCTTTTCTCAAGAAGGCTAGCCATTTCAGGTGTCTGCATAAAGGAACGATAGGAGGCGCTATTAGCATGGTTAGCGAACTCTTTTTGGGTCAGAATAGCGAAAGTCATCGGTTACCTCATTGTTTATTTCCTTAATTTTTTCCGGATCTTGTAGGCTTTGTTTACAAGTGGATAGAGTGGCTGGTTGGGAGGTTGAATTCCCCAACAAATTCTTCAATGACAGGATTGAATTTTAGATTTGAAATGATAAAGTCCACCACCTAGTGAGTTTTCAATCTCCCCATATTTTGCCAACGAAGCACCACGATCGAAGGCGTGTTGAGCTGTTTCGTACCAGGTGAGGATGGCAGGTTGGTAACGACGGAATTCTTCATCCATCCCTGCATAGACATTTTCAGATGTCCCACCAAATTCGAGTGTCAAGGTACCAGATAGAGGGACGACCTGTCTGCCTGCTTGGAGATGTTGCTCAAGAAATTGCAACTCTTCTTCTACCGCGCTTCTTTTTCTTCTGGTTGTTCTCTACCTTGCCAGGTTTAGTTTTTTCTGTGAATTTTTCAGCCTCAGCCTTATTTTTCTCAAGATTGTTTGTCAGCATAGCTCTTCCTCTCTACGAGATCAAGGTAGACAAGGTAATGTAGGATTGTCCTTGTAGGTTGTGAGCAGTTTCTTCGTAGTAGTCTCTTCCACGTAAATGAATGCTTTTCCGAGCTTCCGTCTTTTCATGAGGGAAGAGAAGTATTCTAACAATTCTATCCCGCCAAATTGCACTTGGATCCCTTTATTTCGAGCAGTTCGGTATCAGCTTGACGAGTCGATTTGTGAAAGGTTTTGTTCGGTAAAAAAGTCTTTAGTGAATATTGGCTTGAAAGCGTGGTTGGATATTTTCTGCCATATCACTTGTTGGGCCTGTCCATTCAATCCCTTCTTTTGTTAAGGTTTCGATGATCGCTTGCACATGCCGTCGTTTCCATATTTTCTTGTCCAATCAAGTGTTTGCTCAAGAAAAGACTTGGATCAAATTTCACAAATAAGGCCTTGTATTGTTTGGCTATTTTTTTAAGGGACTGGATCACAAATGAAACCAGCTCTTTGTTTTGGTAATCCATGATTGGACCTCGAGGAATGTAGAGCATGGAAAAGCCAAGTGGCAGGGGTTGAATCAAGATGCTAGCAACAGCGACTAATTGGTCTTCTTGATAAAAACCAACCCGTTCATTTCCCCAATTATCTTTGATTTTTGCCCATGAGCTGCTTTGTAAGAGATTAGTTTGGTCACTCTGAATAACAAAGTCATCATGCTCACTAGCAGAAATTCCTAGCTGGTAATGGTACATTTCTTATAATACCCACTTTCTCAATGGCGTATGCAACGCCAGATTCATCATTTGATTTGGTAATAGTTGTAGCAACTTTTTTAAGAGCTGGATTGCCATTCTCCATAACGACGGCATGTCCCGACGACTTCTAGCATGGAACGGTCATTTTCCTCATCTCCGATGGCCATGGTTTCTTCTTGCTGAATTCCAAGTCGTTCAGCTAGATGAAGAACAGCTGATCCCTTATTGGTTGTTTTCCCTAGAATTTCTAAATAAAAGGGGCTGATTTGACCATAGTGGAAGCGATCCTGAATTCTTTAGGGATTTTTGCAATCGCAGCATCTAGAATATCTGGTTCATCGATATACATGGCCTTGACAAATTCTTTCTCACGAACTTCTTCAGGCGTCCGGTAATAAAGGGGCATATTGACCAGTTGAGATTCATGAATGGTGTAGCGTCCGATATCGCGATTGCTGGTATAGATGCCGTCTTTAGTAATAGCATGAGAGTGGATTTGGAGTTTGTTAGCAAGAGACTCGATATCGAGATAGTCCTCATAGTGTTAAGAGGTCTTTGATGAGTTCTTTTTCCAGTAGCAGTTTCTGCGGACTTCAGAGCCGCCGTTAAAGGTAATGACATAGTCTCCAGGATCCATCAGATGGAGTTCCTTTAAGAGTTTTGAGACGCCTGCGATGGGACGATCCGGTTGTGATGACGATTTTGACGCCTGCGCAGGCTTGTAAGCATCTTGAATGGCTTCAAATACGGAGAGCTGCGTGATTCTCTTCTCTTTTTGAATTGAGGAGTGTTTACCATCGATTATCGATCGCAACTAATTTAATGGACATCCGTCTCTCCTGTAAAATAATCATTGGTGATGTAAGGAGTAGAATTCCTCTACTTGCTTACTGAAAAGTCCATTAACCTCCAGCATTTCTTTTGGGAAATAGAAGCGGTTGTCCCCATAGCGAGTTCCTGCTAAAGCAGCGACGAGTGGAGACAACTGAGACAATTCAGCGAGACTCCCATCTTTTCGAATCATCTCGATCTGGGTCCGTGGCTTTTCAAGCTCTGGTCGATAAATATCGTAGGGCAGGTCGAAATTTTGATGAATAGCGGTGTAGTAGGTTGGATTAAACCCAACCTCTTTAATCAGTTTTTCAAGGATTGCTAAGTCTTTTCCGCTTATCTTCTGTAAATAGAATCGACTTGAAGACTTTCCGATTGATATAGCGCTGAGCAAGATCAGACAGGATGGTATCCGGGCTATCCATCCAGACTTGGAAATAGGTATTCATCACACCGTCATCTAGATTTAGGTAGTCTTGAATGGTGACCTCTTCTTCAAAAAATGGAATCAAGAAGCGAGAGCAGAAGTCAGTTGAAAAATACTCTTTCTGGATCTGGACAAATGGTTCACAAGCGCGTTTCTTGAGTAGATTTTGAAGGAGTGACTGTCATGGCACGAGTAGCCGGGTGGAAGTAGACCTGCATATACATTTGGTAACACGGCTGACCAATACGTAATCCTCGACAGCGTGCATGCCATTTTGTTGGAAGGCAATGCCATTTCAATCGGTCGAATGACGCGCAAAATACGGGTCAAGTCAAATTTTCCATAGGGAAGCACCCGTAAAGTAGGCATCCCGCAGCAAATAATCCATCCGGTCCACATCAGTTTGACTTGAAATCGACTGCACCACTTGGTTATTGGGTAGGTGTGGTCAATGACGCTGGCTTCCACGATTTGGGAAATCTAGGTGCCGGGCCTGTAAGAGGATCTGATTGACCTCCTGTCTCTGGACTGGTGATGATCAGCTGGGTCATTTTTTCATGATCGGTCCCAAAGAGTCCTTCGAAGGTATGGGAATAGGCACCATGCCCACGTGCTCATGAAGAAGGGCGGCTGTCATGGTCCAGTAAAGTTTTCATCAGAATTCCATTGCTCTGCATACTTTTTCCTCAAAAATGGACAGAATGCGTCTTGAAATTTCATAGGCGCCAAGACAGGTGAGAAAACGACTATGCTCCCCACGCGTGGAAGGTAAAAACCAGATGTCCCCAGTTGTTTGATGCGGCGTAGTCGTTGGGAAATTCTTTACTATTAATTAATTGATAAATGATGGGATGATCCACATGAACGTAATCATGTACGGGATCGCGAAAGACTTTTTCATTCATGGGTCTATTATAGCAAAAAAAGCCTATTTTAAGCGATCTAGAGAGCTAATGAGAAGCAGTCAAAATGCGTAAAATTTGATAGAATAGTAAGGCAAGAAAAGAAGAGAAGGAGACAAAGATGCAGATTCGCATTCAAAATACCATTCGATTTGGAGAAGAAATGGAAATCGTTGATCAGTACTATCGAGGTGAGTGGAGAGGAAAAGCAGGTTTTCAATATCTCTTGTATACCAATGAAGAAGATGAAAAGGTTGCTTTGAAATTTTCCAACGATGAATTGGTGATGACACGATTCTCAAGTCCTAAATCCATCATGCGTTTCTACAAAAATGAAGATGGTGGGGCGATCATCCCAACTCCGATGGGCATTCAGCAGTTTTTGGATTACAACAGACCTCTTTCAATTAGAAGCTAGGTCATTTGCACCGTCTCTTATCGCTTGTTAACTCTTGATGGAGAACAGGAATTTGCCAATTATCAGTTACTGGTGGAATGAGGAAGATTAGACCTCATTAAATTATTAGAGATCCCGCTTGCTTTATTCTATAAAAATGGTATAATAAAACCACTCAAGGGAGTAGCTGGCGGTTTTCCGCGATAGTGTCGTCATTACGAATTATTTCCGGCACTATATTAAACGGCAGAGACTTGTTTTCTAAAACAGGTCTTCTTTTTGTCTAAAGAGACGGCCGAAGAAAATGTGTGAGGAGAAACTGTTTTGTCAAAAGAACAAAATAAAGCTTTGTTTTACACGCACCTGCTGTGAGGAAGTTCCTAAAGGAATCCTGGACTCTTCTGTCGAAGGATTCGTCCAGCCGCCCAGGCTCAAGAACGCTTAGCGACTTATGGTCGTAATGAGCTGGACGAGGGTGAAAACGTAGCCTACTAGCTAAATTCCTTGATCAATTTAAGGATTTGATGATTATCATCTTGCTTGTGGCGGGCCGGCACTTTCTGGTGATTACAGAAGGAATGGACGGTCTAACGGATGCCATGATCATCTTGGCTGTTGTCTTGAATGCTGCCTTTGGGGTTTACCAAGAAGGGCAAGCAGAAGCAGCCATTGAAGTTTGAAAATATGTCTAGCCCCATGGCTCGTGTTCGTCGTGTGATGGCCACGTGATTGAAATTGATTCCAAAGAATTGGTCCCTGGGGACATCGTTCTTCTGAAGCTGGAGATGTGGTTCCAGCCGATATGCGCTTGTTAGAGGCGCTCTTCTTAAAATTGAAGAAGCAAAATTTTACAGGGGAGTCTGTGCCAGTTGAAAAAGATGTGACAGGACTTGTTGAAGCAGATGCTGGTATTGGGGACCGCGTTAATATGGGTTACCAAAACTCAAATGTAACTTATGGTCGTGGTATTGGTGTCGTAACAAACACTGGTATGTATACAGAAGTTGGTAAGATTGCAGATATAAGTTGGCTAATGCCGATGAGATTGAAACACCATTGAAGCAAAGTTGGAAATAATTATCTAAAGCCTTGACTCACTTAATTGCTGTGATTGCGGTCATTACTTTCTTAGTTGGTGTCTTCGTTCGTGGAGAGCATCCATTAGAAGGCTTGATGGTTGCGGTAGCTCCCTGCGGTTGCGGCCATTCCAGAAGGACTCTCCTCGCCATTGTAACTATCGTTCTCATCTTTTGGGAACTACAACCCTTGCCAAACGCAATCTCGATTGTTCGTAAATTCTACTTTCAGCGGCTGAAACTCTTGGTTCAACAGAAATCATCGCATCTGATAAAACAGGTACTTTGACTATGAACCAAATGTGACTGTTGAGAAGGTCTACACCACCGGTCAATTGCAAAGCTCAGCAGCCGAGATTGCTGCCAGCAACAATACCTCTTCTGTATCACAGAACTTTGCCAATGATACTAAGGTGGACCCATCTGGCAAGTTGACTGGGGACCCAACAGAGACTGCTTTGGTACAGCTTGGTTTGGATCACAATTTTGATGTTCGCGAAATTTTGAAGGATGAGCCACGTGTAGGCAGAATTGCCATTTGACTCTGACCGTAAGCTTATGTCTACTATCCATAAGGAAGCAGACGGTTCTTACTTTATCGCTGTCAAGGGGGCTCCTGACCAATTGCTCAAACGTGTGACACGTATTGAAGTCAATGGGGAAGTTCGTCCTATCACAGATGAAGACAAGAAAGCTATCCTTGCCACCAACAAAGACTTACAACATGGGCCTCTCGTGTCTTGATGATGGCTTATAAGACAAGCAAGGAAATCCCTACCTTGGAATCTGAAATTGTTGAGTCTCGACCTTGGACCTTCTCTGGCTCTGGTCGGCATGATTGACCCCCGAGCGTCCGTAGAAGGCAGCAGAAGCCGTTCGTGTCGCTAAGGAAGCAGGTATCCGCCCTATCATGATCACGGGTGACCACCAAGATACAGCAGAAGCCATTGCCAAACGTCTTGGAATCATCGATCCAAATGATACAGAAGACCATGTCTTCACAGGGGCTGGAGTTGAATGAACTGACTGGATGAAGAATTCCAAAAAGTCTTCATGCCAACACTCTGTCTATGCGCGTGTATCACCTGAACACAAGGTTCGGATCGGGAAAGCTATGGCAAAATGAAGGAAAAGTTGTTGCCATGACAGGTGACGGAGTCAACGATGCGCCATCACTTAAGACAGCTGATATCGGTATCGGTATGGGGATCACTGGCACGGTAGTTTCTAAGGGAGCTTCAGACATGGTCCTTGCAGATGATAACTTTGCAACCATTATCGTAGCGGTAGAAGAAGGACGTAAGGTCTTCTCAAATATCCAAAAATCTATCCAATACCTCTTGTCTGCCAATATGGCTGAGGTCTTCACCATCTTCTTTGCAACCCTCTTTGGTTGGGATGTGTTACAACCAGTACATCTTCTCTGGATCAACTTGGTAACCGATACTCTTCCAGCTATCGCTCTTGGTGTGGAACCAGCTGAGCCAGGTGTCATGACCCACAAACCTCGTGGACGTAAATCTAACTTCTTTGACGGTGGGGTCTTCGGAGCTATTCTTTATCAAGGTGTTCTTCCAAACCATGCTGGTTCTTGGTGTTTATGGCTGGGCCTTACTCTATCCAGAACATGCGACTCGTGCCGAAATCCATGCAGACGCTTTGACCATGGCCTTTGCAACTCTTGGTTTGATCCAATTGCTCCATGCCTTTAACGTTAAATCGGTTTACCAATCCATCTTTAAAGTGGGGACTCTTCAAGAACAAGACCTTTAACTGGTCGATTCCAGTTGCCTTTGTTCTCTTGATGGCGACCATCATTGTCCCTGGATTTAACAAACTCTTCCATGTCTCTCATTTGAGTTTGACACAATGGTTAGCTGTTATGATTGGTTCGCTCTTGATTGTTGTTCTCGTTGAGATTGTCAAAGCCGTTCAACGTGCACTTGGAAAAGATAAAAACGCTATTTAAGCATAAAAAAGTCATCTTCGGATGGCTTTTTTGGCGGCAAAATAGGACTGGGCATATTTTCTTGAGGTACGTGTGTGGTTTTTTGATAAACTAGTCAACAGTTTGAAGAAAGGAAACTTAGTTATGAAAAAGTTTTTTGCTGAAGTAATCGGCACATTTATGCTTGTCTTTATCGGGACTGGCGCAGTTGTTTTTGGAAATGGAACAGAAGGTCTAGGACATTTAGGGAATGGCCTTGGCATTCGGTTTATCCACTGTTGCAGCAAGAGCTTACTCAATTGGGACTGTTTCTGGTGCCCACTTGAACCCGGCTGTTTCGATTGCCATGTTTGTGAACAAACGCTTGTCTTCAAAGGACTTGGTTAATTATATTGCAGCGCAAGTAGTGGGTGCGGTTCTCGCATCTGCAACAGTTCTCTTCCTCTTGTCAAATTCAGGTATGTCAACAGCTAGTCTTGGTGAAAATGTCTCCAGCGAAGGGTGTGACCCGATTTGGCGGTTTCTTGCTCTGAAGTGATTATGCGCCCTTATCTTTATCTTAGCCATCATGCGACAGGACATCAGCTACCAAAGGTAACGGGAAAACTCGCTGGTCTTGTCTGTAGGTTTGAGCTTGACTTTGATTATTCTTGCTTGGTTTGAACATTACAGGACTTTCTGTTAACCCAGCTCTGTAGCTTGGCTCCTGCACTTCTTGTGGTGGTATGTAGCCTTCCTCCAACAAATTTGGACCTTTATCTTTGGGCTCCAATCGCTGGCGGTGTTCTGGCCGCAATCGTTGCAAAAAAAAATCTTTTGGATACAGAAGAGTAAAAAATTGGTCCCAAGAGGGACCAATTCAGATTGAAGACAAAGTCATATAAAAAACTTTCCTTAGGTGAGTACGGACGTTAGGTGAAATTATCCAGTGGATGATTTCAGCAATCCAAGAAGTTCCATGGCGAATGATTGAGCCTAGGGTCTCAATCATTTCGAGTGCCTGAAACATTATTGTTTCAGGCACTTTTCTCACAGTGGAAAGTTTTGGTATTTTCTTTGAATCGATTTGAAAATTGGAACTCATTTTTATTTTTTTGCAAAATCGCTTAACTTATTTTTTACTTTTGTAAAGCAGTTTGTCTACATTCTAAATTGATTTCTTAGAGGGACCAATTTTTTATTATAGTTCAAGGATAGTCATGGCTTGAGAAAATTCATGAGCAAGCTGTTTTTTCTTGTAGGCTTTAAATTCAGGAAGGTCTCTAATTTCATGACAGCGTTTGTAGGGGTCGTACCTTTTGGAAAATCTATATTCAGGAAAAACCTCAAAGAATTGTTTGCAGAGCTCCCGCTCCTCTGGTACATGCCTAAAGGTCTGGCAAGGATAGGTGATCGTGTCAATCGTTGTTGCTGGCATTCGGTGGTGGCTATGACCAAAAATTACTTCTCTGACAGGAAATTGTCTAAAAAGCTCATGAAAGGCTTGGCTCCCTTAAAAAGCATTGAAACGTTCAAAATAAGGGTGGCGCAGGGAGAAACTGGCTTATGAGGAACAAAGTGCAATAGCGATGATCAGGGGTTGATCCACTTGCAAGAGTTCTTGTTTCGGAGCTCGCGCAACAAACGTTGGGTAATGGCTGGATCAGATCCTATTCTGTTGAGGCGGCTCCGTCAAAACCAAAACAGATTCTTGGTTTGGAGATGTTTTTGGGGAGAGAGTTTAGGAACAAAGCTGTAGTCATACCAGCCAGAAAAGGCAAGGAGTGTATGCTTTGAAAAAGGAATCTTTTGAAATTCAAAAGGTCTCATAGCTTCTTCTGATAGGCCCAACATATCATGATTTCCCAAGCTAAAGGTCACAGGAAGCTGACATTGGAGTTGGGCTAAAAATTCCTGTGAGGTCTTTTCAAAGCCGTTGGCAATATCTCCTGCAATATGGAGATGTTGAATTTTTTTGTCCTTTGAAAAGAGTGATCAGGGTCTCTATTTCGTCTTTTCCGAAGTTGTTTGAATCAATATGTAAATCGGACATAAAAGCTACTGTTGTCATGCTACCAGTCTAGCATAAGAGGATCTTTTTTTCTAACAATTAGGTTACAAAGGAATGGAAAAATATTGAAAATTAGCTGGTTTGGCAATGGTCAACCAGCAGATCCAATATTGGAAGGTGGGCAAATAGTGAAGGTTATGATATAATAGACTAGATACATAGAAAGAGGTACTTATGGACATTTCAGAAATTCGTCAAAAAATTGACGCAAATCGTGAAAAATTAGCTTCTTTCAGGGGGTCTCTTTGACTTAGAGGCATTGGAAGAAGAAATTGCCATTTTAGAAAATAAAATGACAGAACCTGATTTTTGGGATGATAATATTGCTGCGCAAAAGACATCTCAAGAATTAAATGAACTCAAGCAGACCTATGAAAATTTCCATCAAATGGTGGATCTCTTTGATGAGTCAGAAATCTTACTGGACTTTTTGGCAGAAGACGATTCGGTCAAGGAAGAATTGATCGAGAAGTTGGAGGAGCTGGATAAACGTATGACCAGCTATGAGATGACCTTGCTATTGTCTGAACCCTATGACAATAATAATGCCATCTTAGAAATCCACCCAGGTTCAGGAGGGACAGAAGCTCAGGACTGGGGCGACATGCTTCTTCGGATGTATACTCGTTTTGGAAATGCCCATGGCTTCAAAGTTGAAGTCTTGGACTATCAGGCTGGAGATGAGGCTGGGAATCAAGTCTGTGACCCTATCCTTTGAAGGGCCACATGCATACGGTCTTCTTAAATCTGAAATGGGGGTACATCGTTTGGTTCGAATCTCCTCCATTTGACTCTGCTAAACGTCGTCATACGTCCTTTACATCTGTTGAGGTTATGCCTGAACTCGATGATACCATCGAAGTTGAAGTTCGTGATGATGATATCAAGATGGATACCTTCCGCTCTGGTGGAGCTGGTGGACAAAACGTCAACAAGGTTTCTACAGGTGTGCGCTTGACCCATATTCCGACAGGAATTGTAGTGGCATCCACCGTGGATCGGACCCAATACGGGAACCGTGATCGTGCGATGAAGATGTTGCAAGCTAAACTCTACCAATTAGAGCAAGAGAAAAAAGCAGCAGAAGTGGATTCTCTAAAAGGGGATAAAAAAGAAATCACCTGGGGAAGTCAAATCCGCTCCTATGTTTTTACCCCTTATACCATGGTTAAGGACCACCGGACCAACTACGAAGTAGCGCAGGTGGACAAGGTGATGGATGGAGATATCGATGGCTTTATCGATGCCTACCTTAAATGGCGTCTCCAATAACCTCGAGGGAATCAACCAGAAAAGAATGAAAGGAATTTCATTACATGTCAATGATTGAAATGAAAGATGTTGTCAAAAAGTATGACAACGGGACAACGGCCCTTCGCGGGGTCTCTGTCCAAATTGAACCAGGAGAATTTGCCTACATCGTAGGACCTTCTGGTGCAGGGAAGTCGACCTTTATTCGACTTTTTATACCGTGAAGTCAAACACGATAAAGGAAGCTTGAAAGTAGCTGATTTTGATTTGGATAAAATCAAAAAACGCGATATTCCTATGTTGCGACGCAATGTGGGAGTGGTCTTCCAAGATTATAAATTGCTTCCAAAGAAAACCGTTTATGAAAATATTGCCTACGCAATGCAAGTTATCGGTGAGCGCCGTCGCAATATTAAAAAGCGTGTGATGGAAGTTTTGGATCTTGTCGGATTGAAACACAAGGTCCGCTCATTCCCGAATGAATTGTCCGGTGGGGAGCAACAACGGATTGCGATTGCTCGTGCGATCGTCAACAATCCGAAAGTCTTGATTGCGGATGAGCCAACGGGGAACTTGGACCCAGATAATTCATGGGAAATCATGAATCTTTTGGAGCGGATTAATCTGCAAGGGACCACAGTATTGATGGCGACCCACAATAGTCAGATTGTAAATACTTTACGTCACCGTGTCATCGCGATTGAAAATGGTCGTGTAGTGCGTGATGAAGCGGAAGGAGAGTACGGATACGATGATTAGAAGATTTTTCCGACACTTAATCGAATCGCTTAAAAGCTTGAAACGAAATGGTTGGATGACGATTGCAGCGGTCAGCTCGGTTATGATTACCCTTAGCTTGGTTGCTATTTTCGCCTCAGTTATTGCCAATACCATTAAGCTTTCAGATGATATTCAAAACAGTGTGCGGGTTGTAGTATACATGCGCAAGGATATTCAAGATCAGAGCGAGCAGATTGAAAAAGACGGTCAAACCGTGACCAATGAAAACTACCATAAGGTCTACGATGCTCTGACAGCCATGAAGCATGTCGACAAGGTTGATTTTTCTAGCAAGGAAGAACAGTATGATAAACTGATCAAAACGGCTGGGAACAACTGGAAGATTTTTGATGGAGATGCCAATCCTCTCTATGATGCTTATTATGTAGAGACAACAGCTCCTAAATATGTAAAGCAAGTTTCGGCTGATGCTAAAAAAATTGAAGGAGTTTCTGAGGTTAAAGATGGTGGGGTCGATACCCAACGCTTGTTTGCTCTTGGAACCTTCATCCGAAACTGGGGCTTGATTGGTGTAGCTTTATTGATCTTCATCGCAGTCTTCTTGATTTCAAATACCATTCGGATTACCATCATTTCACGTAGTCGTGAGATTAAGATTATGCGACTGGTAGGAGCAAAAAATGGCTATATTCGTGCACCATTCCTTTTAGAAGGTGCTTGGATCGGTCTCTTGGGAGCCTTGGTTCCTTCAGCTTTGGTCTTCTATGTTTATAATGTTGTCTATACATCTATGAACAATAATCTTGGCAGATCAAAACTTGTATCTCTATAGTCCTCATCTCTTGGTACCGATCATGGTCGGTGGCCTCTTTGGATTAGGAATTTTGATTGAGGCGATTGGTTCTTCAATCTCCATGAGACGTTTTCTTAAGATATAATAAAAAAGCAAGTTCGCACTCTGCTTTTTTTGTCTACTTTTATGAGGACAGGAAGGATGATAAAGACTCTTTAGGATTGTCTAAAGAAGGGATTGAACATCTTCTCGTGACCAATAGAAGTCTCAGGGCCATGACCGGGATAGACGGTGTAGGAAGATGGAAGGGAAAAGAGTTCTTCTCTAATACTGCTAAGCAACTGTGCCGCGTTCCCTGTTGGAAGATCGGTCCGTCCAATGGTTTCGCGAAAAAGGGCATCACCGGATAGAACCAGGTGATCCTCGGGAAAGACGATAGAGACTCCTCCTGCAGAGTGGCCCGGTGTCTCCAGAACATAAAAGTGGAAATCGGCTATTTGGTAATCGGAGCGAATGTCATAAAGGAAGTCGGCCTCCTGACAGACCACATCTTCTAAATCCGCATGACGATCCAAACCAGATAAATTATCGACAGGAGAAGACAACCAACTGGCTTCTGCCGAATGGACATAAACAGGTGGGAAATGATAGGTCTGACGAACCTTTTCAAGACTCATAATGTGATCGTAATGCGTATGGGTTAAAAGAATCGCTACAATTGGTTTTCCGATGCGATCTATTTGTTTTTGAATAGTCGCCCAGTCGCTACCTGGATCGACAAGAATGAGGGAGTGGTCATTTTCAAGGTAGTAGGTGTTTTCATAAGCTACAGGATTAACAGTACGATAGATTTTCATAAGGACTCCTTTCTAGAATAGTGTATCAAATTGCGAGGAAAATAACAGGATTGAAGTCAACATGAAAGGAGAAAAAAATCTGCAGAGCTTGCTCAAACGTGATATAATTTTAAGTATTATGACAAGACAGAAACGGAAATATGCCATTGTGGACCTGGAAGCGACCAGTGCTGGAAGCAATGCTAAGATCATTCAGGTTGGGATTGTCATCATCGAAGATGGGAGGATTACGCAATCCTATGAGACGGATGTGAATCCCCATGAACGATTGGATGAGCATATCAAACAATTGACTGGCCTGACAGATGCTCGCTTGAAAAAAGCTCCAGAGTTTGCACAAGTGGCAAAAGAAATTTTTGAATTAATAGAAGATGCCGTCTTTGTGGCCCATAATGTCAAATTTGATGCGAATTTATTGGCAGAAGCCCTCTTTTGGGAAGGATTTGAGCTAACGACTCCTCGGATTGATACGGTTGAATTGTCTCAAATTTTCTATCCGACTTTAGAACGCTACAATTTAGGAGCGCTTGCGACTGAACTGGAAATTGAGTTGCACCATGCTCACTCTGCTCTAGCGGATGCTATGGCAACAGCCCAGCTGCTGTTGAAATTGAGAGAGAAAATTGCGAGCTTACCAAGAGGATTGATCGAAAAACTTCTTTCGATGGCAGATTGTTTGATTTATGAATCGCGACTCTTAATAGAAGATGCGCTTGAAGACAGTAGCCTCTTTTTACCAGCTCATTTAGTAGAAGTTCATGGTCTCTATCTGCGCAAGCCACAGCAGTTTTTAGAAAGTCGTCATTTGTCTGAACAGTTTGAACTCAATATGCAGCTGTTGGGAATGGAGGCTTATCCAGAGCAGAGAGAATTTGTTGCCTATATCGAGGACAGTTTGCACCAGCCACTTCCAAGTTTTATTGAAAGCGCCAACGGGTATCGGGAAGACCTATGCTCTATCTATTAACGCTTTTAGCGAAAACCTCCAAGCGCATTCTTGTCGAGTGTTCCAACTAAAATTCTTCAGGATCAAATTATGAAGAAGGAAGGAAAGACCATCCAAGATCTTTTCCAAATTCCCTTTCATAGCCTGAAAAGTCCCAAGGATTACATCCAACTCGATAAATTTTATGAGGCCTTACAGAGTGAGTCAGATAATGGGATGATTCGACGCTTTAAAATGCAACTGTTGGTTTGGCTGACCATGACTGAAACGGGAGAGCTCAGTGAAATTGGTCAACTCTATCGTCATCTTCATTTGTAGCCGACATTTGCCACGATGGCCAATTGTCAAAGCGTTCGCTTTTTTATCAGGAAGATTTTTGGCGTCTGGGCCAGGAAAAAGTGAAAACCAGCCGGGTAATTCTGACCAATCATGCCTATCTGTTAACTCGTCTAGAGGATGATAAGAGTCTACTTCAAGAATCTGTTCTGGTAGTGGATGAAGCGCAAAAACTCTTCTTTGCTTTAGAGCAGTTTTCACAGAGAGAAGAAACCTTGCAATCTCTTCTTTTAAACTTGCAACACGCCATCGAAGAGGAAAAAGATCTTCTGCAGCGACGGTTGCTGGAAAGTATTCAATTTGAATTAAATGCCTGCTCTAAGGAAGTTGTACAAGGAAAAACAGCGATCTTATCAGATCAAACAGTGGCAAAAATTCGACAGGATGTATCGGAATTAAAAAACGAATCTTTAGAGAATCTAAGAGAATTGTTTGATGAGCGCTACCAGACCTTTTGGATGGACAAGGAAGTGGTCGAAAGCCACCAGATTCTTCGTCTCCATGGAGGAGTTGAGGACTTGCTATCCTTTAAGGAGTTTGTGCCTGAAGAAGTACCCGTGCTCTTTGTATCAGCGACGATCGCGATCAGTAAAAAGGTGCATTTACCTGCTCTTTTAGGATATCAAGAGCAGCAGATCTACCGGGTGCCAATAACAGTCAAACAACACCAGGAATTGTTGGTGCCGATAGATTTCCCAGATGTCGTTTCTTTATCTTCCGTGGAGTATGCAGGAGAGATTTGTCAGCTCATCGATGAACTCCTTCCTCTAAGAAAACCAATTTTTCTTTTGTTTACCTCAAAAGAATTGTTACTGGAGACGTCAAATGCCTCGAAGTTTCCTCATTTGGCCCAGTATCGAAATGGCGATGCAGCTAATATTAAGCGACGATTTGACCGAGGAGAAACTCTATTTTATTGGGAACAGGAAGCTTTTGGGAGGGGAGTCGATTTTTCCCAACAAAAAGAAGTGATTCAAATCATCACGCGCCTTCCTTTTGACAACCCTAAAGATTATATGGTTCAAAAGCTGAATACCCAACTCAGAGAACAGGGGAAAAATCCCTTTTATGACTATAGCCTTCCGGTCGCGATTTTAAGGCTCAAACAGGCTATTGGGAGAACCAGCCGTTTTCAAGACCAGGAATCGTTGGTCCTCTTATTGGATCAGCGGGTGGTGACCAAACGATATGGAAAACAAATTTTAGATGGCTTGCAGCAAGTGTTGCCCCTTCACACGACAGTGAGAGAGCGGCTTGTTGAGCAAGCAGCTGACTTTTTTGAAAGGAATTGAGAGAATGAAAAATAAAGGATTTGGACTTGCAATTGCATTTGTACTGGCTCTTTGTGCCATGTTATTGGGAACTTTCTTTTCCCATCATTGGCTCCAGTGTCTTTGCTTTGATTTTAGGAATTGTCCTCAATGAATTAGTAGATTTGCCGGAGAATTCACGACCAGGACATGGAACTGGTCCGGTAAGAAATTATTGCAGTATTCGATTATCTTCATGGGATTTAGCTTGCCCATTGCGACGGTTGCCTCTACAGGCTTGTCTTCTTTGAAGGTCAGTCTGCCATAGCGATAACCGTTGCCTTTCTTGCAGCGATGATCTTTGTAGGGGAGAGTCTTCCACCTGAAATCCTCACCTACGGACCTTAATTGGATTTGGAACGGTGCTATTTGTGGTGGATCTGCTATCGCAGCAGCTGCTCCGATCATTGAAGCAGACGAAGAGGAAATCGCCCTTATCTATGTCAACTATCTTCTTCTTCATCATTTTGGCTGTCTTTATCTTTCCAGTATTAGGGCATGTATGGCATATGTCTAATTTTCAATTTGGCCTCTGGTCAGGAACAGCCATTAACGATACGTCATCTGTTGTAGCAGCAGCATTTTCTTACAGTAAAGCAGCGGGGCAAATGGCTACAATTGTTAAGTTAACACGCGCTCTGATGATTGTACCAGTTTGTTTGGGCTTGATCGGTTTAAAATGGTATCGGAGTAAACAACAAGGAAGAAACAAAGGAATGTTAAAGAAAATTATTCCTTGGTTTATTATCTGGTTTATTGTGGCTTCCATTCTTTCTTCTATTGGCCTGGTACCTAAAGTGGTTCTCCTACCTAAATGACCTTTCTCACCTCTTTATGGCCATGGCCTTGGTTGGAATCGGAAGCAAGGTTTCTTGGAAACAGTTCCGTACTGCAGGAGCAGCCCCCCTTCTGGTAGGTTTGATTGCTTGGTTTTGTGTGGCAGGATCTAGCTTGATTCTACAGATGTTGTTCTATTAATTAATTTGATGATTCTCACAGAAAGGAACGTGAATGAAGAAAAATCATTTTTGGACGATCCACCTGGATTATTCGATCATTGGAATTGTCTTCACCCTACTTATGATTGGGATCTTATCCGTTTATGTGGCAGTTTCTCATGATTATCCCCAAATGGTGTGGCCTTTTTTGGGGCAGCAATTGGCCTGGATTGGTGTGGGATGTATCATTTGCCTGATTGTGACGATTTTAGTACGAAATTTCTTTGGAAAATCACTCCCTTTTCTTTACCTACTAGAGCTTGGCCTTGATGGTTTCTTCCTCTTGTGTTTTATAATCCCAACTTGGTAGCTTCAACAGGAGCTAAAAACTGGGTAAGCTTATGGGAACATCACCTTATTTCAGCCCTCAGAATTTATGAAGATCCCCTTCATCCTGATGCTGTCACGTTCTATTGTTCGATTTTTACAAAGAAATAAGGGGCGTGAGCGATTATTACGACAAGATTGGTTTTTGATTCTAGAGTTGACCATCTATACGATTCCTGTATTTGCCTTATTGGCTCTCCAGCAGGACTTGGGAACGGCCTTAGTATTCTTGGCCATCTTTGCGGGCTTAGTGCTCGTTTCAGGAGTTTCTTGGAAAATAATCTTGCCGGTCATCTTGCTTCTGGCAGGTGGGTTAGCAGGCTTTCTCTTTCTCTTTCTATCAGAAGGGGGTCGGGCTTTTCTGCACCAGCAAGTCGGGATGCCAACCTACCAGATGAACCGTATTTTAGCCTGGTTAAATCCTTTTGACTATGCACAAACCACCACCTACCAGCAGGCACAAGGACAGCTAGCTATTGCTAGTGGTGGCCTCTTTGGTCAAGGCTTTAATGTCTCCAATTTATTGGTTCCCGTACGGGGAAAGCGATATGATTTTACGGTCGTCGCAGAGGACTTTGGCTTTGTTGGAGCTCTGGTACTGTTGATTTTATACGTGACCCTGATTTACCGCATTTTAAAAATCACCCTTCAGTCTAATAACCAGTTTTATACTTATATTTCCATCGGATTTATTATGATGCTGGTCTTTCATATTTTTGAAAATGTCGGAGCGGTAACGGGTCTTCTCCCCTTGACGGGGATTCCCCTCCCCTTTATCTCACAAGGTGGATCGTCTATTATTAGTAATCTGATTGGTATTGGTCTGGTCCTCTCAATATATAATCATAGTAGCAAAAAGAAAGAGCCAGAAGAAGGGCCTCCAATCCGTAAAAAAGTAGTCCTTAAAAAGGCGCAATAGATAGAAAGAAGGAATGAAAATGAAAAAAGTAGCAACGATTTTAGCAAACGGTTTTGAAGAAATTGAAGCCTTGACCATTGTCGATGTTTTGAGACGGGCTGGGATCGACTGTGACCTCGTTGGCATGGAAGAAACGGTCACAGGTTCTCACCAGATCACAGTGGAAGTCGATCGCCTCTGGAGATAAGGGGACCTGTCAGATTATGATGGAATCTTCTTACCAGGTGGGATGCCAGGAGCTGCGAATTTGCGGGACAATCCGGAATTGATTGCAGCTCTTCAAGAAGAAAGTAGGAAAGGAAAAATCATTTCTGCGATTTGTGCAGCACCAATTGTCTTGGCGCGTGCCGGCCTCTTAAAAGATAAACACTATACCTGTTACGATGGTTTTGAAGAAGAGATTCAAGATGGGCACTATCAGAAAGAAACAGTGGTGAAAGACGGGAATCTCTTGACCAGTCGTGGTCCTTCAACTGCGCTTGCCTTGGCTTATGCCTTGGTAGAGCAATTTGGAGGAGATGCCCAAAGTCTTCGTCAAGGAATGCTCCATCAAGATGTCTTTGGAGATGCTTAAAAAGCTCTTTTGGACACCATATTTTCTGGTAAAAGTTTACATTCTATGACGGAAAATGACTTCTCTATGATTTAAAATGAAATGACCGTAAAAAATGGCTAAAATCCCCCCTAAATGAGGGTTTTAGCTTATTTTTTTTGTCCATTTGTGGTATAATATTGACTATGAATTATCATGATTTTATATGGGATCTTGGTGGGACGCTATTGGATAATTACGAAACGTCCACAAATGCCTTTGTAGCGACATTGAAGGACTTTCACATCAAAGCCGATCATGATTCTGTTTATGCAGCATTAAAAATCTCAACACAGGATGCAATTCAAACCTTTGCACCTCATATTTCCAATTTTCGTACGGAATACAAGAAAAAAGAAGCCTTGGGCTTGCAAGAGCCGGTCTTATTTGAGGAGCAAAGAGTTACTAGAAGAGATCCAAGCACATGGAGGACGCCATTTTTTGGTATCTCATCGGGATCGCCAAGTTTTGACCCTTATTGAACAGACAGGTATTGCACCCTACTTTACGGAGATTGTAACAGCAGACGAGGGCTTTCCTCGAAAACCAGACCCAGCCTCTATGCTTTATTTGAAAGAAAAATATGGCATTCAAGACGGTCTGGTCATCGGAGATCGTCCGATCGATATTGAAGCTGGGAAGGCTGCAGGGCTTTCAACCTATTTATTTGATACCATGCCCCACTTACACCAGTTTATATTTGAATAGAAAAGGGAAATTATGACAGAGGATAAACAGCAAGAAATTCAAGCGCAAGAATATGATGCCAGTCAGATTCAGGTCTTGGAAGGACTAGAAGCCGTTCGGATGCGTCCGGGGATGTATATTGGATCGACCTCAAAAGAAGGTCTTCATCATCTGGTCTGGGAAATCGTAGATAACTCGATTGACGAAGCCTTAGCTGGTTTTGCTAGCCATATTGAAGTTTTCATTGAAGCAGATAATTCGATCATGGTTGTCGATGATGGTCGTGGGATCCCAGTGGATATCCAAGAAAAGACAGGTCGACCTGCCGTCGAAACTGTCTTTACCGTACTTCACGCAGGAGGAAAATTCGGCGGAGGCGGCTACAAGGTTTCTGGTGGTCTTCACGGGGTAGGATCATCCGTCGTCAACGCCCTCTCCACATCCCTCGATGTTCGCGCGTCTACTAAAAATGGCAGTATCCATTACCAAGAGTATCGACGTGGACACGTTGTGGATGATTTGAAAGTCATCGGGGAGACAGATCGGACAGGGACAACCGTCCACTTTATTCCAGACCCAGAAATCTTCACAGAAACCACCGAGTATGATTTTGAAAAATTAAATAAACGGATTCAAGAATTAGCCTTTTTGAATCGTGGCTTGCGTATTTCTTTGACGGATAAGCGAGAAGGCCTGGAGCAAGAAAAGCATTACCACTACGAAGGTGGGATCTCTGGATTACGTCGAATACATTAATGAAAACAAGGATGTCATCTTTGAAAAACCAATCTACACAGATGGTGAAATGGATGATATTACAGTTGAAGTAGCTATGCAATATACCACAGGCTACCATGAGACGGTCATGAGTTTTGCGAATAACATTCATACCCATGAAGGTGGAACGCATGAACAGGGCTTCCGTACAGCTCTCACTCGTGTGATCAATGATTACGCTAAGAAAAATAAACTCTTAAAAGAAAACGAAGACAATCTAACTGGGGAAGATGTTCGTGAAGGCTTAACAGCAGTGATCTCTGTTAAACATCCAAATCCACAGTTTGAAGGACAAACCAAGACAAAACTTGGAAATTCAGAAGTTGTTAAGATTACCAATCGACTCTTTAGTGATGCCTTTTCTGATTTCCTTTTGGAAAATCCGCAAATTGCTAAGAAAATCGTCGAAAAAGGGATTTTAGCAGCGAAAGCTCGCGTAGCTGCTAAGCGAGCGCGTGAGGTGACCCGTAAGAAATCAGGGCTTGAGATTTCCAACCTACCTGGTAAATTGGCAGATTGTTCTTCAAATAATCCACAAAACAGAACTCTTTATCGTCGAGGGATTCAGCCGGAGGGATCTGCAAAATCTGGTCGAAATCGGGAATTCGAAGCGATTTTACCAATCCGTGGTAAGATCTTGAACGTTGAAAAGCAAGTATGGACAAAATTCTAGCCAATGAAGAGATCCGTAGTTTATTTACTGCTATAGGAACTGGATTTGGTGCAGAATTTGATGTTACAAAAGCGCGTTATCAAAAATTAGTGATCATGACCGATGCCGATGTCGATGGCGCTCATATCCGAACCCTTCTATTGACCTTGATCTATCGCTATATGAAACCAGTCTTGGAAGCGGGATATGTTTATATTGCGCAACCAGCAATCTATGGGGTCAAAGTCGGTAGTGAAATCAAAGAATATATCCAACCTGGTGCCAACCAAGAAGCCGAATTAGCTGCAGCTTTGGAACGTTATTCAGAAGGTCGCTCAAAACCAACCATCCAACGCTATAAAGGTCTTGGAGAAATGGATGATCACCAATTATGGGAAACAACCATGAATCCAGAACACCGCTTGATGGCACGAGTATCAGTAGACGATGCTGCGGAAGCGAATAAGATCTTTGATATGTTGATGGGGGACCGCGTGGAACCACGTCGTGAATTTATCGAAGAAAACGCTGAATATAGTACACTCGATGTATAAAATTCAACGAACGCTTCCCATTAATGGATATTTTATGGTATAATTACTAGGATTACGTTCAAGTAATACGATGAAGGAGTTTTATATGTCTAGTGGACTAATTGTTCTCATCTTTATTGTCGCCCTTATCTTGATTGTAGGATATGTGGTTGCAGTCATTTTGAGAAAACGAAATCAGGCCTTACTGGCAGCACTGGAAGAACGAAAAGAAAAGTTATATAACCTTCCGGTCAACGATGAAGTTGAGGCCGTAAAAAACATGCATTTGATTGGTCAAAGTCAAGTTGCATTTCGTGAATGGAATCAAAAATGGGTAGATTTATCCTTAAATTCATTTGCTGATATTGAAAACAATTTGTTTGAGGCGGAAGGCTACAATAATTCTTTCCGTTTCATGAAGGCTAAACAAGCCATTGACAATATCGAAGTCAGATCAATTGATCGACGAGAGAATATCAAAGCGATTCGCCAAGCCCTTTCAGATCTTGAAGAGCAAGAACAAAAAAATAGCGGACGCGTGGTTCATGCCTTAGATATGTTTGAAGAACTTCAAAGAAGTCACTTCAGATCCAGATCGTTATGGCAGTGCGCTTCCTGAAATTGAAAAACAAATTGGAAATATTCAATCTGAGTTTTCACAATTTGTCACCTTGAATTCTTCAGGTGACCCTGTTGAAGCAGCTGAAATCCTTGATACAGCTGAGAATCATATTGTGGCCTTAAAACAAATTGTTGAGCGAGTGCCAGAAATTGTCACCGCTCTTCAGTCAAAACTTCCAGACCAATTAGAGGATTTGGAAAGTGGCTACCGTAAGCTTTTGGAATCTGGCTACCACTTCACTGAAACAGATATTGAATCTCGTTTCCAACAGTTGCATGCTTCCTTGAAGAACAATATGGCAAATGTATCCGCCCTTGAATTGGACAATGCCATTTACGAAAATGAACAAATTCAAGAAGAAATCGATGCATTGTATCACATCTTTACTCGTGAAATTGAATCACAAAAAGTTGTGAAGAAGTTAGTGAAACAACTGCCTGGCTATTTGAAACACGCAAAAGATAACAATAGCAACCTTGCAGCAGAAGTGGAACGCCTTGGTAAAACATTCGTCTTGAATGAAGCTTTCAGCCAACAGTTAAAAGAGTTGGAAGCTGAGCTATCTTCACAAGAAAATGTGGTAGAAGATGCCTTGAAAGATTCATCTGAAACACAAAAAGCTTATTCTATCGTAGAAGAAGAGTTAGAAGCTATTGAGGCTCGCTTGAAAGAAATCGAAGATGAGCAAATCAGCTTAAGCGATTCCCTTTCAAAAATTGAAAAAGACGATGCCAATGCTCGCCAAAAAGTCAACATCTATGCCAACCGTTTGCATGCCATTAAACGCTATATGGACAAGCGAAACTTGCCAGGAATTCCTCAAGAATTCTTAGAAATTTTCTTCACAGCAAGCAACAATACAGAGGCTTTGATGGATGAGTTGGAAGGGGATAAAATCAACATCGAATCAACCAATCGTTTGTTGGATATTTTGACCAATGATATGAATGAATTGGAAGAAGCGACTTATCGAATTGTACAAAATGCTACTTTAACCGAGCAGTTGTTGCAATACTCAAACCGTTACCGTTCATTTGATGATCATGTGCAAGCAGCTTTTGATGAATCCCTTTATATTTTCGAAAGAGAATATGACTATGCAGCTTCCTTTAAGGTCATCTCAGATGCTTTGGAGATGGTAGAAGCTGGAGTGACAGATCGCTTTGTTACTTCGTATGAAAAAACTCGGGAGCAAATTCGCTTCTAATAACAGAAAAACGACTTTTTAGGAGGTCATGTTTTTTTTATCTTCAAATGATCATTGAAACTTGAAATTTAAACCCTATTTTTGTATAGTAAGGGAGAAATAAGAAGGGAAAGCGATGAAAGAAGTAACAGGTCTTCTCGTTATGGATGTAGATGGAACTTTGATCCAACAAGAAGGAATTGATTTACTAGCTCAAGAAGCTGGCGTGGGACAAAAAGTAGCAGAGATCACGGCACAAGCAATGAATGGCGAGCTGGATTTTTCAGCATCTTTAGAGGCGCGTGTCGCTTTATTGAAGGGATTAAGAGGCCTCTATTTTTCCGAAAATTATAGAGCAGATGGACGTTACACCGGGAGCTAAGATTTTAATCACGGAACTTCATCAAAGAGGTTACAAGGTTGGCCTTGTTTCAGGGGGGATTTCATGAAGTCATCGATCCTATCGCGAGGTCTTTAGAATTGATCTGGTTCGTGCTAATCGTTTGCAGACTTTTTGATGGCCGTCTGACAGGGAAAGTGCTCGGAAGATTGTGACCCCTGAAAGAAAAAAAGACTCTCTCCTGACATGGGCGAGAGAAAATCATATTCCACGAAGTCAGACGATTGCTATGGGAGATGGTGCCAATGATCTTCCCATGATTGAAACAGCCGGAATCGGATTGCCTTTATGGCAAAGCCGATCGTTGCCGAACGAGCTCCATACCGTATTGAGAACGAGGGATCTAAGCCTTGTTCTTGAAATTCTAGACCAGCATAGAAAGGAAACAGCATGCATATCCTACTAGCACCGGATTCATTTAAAGAATCCTTATCCATAAACAAGTAGCAGAAGCCTTAAAAAGGATTTCAAGAGGCTCTACCAGATGCAACTTTTGACCTCCTTCCCATAGGGGATGGTGGCGAAGGAACCATGGATACACTCGCTGACGTTCTGAATTTAACCAAGAAGCATACTCAGGTAACAGGACCATTTGGGAAGCCTGTTTCAATGGCTTACTACCAAAAAGATGAGATGGCATTTTTGAGATGGCCTCTCTTGTTGGCTTAGGCTCTATCCCAGCTGAAAAACGCAATCCACTAGAACTAGAGACACGAGGAATTGGTGAACTGATTTTGCAGATGTGGTTGACCAAGGGTTAAAACGATCTGTGTGGGGATTGGTGGTTCAGCGACCAATGATGGTGGGATTGGGATGGCAGCCGGACTAGAGGGTAGCCTTCTATGATGACCAAGGTCATCTGCTTCGTCCTGTAGGTGCTTCGATCGGTCGTGTTGATAGAATAGATACCAGTGCGGTTCCAAATGCTTTACAAGACATCGAGCTCCTGGTCTTAACGGATGTCACCAATCCTCTCTGTGGCAGTCAAGGAGCAACCTATATCTTTAGCGGGCAAAAGGGTTTGAATCCCCTTCTGTTTCCAGCTGTCGACCAGGCTATGCAGGATTTTTACCAGCTAGCAGATGCCGAATTTTATCCATGGCTGGCGCCGGAGCTGGAGGTGGCATGGCAGCAGGCTTAGGTCGCTTTTGCGGGAGGTCAGATTTCCTCAGGAATTGAGAAAGTTTGGATCTAATCGACTTCGATCGTAAGGCTCAAAAAGCGGATCTGGTCGTCGGTGGGAGAAGGTAGGATGGACCTCCAATCTCTGTCTGGAAAAGCTCCTGTCAGGGTAGCCAAAAGAACACCAGAGAAGATCCCAGTGCTTGCTATTTGTGGTAGCTTAGCGGATGATTTGCCAGCATTCCCAAGTCATCATATTAGAGGCTGCCTTCTCTATTGTGCCACGAGTCCTTGTGAGGTGGCAGATGCACTCACTCATGCTGAAAAAATCTGATTTCCTGTGCTCGAAATATTGGTAACCTCTTAAAAATGAAAGCAAACTAAAAAACCAATTGAAAAGGAATTTCCTTTTCAATTGGTTCTTTCTTTAGCCAAAGAGGCGTTTCCAAAATGATTTTTTTTCAGGTGCTGTGCTCTCTTCTTTCTTTTCAAACAAATTTGGATACTGGAGGCTGATATCGGTTGGAGAAATTCCAGATGGATGATCAGTTATGGATGATGAGACCAAAGGGAGAGTGGCGACAGTCATCTGAAACAATGCTTGCCACAAGACCAAGATCCTTTGTCTTTTTCAAATATTGAAGTTGGCTGCTTTCATCCAAGGCAGGCGAAATCTTGACCAAAACAGGATGAAAGCGATCTGAAATATCAGTGAGGATTGTCGAATACTGCTCCAGGTATATCTTGTCCCTTGCCTCCTCCAAGGTGCATGAAGCAATCACCCGCTCCTCATAAGTCTCCAAAAATCGACGCTGCTCATCCGGATTGAATCGAGTAGGACCAGCAGCTTTTTCTAAAATCGTTTTATTAATATCTGTCATAAGTTTAGTATAGCATAAAGCGTAGCAGAAGAGTAGAAGAATGCTAAAAAATTAAATAAGGAGGAGAAATGGCAGAAAATAAGATAGTGGAACCGTTTTCTTGTTAAAAACTTCTCAATTTTCGTAGATTTCCTTGTTTTTTCTTGAAAAAATAGCCTAATTACGATATGATAGAGGAGTAAAAATATAACTCAATAAGGAGAGTAAGAAATGTCAATTATTACTGATGTTTACGCTCGCGAAGTCCTAGACTCACGCGGTAACCCAACACTTGAAGTAGAAGTATATACTGAATCAGGTGCTCATGGACGTGGTATGGTTCCATCAGGAGCTTCTACTGGTGAACACGAAGCAGTTGAACTTCGTGACGGTGACAAATCTCGTTACGGTGGTCTTGGAACTCAAAAGGCTGTTGACAACGTAAACAACATTATTGCTGAAGCAATCATCGGCTATGATGTACGTGATCAACAAGCTATCGACCGTGCTATGATCGCTCTTGACGGTACTCCTAACAAAGGTAAATTGGGAGCAAACGCAATCCTTGGTGTGTCTATCGCTGTAGCTCGTGCTGCTGCTGACTACCTTGAAATCCCACTTTACAGCTACCTTGGTGGATTCAACACTAAAGTTCTTCCAACTCCAATGATGAACATCATCAATGGTGGATCTCACTCAGATGCTCAATCAGCTTTCCAAGAATTCATGATCGTACCTGCTGGTGCACCTACATTCAGAAGCTCTTCGTTGGGGTGCTGAAATCTTCCACGCACTTAAGAAAATCCTTAAAGGTCGTGGTCTTGAAACTGCCGTTGGTGACGAAGGTGGATTCGCTCCTCGTTTCGACGGAACTGAAGATGGTGTAGAAACTATCATCGCTGCTATCGAAGCTGCTGGTTATGTTCCAGGTAAAGACGTATTTATCGGATTTGACTGTGCATCATCAGAATTCTACGATAAAGAACGCAAAGTTTACGATTACACTAAATTCGAAGGTGAAGGAGCTGCTGTCCGCACTGCTGCTGAACAAATCGACTACCTTGAAGAATTGGTAAACAAATACCCAATCATCACTATCGAAGATGGTATGGACGAAAACGACTGGGACGGATGGAAAGCTCTTACTGAACGTCTTGGTGGTAAAGTTCAATTGGTTGGTGACGACTTCTTCGTAACAAACACTGACTACCTTTCACGTGGTATCGAAGAAGGTGCTGCTAACTCAATCCTTATCAAAGTTAACCAAATCGGTACTCTTACTGAAACATTCGACGCTATCGAAATGGCGAAAGAAGCTGGTTACACTGCCGTTGTATCACACCGTTCAGGTGAAACTGAAGATTCAACAATCGCTGACATCGCAGTTGCAACAAACGCAGGACAAATCAAGACTGGTTCACTTTCACGTACAGACCGTATCGCTAAATACAACCAATTGCTTCGCATCGAAGATCAACTTGGTGAAGTAGCTGAATACCGTGGATTGAAATCATTCTACAACCTTGAAGAAATAATCTAGTTTACTAGACTAGAAAGATCCTTGAGTTTTCTCAAGGATCTTTTTTGCGATTAGTATAAGTCAAAAACTCCTCAACTAAAGCGTTAGGAGTGGTTCTATTAGAACAAGCCTTTGATTTTGTCCAAGGCACCGCTGACCATTTCATTTCCAGATACAAGCCCTTTAGCTTGTTCAAGGTAGTCACCGAGGTTGTCTTTGTTGTCATCAACAAATTTCTTCTGCAACGTCGAAATCTTTCTTTTCGATCATTTCTTTTACTTGGTTAAATAAGTCCATTGGATTCATGTTAGGATCTCCTAAAATATAAGTTGTGAAGTCAGGCTCGCGCCTTTTTCTCATCTATTTAATCATTTTTTTAGAGGTTTGACAACTAAAACGACTTAATGAAAAACCGTACAAACAGCCTCTGGAACATAGAAGTCGTGGGATAGAAGGGTTAATTTTCCGCTAGCAGGATCTCGCTTGAAGACGGTGGCATTAGGTGAATCTTGATGGGCTGCGATCAAATAGTTTTGATCAGGACTAAGCGTGAAATCACGTGGATTGAGGCCTTGACTTGGAACAATTTCAATGAGTTCTAGGCTACCATCAGCCACAACTTTGAAGACAGCGATGGAATTGTGAGCACGGTTAGATGCATAGAGGAATTTCCCATCAGCTGAGAGTTTGATCGCAGAAGCCCATTTTTGACCATCGTAGTCTGATGGAAGTGTGGAAACAGTTTGGAAGTGTTCGAATTCACCCATACCATCATAAAAGAGTACATCGATCGTAGCATTTAATTCATTGATGAGATAGGCAGTCTTATAGTGAGGATGAAAGACCAGGTGACGAGGTCCTGCCCCTGGGGCTGTTTGATACTGATTGATCAGGGTTAGGTTTCCTTCCTCACTGACATCATAGACATGCAAACTATCAGTTCCTAGGTCACACGTGATTAAGTACTGATCTGGTGTAAGGTCTGCATAGTGGGTATGTGGACTTGCTTGATTGGCATGAGGACCACTTCCTTGGTGGGTGTCTTGATCGACAAAGGACAAACGTCCATCTGCCTCTAGCTGATATACGAGAACTTGGCCTTTGTGATAGTTGGCTCCATAGACCAGTTGACGCTTGTCATCGACAGAGACATAGCAGAGTGGTGCTCCCTCTTCAACGACGTGATTGAGCGGCTGAAAATCAGCTGTAAAACTTGCGATTCCTCCTTTTCCCTTCTTCAGCTCCGACACTGTAGAGGTTGCCTTTTCAGAAAAAGCGATATAGGTTGGATTGGGCTCCAGCTGCCACTAGTTCAAGTTGGCTCCAATGTCCCTGTTTCAGGGTCAAATTGTGCCTTGTAAATTCCTTTGGATTCTTTTTTGGTATAGGTACCGAAATAAATGGTTTGAGACATAGGTCACCTCGTATGATTTGTTAGGTTTATTATATCAAAGGTCCTATTGGAAGGCAATTGCTAGTTGAAATGGCGAGGGCCTTTCTTTCTTATTTTGCTAGTTTTTTCGTAACTTCAAGCTCAAAAAATGCTAAAATAGAAACAGATTGAAATGAAAAGGAGTTCTCTGTGGATAATAAAGAAAAACAGTTTAGTTTGTCCTGGTTTTTTAGATGGTTTTTAGACAACAAGGCCATTACCGTATTTTTAGTTACCTTGCTGTTGGGCTTGAACCTTTTGGTTTTGAGTAAAATCACCTTTATTTTTATTCCTATTTTTGAGTTTGCAGGAGCAGTCATGCTGCCTGTCATTATCTCTGGTTTGCTCTATTACCTGCTTAACCCTATTGTTGACTTTCTTGAAAGAAAAGGACTCAAGCGGATTTTTGCGATTTCCTTAGTCTTTTCTTGATTGCAGTGCTTTAATTTGGGGTCTAGCTGTAGTGATTCCATCCGTCCAACGACAAGTGGTGAGTTTCTTTCATAACCTGCCAACTTATTTGGAAAAGGCCAATGCAACTATCGATGATTTTCTAGATAATCGCGTCTCCTCAGATATCAAACCCCAATTAGATGAGATCACCAAGGAATTGTCTGCAAACATTACTTCTTGGGCGAGTTCGATCTCTGGGCGGGCTGTCAATTGGGTCAGCAACTTGATCGGAGTGGCTTCGCAAGTTATTGTTGCCTTGATCATCATGCCTTTTATTGTCTTTTATCTTCTTCGAGATGGAAAAAATTTAAAGGGCCACATTGTTCGCTTCTTACCGACTAAGATTCGTAAATCGGCTGAACAAGGTTCTCTCAGATGTCAATACCCAACTCTCCAACTACGTTCGAGGGCAAATTACGGTAGCCATTGTCGTCGCCATTATGTTCATCATCTTCTTTAAGATCATTGGCTTGCGCTATGCGGTGACGCTTGGGATCTCTGCGGGGATCTTGAATTTGATCCCTTATTTGGGTAGTTTCTTAGCCATGTTACCTGCTTTAGTCTTGGGCTTGGTAGCAGGACCAGAGATGTTTATCAAGGTCTTGATTGTATTTGCAGTGGAGCAAACCATTGAAGGACGTTTTGTATCACCGTTGGTTTTGGGAAGCCAGTTAAATATCCATCCGATTACCATTTTATTTGTGCTCTTGACGTCAGGATCTATGTTTGGAATCTGGGGAGTTTTCCTTGGAATTCCAGTCTATGCATCTGCTAAGGTGGTGATTGGAGCTATCTTTGAATGGTATAAGGTCGTCAGTGGCTTGTATGAAGAACACAACGAAGTAGAAGAGGAAACACACAGTGAGTCATAGTCAACAAATGGTAGAAGCTCTCGATCGTCAAGAGCTAGAAGAGGCCGAAGTTCAATTTCAACAGGCTTTGTTAGAAGATAGTGAAGCACAATTATTGGATTTAGGTCAATATCTTGAAAGTATCGGTTTTTACCCTCAGGCAAAAGAGATCTATGAACAGATTGCAGAAACCTACCCAGAAGTGTATCTGAGTTTGGCAACCATCCTTGCAGAGGAAGGTCAAACAGAAGAGGCCTTTGCTTATTTAGAAGAAATTGGACCTGAGATCAAACTGGTATGTAGCCAGTCTCTTGGTTCAAGGCGGATCTCTATCAGATGGAAGGCCTAGCAGATGTGGCGCGTGAAAAATTAGTTGAAGAGCTGCTCATTTGTCTGATGATCCCATCATTCAAATTAGGGCTAGCTGAAATTGATCTGGAATTGGAACGCTACCAAGAGGCTATCCAAGAGTATGCCCAGTTGGACAATCGGGAGATTTTGGAAGCAACAGGAATTTCCACCTATCAACGGATTGGTTTTGCCTATGCCAATCTTGGTAAGTTTGAAGCAGCTGTTCCCTTCTTAGAGAAAGCTCTGGAGATTGAGTTTGATGACCAGATTGCTTACGAATTAGCGACCTTATTGTCTGACCAAGAAGAATTCCAAAAAGCCCTGATCTACTACAAACAAATTGATACCTTGTCGCCTGATTTTGAGGGCTATGAGTACGGTTATGCCTTGGCTTTACAGGCTGAAAATGACCGTGAAAAAGCGCTTGAGATTGCTAAACAAGGGATCCAGAAGAATCCCTTTGATGCCCAATTGAAGCTTCTTGCTTCTCAGCTTTCTTATGAACTTCACCAGCCTGAACAGGCAGAAGCTTATCTATTAGAGGCTAAAGAAGTGGCAGATGATCTCGAAGAGATTGCTCTTCGCTCTGACCACCCTTTATTTGGAACAGGAACGCTTTGACCAAGTCTTGGCTTGGCAAAATGAAGAAGTCGAAACAGTTGTCACTCGATGGAACATTGCCCGTGCCTTGTCTGCCTTGGAGAAAACAGAAGAGGCCGTCTCAGCCTACCAAGAGCTCTATGAGGACTTAAAGGACAACCCAGAATTCCTCGAAGCCTATGTTTATTTGTTGCGTGAGGCTGGAGATGTGACGAAGGCGCGTGAAGTGGCTAATCAGTATTTGGCAATCGTACCAGACGATGTGCAGATGCAAACCCTCTATGATAGCCTCTAATCAAAACCATATCGTGAAGATTCGGAATAGTTTGTGGTATACTGGTAGAAGATAGAATGAGGAGAGAAAAACATGGAACCAGTGAAACTTTTTCAATACAATACCTTAGGTGCCCTAATGGCGGGTCTGTACGGGGGTTCATTTACGATTGGAGAACTCTTGGAACACGGAGATCTAGGAGTTGGGACGCTTGATTCTATTGATGGAGAGTTGATCGTATTAGATGGTAAGGCATATCAGGCCAAGGGATCAGGTGACCATCCTGAAATAGTCGAAGTTTCTCCGGATGCTAAGGTTCCTTATGCGGCAGTCGTCCCTCACCAAGCGAAGTGATTTTCCGCCAACGCTTTGAAATGACGGACGAGGAATTGGAAGCCCGTATTGAGTCTTATTATGATGGGGAAAATCTTTTCCGCTCCATTAAGATTCGTGGTGACTTTGCCAAGATGCATGTCCGTATGATTCCAAAATCAACGCCAGAAATGAAGTTTGCAGAGGTTGCAACCCATCAGCCAGAGTATACACGGGAAAATGTCACTGGAACCATCGTCGGTTTTTGGACACCCGAAATTTTCCATGGCGTGAGCGTGGCTGGTTATCATTTGCACTTTATTTCAGATGACCACACCTTTGGTGGCCATGTCATGGATTTTGTCATCACAGAAGGGATTGTAGAGGTGGGGGCCATCGATCAGCTGGATCAACGTTTCCCAGTTCAAGACCGTCAGTACCTCTTTGCCAAATTCAATGTTGATGAGGTCAAAGAAGACATCAATAAAGCAGAATAAAAAGAGGCTGGGACAAAACGTCCTAGCCTCTCAATTATTTTGGATTGTCGAGCAAGACGCAGTGGTTGAGTGGGCTCTACTACGCTGATTTCATCAGCTTTTACAGCCCTACTCAACAGTGCGGAGGTGGGACGACGAAATCGAATTCTAACGAATTACCGATTTCTGTCCCACTCTCTTTTATTTTGAAATCAGTCTGTTAGTTTCATGGCTTTGATTTTTCTTCTTCTGGGAGTGACCCGCAGAGTCTTCTGGCCAGTGTAGGTGACAAAACCGGGCTTTCCACCAGTTGGTTTATTGAGTTTCTTGGCTTCGATCATATCTACTTGGACCAGGTTTGAGAGACGGGCCTTGGAATAGTAGGCCGCCAACTCTGCAGCATCGGTTTTCACTTCATCCGATGGATTTAGATTTCCTGTAATGACGACGTGGCTTCCCGGGATATCTTTGGCATGGAACCAGAGTTCGTCTTTTTTAGCGATCTTAAAGGTCAGTTCATCGTTTTGCAGATTATTGCGACCCACTAAAATGATGGTTTTGCCATCACTCGCCAGGTATTTTCTGGTTTTTCCGTTTATGAATTTTTCACGGTTGCGCCGTTTGATAAAGCCGGTCTGGATTAACTCTTCACGAATCTCTGCCACCTCAGCCAGGCTCGCTTGAGAAAGGGCCGTTTCAACCGTTTCAAGATAAGAAATGGTTTCCTTGGTTTCTTGAATGAGGATGGTCAAATGTTTGACGGCTTCTTTTAACTTTTGGTAGCGTTTGAAGTAGCGTTGCGCATTTTGGTTGGGGGTCAGAGCCTTATTGAGTTGGATGGTGATGGGTTCGTTGGTATAGTAATTGTCCAGGACAACCTGGTCTTGGTCGTTTGGTACCTGGTGGAGGAAAGTTGTCAGCAATTCTCCTTTTTGGCGGAACTCTTCTGCATTGTCGGTCGCCGCTAACTCAGCTTCTTGTTTGGCTAATTTTTTCCGGTTCTTTTCAAGATCGTTTTCGACCTTGCGGATCAATTCACTGGCCTGTTGTTGCACCCGATCGCGCTCAGCCTTGTCTCGGTAATAGTCATCCAGCAGATCAGAAAGTGTCTCAAAGGTTTGACTGGTCGCATCCTCAAAGGGGATAGCCGAGAAGGATTTGGTCGTTAGGCGTGGCTCAGTTGGAGCTTGGAAAAAGGCACGGAAGGTTTTTAATTTTTCATCCGTCTCAAGTCGCTTAGCCAATTCTTGAGCTGTATCTCGCCCCAAACCTTGGAAACATTTTTGAAGGTTCTTTGGGCTTAACTCTTCCTTGTGAAGAAGGGCAAAAAGAGCTTCATCTCCAATTGTAAAAGGATTGACCGCGTCTGGTTTTCGGAGGAGCTACATAGGTTGATCCAGGGAGAATGGTCCGGTAGCTATTTTGTGAGAAGCCGACATGTTTGATGGCTTCGATGATTTTATTGCTGGTGCGGTCCAGGAGAATAATATTACTGTGCTTGCCCATGATTTCGATCATGAGGCTGACAGAAATGGCATCTCCAATTTCGTTTTTATTGGAGACACGGATTTCAAGAATCCGGTCGTTCTCCATTTGCTCAATCCCTTCAATGACAGCGCCTTGAAGATATTTGCGCATAACCATAATAAAGGTATTGGGAAAGGCAGGATTTTCAAAGTTGGTCTGGGTCCGTTGGATCCGTCCGAAGACAGAATGGGCGAAGAGCAAGAGTTTTTGGTTTTTTCGATTGCCTCGGATTTGAAGCAGCAATTCTTGCTCGAAGGGTTGGTTAATTTTTTGAATGCGACCACTCAAGAGTTCGGCCTTCAATTCTTGCACCATATGGTGTAAAAAAAATCCATCAAAAGACATGGGATTCCTCATCATTCTAGCGTTTATTCTAGTAAATTATATCAAAATTAGTGCGGAAATCCCAGAGAGAAGCTAGGGAGCTGTTCAATAGGAAAATGCGAACGTTTTCAAAAAAATGCAGAAAAAGTATTGACATTTTTGAAAGAAAACTTTAAAATGTAAGAAATTAGAAAAGTAGTAAATGAAAGTTTCAAGAGAGCCTACGGTTGCTGAGAGTAGGTAGCGGCAGTTTATGAAATTGGACTAATGATGAGATGAATTTGAAACAATAAAAATTCGGTTGGCACACCTTATCGTGCAACTTGTTGCTAGACAAGACAGAGATATGGGGGAGACTATCTTTTTCCCATAAGTGAGGTGGCACCGCGATGACACGTCCTCACATAGCTTTTGCTATGTGTGGGCGTGTTTTTTGTTTTAGATGAGAAGGGAGAAAAGATATGAAGAAACGATGGCGTCACAGTCTTTAGATGATGGAAAAAAAGAAGAAAATGAAAAATAGAAGAGGTATTAAAAATGAAAAATAAACGGTTAATGGGAATTATTGGTTTGATTGCAGCAGCAGTCATTGGGACAGCGATCTATTCAGCTACAGCAGGTAAAGACAACAAGGCAGCAAGCAGCAATGAAAAGGCTAAAGTTGGGGTCTTGCAGTTGGTCAGCCACCCTTCGCTTGATTTGATCTACAAGGGGATTCAAGATGGTTTAGCTGAAGAAGGTTATGACAAGGACAAAGTGGACATTGATTTCCTCAATGCAGAAGGCGACCAAAACAAAGTTGCGACCATGAGTAAACAATTGGTAGACAAGGATAACCAAGTCTTGATTGGGATTGCAACTCCATCTGCTCAAGGTTTGGCTAGTGCAACCAAAGACAAACCCATCGTCATGGGTGCTGTCACTGATCCGGTCGGCGCAAACTTGGTCAAAGATTTGAAAAAACCAGGTGGCAATATCACTGGGGTATCTGACCACAATCCTACTGAGCAACAGTTGAAATTGATCAAAGAGTTGACTCCGAACGTGAAAACAATCGGGGTCCTGTACTCAACCAGTGAAGACAACTCAAAATCTCAAGTAGAAGAATTTACAAAATTGGCTGAAAAAGCAGGCTACAAGGTGGTTCCCGTATTCTGTTCCTTCTACAAACGAAATTGCTTCAACTGTATCTGTAATGTCAGGTAAAGTGGATGCTATCTGGGTTCCAATCGACAATACCATCGCATCAGCCTTCTCAACAGTTGTCGAAGCCAACAAAACAGCTAAAAAACCAATCTTCCCAAGTGCGACAGCTATGGTAGAAGCTGGTGGTCTTGGTTCAGTCGTTGTCGACCAACACGATCTTGGAGTAGCAACTGGTAAAATGGCTGCGAAGATCTTGAAAGGTCAAAAACCTGCGGATACACCTGTTGAAATCTTTAGCCAAGGAAAATCTGTCATCAATAAAAAAGTCGCAGATGAATTGGGCATTACTATTCCAGAATCTGTCTTGAAAGATGCTGGACAAGTCATTAAATAAAAACGAAACGAATCACAAGAATGGCAGGAGAATTTGGCTTTGGCAGGTCTTTAAATCGTGACCTTTAAAAATGTCTACCAGTGCCCATGACCAACTATGTTACTCATGGTAGAGGAGAAAGATAGTGGAAGTCAAGATAACAGATCTTCATCCGACCCAACTATATTTATCAGAAAAGAAGTTACAAGCTATCCAGATGCTGGATCAGTCGGCAGACATCATCAATGTGGATCCAATTAGTGTTCTTGCATTTGGAAATCGCTTCTTGATTACAGACGGGCATCACAGGGCTTATCAGGCTTTATTGGCAGGTCGGGATACGATTTCTGCTGAGTTTGATAGAGATGGTGGCGATGAGCTTGTATGCTCTCTATGCGCAAGCTTGCGAGGAAAGAAAGATATCCTCTGTTTTGGATTTAAAACATCGTATCTTACCTCAAGATGAGTATGAAGCAAAATGGTATAACTGGTGTGATGGTTTTTAACCAAGCAGCCACTCTTCTATTGAAAAAGGCAAGCAGATGAAACAGACAAGGCAAATAGATAATGCACTGTCTCTTGTTCCTTTTTCTAGTGAAATTGGTCTCATCTAACTTGTTTTTTAACTAAAAATCTGATAAACTAGAGTAGTAATTGAATAGAAATCTGCAAGACTAGTATCTCAAGGGAAGTGCGACAGGGAGAAGAGCCGTGACTGAAAGCTCTTTGCATGAAAGCTGAGTGAATTCACTTGCGTAAAGGATTTAGAAATTAAGGTCTGGTTTACGGATAAAAAACGGATGGTACCGCGTGTCAACGCTCCAATAGGGTGTTGGCGCGTGGTTTTTTTCTATGTCTGTAGAGGGACCATGATGGAGGAAATATGTCAACGATTGAAGAACAACTAAAAGCGCTTCGAGAAGAAACGCTGGCAGCCTTGAAGCAGATCTCTGCTGAAAATGAAAAGGAGATGCAAGAACTACGGGTCTCTGTCCTTGGGAAAAAGGATCTCTGACGGAGATTCTCAAAGGGATGAAGGATGTCTCTGCTGAGATGCGTCCGGTTATTGGAAAACACGTCAATGAAGCCCGTGATGTCTTGACGGCTGCCTTTGAAGAAATCAGCCAAACTCTTGGAAGAAAAGAAAGTCCAAGCGAAACTAGCTAGCGAAAGCATCGATGTGACGCTTCCAGGTCGTCCAGTTGCTAGTGGTTACCGTCATATCTTGACCCAAACCAGTGAAGAAATCGAAGATATCTTTATCGGGATGGGCTACCAAGTTGTGGACGGCTTTGAAGTGGAGCAAGACTACTATAACTTTGAACGCATGAATCTGCCTAAAGATCACCCAGCGCGGGATATGCAGGATACCTTCTATATCACAGAAGACATCTTGCTTCGGACCCATACCTCACCTGTACAGGCGCGGGCGATGGATGCGCATGACTTTAGCAAGGGACCATTGAAGATGATCTCTCCAGGGCGGGTTTTCCGTCGGGATACGGATGATGCGACCCACAGCCACCAATTCCATCAAATCGAAGGCTTGGTCGTTGGGAAAAGCATTTCTATGGCCGATCTTCAAGGAACGCTTCAATTGATCGTGCAAAAGATGTTTGGTGCAGAACGTCAAATCCGTTTGCGTCCTTCTTACTTCCCATTCACTGAGCCATCGGTTGAAGTGGACGTTTCTTGCTTCAAGTGTGGTGGAGCGGGATGTAACGTATGTAAGAAGACAGGTTGGATCGAAATCATGGGAGCTGGTATGGTTCACCCACGCGTCCTTGAGATGAGTGGCATTGATCCAACAATCTATTCAGGATTTGCCTTTGGACTTGGTCAAGAGCGTGTGGCCATGCTTCGTTACGGAATCAATGATATCCGTGGCTTCTATCAAGGAGATGTCCGCTTCTCAGAACAGTTTAAATAATCATGTTAGTAAAAGTTAAGGTCGAATCAATTAGCAGACCTTAAGGGACCTAGAGGTGGAAACCTATCGGGATACCTTTGGTCCCTACAACTGCTGATGAAGATTTGGAAGATTACTTCTCTACGGTGCTCTCGTTAGAGCAAATCCAGAAGGACCTAGCTAGACCCGGAATCAGAGACCTATTTTGTCCTTCGATGACGATCAGAGAAATCTGTGGTTTTCTCAAGTTCAACTGGGGGCAAGCGCAGACCGAGCCAGTAGAGATGGACAAGTGCTTTTGAGATCCAGCGGATCTATGTCAAGAAAGCAACGTCATGGAGCTAAGGGCTATCGGCAAGGAAATGTTTACCTTTGCCTGGATCGAAGCTAAAAAACGTGGCTTTGAGTGGGCCTGGCTGGGTGTCTGGGAACGGAATTTTAAGGCGCAAGACTTTTACTACCACTTCGGATTTGAACGATTTAGCGAGCACCAGTTTATCACCGGGGATAGCCGTGGATACAGACTGGTTGCTGCGCAAGCATTTGAAGGAGAATCACGATAAGCTTAATTGCTGGGTTCAAATTGAGAGAAAGGAATTGAGAAGATCTCACCTAGTGAGATCTTATGATCGGACATTATGTTAGTATCATATAAATGGTTAAAACAATTGGTGGACATTGATGTGCCATCAGAAGAGTTGGCTGAAAAAATGTCAACCACAGGGATCGAAGTAGAAGGTGTGGAATCACCTGCTGCTGGTCTCTCAAAAATTGTCGTCGGAGAAGTCTTGTCTTGTGAAGATGTGCCAGAGACACACCTTCATGTCTGCCAAGTTAATGTGGGTGAAGAAGAAGCCCGTCAAATCGTCCGTGGAGCACCAAATGTGCGTGCAGGCATCAAGGTTATGGTGGCTCTTCCAGGTGCTCGCATCGCAGATAACTACAAGATTAAAAAAGGGAAAATCCGTGGTTTGGAATCCCTTGGGATGATCTGTTCACTTGGTGAGTTGGGCATTTCTGACTCCGTTGTACCGAAAGAATTTGCAGATGGCATCCAAATCTTGCCAGAAGATGCTGTTCCAGGAGAGGAAGTCTTCTCTTACCTAGACTTGGATGATGAAATCATCGAACTTTCCATCACTCCAAACCGTGCAGATGCCCTTTCGATGCGTGGGGTAGCACACGAAGTAGCAGCCATCTATGACAAGGCTGTGAACTTCAAAGACTTTACCTTGACCGGAAACAGACCAAGCTGCAGCGGATGCTCTTTCTGTCAGCATTGACACAGACAAGGCTCCTTACTATGCAGCTCGTATCTTGGACAATGTAACCATCGCACCAAGTCCACAATGGTTGCAAAACCTCCTCATGAATAGAAGGCATCCGTCCCATCAATAATGTGGTCGACGTGACCAACTATATCCTGCTTTACTTTGGTCAGCCTATGCATGCCTTTGACTTGGATACCTTTGAAGGAAACTGACATCCGTGTGCGTGAAGCGCGTGCTGGTGAGAAATTGGTGACCTTGGACGGGAAGAGCGTGAGTTGGAATCAAGTGACCTCGTGATCACGGTTGCTGACAAACCGTAGTTGCCCTTGCAGGTGTCATGGGGGAGAGGCTACAGAAATCTCTGAAAAGTCTAGTCGTGTCGTCCTTGAAGCAGCTGTCTTCAGTGGCGAAATCGATCCGTAAGACAAGCGGTCGCCTCAACCTTCGTTCTGAATCATCTTCTCGTTTTGAAAAAGGCATCAACGTGGCAACTGTTAATGAAGCCCTTGATGCGGCAGCAAGCATGATTGCTAGAGCTTGCTGGTAGCGACCGTGCGTAAAGGCATTGTTTCAGCAGGATCAGTTGGATACTTCTGAAGTGTGGAAGTTTCTTCCACTCTTGCAGAGCGTGAACCGTGTCCTTGGAACAGAGCTTTCCTACGCGAGATGTCGAAGATGTCTTCCGTCGCGCTTGGTTTTGGCCTTTCTGGAAATGCAGAACAGCTTCACAGTAAGCCGTTCCTCGTCGCCGTTGGGACATCACCATCGAAGCGGACCTCTTTGAAGAAATTGCTCGGATTTACGGTTATGACAAATTACCAGCAACCCTTCCAAAAGATGACGGGACAGCAGGTGAATTGACAGCGACTCAAAAATTGCGTCGTCAAGTTCGGACCATTGCTGAAGGTGCTGGTTTGACAGAAATCATCACTTACGCCTTGACAACTCCTGAAAAAGCCGTGGAATTCGCGACTGCGCCAAGTAACTTAACAGAGCTCATGTGGCCAATGACTGTGGATCGTTCAGTCCTCCGTCAAAATATGATCTCAGGAATCTTGGATACCGTAGCTTACAACGTCGCTCGTAAGAACAAAGATTTGGCCCTCTACGAGATCGGAAAAGTCTTTGAACAGACAGGAAATCCAAAAGAAGACTTGCCAAACGAAATCAACAGCTTTGCCTTTGCTTTAACTGGTCTAGTCGCTGAAAAAGACTTCCAAACTGCAGCTGTTCCAGTTGACTTCTTCTATGCCAAGGGAATCTTGGAAGCCCTCTTTGCTCCGCTTGGGTCTTGATGTGACTTATACAGCAACTTCTGAAATCAAGAGTCTCCACCCAGGGCGTACAGCCTTGCTCTCACTCGGTGACCAAGTGATTGGGGTCTTGGGACAAGTCCACCCTGTAACAGCTAAGGCTTATGATATCCCAGAAACCTATGTGGCAGAATTGAACTTATCTGCTATTGAAGCAGCTCTTCAACCAGCCGCAGCCTTTGTGGAAATCACTAAATTCCCAGCCGTAGAGCCGTGATATCGCCCTTCTCCTCAAAAGCAGAAGTGACTCACCAAGAAGTGGTTGATGCGATTCAAGCTGCTGGCGTAAAACGTTTGACAGACTATCAAACTCTTTGACGTCTTCTCGGTGAAAAACTAGGACTTGGCATGAAGTCTATGGCCTACAGTTTGACCTTCCAAAATCCAGAAGATAGCTTGACGGATGAAGAAGTCGCTCCTGTCCCCTTCTGGAAAAAAATCCAAGCGTCACCCGACGAAAAAGTCAATGCAGAAGTGCGTTACAAGATTTAGTTCCAAAACATCTTAGAAACTTTCCTTGGAGGTGAGTACGGACGTCAGCGAACTTCGAAGAAGTTCCATGACTTAGTTTTGGACCTAAGGTTCCAAGGCACTTCCCGAGTGCTAGAAATAATTTTGTTTCACAGCACTTTTCTCACGGCGGAAAGTTTAAAAATTTATTCGTTACATGAGTATGATAGTATAAAATCATTCAAATTTTTCAGCCTTACTTTGGCTATTTCATGTGAAAAAGTTTGTTTACATTCTAAACAGTTGAGAAGTTCTCAGCTCGTTTTTTTCATGCTTATCAAAAAAGAGTGGGACAGAAATCCCTAGCCTCTCAATTGTTTTTGGATTGTCGAGCAAGACGCAGTGGTTGAGTGGGCTCTACTACGCTGCAGTTTCATCGGCTTTTGCAGCCCTACTCAACTGTGCGCGAGTGGGACGACGAAATCAGGTTCTAACGAATTACCGATTTCTGTCCCACTCTCTTTTGTGAATGTAAAAGGAGTTAGTCAGTGATGGTTTCCATGACTGTTTCTTGAGGCTTCATTCCCTGTCTTTGATAGAAGCGAAGGGCTCTTTCATTGTCATTCCAGACATTAAGAGTCAGGTTGTAGCAGCCGATTTCCTTGGCATAGCTGACAGGCGAATTGATAGAGTTGATCGCCGATCTTTTGCCCACGCGCTGCTTGATCGACACACAAGTCCTCGATGAAGAGGGTTTTAATCGGATGAAGAACAGGATTGTCAGATACTTCTTTAATGGTGACGAAGAGATGTCCTAGGATCTGGCCATCTCTCATTTTCATAGACGAAAATCGGTGTCTGCTCTTGCGCCATTAACTGTTTTCAACTCTTCTTTACTATATTTTCCGCCACTTTTCTTGAAAATATCGGGACGGACTTGGTGGTGGACGGAAAGAATCTGTTCTAAGAGACCAAGCAAAGCAGGAATATCTTTTGGTTGCGCTAAACGAATCGTCATGTAGGTTCTCCTTAGTCGTATTTTCTATCATTATAAAAATTTTTACAGAGCTTGTCAATGGAAAAAGGATCGCTAAAAGGTGCGCAAATGCGGGCATTTTATTTCTTACCTCAAAATATCTATGTCAACCATCCTGCTATTTTTGACAAATATTTTTATTTTTTTGACAAATATACTTGTCAAAAAGAAAAAGAAGTGTTACAATGATTTTAGTTGAAAGAAGGAGAGGTTTTCTTATGGGAGCCATTTGGATTCTATTTATCCCTTTTCTGCTTATCATTTATACAGACTCAGAAAAGAAGATAAAAAGGTTGAACAAACGCATCAGACGATTAGAAAAACAAGTGAAAGGAAATCAAGACATGTCTAGACTTTTAGAAGAATTGAAAGGCCAAACGGCCACTGTTACAGTAAATGGTTTTGGAACCGAATATGAGATTATGGATATCGATGAAGATTGGGTCAAATTGAGCCGTGAGAATAATAAACAACAGAAGGAAACCAAATTAGTTCGCATCGAAGATATTCAAGGTATTCAACTATAAGGGGGCGAAAGCCATGATCTTAAAAAATCGACTGAAAGAGCTGAGGGCGCGTGATGGTCTCAACCAATCCGAGCTAGCCAAGCTAGCAGGGGTCTCGCGCCAGTCCATCAGTCTCTTGGAGCGGGGGGAATACACCCCTTCGGTTATCATTGCCATCACCATCGCCCAGATTTTCAAGGAACCGGTGGAAAATGTCTTTAGTCTAGTAGAGGAAGAGGAATAACAATGAAAAAGAAGTATAAAGAAAGGTCAGCCCGTTTTCGTTTTTGGAGAAATGTAGGGATCATTACAGTTTCCGGCTTGATTAGGAGGCAGTCATCGGCTTTTTGACAGGATATGTTTGGATCCGAAAAGCCACTTGAAATCCAATCCTTCTTTGAGTCGAGAAGTACTCTATTGGGCTCAATCAGTTTTATATCTTAGTCGCATTTATAATTACGATAACCTTACTGATGTGCGCGAGAAAAGTCCATCAAAAAATGCTCCAGATAGAAGACGATGATGAAGCCTATCACTATGACATCCAGAAGAAAAAACTATATGGCTTAGCGACCATTTTTAAAGGCATCATGATCGTTGCCCTACTTTATTAGTCAGTCATCTTTTATAGTCAATTAGCTGTACTATAGATAGACCTGACACTGAGGACATGGCTTTTATCTTTGGAGACTTTACCATGCTCTATCTCTTTCCTTGTCTTGATTGCCCTATTTTTCCTATCGGATATCTTCTTTCGCAAGACCTTCCATCTGATTTATGGAAAACCGATTCCCCGCAATGCCAATGCCAAGGAAGTGCGTGAATTTATGATGAGTATGATGGATGAAGCAGAAAAACAGATTAGCTACGAGGAAAACTTCGAAATTGTCGTTAAGTTAAGCAATTATGTCTTACCGATTTCCTTAATTGCGATATTCTTAGTTGGCATTGCTTTCCATACAGATATCTTGTTAGCATTAGTAGTGGTATCACTGATTTATGTCTATATCTTGGTCTCTCAGTACAAGATTACCAAACGTTATTATAAAGAGTAGAGGAGTCATTATGTTAGAAATTAGAAATTTAGAAAAAAGCTTTGGCAATAAGCAGGTCCTCTTCGGAGTAGATCTGACAGCTCAACAAGGGCATATCCTTGGCTTAGTTGGGAAAAATGGTGCCGGGAAAACAACCATTTTCCACAGTATCCTGCGCTTTTGGACTACAGTGGTGAGATCCGCCTAGATGGCAAAGCGATCACGCAAGAAACTTACAAAGAAATTGGTTATTTGCCGGAAGAGCGTAGTCTCATGCCAAAACTCACGATTTTTGAGCAGGTCCGCTATTTGGCTGCCTTAAAAGGAATGAGCACTGCTGAGGTCAAGGAAAAATTACCGACCTGGATGGAAAAACTCCAAGTAAAAGGAAAATTGACCGATAAAATCAAGAGTCTCTCAAAAGGGAACCAACAGAAGGTGCAACTGATCATCACCTTGATCCATGAGCCTAAATTGATCATTTTAGATGAACCCTTTAGCGGCTTGGATCCGGTCAATACAGAAGTGCTCAAGCAGGTCATTTTTGAAGAAAAAGAGCGTGGGGCAACCATTATCTTTTCTGACCACGTCATGACCAATGTCGAAGAGTTGTGTGATGATATCCTAATGATCCGTGATGGTTCGGTTGTCCTTTCAGGGCCTGTCCAAGAGGTCCGGAATAGCTATGGCAAGACTCGCCTCTTTGTCTCTAACGACTTTAGCAAAGAAGAGCTAGAAGCTCTGCCACACGTGACCAAGGTCAGCATGACCAAGCAAGGGACTTGGAAGCTGATCTTGGATGATGCGTCAGCTGGTCCAGAATTATTTGATCGCTTGACCAAGGGCCACTACCTTGCGACCTTTGACCACCAAGCCCCAACTATTGATGAGATCTTTAAACTTGAATCAGGAGTAGAAGTATGAAACAGATGTTTGTCGTAATGAAAGAAACCTATATCAGACAAGTGAAATCATGGAGTTTCCTCTTCATGGTCTTTGGCCCCTTCCTCTTTTTAGGATTGAGCATTGGAATCGGTTATCTGACAGGTTCTTCTACAGATGCCAAAAACCAGGTGGCCTTGGTGACAGAAGTTCCAGCTGTCAAAGAAAGTCTCAAAGGAACTGATGGCTTGACCTTGGACTACAAGGATGAAGCTGCAGCTAAAAAAGCCATCAAGGATGAGAAAGCAGCTGCTTACCTAACGGTCGATGAAAAAGATGGCCAGCTAGAAGCCACTTATGTGGGCGACCAAGCCATGAAAACAGATTTGAAATCGCTTGTCGCTGCGAAATTAAGCCAAGTCCAACAAGGAATCAATCTAGCGCGTGCTAATCTAAGCAAAGAGCAACTGACAGCCTTGTCTCAACAGGTTTCTCTCAAAGAAAAAATTGATGAGAAAAAAGAAGGCTTGAAAATGGTGCAAACCATGGTTGCAGGTGCTCTAGGAATGTTGCTTTATATGATTTTGATGTTCTACTCTGGTATCACAGCCCAAGAAGTGGCCAGTGAAAAAGGAACCAAGATCATGGAAGTGGTCTTCTCTAGTATCAAAGCAACCGACTATTTCTTCGCACGCATGCTCGGACTCTTCGGAGTGATCTTTACCCATATTTTTGTCTATGTCATTGGGCTAGTAGCTGTTTGGATCTTTAGAGCAGATATCCCTGTTGTCAAGGATTTTCTCGCTCCAAACTCTCCAATTACCCAACATCTAGCAGAAGCGATCTCGCTCAATACCGTCTTCTTCATTATCCTTGGGATCTTTATGTATGTGGTGCTCTCTGCCTTCTTAGGCTCCACAGTAGCACGACCTGAAGATTCAGGAAAAGCGATTTCGCCACTAATGATGTTAGTCCTCTTTAGCTTCTTTGGGGTAACCACCTTGGGAAGTGCCGGAGATGTCTTCTTATTGAAGATCGGTTCCTACATTCCATTCATTTCAACCTTCTTCATGCCTTTCCGTACCATTAATGGCTATGCGACTGGTCTTGAAGCTTGGGGGTCATTGGGAATTGCGGTTCTCTTTACCATCGTGGGAACAGTTCTCATTGCCCGTATCTATGCGAGCCTGATCCTTCAGACCGATGACCTCGGACCATGGAAGACCATTAAACGTGCTCTTAGCTATCGCTAATCAGATGAGCTCTCAGTTATAGCTGAGGGCTT
>JBKTJB010000005.1:0-5519 GCA_047241705.1 Streptococcus sp.
GAAACAACTGAAGGCTTACAGGTTGAAGTAAATTTCTTATTCGTCCTCATCGTCCAATTCCACTTCACCATGTATTCGGATATACTCCTCACGCTTTCGATCCAATTCTTCCCAGAGTGGCTCATCAACAGCTTTCATTACTTCTATCTCCTTTCAAGCTAATTTCAACCGCTTCATTGTAGGTCAAATGCAATAAATCTGCATGTTTCGTTTTGATTTCTTCAACACTCAGCCATGTTTCTTTGTCGTCTTCGCTGATTTGACCGTCAATGGCAGACGCCACCTCAATCGCCATGATATAAGAGAGCTCGCTTATCAACCGTCAGAATATCTTTATGAGTCGTGATGATTCGTTAGATAGTCTCCTTTTTCTCGTCCATCACTTTCATAAGAATATTCAAAATTTAAATTTAAATTTTCACGCTTAAAAAGTCGCCCAGGGATCGTTGCCAACACTAAAATCAGCCATTCCCCAACGCTCATCGTTTGAAGAAAATTTATCTAAAGTTAAACTTAAATAAAAATCATCATCACGTGCATAAGAAAAACCAACCTGCACTCCCTTGCGTTCCTTGAACCACATTTTCCAAGGATATTCCATACAGGCTTGATAGATGTTAGTTTCGTAGTTACCTTTAAGATATAGTTTCACTCGTCGTCCTCGTCATCCAACTCCACTTCTCCATGGATTCGGATGTATTCTTCATTTCTGCGGTCATCTTCTTCCCCAAACTGGGTCTCTCACATCATCCATAAATGGAATTTCCTCCAAACTAAGCTCATTGGCATCTTCATAACTCATCGAAAGAATATCTTCATGTCGGTTTTTAAATTCTTCCACACTTAACCAGCTCACTTTATCATCTTCGCTGATTTGACCTTCAATGGCAGTCGCAATTTCAATTGCCATAATATAGAACGCACGTTTATCAACGGTGAGCAGATCCAGGTGCTTAGAAGCTAAACGAAGACAGTCTCCTTTTTCTCGGTAGTCTGTTGCTGGATTATCTTCAAAATCTAATTCAAGATTTTCAAATACATGGCTTCCAAATTTGTTAGTAATCTCTTCTTTCAACCGGACGTTATTCCATCTATTATCATGCATCCACTTATTTAATTTTGAAGTGAATAGGAGTTTCTCGATTGGTAAATCTAGATACCCCGCATAGGACAAATCTGGCTCTATTCCATCTTTTTCCTCAAACCAAATCCTCTTCGCTAGTTCTAAGTAATCGAACGGAATTTCTTTGGTGTAATCACCTTTAATATAAATTCTCAATCTTCTTCCTCGTCGTCATAAACACGTTCACCATGGATTTTGATGTATTCCTCACGTTTTCGATCTAATTCTTCCCAGATGGATCATCAATAGCATCAATCGTCTGAATTTCCTCCAGACTCATTTCATTTGCTTCATCAAGGTCAGAGATAAGATATCTTGGTGCTTTTCCTTGAACTCCTCAATTCTTAGCCATGTTTTCTTATCATCTTCACTAATTTGACCATTAATCGCAGTCGCAATTTCAAGTGCCATAATATACATAGCTCGTTTATCAACTGTTAGTACATCCAGATAATTCGAAGCGATCCTTAGATATTCACCCTTTTCCCTACCGTCGCTTTCATAACTTCCTTCATAATCCAAATCAATATTTTCATATTTTTGGGAATTGATTGCACTACCACCTTTTCCTTGACATCTTTCCAACGAGAGCCACTTGCTCCCCACTTATCTAACCGTAAAGATAGATAGAAGTCATCTTGTAGCATCTCATCATCTCCAACATGTGAGAAACTTATTTTCTTGACCATTTCTTTCCTCCTTAAACCACATTTTCCATGCAAGTTCTCTGTATCCAAAAGGCACTTTTCTAGTATAGTCACCTTTGATATATAGTCTCATAAATCTGAGATATCGCCTCCATGTGCTAGTATGTATTCTTTTCGACGATTAGCCTCTTCCTCCCAAAGAGGGTCGTCTACAACATCCATCGTTTGAATTTCTGCCAAACTTCGTTCATTTGCTTCTTCAAAAATTAGAGATAGAATATCCTCTGTGTTTTCTTTTAAACTCCTCTATTGTCAACCAGCTAGCCTTATTATCTTCGCTAATTTGCCCGTCAATGACCGGATCGCAATTTCTAGCGCCATAATATACATGGCCCGTTTATCAACTGTCAAAACTTCTAGATGTTTTGTTAAAAATACGGGAGATAGTCTCCTTTTTCATTATAATCTGTAGCGAATGCATTCTCAAACTCTAAATCAATACATTCATCAATATGTGAAAAGAGACTTCGTACCCCTTCCTTTAGGGGACACTAGACCATCTTTTATCCACAGTGCTTTTCCTCAAGGATAAATTTAAGAAAAATCCTCTTGCAATGCATCATTGTCCCCAGCATTTGAGTACGATACTTGCTTTTCTTCTGGAAACCACATTTTACCAGCTAATTCTAAATAACCATAAGGTACTCTTTTTGTATAATCGCCTTTGATGTGAAAGTCTCATTAGTCTTCCTCGTCATCATAAACACGTTCACCATGGACTAGCGATGTACTCTTCCCATCCCTTGTGTAAATCATCCCAAAGTGGTTCATCCACCGCCTCCATGACCTCAAGTTCCTCCAAACTAATATCAACCGCCTTATCGTAGCTCAAGTTGTAGCAGATTTGCATGTCTCATTTTGAATTCTTCAATACTCAGCCAAGTTTCTTTGTCGTCTTCACTGATTTGACCATCAATAGCAGAGGCTATTTCAATCGCCATAATATACATCGCACGCTTGTCAACCGTTAAAATATCTAGATGAGTGGAAATAATTCGCAAATAATCACCTTTCTCACGCCCATCGCTTTCATAAGAATTTTCTAGATCCAATGTCAAATTCTCATATTCAAATGTCTTCCAAGGGTTTATATTTTTATTAAAATTTGCACTCTCCCACCGTTCGTCATTATGCTTAAATTTATCCAATCGTAAGTTTAAATGTAAATATTCATCCCATGCATAGGAAAAATCGAGAGGAATTCCTTTTCGCTCTTTAAACCACATCTTTTGAGCTATTTCTTTAAACTCATCATAAAAATCAGTTTTGGTGTAATCACCTTTTAAATATAATTTCATGCATGCCTCCTATTTTAATTCGCATAATACCTTTGATAACCTTTCCAAATTCTATCAATAATTTGTTCTCTAACGCCTTTGCCGAGTTTACTTAAACTTTCATTTGAATTTACCCAGTTTATAATAGAATCTTTTTCTATTATCCTATCTATCGGTAAATGCTCATTTAATGAATAACCAGATTTCCCACACTTCCAGATTGTACTTGAAATTTACCACTTTGTGGTTCCGAATCAACACGGATTTTTACATTTTTCCCATTCACACGTGCTTCTATCTGTTTTCCATAGAGTCATACTGGTCTTTTTATTGGCCTGCCAGCTATCGTAGTTGCTAGAATAATTAACTTGAATTTCAGCGTTTGCGCCACCTCGTTTTACTAATAGCAGATCCTACAGATACTACACCACTAAATATGAGTGCATTTCCTGCATCTAAAGCAAGCCCTGCTGCAGTTGTTCCAGCAATAAAGCTTGCTCCACCTGTCTCAGGAGCTAAAGCTAAACCTCCAGTTTCTGCTGCTACGCTAGCAAAATCAAGCAGTAAACCTGATAACATCTGACTAACTCCACCCCAAAATTCAGTGGAATTAGCTTCAAAATTTTCTTGAAGAAGTTCTTGATATTTTTCGTTGATCAATCTCGTAGAAGCACTATCATACTTCCCATTTTTTAGCACAGAAAAGTTATCATCTTTTTGATAATGTCGATCTTTATAAGCACTATTATCAAAAATTTCAATTAGATTCCCTTCATTGTCAATTTTTAGAGTATGGTTATAATCATCAATTATTTTTTTCCACTGTGACCGATCATGTCCTTTTAAGCGTTTTTTTAACTCTTCCCGATAATAGGTATCACCATCCTCTGATAATAACATATCTCTCGACGCTTGATTTAAAGTCCTTGTTAAGGCATCCTGATAGTCTCTTTTAGCGTAGGAAACAACTTTTGTTTGTTTCATTTTGTCAAACCAAGTCATGTCGACACCATCCGCATAGTAATTTCCGTTGCTATCAACTATAATTTGACTTAGTTGTCCTGCTCCTTCAATCGCTAAATTAAGAATTTCAAGACTGTCTGAAAAATACTGATTGACTTGCTCAACAAACCACTCTAATTTTTCAATTTTTTCTTCAACATCTTTGATTTGCATCCGTGTTTTATCAGCCAATTCATGAAGTACTCTATTATCTGATAAATTTTGACCCAGATTTCCGGTAAGAAATGCTCCTACACGATTGAAAAAATCTTCATTCTTTCTAATTTGTTCTTGATACTTTAAAAGCTGTTTTTCCCAACTCTGTTTTTGGGTCCTCAAATCATCTAAATCTAATTCTCCATATTTTGATACGACTGCATCTGCGTTTTTGTATGAATTTAATTCAATCTGAATATCGTCGATCGCTTCTTGTAATTTTTGATACATGGGATAATAATATTCCCAAATAAATTTTCCCTGCCTCATATGCAGCACCTTGAAGTCTTCCTGCTTCGATTTCTGCAATTAAATGATCACTTCCACTAGTTAGTTTTTCTGTAATCTGAGTAGCAATTTGAATATTACTGCTCATAGCTTCAATCAAAGCAGCAGATTCTGATGAACTGTATCTCACTCCACGGCAAACTATTCCTTTCTCTTATCAATTTTCTCTCTGAATGTCTAATTTTTTAAAACATTGCGAAACTCTTCACTGACACCATCCATCTGTCTAACTACATAATTTCTTGCAATTAAATCCATTTCATTCTTTTCTTGAAAAAATAAAATATTTTGAGATGAAATAGACAATTTTTCTTCTGCTTCTCGTGTGATCAACGAAAGATCTTCTAAAAATTCATCTAAACTTTGTTGATACTCACGACTTAAATTAAAAATAAGATCTTCTTGTCGCTCTGTTTTCCACAATTTCCTGGAATAGTTTATCTCGCTTATTTTTATTAACATCCTCCATCATGGTTAGCTTTCCCATCTTTGAGCCTGTTCTACATCACGTTTTTCAAGTACAGCAGCAATTTGAGGAATTTTATTAGCTTGAATCAGAACAGCTTCACTAAATTTACCCACAGCTTGAAGTAAGTGATTATTTACTTCTTTTCCCTTCTCCATACCTGCAATACCAAGCAGAATAACTAAACTCTACTTGTTTATTCTCATTTTGTGATACATCAACACCAGTCAACTCACCAATAGCCGCTTGCGCATCAATTGGGCTGGATTTTATTTGGAGTTTATCCATATATTCACCCTCAAATCTTATTATTCCCCTCCATCATATCATAATTTGAAGAAAAATACTCTTTCTTCCATGAAAAAACATACTAAATTCTCTGTAATTTATTAATAGTTAGAGACAAGTCTTTCAAAAGAATTGTAACCTCCATTCAAAAG
>JBKTJB010000006.1:0-44158 GCA_047241705.1 Streptococcus sp.
AACGCAAGCTGGGAAAGATATAGATCAATAAAGAAAATGCAATATGGAAAGCTTTGAAATTGAAATACCTAAAAAGAGCATTTTGAAGTTGATCTCAGAAAAATTAGAACAAGTATAAAAAAAGTGGACAACCGTCCACTTTTTTATACAATAAACTCAAACCAAACTGGTTTAGTTTTGTAATTTATACTTAAAGGGAGGTATCATTCTTTGAATGAATTGTATACAAGAATAAGTAAGTCTACAAAACATATATTATACCAATACATGAAAGATAATGATATTTCATTATTAAATTATAATTTTAATTACTTCTTTCAACATTGTATTCAGAAATATAAGATTCAGGTGATTAGTCACCATTTCTCAAATCATAAGATTGAAGGCTTAACTGTTATTGATGAATTAGGTATTAGTTTTCATCATGAAAAGGATAATCCAATTGTAAAACAGAATTTTACTCTGTGTCATGAACTGGGGCATTTTATACTTAAGCATGAAGGCACTTATTTTGCTGAATCTATTGATAATCAGGAGAACCTACTAGAGCGAGAAGCGAATATCTTCTCTGCTATCGTATTAATGCCTGACATTGTTTTGTTGTCAAAGATTTATTATAGTTGCGACACCTTTCAACACATTCAAAATAGTCTGGATGTTTCAAAGCAGGCATTGTTCTTTCGCCTTTTAGATCTTCTTAGAGAGTATTATCCCGAACAAGAAAGTACCATTAAACAAGCTATCGATGCTTATATTGATGGACAAAATGCCTCTCTACTCTCTTTTGTTTCACAGCATCAAAGAACATATTATTACAGAGTTTAATGACTACCAAACTTCTCTAATTAAGAAGATAGAACTATCCATAAGCAAAAGAGGCTTCGTTACTAGTCAAGAGTATCCTGAACTTTTGAATCAAGAGAATTGGGAATCCATAAAGGATTATCATGACAATCTAAAAATATGGCTCGTTTATAACAAAGGAAAATCTATAGCTTATGTTTGGGATAAGAATAAGCTAACGGACAAAGAGGCAAGACAAAAAGCTGAATTGAAACTACTGTTAATGTGAGGTAAGTGATGTATCAACCAGAAAAACTAAAGGCTCGTAGAAAAGAGCTAAAAATGACTCAAAAAGATATTGCAGATCGATTAGGTATTAGTTATCAAGCTTATTCCGCATGGGAGCGTGGAGTAAAACAACCATCTAAAGAAAAAGTAAAGCAGTTAGAGCATATTCTAGATGTCCCAATAGGTTATTTTACAGAGCTTGAATTCGTTCGGCTATATAATGCTCTATCGGATGAAGGAAAAGGTCAAGCACTTAGCTATGTCAGAAACCTAGTTAAAAAAGAAACATGTAAGAACGTTGTTTCAATATCAGCAAAATTATACGAATACCATGTTTACGAAAAAATGTCGGCTGGTATCGGTTCATCAGTTTATAATGATCAGGACTATGATACTGTTTATTTTGATGAAGAACTAGCTCATGACTTTGCTTCATGGGTATCTGGAGACTCGATGGAGCCCAAATATAAAAATGGCTCTGTGGCTCTCATTCGTGAGACAGGGTTTGATTATGATGGAGCAGTTTATGCCGTAGTCTGTAATAGCCAAACCTACATTAAACGAGTTTATCGTGAAGAACACGGCTTAAAGTTAGTTTCTATCAATCCAAAGTATAGAGATATTTTTCTTTCATATGATGAAGATCCGCGAATAGTAGGAATTATTGTTGGTAATTTTGTACCAATAAAACTCTAACAACATTTTATTTACGTTTATTTTCTATTTCTGATGATTATGTAATAGAGGAATGTAGGAAATCATTTACATGGAAACTCTATACGCCAATCTTTTAAATATTTAGATAAATTACGAAATGTTACAAAAATATTTCAAAAAGCACTTGACAAATGTGTGATATTGTAATATAATGGTTTCATCAAATAAAGTGAGGGATCATGATGATGAAAAAATGGACAAGTTTAGCACTTTTAGGATTAACTTCTGCAAGCCTACTCGTAGCCTGTGGTTCAAAAAAAGAGGAGAGCAAATCTTCTGCCAAAGAAGCTACTAAACAACGGTGAAGTCTAGTCAGAAAAAGCAAAAGCATCTTCTGGAAAGAAAGAGACAAAAGCTACTGAAGTCGTCTCACAAGAAGGGCACAAGCTCCTTCTCAAGATGCAAGACAAACTCAGGTCAAACCAAACAGGATCTGCTTCAGCAAGCACTGATAAGGCCACAGCTTCGTCTCAAATGGTTCCAGAAGAGCTGGTAGGGACTTGGACAGGAACAACTGAATTGGCTAAAGATGTCCAAATGACAGTGGCTGCAGACGGAACGGTCACTACGACAGCGAACTTTTATCAAGCTGATTATAATCCATCTCGCACAGCGACAGCTAGAGCCAAGGCAGTCCAAGCTTCTGGAAATATCTACTACTGGGAAACAGAAGAACCTGGAGATCTTGATGCCCTTCTTCCAGGTATTTCTGGACTTGGGGGAGCCAATGCCAAGGTAAAACCCGGTTTTATTTTGGAAGAGGGCCATTATACACCAATTTTATTTGTAACGGGGCTTAATGAAAATTTTGATTATAGCAAATACACCGATTTCCGTGTTTCCCTTACAAAATAAAAACATATTCAATGCTCTTAAAATTAACAACACCCTAAAAGTTAGATTTCCATCTATACTTTCAGGGTGTTTTCTTATAACCTAATATACAAATGAGGCTGGGTCACACTTTTTCAATGGCTCTACGCAATATTGAGTAGACCTTGAGTTTCTTTATCTAATTTTATCCACTGGATTGTTCAGGACGGTTTTCAATTCAGGACAATATTTACTTACCTCAAATTCAATAATCTCATATTGAGCAATCTCATTTTGATAGAATGGATCGTGTGTAATGATTTCTTGAACGGCTTTTATTTTTAGCTATCATGAGAATGATACCGCCGGTTCTTGGAATTTTTCTTCCAGATGCGATAAAAGACCTTTTGTATAATACTGATTTAAAAATCTATGTGTTTTTCTAAGTGTTTTTCAACTTCATCAAGGGATTTTATATAGGTAAGATTTACAATAAACATAAGTTACTCCTTTAAAATAAATGATAAATAGATTATAATACTTTACAAACTACCTGAATAGTAGGCACATTTTTGTAAGGAGAAAAAATGTTAACAAATAAAAATTGGAACTGTAGTATGTCTCGAGTCTTAGATGTGGTTGGTGGGAAATGGAGGATGAATATATTATGGGTTATAAACAAGCATAAGAAAATTCGTTTCAATCAATTGAGAAGAGAAGTTGAAGGGATTACAACTATCAGTTTGACACGTGGATTAGATGTTTTAATAGAGAACCAATTGGTTGAGAAATATGATTATGAGTCTTTGCCTCTTCATACAGAATATGAGTTGACAGAAAAAGGTAAATCACTGATGCCGATTTTAAAGGACTTGAATCAATGGGGAAAAGAAGAATGGTTGCATTAAATTTTCTTCTTCTTTTGTCACTTTCATCTTGCCACTTAGGTTCTCATTTTGACCGCTTATACCAAAAGGCCGTTTTTAAAACGGCTTTTTTGCTAGACTGATACTGTCAAAAAGGAGAGAGAACATGATATTACAAGCTAAAAACATCAGTAAACGGTATGGAAATCATCTAGTGGTTGAACATATTCACCTACAGTTTGAAAAGGGAACGTTTAATGCGATTCTAGGACCAAATGGGGCGGGGAAATCAACGACTGAGAAATAAGATTATTGACTCACTATTTATGGAAGTAGTTATTTAAGAGAGAAAGATGAGTTACCAGAAAGTTACTAAAATTTGAAAATGAGTTCATTTTGCAAGATTCAAAAGTCCTAAAACCCTATTAAATCAAGGTTATAAGATTTAAAAAATGTATTCATAGAACTCAAAATCTTGCTTTGCTTGTCTTGGCAGGCTAGACAGGGTATAAGTGGAAGATAAGATGAATAAAATGGAGAAGACTCTAATGGTTCTTCTCCATTTTTTTATCTAATTGGTAATGTTGAAAATCGGAAGTGAAATGATACTTTCAAAGAATTCATTTTGAACACTAGCAAACGAAATAGAGCCCTGATGCAAATCAACAATTTGTTTTGAAATTTTTAGCCCAATTCCAGTCGTTCTAATTTTAGAAATATCAATGTTTTTAAAAGATAATTCATTAAGTTCAGCAATTTTTTCTGGTGAAGCTCCCTGTCCATTATCTTTGATTTCGACAATTACATTTGTATCTTTTTTGAATAAGTGGATTCTTATTGTGCACCCCTTTTCGTTATGTAAAACAGAGTTGTAGATGATATTATGGATAACTCTTGTGATTAAAAACTGCTCAATCATGATAGATTGATTAACAAGTGAATCATCGTAATCAAATTCAAATTCAAAATCATTCCAGATTTCTTGATTTAAAATATGGATGAGAATGTCTTTAAAGAAGGGGATAATTTTTGTTTCAGTCTGATTTAATTGAAGATGACCGGATGAAAGGCGAGCTACTATATTTAAGTCATTTAAAATATTTTGGATGTAATAGGATTCCGTCAATATTGGGGGAATATGTTTTTTAGACTGTGTATCTAGTTCAGAATCATTTAACAAGGACGCGTTAGAAATGATGACAGAAAGAGGTGTTTTGATATCGGTGTGCAATACCTGAAATCCATTGCTCTTTAAAGACTTCTATTCTCTTTGAGTAGAGTATCGGTTTGATTAATTGCAGTTGTAAGATATTCTAGTTCTGATATAGAATTTATTGGATTTTTCAGACCATCCGGGAGATTCTGAATAGCAGTTACAAGAGGCGCAATTTTACGATTGATATGCGTCACACAATAGTAGTAAAGAAAAGCGAAATAGAGGCAGTTGAAAAGCAATACTCCAAATGCTACTAGCGGAATCAGGCGAATACTATCTATATCTAAGTAATTATAAGTATAACGAGCAATTTTATCTTTTGGAAAACCAACAACAATGATGTAGTCACCTTTTATCTGACTAAAAACAGGATAATCTGAAAGATAATAGCGAGAAAACTGTAAAATGTCCCCATAGTCAAATTGCGAAGGAACTTCTGTAGGTTTATACTGTTCGAACACTTGTTTTCCAGTCTGCTTATCCAATATCATGAGCCATAACTTTTGTTCTTTTAGACTAGAAACATCATTTTTAGGTATGTGGACGTTATCTTTTGTGATGGTAATGTGTTCAGAAATTATTTTCACAGTCTCAGTAGCAGTTTGCTTTTTACTAATGTAGAAAACAAAACTGGCAATTGAGAATAATATTGGTAATAAAGATAATGATGGAAGAAAAGATAAATTTCTTTAGTGAATACCTTAAAATTTTGGTTTGATTCATAATCATGATAACAATTTATATCCTAGCCCTTTAGCTGTCTTTAAATATTGAGGTTTTGAAGGATTTTCTTCTATTTTTTCTCGAATTTTCCGAATATGTACAGTCAAAGAGTTTTCATAACCAAAGCTATCCACTCCCCAAATCGTATCACAGAGAGATTCGGTTGAAACGATGTAATTTTTATTATCGTAAAGTTTTTTCAAAATCTGAATTTCAATTGGCGTAATAGAAATTTCTGCTCCATTTTTTTGTACTGTTGCATTCCGAAAACTCACCAAAGTCTGTCCAATCTGTATTGTTTCCTGTTCTGATTTATAACTTCTACGGAGCAGAGCCATAATACGATAGATAAGATTTTTTGGAATGAAGGGTTTCATGATATAATCATCACCACCAGCATTGAAACCAGCTATCTCATCTTCAGGATTATTTTTGGCAGTCAGAAAGAGGATAGGAGTATCGCCTTTTTTTCGGATATGTTTTGCTAATGTGTAGCCATCCCCATCGGGTAGCATAATGTCCAAAAGGAAAAGGTCGAACTGCTCTATTTCAATCATGTCCAAACTAGATTCTATATCATAGGCTGATGTTAGATTGGAAAATCCGTAGGCAGTGAGAATATCTCTTATGGAAGAGTTTAAAATTTTGTCGTCATCAATGATAAGGATGTGCTTATTCAGGAGTTGTTGTTCGAAACTCATAATCTTACCTCGCTTATTTAAATTATACCATTTAAAAGAGTGAAAAAAAGAAAAATACTTTAATCTTAATGTAAAATTAAGGTTAGCTTAGTTTAAAATTAATCTAGCATGTCTATAATAAAGACATAACCTAGATAGAGATACTTCTCAAATAAATTTTAATCAGTGAGGTATTTCCAAATGGCTAAACAACAAATGAATCTCGTTGAGGAGGAAGTTCATAATGATTAGTAATGTTTTACAGATAAAAAACTTACAAAAGGAATTTAAGGACACTCAGGTAGTTAACCTTAGTTCCTTATCAGTTCAACAAGGTGAGATTTATGGTTTTCTAGGTCCAAATGGAGCTGGGAAAACAACCACCATGAAGATGATTTTGTCTTTGATTTCTCGTACAGCTGGGGATATTGAAGTGTTCGGTCAATCCATAGGTACGGACAAGCAGTATCTTAATCAGATTGGCTCTATGATTGAAGAACCGTCTTATTATCCTAATTTGACAGGCTATGAAAATCTCTTTGGTTTTCCAAAAATCCTTGGATTTGATAAGAAAAATATTCAGGAAACCTTGAAAATTGTTGGGTTAGATCAACCTAAAAACAAGAAAAAATTGGTTAAAGATTATTCTCTGGGTATGAAACAGCGTTTGGCTTTAGCCTTTGCCTTAGTCAAGAAACCGCGTTTGTTGATACTGGATGAACCAACTAACGGGCTAGACCCAGCAGGGATTCATGAAATTCGGGAACTGATTATCAAGTTGGCAAAAGAACAGGGCATTACTGTCTTCATCTCTACCCATATCCTTTCTGAAGTAGAGCATATCGCTGACCGTGTAGGGATTATCAATCATGGTCAACTCGTTTACGAGGGAGAAATTCGTAAAATTCAGTCCAATAAATGGCTGGAAGTGCGTGGGGATTTTAGAGGTCGACATGAAGCCATTAGCCAAGTGTTATTTGGTTATCCGTGCAAGATGTTAGAAATACATGAGGATAAACTCAAGCTGACTAACCTTGCCGACCAGCAGATTTCTAGTTTGTTACGAGATTTAATAGTCGAGGAAGTTCCAATTTATGAAGTGAAGCAAGAACAAGAAACCTTGGAATCTATCTTCCTCAACTTAACCAAGGAGTGAGTCTTATGTTGAATAATTTGTCTATTGAATTGCTCAAGGCAAAACGAACCAAATCCTTCTTCATTATCATACTAGTTATGGGAGTCGGATTTGCTTGGGCAATTGCAGCCGCTACACGTTACCTAAGTAATCCAGACATGCACCAGATTAACCTAATTTTCTATATGATAAAAGAAGTAAATGGCTTGATTCTCCCTATCGTGATTGCTCTCTTTGTATCCCAGATTGTCAAGAACGAGAAGGAGGGCAACACTTTCAAACTGCTTTTTGGCAAATGGTGAAAATGTACGGCATATCTTTCTGAGTAAGCTTGGCCTGACTATGTTCGTTTTGACCTTTCTCGCTATTTTTGGAGGGAGTAGTAGTCCAGTTGATTGCAAACTTTTCTGGTCTAGAAATGCCTGTTAGCCTAATCCTCTGGCAAATCGTCATTTTCTTGCTAGCATCTTTTGTCTTAACCTGTCTGTTTTTGACTTTGCAGTTTTTACTGAAAAAGCAGGCATTGATAATGGCATTAGGGATTTTCGGAGGATTTCTTGGAGTTGGATTTGGTCATGCAACAGCTTTTCTACAGCTGATTTTCCCATTTGGTGGTATAGCATATCTGTCTCTGGTGGATTACCAGAAAGTCGCCAGTCAAGTGAGTTATGTTTTGGCGACAAACCTAGGATTTAAACTCTTTACATATTTGCCAATAGCCCTAATCTATCTCTTCTTATCTCTCTATCTAGTTGAAAAGAAAGGAGGCAAGCTATGATGTCTTATCTATCAGTAGAATGGCGGAAAACCCAAAAATTTTCCATGTTGATGATTGGTATTTTCTTCTTAGCTTTTTGTAGCCTGATTGGTCTTGGTATTTACTTAGGTGCAGCTTATTCTATGGTTGCAGAAAGTGAAAAAGTGCCTGTTTTATGGGGACAATTGACCTTCTATTATAGCCAGCTTTTTCTTTCCGATTTTGGTCAGCATTTATGTAGCCATGATGTTAGGAAAAGAGTTTGATAGGAAAAATATTGAATTTCTCAGAGCTAATAATGTCAGTCTTGGGAAATTATTGTTGGCAAAAGAAATAGTAATTATCTTGTTTATTGCTGTTTTACAGTTGTTCTTGTTTGGTATTTTTTATGTCAGTGCTCACCTAATTCATTTAGAAATTTCTAATTTGTTCACCTACCTTAAGTGGGATTTATTGGGGATTTTTGGAACAATTAGTATGATGGCAGTACAGTTTTTTGTGACAGCTAAAACTCGTGTTTTTAGTAAATCTGTGGGAATTGGTTCTATTGGTACTTTCGTAGGATTCATGATGATTTTTGTATCAGATAAATTATCTTTAATCTATCCCTACTCCCAAGCTATGGTGGCAATGCGGTCACGGAATTTGATAGACTTTAATTTAGTGGAAATTTTGCTGTTTATCATTGTAAATATTCTTCTGTGGGGTATTTTTCATACATTGAGTAATAAAGAATTGCATAAGTAATGCGAAGACTCTCCGGAGTCTTTTTTATTTGAAAAAAACACCTATTCAGGAAAATAGGTGTGAATGATGTTATTTATATCCATATTGTTTTAGTGCGTTATTATATGCTTCGCTATCTTTAAGATAGTAGTCGTGCTTAACTCCACTAATATCAACAGAAAAGACCCCATCTTTAAATGAATATTCTTCTGTTCGACTTGCAATATTTTGTCCAGTTAATTCGATCGTATTCTTTTTTTTGTTAATGGTAAAGCTGTTGGCTTCTCCATGCTCTATGGAAGCATTATCTCCTTTAATAGTAAACGCCAACTCGTTTCTTTCACTTGAGATCCAATAATACTCACCATCTAAAGATTGGTGGTTGTTTTTTGAGCAAGCAATTAAAGTAATTATTGATAATGAAAGCAGTAATATACCTACTAATTTTCTCATAATCTTTGCCTCCTTTTATAATATTACTATACCAAAATAATGTTACAAAACTGTATTAATGTCTGTTATAATGGAAATTTCAAATAATGTCCATTATAACAGACATTAGTAAATTATAGAAAAAGATCTATATTTGGCTATAGTTTTACTAAATCTCTACGACTATAGATTAAAAATGTATACACTTCTATTTTACAAGTTCAACTTAAGAAAATCCCAATTACAACCATTTAACAAGTAATATAAAAAGAGTTCAATTGTCAATCCCTTTTTTAGATAAAGAAAATAATAATGGTGCTAATTAGGATTAATACCTAAATAAGTTTTAATTTTCTTTTCAAGAAAATCAATATGTTGGTTAATTTCAGTTTGTTGCTTATGAAGTTCATCAAGTTGAAAAAATAGTAGTCTAAGTCGTTGAGGAATTGTGGAGTCTCCTTTATATCTTAGGTCAGCGTATTCTTGCATATTTTTAATAGACATTCCCGTCTTTTTTAATCTGATAATGAATTGAGTCCACGCTATATCAGAGTCATCATAGTATCTACGATTATTTTCTTCTCTGTGTGAGTAAATCAATTTTTCTTGCTCATAGTATCGAAGTGTGGGAATAGGAAGTCCAGTTTTTTTAGCAAATTCTCCAATAGAATAGTGAGCCATAATATTTTCCCCCCCCTTTTTTTATTATTTTAGCATAATTTTTAAAAAATCAAAAAATTTTCAGTTTTCTCTTGACATAAAGTGCACTTTACTATGTAAAATACATAGCATCAAAAGAATTTGATATAAAGCTAGGAGAGGAGGTAATACCATATAGACGAAAAATTGGTTTGAAGGAATAGAGAGCTCCAAAGGGGCTTAGTGATAAGGCTGTCAAGAACCTTTATGGGAGGCAGCGACTCTTATAAAAAATGCAAATAGCAATCTGTAAAGGAGAAAATAGTATGGAACAACCGAAGAATTATACTTGTATTACTGGAGCCAGTGCTGGTATAGGAGCGGAGACAGCAAGACAATTTGCAAAATTAGGAACGAATCTTATTTTAATTGCTCGGCGTCAAGAACGATTAGAAAAATTGAAGCAAGAGATTTTGAACCATTATCCGGATTTAGATGTTGTTATTAAAGTTGTTGATTTATCGAAATCCAGTAATGTTTTTGCTCTTTATGAAAGCTTGAAAAAATATCACATTACTACTCTAATAAATAATGCTGGTTTTGGAAATTATGATAAGGTTGAATCTCAAGATTTAGAAAAGATAATAACATTAATCCATCTAAACATTGAAGCTTTAACAATTCTATCAACTCTATATGTGAGAGATTATAAAGATTGTAAAGGCGCTCAATTGATTAACTTATCATCTAGAGGCGGATACATGATGGTCCCAAATGCAGTTACATACTGTGCAAGTAAATTTTATGTCAGTGCTTTTACAGAAGGCTTGGCATTGGAACTAGAAGCAAACCAACATCAATTAAAAGCTAAGGTTTTAGCTCCAGCTGCCACAAAAACGGAATTCGGTCAGGTTGCTACAGATTCGAAAGAATACAATTATGATGAGCATTTTGCTAAATATCACACAAGTGAAGAGATGGCACAATTTTTGATGGAATTATATCAAAGTGACAAAGTTGTTGGTTTAGTTGATGTTACAAATTTTGATTTTCATCTTAGTGGGCCACTACTTAATCATTAATTATTTTAATAAATAGAGATAATATGTATTGAATAATAATAGTTATGACTCATTTTATGACAAGAAAAAAGCTTCTGAAATGTTAGATTTCAGAAGCTTTTTGTCTATCTATTATGATTTAAACCTTGGTAAGTTATAATTTTCTGTGATATTTAGGATATTTAAAAATATAGAAGTATTTTTGTAGACTAATTTACAATTTTTCCAGTATTTTACCAAGTAGTTCTTCTAACTTTCTTAATTCTCCATAGACAGTTCCGTCCATATAAAGGTTGTAAATTTCATCATCTTGTTCCACTCGTATTTGTGCAGAATAACCTTTTGATAGTGCTAAGGAACGAATAACTTCTCGTTGAGTTCGTCCATTCCCTTCTCGAAAGGGATGGAAATAATTAAGATTATCAAGAATTTTTGCTAATTGTTTAATAATCTCATCTTTTGAATTAGCAGTTTGATAATAGGTATGAATAAGGCGATTTATATATGCTTGGGCAGTACTGAAAGATTGTATTGACATAAAAGGATTCCCATTTTTTGAGATATTCACCTTGCGAAATTGTCCCGCCCAAGCATAGACATCTTGAAATAAATATTTATGAATGGCTAAAATATCACTAATGGAGTAGACTTCTATGGTTTTCAAGCGCAAGTCTGCAAGCCTTCTAGTAACGAATAAATGCTCATTCCGGTAGGCTTCTTCAATATTTGTAATATTTTGTTTGTTGATTAAGACTGTAGAATTTGGATAGGTATATTGGTGATTGGGATCAATGTACTCATAGCCTTCGTATTGATTTTTAACCAATATTCAATTCCTTTCGTTTGTTGATAACATAAGTTTTTAAATCAATCACATCTTGAACAGTAGGTTCATAATTTTCAATCATTGATGACCCAATAGCATACCAGACGGTATCAAAATCTGAAAAGTTATCAAAGGGAATTCCTAAAATTGTTAATTCTTCTTTATTTACATCAAGAGTCATGGCACACCTCCTTGTATAGAGTTATCCTTATTATACCATAAAATCGGTATTTTCACCTAAAGGATAGAGACTGTTATTAAAGCCAGAAAACTAGTTTTGTTCGCTTTTTATATTTGAGGTCAGACTTTTGTTCCAACCTCTTTATTTTATATTGTTTTTAGAATTAAAATATTGAGCTTAAGATTTATCTTTCTTAAACGCCCCTGCTTGTGCATACAATAACCATGATAAGGCAATCATAATAGCTGCGAAAACAGAAATTCCTGAGAATCCTGTAAATTTCACAAAGAGAACTCCTCCCACTATACCTGCAATTGTTTCACCTAAATACATTACTGCATTTGATAATGAAGAAATCGTACTTCGTGCATTTTCAACAGTACCTTGCAAAGTCGCCATAAACAAAGGAAAAATAAATCCATTATTTATATAGATAATTATTAATAAAATTTCGGCTACCCAAAATTATTAGCAAAAGGTAGAATAAGGTAGAGGATAATTAATGTAAGTAATTCAGTTTTAAAAGTTCTTTGTAAACCAAATTTTTTAACCAATTGACTTCCAAATAAAGAACCCAATAAGTTACCTGCACCAATAGCTATAATTGCAGTACTAATGTTAGTTAAACTCATATTAAAGTCATTGGTAAACCATGTAGATATGAAGGTAATGGCTGTAAAAGAACCTGTTTGAAAAACAAAATAAGCAATTAGATAACTAACTGATTTTTTATTAGTTAGGATATTTTTATAAGCCTCTGTAAAAGAAATTCTATTTGCTTTTCCAATTTCAAGTTTTGGTAGAAAAATATGGATTAAAATGAGAAGTATTAAGGAAGCAAACGCAATCGTATAAAAGGGAGTTTGCCAAGAAAAGTTTGCCAGATAGCCACCAATAGGTACCCCAGCCATTTGAGAAACGGATAAACCAGCGGTCGCATATCCCATAACCTGCACAATATACTTTTTATCAACAACAATAGGAATTGAAGCCCAAACTTGTGGAGTTATAAATGAAGCACTGATACCTGCAAATAAGCGAAAAAGGAGCATTAAAGGAAAACTTGTTGCAAAACCACATAGAAAAGTTGAAATGGTAAAAGCAATCAGCCCATAAGTCATTACTTTTTTTCTATCACGACCATCTGAAATTGGGCCTGAGATAAGGGCAAATACAGCATAACCTATTGCATATGCGCTGACCATCCAACCAGAAACTGAAGAATTTATATTATATAGGTTTGCTAAAGTTGGAAGCAGTGGAGAAATTAAAAATGTATCAGTTCCTATAATGAACATTGTTAAGAAGAACAAATAAGAGTATTTTTTCATTGTATATTAACATCACTTTCTAAGAATATTTTTGTTATAAGTTATAAATAGATACTTTACGTAATAATTGCTATCCAGTTCTGTTTCATAAAACACCTCCTTTTTAAATTTAATAGTTAAACAATTATTGAACTATTAAACTTTATATTATCACTATAATGCAGAAAAGTCAACGACGGCCGTACAAAAAATTGACAAGTGTTTATTTCAATAGTAAAATTACTTTATGACTATGAAACAATATAACCTTAGCGAAGATGATTTAAGAGTTAAAATTTTTAAAGCATTAGCAGATAATGTTCGTCTAAAAATTATTAGATTACTGTACAGAGCGAATACTGAACTAAGTTGTGGAGAAATTGGCGATTTGCTCATTATTAGTAAATCAGCTGCTTCGTATCATTTTAAAACTTTGCGAGAAGCTGGTCTTACTACAACAAGAAAAGTAGGTCAGAATAAATTTGTAAAGTTAAATCATGAGACATTTGATACTTTCTTACCTGGCTTTCTTAATTCTTTAGACAAATAATCAAATGCATTTCAACTAGACCAGTAGTTTTCTTGTGTTAACGGGGAGGTATATGAAAAGATATTTAAAAAATGTAGTTTGTGATGTTTTATTTAGAAATACTGGTTCAACAACTACTTTATTAGAGGCATTGACTAATGACCATGTTGATGTAGAAATAGTTAAGGAAGAAATCTCTTTCTAGTAATGTTTCGCAACTCTACTATAACGGATTTATTCCTTTTTGTGTTTACACAACTTATTGTACACTACCCTAAAATTTGGTTTGATATTAGAAATAAAACAAATTTATAGATTATAGAGGTGTCAAATTATTTTGTATGTATTACACATGAAAAATTGTTCTATTAATCTTCATATTCATTCTTACACAGTTTAATTATATTTAACTACTAAAGATTTAATTTCCTAATTATGAGATTTTTGTTGCACTATATTTTACAATTTATCAAATGAAAAAGCAGTCCAAGTCTTCTGAAATCTGATCTAAAGCTATTTATAAATTACTTGAAATCAAACCGTGTCAAACCAGGTCTTACGATTTGTAAGTAAAAGAACAAATAAAAAAGAGGAGCTTCACAATAAAGCTCCTCTTCTTTTACATATCCGAATCATTATTCTTATTTCAAAAAAGGTAGTGAAAAAGGTAGTGATTCGGTTGATTTATATTGCAATGTAGTGAAATTTAGAATTTCAGGAATCGCTTAAAATCAAGGGTTTTCACATCTATTGACGTGTAGTGAATCCCTATTTCACCTCTGTAAGGGTTAAATAATAGGACTATAAACCTTATTATATCAAGGATTATAGCTTTTTGAAGTACAAAGGTAGTGATAAAGGTAGTGATGAAGTCAACTTGCCAGCTCTTCCATTTTATTTAGGAAAATATCCACTGCTTCAAACTTCTTTTTAGGAGCTAATTCCGCATAGGTATCCATAGTTGTTGATATGGACTTGTGTCCCATTCTATGTTGTAGCTCTTTCCAGTTCATACCAGCATTTAACATCATAGAAGCGTGTGTATGGCGGAAGAGGTGGAAACCATAGTCAGGTAAACCAAGAGTCGATAATCGCTTTTTAAGGGTTGCACGTTCGTTTCTATCACACATATAGTTGCCATAGATAGTTGGGAAAATAAGTGAAGATTTTGGTAGACCGTGCTTTTCAAAATAGCCAGTCATTTCCTCATGAAACTCTTTGAGACTTTCCATGATTGAAAGTGGGATCGGCAACTCTACGATTCCCAGAATCCGTTTTAGGAGTTTTCTTACAAACCATTTCCCCTTTGATACCTAGTTTGTTATTTGCACTTTTCCACATTAATGTTTTACTGACAATAATTTCATTAGTTTCAAAATCAAGGTCAGTAATTTCTAATGCCAATAACTCATTTATTCGCAATGCAGATGCTAATAGCGTGTTACAAAATGACCTTAAAACGTCTATTTGCTCTGGTATTGGGCAAGGTATCAAGGTAAGATAACCAATGTTTCAGGTCATCATCATGGAGTACCATAATACGCTCTTTGTTTGCTTTTGGTTTAGGTGGAATCTTGATTGATTTGGCTGGATTAGTGGTCAGCCCACAGTTTGTAATGCCAAAATCGAAAATATCACTAACCTTGTGAGCCATTGCACCAAAATCTTTTGCACTGCCTTTCGGGGCACGTTTTGTTCCAGATTCAATTGCTTTTTTGGCTTTTTTTGCTAATTGATTTAGCCACAATTGGATATCTGATGCTTCGATCCGCTCAGGTCTATAATCGCCAAATTGAGGAATGATGTATGTATCCAAGTACCCTCGAACTCGGTTTATTGTATTTTGCGAAGATACCCAAGTTTTGAAGTTGCTAAACCATACCTCAGCTAGACTTTCAAAGTTATCAATTTGGATAGTTTCTTTAATAGTAGAGCCAGCCTTTTCAAACTCAATTTTAGCTTCAACAATTTTTCTATCCAAAGATTTTAATGTTTTAGCAGTGATAGTTTTTGTGATTCGTTTACCTGTTTTTATGTCAGTTCCAATATAAACACCTTTGATGGAATAGCTGACATCACCATTTTGTTTGGTAACTTTTGTTATCTTTTTATTATTGTGTTGAATGATTTCTTTATTCATAGAGCCTCTTTCTTCGGACGATAAAAAAGGCTAGAATAGAACCCTCACATTCTTTGTTTGATAATTCCATTCTAGCACTTTTTGGAGTTAAATAGTTAAAAATTCAATGACATCTTCCATCTTGTAATAAACAGTACGTGTTCCCTCTATTGGAGGTTCAAGACGTTTTAAACCTTTATTTTCCCAAGATTTCAAAGTGTTCGGAGAAATTTGTAACAGTTTTAGAAGTTCTTTTTGCGTGATGATTCCATAAGAATTCTTTGTTTGTAATTCTTTCTGGATGATAGTAATAATTGTATTCAGCAATTCTTCAATTCGGTTTAATTTAATTGTCTCCATCAAAATTTGCTCCTTGTTCTTTGATTGCTTTTTGTAGTCGCTTAGGATTATGCCGACGTGAGTCCAGATAGCGAGAGAAAAAGTAGGTTCGTTCAATGATTAGTCCCAATAGAGCGGTGTCATTATCTCGCGCATACCATACAAGTTCCTCAAATTCTGTAATGTCATTTTGTTCAATGGTATCAATCACTTCTGTGATGAAGTCATCAGAGTTTTGCTGAACTAAAAATTGGGCAAGGTTAAACCCGCGACCACATTCAATGTCTTTAATATCGTAAGGGCTTTTCTCAGGATTCTCTGCATGAGTAAAATAGTCATACATTCCTTTCGGTGATATGACAGGTTCAACGTGAGCCGGACCGTTGAGTTTGTCTTTGATAAGTTCGGATACTTGCGCGTAACTTTTGAGAGAATCAAAATAGAATGCTCCATGCTTATGTGCTTTCTTAAACTCTCCTGTTTTTTTGTTTACGTCCTTATCATGCCATGGTGACAGAACAAATGGAACATGAATTTCTTCGAGAATTTCTAAATAGTTTTCGGGCGCACTTTCCTGATAGAATAGAAAAGCCCATTTATTTGAACGTTGTTCTTTTGCCATAGGTAAAATTCCTCGCTTTCAATTTTTTATTATTTCTATCTATTAGGAGATTGGAAGGGCATAAATCGGAGTTTTTAGAAAATTTAATTTTTTTCTGATTATTGATTATTGGATTAAGTGGGGGTCGTAGTCACCCCACTTAATCCTAAACTTTGCAATTAAAAAACGGCGCTGTTTGGCTTCCACTACGTGGGCCACAGCGCCATTAAGCTATTCTCTCTTATTACCAATAAGATAAGTCCATTTTTTTGCTGGTTTCTGAGGTGAAAAGAAATAGTCAGGGTTATATCTTGCCATTTCTTCTATAATCATCGTATCCATATCATTTAGGATCTTCTTGGCTTGTTGTGTCTTTGGGAGTCTAATCATCAAAATAACGTTATCTTCTCTAACATCTACAATAGATTGTCGTACTGCTCTATTGAAGTGTTTGTTAACGGGATTATATTGTTTCATTTTTGTTTGCTCAGTTGTAGCTAAGACTTCTGAGTGTTCACTTTGATGCAAAAAAATGCGGATAGCCAAAGTTTGCTTGATAGATTCCCATAGATTTGATAGATTATCTTCTTTTTGTCGCTTCTTAATTTCATAGCTAACGAGCAAGATGAAAATAATTGAACTGATAATTGAAATTGTTAAGCTAAGCCAGAAAATCATGCTAATAAAGCTAGTAACCACGGATAGATAGGTAAATTTTTTGTAAGAAATCCACCATAAATCCTAAGAATACCGTACATAATGTACAGAGGATTACTGTAAGAAATACTGAAAAGCAGAAGTCGAAAAACTTCTGGAAATATGTTGTTTTCATAAGTTACAAGATTCCTTTCTTGGTATAGTATGTTGGACACAGCAAGGGTAAGACCTGATAAGGATGCTCGTTATCAATGATTTGAATAAGCCCTGTTCCTTTTCCGATCGGAATAACAATACCTTCTGGATCGAGGTCTGGAAATAAGAACTGTACTGTTTTCTGATTGATGTTACCAACCTGAATCAATACATTAAATTGTTCACGGACTGATACAGGAATTGTACTATGATCAAAACGCTGACTTACAAGAAGCAAGTGAACCTTGGTTGATCGCCCTAATAAAGCAATTTGAGATAACAGAGAAAAGAAGGAATCTTTGATATTTTTGTTGATTCCTTCTGATAAAGCAAGCACCTCATCGATAACGATAGTTAGATGTTGAAATTCATGATGTGGATCATCAAATAAAATCCTTTGTCGTTTATGAATTATTGTCAAACACTGACTCAAACTTTCGTTAATTTCTGATACGAAGTCGGATTTGGAACGATTCTCTTGAGGGTGAATGACACTAATTTGATTCTGCTTTGCCCACCGTGATGGAGTATCATATTTAGGATCAACGATAATCAGGTCGGAAATGTTTTTCAGTATACTTAACAGATAAGTTAATGCATAGCTTTTACCACTACCTGAGTTCCCAGCAATAGCCATAGAAGTTACTTTATCATAGTTAATCATTAGATTTGCCATAATAAGGATATCATTACCTTTTAGCGATAATGTGAATTTTTCTAGGTCTGGAATGATTAGCCGCTCAGAAATACCTTTCTGCCAAGGAAAAAACAGCCCACGTTGAATATGAATATCGTTTGTTTTCAGTGCAATAAAGTAGGCAGAATTTTGTTTTAGTAGCGTGTATTGTGGGTAGAGAGACGCATTAGCGATTAAGAAAATCTTTCGATACAGTTCGTCATCAATGACAAATCCTGATGGAAGACGAGGAATGAAGATAAATCCGTTTTCTTTGACAGAAATGTCAAAAGAGTTGGTATAAGAAGTTTCCCCTTGTAATACAGAGCCCAAAGCCATGTTCAGACTCTGTAATAGGTATTGTTCCAACTCTTTTTGTGTGATAGCTGGAACCATTATTTCACCTCTTTAAATCCATTAGCTCTAAAGTAAACGTTATAGTTGACCTCACATGCTTGCAAGTTGTCAAAGGTGATAAGGGAAAGATATTCAGGGAGTTCAGGTTCTTCAAGGAATTTTACTTGAAATGGTGGTAATCCCTTTTGCCCAAACCAAGCCTTATATGCGACAATTTCACCCGTCGGTTTTCCATCTTCATACTTTTGTTGTGCTTCAAGCTCATCACAAAGCAAGTAGATTGGATCTTGAAGGCTAACGTATTGTTCTGCTATTTGACTTGAATAACCGCCTTTACGGTATTGTGGTTTCATTTTCATAGATTAGATACCTCGTATATTCTATTTTGTGATAAAAAGTATTGGTGACATGCTCGGTTTGAGGTCATGAGCTGGACTTGTTGATTTTTTCCTTTCTATCTTATAGGAGATTCAGGAGGTGAATTTCGGAGAATTTTTTAAAAAAATTGAATTTTTATTATTTTTGACTCATACATAATGTCTAATGGAATTTAGAACATACAATTTAGGGAGCTTTTTAAAAAACTGGCAATCATTGATTGCCAGTTTCGGAAGACTACCTGTAGTCTTTTAACATATCTTGTAACACTTCTTGGTGTTTTTTGAAGCGACTTGTCACAGTTTTGTCACTACATTCTACAATTTTAGATAGTGCAGACGATGAGATTGGCCTATCTCTTAATTTTCCAACCATAATAATTTGGTCATTCGTAGAGAGGGCAGATATGTAATCATGCACAGTTCCTAATAGTTCGTTATAGATATAAGCTTGTTCAGCATCTAACGAATCACTAGCAATTAAATCATATCTATCTGTTTGACGGCCTTCGTTTGAGATATTTTCATCTAAACTTCCAAGTTTATGGTATCTATCTCTTCGTTTAGCATTTGCGAAAGACTTATCTTCATCTTTCAGTATCTTGTCCCATTTTTGGATATCTGTATAATCCTCTGGAGTGAGACGGTCTTCAAATGTTCTTCTTGGCATAAGAGCTTCTTTCTAAGTCCTGATTTTGGACAGAAAGAAACTGGTATGAGCCGTACTGAATAACCGAAGAGGTGCAAAAAAAGCACATCAAATAAACGGATAGACAGATATGTGCAGAACTCGACTGTTATTGTCTGAGTTGTCATATTTGTTTCAATCCGTCCATTTGATGGCCATCAATTAGGACTGTAATTTTATTTTTTATAAGGTTTCCCTTACAATATGATTTTATCTCGAAATAGAAGTGATTTTTTATTATGCTCTTTGTAAGAAAATGTTAGAATATAGATAGTAAATAGGAGGAGCTATGGTATTATCGGAACAAGAAAAACTTGAGATAAAAAAAATTATTAAATCAAATAAATGGTATACATTTGAAGAGGCTGAATCTGAATTGAGAAAGCACTGGCAGCCTGAGAATGACAAAAATGGTGATTATCTAACCATGAAACGTAGCCAAATTCAGAAAGTTTTACGTTCAGATATTATTGGTACTTATTTAGAAATTCATAAACGAAAAAAGACCAATCAGATGATGAATGGTTTATGAAAACTCTTTATGGTTGGTCTCAAAAAGAGAAATTCTTTTTGGATTATAGCGATGATACAGAAAAAGAATATAATGAAGAACTTCATGTATTTCCAAAATATGATAGATTATTTACGGACTCTGAACTAGAGCAAAGTATCATTCTATCTTCTTTTGATGAATTATTAGGTGACATGGATAAGGTAGAGATGAGGGAAATTTATGAAGAATTGTATGGTGGGAGTGGTAAAGGGAAAACTCTTTATTTAATGACCGAACCCTATCTTTTTGCGTTAAAACATGAGATAGAAAGGCGACAATATCCGACAAGGACGCTTTACCTTTCTCCACACTCTCCTAAAGAAATACTTTCAAGAATGTCAGAGAAAAATTTATCCGACCATCTTCAAATGATTGTGTTTACTTTAATTGATGAATTTGTTCAGTCAATCAATGATAAGGTATTAACACACCAAGAGGCAAGAAATGAAGAAAAACAACGTTTTCAAGAAATTGCTAATTTCTTAGAAAAATGGAAATTTATCTATTCTACAGAAATCCAGATGTTAGAAACAGCTCTGTCAAACGAGGAACTTCTTGAAAAATTTTATACCATATTGCATAAATTTAATCAGCCCTTTGAATATATTATTGATGAGAAACTTATTCAAAATAAATTTAACGAGAAATATTTGCAAGAAAATAGACAAATTACTAACGATGAGTTAAAAAATAAAGTGAAACGAACTATTTATTCAGTAGAAAAATATAATTTGGATAAACTTGAGAGTGCTTTGTCAGAAGATACAGACTTTATAAGTAAATCAGCTATATTTAGGCATCAAATATCTAGTCGTATACATGAAATATTGCGAAATTTAAACGCAGATTCTCTTTTGTTTTCTTCACTTAGAAATGCAGGCATTGAATAAAGAAAAAATGCAGGCTTGTTAAGTCTGCATTTTAGATTCTGAAAATTTTAGAAAAGTAAGATAAAGAATAAACATTAGTTTTTGAACAGGCCTAATGTTTAATACATAGTCATGAAATCTCCAAGATTTTTGATTTGTTGTTTAATAATATGGTATTGTTCGGTTGAACTTTTGGGGAGAACATATCTTGTAGAGCGTCCCTTACCTTCTATCTCAATATACTTTTTATTTTGTAGAGATTTCAGGTTTTCTCTAAATTTATATTCGGTCATTAGAGAATTTTCGAGGACATCATTTTTAGTAATGCTACCATTTTTAATGATATATTCAAGTATTATCTTTTCATTATCTGATATGTCTGAATAAGAAGATAATAAATCTACTTTCCAAATTGTAACAACAGTACTATCAAAGGTAGTATTTACTTCAGGAATTTTTAGCTTATATTTTTCGGAAATATCAAAAATTTTCGGTCCGCCTGACCCAGCTTTTCTGACATCCCAATTCTACGGAATAAAGAAGAGATTGTACTGTTTCGCGTTTTGGAAGTTCCGCCATGTATAAATTCAGGAATAGAAATTTTCATCTTACCTGGATTTTTAAATTCATAGAAGTCTTGATAAGCCGTAATAACTATAGGAGAATCAAAATCATAGTAAGCATGCATTAAGCAATTTACCAAAGCTTCACGTATAGATTCAGATAGGTCTTTCTTGAATGGCAAACGATGAGCAGATTCGTTATTAAACTCAAATCTATCATTTGTTGTAGTAGTTAATTTTTTATATGCTAAATTGAAAAAGTCGAACATGTTTAAATCAGGGTACATCATATCACCTGTTGAAATTCTATCGTTCCACCTAGTTGAAAGAGAGGTATCTTTTTCAAAATAGTCTAGTTGAAATTTTGGATAACGAGAAATGATAGAGTTATACTTTCCAAAGAATATCAGTCCTCCTGCGGTTAATTTATATGTATTATCTGTCCTATCTTTTTAAATACACCAATTTCGATTAGAAAATCTCTCAAAGAAATGCTACTATATTTTTGTGTTACCAGTGAGTTCCAATTAATAACTTTTTGTAATATTCTATTGTATCTAAATTTAAGTCATTTTCGTCAAAATTATTAAGCAACTCACTATCAATATCATCATGAGAACTAGTCATCAGATACTTGAGCTCTTCTTTATCAAGTCGAACATCGCCCTCACCTAATCTTTTATATGATTCACGATAGTCATTTTTTAGATGAACAGGTTTTTGGTCAGGATTAGCTTCTCTTATAGTGACTACTATGAGTTGTTTATCTTTGTTTGGAATGTCAATGTATTCAATGTCATTATCAGTAAGTAGGTTACAACTAACTTTTTGTTTGTTTGCAACCAAAGCAAATAAATTGTCTCGTATTTTTTGAGGATTATTGACTCCTTGGTAGGGGTCGATATTTTTTTCGTCTATCCCGAGAATTATTTTTCCGCCATTGGTATTTGCAAATGCTGAGTAGGTTTCCCAGAAAGATTTTGGTAGACTATTTTCAGCTTTTTTGTATTCTAAATCAACCCCTTCAAAATTTAAGTTCATTTTTTTCCTTTCCTAAAATATAATGTAGCTTAAAGTTTTTTACGATTATCACGCGAAAAAATAAATTTGATAGACAACTACAATCCTTGATTTCATCGTCTTTCTAAGATGTCATCTTAAACAGTCATGCGAAAATCACGCGAAAACCACGCGAATATTTTCCATCAAAATTCGATTTAAAAGCTTGTAGGACTTTTAATTGTGAAAGATAAAACAAGTAGATTTAATTGGAACTTTTTGATGGAATTTTTAAAGCACTATTGCGTGAATATATAATTCACTCTATTATAACACAATGATAAGAATAAATAGATGTCGGAGTAAGTATAGAAAAAAGAGAAACCTCATCGTGAAGTTTCTCTTGCTTTTGATTGTCCGAATCAGTATCGTATTTCAAAAAAGTAGTGATTCAGCTGATTTTTATTGCAATACATTAAAATTTTAAAATTCAAGAATCGCGTTAGATCAAGTTTTTTTCGTTTCTATTGAAACGTAATTATCCTCTATTTCACCTCAGTAATAATCAATTTGTGAATCGTTTTGATAAGGGTTAATTAGAAGAATAGATAACCATCTTATTTTATTAGCTATATTTAATTGGCGATAGATGTTGAATCTCTTTACTTTGTTTCTTGAAATAAAGAGATTCAACAGAAAAATGATCTATCGAGACATGTATGTTTTTGTAAAGGACGTAGATGGGAAAGAGAACATTGTGTTCCTTGTAATAAATCTCTTTCAAGTAATGTTTCACAACTCTACTATAACGTGTTTATTCCTTTTTGTGTTTACACAACTTATTTTACACTACCGTCATGTTTGATTGGACTTAAATGATTATTTAACGGAGTACTTATCAATTCAATAAACTGTTTTGAAAAGACTTCTGGCGGAGTGGGAAAAGGTTCTGTGATCCAAGTTTCTATAATACTTAATACACAATTTACAATATAATTTGATAAAGTATCATTTTGTAGGAACGAATGGTTTAAGTTAATAGGTGCGTTTAGTAGCCAGTTTGAATATTTTTCTCGTAAATAATTTCGCCAATTAGGGATAGCCGACGTAGAGTAGACACAGCGAAGCCAATCTCTATATTTATATAATTCTGGAATAATAATTTCAGAGAAAAACTTCAATTGAGAGATTGTGTTTTTCAAATAGTAAAAATTGTTCATTTATAGTAGTATCAATAGAATCCATGATGAAATCTACTATTTCTTCATAACTTTTAAAATGCTTTTGGTATATTGCTTGCCTCGAAATTTTTGCCTCGTTAGCTATTTCAGTTATACTGAAAGTTGAGCGTTCTGGATATCGTTCTGCTAGTTTAAAAAACGAATTAATAATCTTTTCTTGAGTTCCTTTTACCATATTAAATCCTAAAAAAATTTACAAACTGTCAAAATATTTATATATACGATATATTCTAAAGAGAATTTGTTTAATTTTCAAGTTTAAAAAGTTGATAATGTGTAAATTTTTTTGATATGAAGATATAAAACAACGATGGGTATTATCATGTATAATAGGATATACAGCATATTAATCAAAACTGGTTACCATTTTAAAAATTATCCAGTAGTGATTCAGAAAGGAAAATATGAATACAGTTGCAGTAGGAGTAAAAAATTTATCAAAGAAATTTCATATTGATAAAAATAAAGAGATTACGGTACTTAGAGATATCTCTTTCAGTGCTGGTTATGGTGAGTTTGTCTCTATACTAGGAGTAAGTGGATCTGGTAAATCAACCTTGTTAAATTGCATATCGAGTTTATCAGGGCCAACCGAGGGAGTTGTCACAGTTAATGGTTGCAATCCATATCAATTAAAGAATAATAGATTGTCACAATTTAGAAGAGAAGATATTAGTTTTATTTTTCAATCTTATAACCTACTTCCAGCTCTCCCAGCTTTAGAGAATGTTGCTTTGCCTCTGAGATTGTCCCACAAAAATAAGTAAAAACGACATTCAGGCCCTGTTAGATAAAATGAACTTTAAAGCTGAATTGATGTCCCCCGTTTCTTCATTATCTGGCGGAGAAAAACAAAAATTAGCTATCGCAAGAGCAATTCTTTCAAATACTCGTATTATATTTGCAGATGAGCCGACAGGTGCTTTGGATAGTACATCAAGGAAGATTATTTTTAAAATGTTAGCTGATTTAGCACATGAGGGAAGATGTGTCATTATGGTAACCCATGATATTGAATTAGCAAGTCAAACGGACAGAGCCCTAATCTTAAAAGATGGCAAAATCTATCAGGAATTGTTTACCCCCACCGTTGAAGCTCTTTATAAGGCGTTAGAAATGAAAGATAGTGGGGATTAACTTAAAATGTTTAAATTAATTTATTATCAATTTAAGTATTCAAAAAAACAGTGGCTAGGGATGTTTCCTCTATTTTTTGCTTCGAGTTTATTAGTTGGAATGTTGTCTCTCTGTTGCGTTTAGTACTATAAAGTATCAGCAAGTATTTCGAGATGTTGGGAGTCCTACCTTATTATTTGTAGGGCCAGTTCTTTTTGGTGGATTTACTTTATTATTTCTAGTTTCTGGTCTAATTCGACTATTTTTGAATTTAGCAAAAGAGGACTATCGACAATGGTCAATAAATGGCGGAAGTAGAGTTCAATTGTCATTATTGATTAGTGGACAGCTCACTATTTTTGCATTTTTAGTAAGTATAATAGGAAGTTTTTGCTCAATCTTTTGTGCAAGATTTTATTATAGTTATGCGCAATACTTGGGGGAGAAAAATTATTACCAACTATACCGGTTGATTTCAGTATGTCAGCATTTCTCTTGACCATCCTGATTATTTGCTTACTTGCCTTCATAGGTAGCTTTCTCTATTTATATAAGATCCTAGGTAATACAGTCTTGCTTGGAGATAGATTTGATTCCAAAAACTACTTTTTTATTAAGTTAATTAAAGTTTTAGGCTTTGCTCTAAGTTTAGTCTTCTGGCTAAAATTGATTATTCCATTCTTCACTGTGTCTGTGAGCAAACCTAATGAAAAATTATTATTCAGATTGGATGACTCAATCTTACTAATTTTAGTTATGCATTTGTTCTTGTTAGCCTTCATTTCGCCACATATTCAAACTTTTCTAACTAAAATTTTATTAGGTTGGCGTTCGTCTTATGATTTTGTTATGGCAAAATGGATTATTCTGAAGGATCGAGAGTATTTGAAGTCATTAACGGTTTCTATTTCCATAATAGCAATCTTAATTTCAGAATTAATGATTTATTCTGATGTTGCCTACTCAAATTTAGCAAAAAAAACAGCATCAGTTGAAATAAATGCTGTTCTACTGTTTTTTGTAGTAGGGCCACTAATAGTTGTGATAGCTAATCTTATTTCTATCACAGTTCTTTCTTCAGTTAAAGAAAAAGAAGAGAAATCGCAATGGGAGAGAATTGGAATATCACATAAGCAGGCCGTGACCATAAGATCTGTACAAGCATTAACATATGCTGTTATAATGCTTACTTGCACAGTCTTTTTCAATATTATTTTCTTCGTATTAATGCATAAAGAAGCTCTGTTGTTAGGGATTAAACAGATGAATTATGGAACTATTATTTATTATCCAATAGCTATTTCTATAGTTATGTATTTGTTTATTTTTATTACCAAAATTTGGTTTGATATTAGAAATAAAACAAATTTATAGATTATAGAGGTGTCAAATTATTTCGTATGTATTGCACATAAAAAATTGTTCTATTAATCTTCATATTCATTCTTACACATTTTAATTTTATTTGACTAATAATGATTTAATTGCCTATTTATGAGATCTTTATTGCACTATATTTTACAATTTATCTATTTATAAATTACTTTGAAACCAAACCGTTTCAACCCAGGTCTTACGATTTGTAAATAAAAGAACAATAACAAAAGAGGAGCTTCATACTAAAGTTCCTCTGCTTTTTATCGTCCGAATCAATATTCTTATTTCAAAAAAGGTAGTGAAAAAGGTAGTGATTCGGTTGATTTTTATTGCAATGTAATGAAATTTTAAATTTCAAGAATCGCTTTAAATCAAGGCTTCTACCGTCTATTGACGTGTAGTGAATCCCTATTTCACCTCTGTAAACACAACATGTTTGCGAAGTTTTGGTGAGTATTTCTTCAATTGAAGACGGTCTGGGGTGTTACGTTTGTTTTTAGAAGTAAGGTACAAGCGTTCACCAGATTCTTTGTGTTCAAGTGTAATATTTACGCGCATGGTATCTCCCTTCTATTATTCAGCTGATGCAGCTTTAGCGATCTTACGTCCTTTGTAGTATCCTTTAAGTGATACACGGTGTGAACGTGAGTAATCTCCAGTTGCTTCGTCAAAGTTTACAGATGGAGCTGTTACTTTGTAGTGCGTACGACGTTTGTTTTTCTTCGCTTTTGATGTGCGACGTGCAGGTACTGCCATTTCGTTTTTCTCCTTTTAAGATATAAATTCAATTAGGTTTGATTTTCATCAACTGTAACAGTATAACAAATCTTTTTGTAAAGTAAAGTTACTTGACAAAAAATTATTAAAAATCTCCTGCCTCATCAAATGGGACAGGAGTTCTCCTTAAAGGTCTATTTCAAATGGCTCATCAATCGTTTCCGAAACGTATTTGCCATCCTTTTTCGTTGCTTGACACATTCTGTCAGCAGGTACTCTGATTTGACCATTGACCGATCGAAAGTCATCTTCTGCCCATGATGCGATAGCGAGATATAACTTGGCTGACAGTCTAAGTGGAATTTGCTTTTTCTTTTGATCAGCCATTCTTAATAGAGACTTCCTGTGTTGACAATTGGTTGTGCATCATGATTGCCACACAGAACGACTAGAAGGTTCGATACCATGGCAGACTCTTCCGTTCTTCGTCTAGCTCTACAATCTCTCCTTCGCTCAAGCGTTCAAGGGCCATTTCAACCATCCCAACTGCTCCATCGACAATCATCTTCCGCGCATCGATAATGGCAGACGCTTGTTGGCGTTGAAGCATCACAGCTGCGATTTCTGGAGCATAGGCCAAGTAAGTAATGCGAGCCTCTAGAATTTCGAGCCCAGCATCTTTTACACGTACTTGAATCTCTTCTCGAATACGACTGGCAACAATTTCACTGGAGCCTCGGAGGCTACCCTCATCTGCCTGGCCGTCTCCTGTCGTATCGACATTAGGAGCTACATCATAAGGATAGATGCGGACAATATTACGAAGGGCACTATCACACTGCAATGAGAGATATTCTTTGTAGTTATCCACATTGAAGACTGCTTTAGCCGTATCCACTACGCGCCAAGTAACTGCAATACCAATTTCTACAGGATTTCCCAAACAGTCATTAATCTTCTGACGAGAGTTGTTCAAGGTCATCACTTTTAAGGAAATATTCTTTTTACCTGTCTCGATGGAAATATTGTTGCCTTCTGCTGTTTTACTGACAGACATGGGGGACTTGGTGGTGACATCACCACTTTGGCCCAAGCGGGTGTTATTGGCAGGATTGACAGCGACACAGAAGGGATTGACAAAGTAAATACCCGCTTCACGAATGGTTCCAATATAGTTCCCAAACAAGGTCAAGACCAAGGCCTCTTGCGGTTTAATAATTTTGATCCCCGCATAGCACACCAGACTAGCAATAAAGAGAAAAATACAGGTAATAACTGCAATCGCAAGTGGAAAACCTTCTGGTAGACTAGCAATCGCACTAATAAAGGCTAAAACTAAGACAAGATCCCCAACTAGCAAGCCTATAAGGGCAGCTAAGCCATTTTTCTTTTGGGTTAAAATTTTTTCTTCCATGGGACGAACCCTTCTTTCTTTGTGATATCTAAATGATATCACTTTGCTTACAAAAGTCAAGATATAACTGTAAATTATTTTAGCAAGAAACCGAGCAAGTTGAATTGTCTGAAAATTCAAGAATTTTCTTCTGTCGTTGGGCCTTCTTTTATGCTATAATGGTAAAAAATAGAACGAGAGGAATGACATGACAGAATTAGACAAACGCCATCGTAGTAGTGTCTACGATAGCATGGTAAAATCTCCCAACCGTGCCATGCTTCGCGCGACGGGAATGACCGATGAAAGTTTTGAGAAACCGATTGTTGGAGTGATTTCGACATGGGCGGAAAATACCCCTTGTAACATCCACCTTCACGATTTTGGAAAATTGGCCAAAGAAGGTGTGAAAGATGCAGGTGCTTGGCCGGTTCAATTTGGGACCATTACGGTTGCGGACGGGATTGCTATGGGGACTCCTGGTATGCGCTTCTCCCTAACATCTCGCGATATCATTGCGGATTCTATCGAAGCAGCTATGGGTGGTCACAACATTGATGCTTTTGTAGCCATCGGGGGCTGTGATAAGAACATGCCTGGTTCGATGATTGCCATTGCCAATATGGATATCCCAGCGATCTTTGCTTATGGTGGGACTATTGCCCCAGGGAATCTTGATGGAAAAGATATCGACCTGGTTTCGGTTTTCGAAGGAATTGGGAAATGGAATCACGGTGATATGACGGCTGAAGAAGTGAAGCAACTGGAATGTAACGCCTGCCCTGGCCCTGGTGGCTGTGGTGGGATGTATACGGCCAACACCATGGCGACAGCGATCGAGGTCCTTGGGATGAGCTTGCCAGGTTCCTCTTCTCACCCTGCTGAATCAGCGGATAAGAAGGCCGATATCGAAGAAGCAGGTCGTGCTGTTGTCAAGATGCTGGAAATGGGACTCAAGCCATCTGACATCTTGACCCGTGAAGCCTTTGAAGATGCTATTACCGTGACCATGGCGCTAGGTGGTTCCACCAATGCCACTCTTCACTTGCTCGCGATTGCTCACGCGACCAATGTGGACTTGACCCTTGAAGACTTCAATGATTTCCAAGAGCGCGTGCCTCACTTGGCAGACTTGAAACCTTCTGGTCAATACGTCTTCCAAGACCTTTACAATGTCGGTGGTGTGCCTGCCGTCATGAAATATCTTCTTAAGAATGGGTTCCTTCATGGAGATCGCATCACATGTACTGGTAAAACAGTAGCTGAGAACTTGGAAGCCTTCGCTGATTTGACACCGGGTCAAAAAGTCATCATGCCACTTGAAAATCCGAAACGTGCGGATGGTCCATTGATCATCTTGAAAGGGAACTTGGCTCCTGAAGGAGCAGTTGCCAAAGTATCAGGTGTGAAGGTCCGCAACATCACGGGCCCTGCTAAGGTCTTTGACTCCGAAGAAGCTGCCATTGAAGCCGTTCTTTCGGATGAAATTGTGGATGGCGACGTTGTCGTTGTTCGTTTCGTAGGTCCTAAGGGTGGTCCTGGTATGCCGGAAATGCTATCCTTGTCATCCATGATTGTTGGGAAAGGCCAAGGAGACAAGGTAGCCCTCTTGACAGAACGGACGCTTCTCTGGTGGTACGTATGGTCTCGTTGTTGGTCACATTGCGCCTGAAGCTCAGGTTGGTGGCCCGATCGCCTACCTCCACACAGGGGATTTGGTAACGGTTGACCAAGATACCAAAGAAATCACCATGCACGTTTCAGACGAAGAGTTAGCGAAACGCAAGGCAGAAACAACCTTGCCGCCACTGTATAGCCGTGGGGTTCTGGGTAAATACGCCCACATCGTTTCTTCAGCATCACGTGGTGCCGTAACCGACTTCTGGAATATGGAACAGTCTGGTAAACAGTAATTACAAGGACGACTTTGTCCAAAGAGAGAGTGGGACAGAAATCGGTAATTCGTTAGAATTCGATTTCGTCGTCCCACCTCCGCACAGTTGAGTAGGGCTGTAAAAGCTGATGAAATCAGTGTAGTAGAGCCCACTCAACCACTGCGTCTTGCTCGACAATCCAAAAATAATTGAGAGGCTAGGACTTTTGTCCCAGCCTCTTTTTTGGCTCAAAGTCGCTATTTTTAACCCTGTCGCTGAAGCGTATGAATATTACTTTTTGGGAGATTTGAGTGTATTATCTGTCATTTTTCTTGTAAATCCGTCTATAATTTGCTATAATTGTGACTAATCGAATCAATCCTTTAATACTGTCCAGAGAGGCAGGCAAGGAGCTATGGAAATGAAAGGCCTGGGAAGACCAGCCTATATTTTGTGTATCTCCTTGTTGTGGGGGATTTTTTTGTATAGTTGAAAAGTGGTTTGATGAAAAAGAGAAATCGTCGATGATGGAGCATGAAGTACTCCTTTACGATTTGGTCATCGAAGGTAGACGTTTTTGTTCAGCCATAGCTTGTCGCATCTTAATTTTAGGAGGTTTTTACGATCGTGAATGACGTTAAATATGATGTGAATGATATGCCAAAACCTGGTTTATTGGTTGGTTTATCTTTCCAGCATTTGTTTGCCATGTTTGGGGCGACAGTGCTGGTGCCGATTTTGGTTGGGATTGATCCTGCCATTGCTTTGTTCTCATCTGGTTTGGGGACCTTGGCTCACTTAACCGTGACCAAGTATAAGATTCCTGCTTATATGGGGTCTAGTTTTGCTTATATTACTGCTATGCAGATGCTGATGAAGTCAGATGGGATCGCAGCAGTTGCGCAAGGTGCTATGGCGGGTGGCTTGGTCTACTTGTTTGTAGCTCTGATTGTTAAGCATGCGGGTAAAGATTGGATTAATAAGGTCCTTCCACCAATCGTGGTTGGTCCCATTATCATGGTAATTGGTTTGAGTCTTGCGGCGAATGCAGTCACTGATGCGACAACCTTAAATAAAAGCTATAGTGGTTATGCTCTATTGATTTCGATGGTGACCCTCTTTGCGGTTATCCTCTTTAACATGTATGGCAAGAAGATTGTCGGTGTCGTCCCAATTTTACTTGGATTAATTGTGGGCTATATTTTCTCATTGGCTCTTGGTTTGATGACAGGACATAGTTTTGTTAATTTCTCAGAGGTAGTGCGGCGCATTGGATTCAAGTTCCAAACTTTGACATTCCATTTGTAGATTATAGCTTTAAACTCTATCCAAGTGCGATTTTGACCATGGCCTGATTGCCTTTTCGTGACCATGACGGAACATTTTGGTCACCTCATGGTTTTAAATAGTTTGACTGAGCGTGATTACTTCAAGGATCCAGGGCTTGATCATACGCTTACTGGTGATGGCTTGGCACAGATTATTGCTGGATTCTTTGGAGCTCCTCCAGTAACTTCTTATGGGGAAAACATTGGGGTTATGGCCCTTAGTAAGGTCTACTCAGTTTACGTTATTTCAGGCGCAGCAGTGATTGCGGTTGTCATGAGCTTTATTGGGAAGCTATCAGCACTCTTGCACTCTCATTCCAACTCCCTGTATTGGGAGGTTTGTCTATTGCCCTCTTTGGGAGTTATTCGCTCGCTAGCGGTTTGAAAATTTTAGTTGAACATAAGATTGATTTTGATAATAAAAAGAATCTCTCTTGATTGCTAGTGTGGATCTTGGTATCAGGGATCGGTGGTTTGATGATTGACCTTGGTGGTCTTCAAATTACAGGTGTGGCAACTTCAACGATTCTAGGAATCGTGTTGTACCAAATCCTTCCAGAACCAAAAGCTGACGAGGCTTAGTCCATTCTGGTAGTGAAAAAGTTTGAATGGATTTAAACATTATAAAAAACGAGGAACAAACTCTGATGGCAGAGCTGGTGTTCCTCGTTTTTTATTGTGGATCGGATTTCCAAAGAGGCATTCCTTCATTAGTTGACTACATTTTTAAAAAGGCAATGCTTATTATCGTGGCGGAAGGCCAAGGGCGATGCGCCCGTATCGGCTGATTCGTGTAATTTTCCAAGCGGGTAACCAAGTTACTTCAACCTTGACATCTTCGATCCCCTCAATTTCTTTTAGGCGAGCGACGATTTCGATCGGAAGGCTCTCAGCACAGTTACAAGCCGTATCGGTGAAGGTCATGCACCACCTTGCAAGTACCGGCTTCATCTAGATGGATCTCGTAGATCAGTCCTAGGTTATAGACATCTAACTCAACATCGGTATCAAATACAAGCTCCAATTTTTCGATTAACGACTTCTCTAGTGCGAGGGCGCGGTCATTGATTTTGATATCCTCTCTCATCGCAAGATCCTTTCAGTGTAGTATGGCTTCCATTTTCTCATAATTCGGCTGATAAGGCAAGAAGAGAAAGAGGTTTTGAACGTGTCGAACGAAGGAAATTCTGTCCAGTCTCCATTTCTCTTCGAATTTGTGGTAAAATAGAGGCAAAAGTAAGACAAAGGATGAAGGCTATGAAATTACAAAAACCAAAAGGGACCCAGGATATCCTTCCTGGTGATTCGGCGAAATGGCAATATGTAGAAGGCTTTGCACGCAAGGTCTTTGCGCGATACAATTATGATGAAATCCGCACACCGATCTTCGAACATTATGAAGTCATCAGCCGTTCAGTAGGGGATACGACAGATATCGTTACCAAAGAAATGTATGATTTCTATGACAAGGGAGACCGTCATATCACGCTTCGTCCAGAAGGAACAGCTCCTGTTGTCCGCTCCTATGTAGAAAATAAACTCTTTGCGCCTGAGGTACAAAAACCAAGTAAGTTCTATTACATAGGTCCAATGTTCCGCTACGAACGTCCTCAAGCAGGTCGTTTGCGTCAATTCCACCAAATTGGGGTAGAATGCTTTGATCGAGCAATCCTGCAACGGATGTCGAAACCATTATGGCATACAGCAATTCCTAAAAGAATTAGGAATTGACAATGTGACCTTGCACTTGAACACCTTGGGAAGCCCTGCTAGTCGTCAGGCTTATCGTCAAGCCTTGATTGATTATCTCTTGCCAATGAAGGACCAATTGTCTAAGGACAGCCAACGTCGCTTAGAAGAAAATCCGCTTCGTGTCTTGGATTCAAAAGAAAAGAAGACAAGGCCGCGGTTGAACAGGCTCCTTCCATCTTAGACTATCTAGATGAAGAAAGCCAAGCGCATTTTGATGCGGTTCGTCGGATGTTAGAAGACTTAGGGGTAGCCTATGTCATCGATACCAATATGGTGCGTGGCTTGGATTACTACAACCACACGATTTTTGAGTTCATTACAGAAATTGAAGGTAATGAATTGACAGTCTGTGCGGGTGGTCGCTATGATGGTTTGGTTGAATACTTCGGCGGCCCTGCGACAGCTGGTTTTGGATTTGGTATCGGTGTGGAACGGATCCTTCTCGTTCTTGAAAAGAAAGGCATTGAATTACCGATCGAAACAGGTCTAGATGCCTATATCGCTGTCCTAGGAGATGAAGTCAATGAAGCAGCGCTTAGCTTGGTTCAGGCCCTTCGAATCCAAGGCTTCAAGGCAGAACGTGACTATCTTGGACGCAAACTCAAGGCACAATTTAAGTCAGCAGATGTCTTTGCGGCCAAAGCCTTGATTACCTTAGGAAGTAGTGAAGTTGAGAGCGGTCAAGTTACTGTGAAAAATAACCAAACTCGTCAAGAAGTAACGGTAGCTCTTGAAAGCTTGAAGAAAGACTTCCCATCTGTTTTAGCAGAGTTGGGATTGGCTTGATCAAATCTTTCAGACACCTGTAAAAGAGATTCGCATGAGAGTAGGGGCAAAATCGTTGCGCCTGCTCTCTTTTATCTGGATTCTATTTGCCGACCTTTGCCAAGATTTGGCGAAAAGCCGTTAAATTTTCTGACATTTATGATATAATGAGAAGACTACTAGTAAAGGAATGAAACAGTCATGACATTAGTTTACCAATCAACACGAGATGAAAAAAATACTGTAACAGCTAGTCAAGCCATCCTTCAAGGATTGGCGACAGATGGCGGTTTGTTTACTCCAGTCTCTTATCCTCAAGTAGAGCTGGATTTTGATACCCTCAAAGACGCTTCTTACCAAGAAGTGGCCAAGCTTGTTTTGTCAGCCTTTTGGACGACTTTACAGCAGAAGAGTTGGACTACTGTATTTCTCATGCTTATGACAGCAAGTTTGATACCCCAGCTATTGCTCCTCTTGTCAAACTCGATGGGCAATACAATTTGGAACTCTTCCACGGCTCCACTATTGCCTTTAAAGATATGGCTTTGTCGATCTTGCCTTACTTTATGACAACAGCAGCTAAAAAGCACGGTTTGGAAAATAAAATTGTCATCTTGACGGCGACTTCTGGAGATACTGGTAAAGCTGCCATGGCAGGTTTTGCTGATGTTCCAGGAACAGAGATCATTGTCTTTTATCCAAAAGATGGTGTCAGCAAGGTGCAAGAATTGCAAATGACGACTCAAACGGGGGACAATACCCATGTCATCGCCATCGATGGAAACTTTGACGATGCCCAAACCAATGTCAAACACATGTTTAATGATGTGGCGCTCCGTGAAAAATTAGCAGCCAACAAGATGCAATTCTCATCAGCCAACTCTATGAACATTGGTCGTTTGGTGCCTCAGGTTGTCTATTACGTATACGCCTATGCGCAATTGGTGAAGACAGGCCAAATCACAGCGGGAGAAAAAGTCAACTTTACCGTTCCAACAGGAAACTTTGGAAATATCTTGGCAGCTTTCTATGCCAAACAAATCGGTCTTCCAGTTGGAAAATTGATCTGTGCGTCAAATGAAAACAATGTCTTGACAGACTTCTTCAAAACACATGTCTATGATAAGAAACGTGAGTTCAAGGTGACCACTAGTCCATCAATGGATATTTTGGTCTCTTCAAACTTAGAACGCTTGATTTTCCACTTGGTAGGCAATGATGCCACAAAGACCAAAGAGTTGATGGAAAGCCTTGTTGCAACAGGTCAGTACCAATTGTCCAACTTTGATGCAGACATCTTAGATTTGTTTGCGGCTGCATACGCAGATGAAGCAGAAACTGCTGCAGAGATCAAGCGGGTCTATGAAGCGTCTGATTACATTGAAGACCCTCATACAGCCGTAGCATCAGCCGTTTATCAAAAATACCGGACCCAAACAGGGGATACTGCTAAAACAGTCATTGCCTCTACAGCAAGTCCTTACAAATTCCCTGTTGTAGCAGTAGAAGCGGTGACAGGCGAGACAGGTCTAGGCGATTTCGAAGCCTTGGCTAAATTACACACACTCTCAGGTGTTCCTGTGCCACCGGCTGTAGACGGCCTTGAAACTGCACCGGTTCGCCATCATACAAGCGTGGCAGCCAAAGACATGCAAGCAGCCGTAGAAGACTACTTGGGACTTTAATTTTCTGTATTAGAAAGATCAAAAGAGCCGTTTGGCTCTTTTATATACGCATGAATTCATACAAAAAAATCTTAAATATCGCCCTTCCTGCCATGGGTGAAAATTTTTTACAAATGCTGATGGGCATGGTGGACTCTTATTTTGTGGCTCACCTGGGCTTGATTGCCATTTCAGGTGTTTCCGTCGCAGGGAATATCATCACCATCTATCAAGCCATCTTTTTGGCACTGGGTGCGGCAGTTGCCAGTGTCATGTCCAAAAGCTTGGGTGAAAAAAATCAAGAAAACATTGCCTACCATGCGACAGAGTCACTGAAGGTGACCTTACTGTTGAGTGCTCTCTTAGGAGGAGCATCGCTGTTATTTGGACGCCAGATGATTTCGCTGTTGGGGACTGAAGCCGCAGTAGCCGAAAGCGGGGGGATTTACCTTTCCTTGGTCGGCGGGACCATTGTTCTCTTAGGCTTGATGACGACCTTGGGCTCCTTGGTTCGGGTGGCCAACAATCCACGTCTTCCTATGTATGTGAGCCTGTTGACCAATGTTTTGAATGCTCTATTCTCCTCTGTGGCCATTTTCCTTTTTGGTTGGGGAATTGTCGGAGCAGCCTTGGGGACTGTGCTGGCCCGTCTGGTTGGGGTTAGTTCTCTTGTGGCAAAAGGTCCGGCTACCCTTTGCCCCCTTGGTTGGGGATTGGATCGTAAGCTCTTGAACTTAGCACTTCCAGCCGCCGGAGAGCGGCTGATGATGCGAGCTGGAGATGTGGTGATCATTGCGATCGTGGTTGCTTTTGGGACCGAGGCAGTCGCAGGAAATGCTATCGGAGAGACCTTGACCCAGTTTAACTACATGCCTGTGTTTGGGGTGGCCATAGCGACGGTCATGCTCGTAGCACGGAGCCTGGGTGAAGGTGATCTTGAGCAGATTGCCCGCCTTCGAAAGCAGTCTTACTGCTTGTCCTTCGTGTTAATGTTACCCATTGCCTTGGGAATCTTTTTTGGAGGCACCCTTCTGACCCATCTCTACACACAAGATACAAAAGCGGTCGAAGCTAGCCTGTCGGTTGTCCTCTTTTCTTTGTTGGGAACGCCGTTTACAGCAGGAACGGTCATCTATACAGCTGTTTGGCAAGGCTTGGGAAATGGGAAACTTCCATTTTATGCAACGACGATTGGCATGTGGGTCATTCGAATTGGAGCCGGTTATTTGCTTGGAGTAACTCTTGGCTTTGGCCTTCCAGGGGTCTGGACGGGGACGCTGCTCGACAATGGTTTCCGTTGGCTATTTTTGAGTCAGCTATATAGACGAAAAGTAGGAGAGAAGAAAAAATGACAAAACGAGCCTTTATTTGGGATTTGGATGGGACCTTGCTAGATTCCTATGATGCTATTCTGGCAGGTCTTGAGGAGACCTATGCAACTTATCAGCTTCCCTTTGACCGAGCCAGCATTAATGATTTCATCTTGAAGCATTCGGTTCAAGATCTTTTAGTAGCCGTGGCGGAGGAGCATCATCTGGACGTGACTGACTTGAATCATCGCCGAGCAGAAAGTCTAGCGGAGAAAATGCCCAGGTCCTTCTGATGGAGGGGGCGCGTGATATCCTATCCTGGGGACAAGAAGCTGGAATTGAGCAGTTTGTCTATACCCATAAGGGAGAGAATGCCTTTGTCATCCTACGGGATTTGGGTTTGGAATCTTTTTTTACAGAGATTTTGACCAGTCAAAGTGGTTTTGCCCGCAAGCCTGACCCAGAAGCTGCCATGTATCTGATGGAGAAGTACGGCTTGGAGCCAGAAAATACCTACTATATTGGGGATCGGAGTCTGGATATTGACTTTGCAAGAAATAGCCAGATTCAGAGTATCAATTTCTTGACGTCTGACTATGAAGGTAATCATCAGATGGAAAGTTTATTAGATATTCCAGCTATTTTAAACGCTGAAAAGAATCTGTAAAGAATTTGTTTTCATTTTGAAATAAAGTCGTAAGCTTTCTTTAAGAAATGTCCGCTATAATGAGAAGCATAAACAAAGACCTCCTAACTTTGTTTAGAAAAATCCTAAAACTTTTCTTTTTCATAATAATCTCCCTAAGAGTCGCCCAGAATCAGGCGGCTTTTTATTTGAAAAAAAGCAGTAAAAAAGCGCAAAAAATCACTTCCTGTGCTATACTGTAATTGAAAATTTTTTAATTTAAGCGTTAGAACTGTTTCCCCAGTCCTAGCGCCTTTTCTTTTGATAAGTTTGCTTGGTGGAGAGTAGTTTGTAAATGATTCTAAGAATCTTATGAGCACAAGCAACGACGGCTTTCATCTTGCTTCCTCTTTGGGAAATTCGATTGTAAAAAGAAGAAAAAGCTGGATCCTTAGAATGTGCGCAATTAATCCCGACATGGTCAAAGCCTGTTTGATATATCGATTTCCTTGCGTGATATGTGAGGATTTTTTAATGCCGGCACTTTCATAAGACCCTGGGCAGAGTCCAGCCCATGATGCTAAATGTGCATCGGATGGAAATGCTGTAATAGTTGGTCCAATCTCAGCTAGAATAGTGGCGAAGACAGTTTTCATTCACACCAGGAATGGTTTGAAGTATCCTATTTTCCTCAGGGGAACTCCTTTTCGATGTAGTGTTGAATCTCATCGGTCAGTTTTTCAATGAGTTCCTGATACATCTGATATTCCTCTAAGCTCTGGTCTAATAGGAAGCGGTCTTCTAGTGACAACTTACCTTCCATCGCTTCAACGAGTTTCTCTGGACTTGCTTTCACTCGCTTCTGTATACAGAGGATAACAGATTCTACATCAATTGTTTCTCCGTTAATGAATAATTTTAAAAGTGCATGCCCCGTCTTAGAAAAAATATCAGAAAGACAACTGGTTAGCTTGATATTGGCTCGTTGTAAGAGATTGTGAATTTCATTTTTGACTTGAGTTTGACGTTGTTTATAAGAACGCAAGCGACGAGTTAATAAACGAAGCTGTACCACTTCAGGGGCAGGGATATAGGAAGGTTCAATTAGTCCACAACGGCCGAGTTGAGCAATCCATTCAGCGTCCTTCACGTCTGTCTTACGACCAGGTACATTCTTGATATGCTGAGGATTGGCAAGTACTAAGACGAGATCAGAATCTGAAAATATATTAAAGAGCGGGAGCCAATATTGCCCAGTACTTTCAAAAAAGACATGTGTTACATGGTTTTCTACCATCCAAGCTAAGGCATTTTGAAGAGCTACAGTAGTTGTCCCAAATTTTTTCTGAATTTTCTTTGGCTTATTGGTATCTAGTGGACCATCTAGAATACAACAAACGATAGACTTTTGATGGACATCAATTCCACAACAAGTTTCAATCATGACTTCCATTATAAAAACCTCCTGTTAACTATTGAACAATAGAACAAGAGGCTACTAGTAATTTTATTTTCATGCTCAAGGCATATTCGAGTTATCTCATGACTCTTGTTCATCCAGTTTTTGATACAGACTAGGAAAAGCCCTATTAAAGACCACGGATTTGTATTGTTCACCTTCATTATAAGCCGAACTTTCTTTTCTGTCATGAGTTAGCAGGCTAAGCCTGCTTAGAGTTTTTTGTGCGCAAGAATAGTGTAAGCTCTTTTTCTTGCCAGGAGATGAGAAATGGTTTATAATTGACAAGTCAATTATTGATTTATCAAAAATAATACGGAGAAGGAATATGGCAGAAATAAATGATTTGCTCTACCAACTACGCTTGGCAGATCAAACAACTACGCAACTCTTTGAAAAGCGCCTAGGGATTAGCTTAACACGTTATCAAATTTTGCAGGATTTATTAGAACAAGCACCTTGCAATCAGATCGCGGTTCAGGAGCGCTTGCAGATTGATCCAGCGGCTTTAACCCGGCATTTCAAAATATTGGAAAAGGAAGGATTTGTCCATCGGAGTCGAAATCCAAAGAATCAGCGGGAAATCTTAATTCATTTGACGGATACGGCCTATAATCGTTTGGTCAAACATCCCCCTCGCCATCATGTGGCGGTGAAAGAACAGATGAGTCGGATTTTGACTGCTCAAGAACAAGAGCAATTTTCTTACCTGCTGGACAAATTAGTATCTGGCATTGAACAAATAACAGTTGAATAAAAAGGAGAATCTACGATGTCATTACTGACGATTATTTTAGCAAGTCTTGCTGCACTGGAGCATTTGTATATTTTTTATTTGGAGAGCATCAGAACCACATCTGATACCACAAGTCGGGTTTTCAACATGGATAAAGAAGAACTCGCTCGCCCATCTGTGACCTCTTTATTTAAGAATCAAGGGATATACAATGCCTTGATTGGGGTGTTCCTCTTGTATGGATTGTTTGTCTCTAAAAATAGTGAAGTTGTTACGATTTTTGTGCTTTTTATTATTGGAGCTGCAGCCTACGGTGCGATGACAGCCAATAAAAAGATTATCTTGACCCAAGGTGGTCCTGCAATTTTAGCTTTATTGAGTATCCTATTGTTGGGATAAAAAGGACGGCCCCTAGGGCTCTTTGAGCTGATTTTATTAAATAAGTGTAGAAAAAAGTATAAAAAAAGACTAAAAATTTTATTGACTTTCTAAGAAAAAGGGTTATAATGGTAGCAACAGAAAAGTAATGAGTCAGCTATTTTCAGGGAGCTTGTGGGAATTGTGAACAAGCAATAGCGACTGATGAAAATTGGACTGTTATGATCAATGAATTCTAACCCATGTGAATTCGGTTGGCACCCCTTACCGTGCAACTCCTTGATAGAGGAGATAGAGATGTAGGGAAAGGCCAGCTATTTTTCCCTATAAAAGAGGTGGCACCGCGGACACTACGCCCTCACACAGTTTTTGTGTGAGGGCTTTTCTATGTGCCTTAGCAAGCGAAGCGAGCTTAGGCACATAGATCCCAAAGCGAGAATTGAGCGATGGGATACCCTTGCTCGCCTTAGCAAGCGACGTTACGATTCATTAGAAAAAGAGTTCTAGAAGAGAGGTTTCTGAAATGAAAAAGTTTTATCTGCTGATGTGTTGAGTCCAATTTTGGCTTATATGCGTTTGGATGCGCCCCATAAAATGATCTTGAGTCGATCCCTCGTGAAAAAGAGAATGCGCGTTTTTCAATTGTAGCCTATCGGCCGGTCAGTGAAGTCAAGTTTGAAAATGGTGTCCTCTATTACAATGATCAAATTATCGAAGAGGATCCTTTGGACTTTTTGAATCGCATCACGGTCAAAACGAAAACTTCTGAAGAGCTTCCTTTTAACGGTGGGGCGATTGGATTTGTCGGCTATGACTTGATTGGTCTCTATGAGAACATTGGTTCCATTCCTGAAGATACGATCGGCACACCAGATCTTCACTTTTTCTTATATGAAAGCTATGTGATTTTTGATCACAAAAAGGAAAAGGTCTATGTGGTGGAAGAGAACCTCTATAGTGGACGGAGTGAAGCAGAGCAAGCATCGAGCTTGGAGCAAGTATTAGCACAACTGGCAAGACCTGCAAAAGAAAGAGTTTCAGGACAAGGACTCTGCATGCGCTTCATTTCCACAATCATTTGGAGCAAAAAGAGTTTGAGGAAATGGTGATCTCTAGCGCGGGACTATATTCGAAAAGGAGATATGTTCCAATGCGTGCTCAGTCAACGTTTTTCAGCTGATTTTTCAGGAAAACCACTAGATTATTACCGCAATTTGCGCGTGACCAACCCTTCGAATTATCTCTACTTTTATGATTTTGGGGAGTACCAAATTATCGGTGCTAGTCCAGAAAGTCTGGTGTCGGTCAAGGACCGAGTGGTGACAACCAATCCCATTGCGGGCACGCGTCCCAGAGGGCTCGATGAAGAGAGTGATCGGAAATTGGCAGCTGATTTGGCAGGGGATCCAAAAGAAGTCGCAGAGCACCGGATGTTGGTGGATCTAGGGCGAAACGATATTGGTCGTATTGCTCAAAATGGTTCAGTTGAAGTGACCAAATATATGGAAGTGGAATTCTTCCGTTATGTCATGCACCTGACCAGTGTAGTCAAGGGGCAATTACTTCCTGGACTAGCCTCCGCTGAGGCTCTGAAGGCAACCCTTCCAGCTGGGACCGTTTCGGGTGCTCCTAAGATTCGAGCCATGAAGCGGATCTATGAGGCTGAAAAAGAGAAACGCGGGGTCTATGCGGGGGCTATTGGCTATCTCTCTGTGACGGGGGATCTCGATTTTGCTATTGCGATTCGAACCATGATCCTCAAAAATAAGAAGGCTTATGTGCAGGCCGGAGCAGGAATTGTTTATGATTCAATCGCTGAAAATGAATACCAAGAAACCGTCAATAAGGCAAAATCGATGACAAGGATTGGAGAAGAAGGATGATTTTATTAGTCGATAATTACGATTCATTTACTTACAATTTAGCACAGTATATCGGAAAATTTGATGAGGTCCAGGTGCTTCGAAATGATGATCCGGATTTGTACCAGGTTGCCCAAGAAGCAGATGCCTTGGTCTTTTCTCCAGGTCCAGGTTGGCCAAAGGATGCGGGCAAGATGGAGGAGATGATCCGAGATTTCGCGGGGGTCAAACCAATCTTGGGGATTTGCTTGGGACATCAAGCGATTGCGGAAGTTTTTGGAGGGCGCTTGGGATTGGCCCCTCAGGTCATGCATGGCAAACAAAGCCAGATCCAGCTAGAAGCTCCTCTCCGGGCTATATGCGGGTGTGTGCAAAGAAGTCCCAGTCATGCGCTACCATTCGCTGACGATTGAAGACATGCCAGAGGATTTTGTCATTACCTCTCGGACGACGGATGATCAAGCGATTATGGGAATTCAACACCGCAGCTTACCGATTTATGGTTTTCAATACCATCCAGAAAGTATCGGGACGCCAGATGGGCTCAAGACCATCGAAAATTCTTGGTCAAACTAGTCAAGGAGCGGAAGATGAAGCAAGCGCTTGCAAAAGTGAAAAGCGGAAGGAATGGATCTAACCAGTGCAGAGTTAGAAGAGTACGCCATGGAGGAAGTCGTTGCTGGTCGTGCTTCAGAAGCCCAGGTGACGGCCCTTCTTCTAGGTCTCAAAATGAAGGGAGAAACGGTTGAAGAGCGGACGGCTATTGCAAAAGTGATGCAGGCCTATGCAGTCGCTATTCCTACAGAAGTTCAAGGAGCAATGGACAATTGTGGAACTGGGGGCGATCGTTCCTATAGTTTCAATATTTCAACAGCAACTGCCTTCAGTCCTTGCTGGTGGTGGCATCAAGATGGCGAAACACGGAAATCGTTCGATCTCTTCCAAATCTGGTTCTGCGGATGTATTAGAAGCTCTAGGAATTAACCTTGATTTGGGTCCAGAAGACTTGGGACGAGTGTTTGAAAAGGCAGGGAATTGTCTTCCTATTTGCCAAAAATCTGCATCCTGGCATGCGCTATATTATGCCCGCTCGCTTGGCGCTAGGGGTTCCAACGGTGATGAACTTAACCGGTCCTCTGGTCAATCCGATTCCTCTCAGAAACCCAGCTATTGGGAACCAGTCGTCCAGATATGCTGGAAAGTACGGCGGAGATTCTAAAGAATTTGGGTCGGAAACGCGCAGTGGTGGTGAGTGGTCCACAAGGTTTAGACGGGGCAGGCCTTGGATGGGAAAACCCAGCTCGCTATTCTGGAAGATGGACAGGTTACCTTATCCAGCTTTCAACCAGAAGATATGGGAATGGAGCGCATCGAAATTGATCAAGTACGAGGTGGAGACGCCAAACGCAATGCGGAAATTTTGCTCAGCGTCTTGAAGAATGAAGCAAGTCCCTTCTTAGAGGTGACTGTCTTGAATGCTGGCCTTGGTTTTTATGCCAAACGGCAAAGTAGATTCTATCAAAGGAGGGGGTTGCCTTGGCACGTGAAGCGATTGCCAGTGGGGCCAGCCCTTGCGAAATTGAGAAACTATTGGGGTGAAGTGTCAAAAATGAGTCAAGAATTCTTGCCAAAGATTCTAAAGTGAAAAGGCGCGTGAAGTGGCTGTGCAGTGAAGAAGAGGAGCTCCAACCTTTGCGTAGATCTCACGCCTCGTAGGACAATGCCTAAAGAGTCATCCTAGAAAAAGCTTCAGGTCAGCTGCGGAAGTGAAAAAGGCTGGCCTGAGTCTGGGAGAGACATTCATGTCGATGTGTGGATATCGTCGCGCAGGCTAAGACTTACAAAGAAAATGGGGCCGTGATTTGTCTTGACCGATGAAGTGTTTT
>JBKTJB010000007.1:0-238897 GCA_047241705.1 Streptococcus sp.
GGTTACGTATTACTAAGCCAAAAGGATTCATTCCCACGGTAACACTCAGCACCTGGGGACCAATCCTTCTATGGAGTGACTTGAGAATTCTTTCCAGAGATTCGAGACATGAATGATGAACGGGCTGCATCATTATATGGATTCTCAACCTGGCCAAAACCAGCAGACATTGAATTAGGCTATCGGTTCTGTACCAATGCGTCTCAGTGATTATTGGCAGCCAAGTTTGTGAAAGGGCAAAAAAAATGCAACCAAACTTCTGAATCAGCACGGTACCTGGCTCGTCCGGGTTAAGCAAGCCGCTGGAAAATAGGCTTCAGAGACAAGATTTTCGGCGGATGCGGGCTTTGAATGGCGTGATCCAGGCTGTTCGGTGTCGAATGAACCCAGACAGTTCCAGATGGGGTCCACTGTGCGTCAATCAGCAACCGAAACTTTGAAGACCGCCAAGGATTTGGGGCTAAAACCCATCTCTGTAGCCCAGCAATGGCTGCTGCAGCAGCAATCGCCGGTCGCTTTGTCGACGCGCCAAATGCCAGAAGCCGCAAATGGAGTAGCATGGAGAATCGTCATTTATACGGGAACAACAAAGTTCCTCTGATGAATCCATATTTTCCATATTGTATTGATACCGACCAAACCTCCTCAAAGGCTCTGAAGTTGATTGATAAGAAAGGTTTTGGGAAATACCTCATGTATGTTTGGCGCTATTTGAGACTCAGTATACATAATACCGAGGATCCAGATCTCTTAACAAGCCTGAATACCGCAAGGTAACCATTTGATCAATACAGACAATTTTGGCGCTATCTCGGAGGCGCAAGCTCGTTTAGCCGATATGGCTTTAAAGTCGTTATCGCCGGATCCTTCGGAGATATCCATTACAATAATGAGCTCTCAATAATGGCATGTTGCCGATTGTCCATCGCAGCTTATGAGAAGAATCGGCCAGCCTACTGGCAAAGTAATGATAGGGCATTGTATATCAAATTACGAATTTTCTGGAAAATATATTGAATTTGAGACTATTGATACAATACTAAAAAGAATAGAAAAGGAAAGAGAGACTTATGACAAAAACACATTCAATGGGGACGGACAACTTTCACAAAGAAGGACGGATATTCTTAAAGGAGAGGGTGGCTGTATCAGTCTCGCCCCACAAAGTTGGCTATATCAATCGCGACCAGTGACAAGGCTGGCTTCTAATGAAGCTCCAGCCAAAGAACGTAACCGCAACAAACCAGGTGTTCTGCAGCATGGATGAACTTCGTGCCCTTGCGCAATTGAATCCTGGAATTGAAGCCTCTACCAAAAACATTGGGACAGCGATATCTGCTTGGTTGTATCCTCTGGCGGAAGATGCCTATGCAAAATTGCGCTCGGAGGCGGACGTGAAGAACTCATGACAGATACGTTCCCGTGGAACCTCATGCTTTGTCATCAAATTTGGTAAAGCTGGTGAGCAACGCCAAAGAAATGTGGGAAAAAAGAAGGCAAGATGGTTTACGCTTCTTCAGCCAACCCCTTCCGGTAAAGGAAACCGCGGGAAGGTTGAAGGAATCGGTGAGCGTATCGAAGGTGCTGTGGACTTGGTCATTCAGTCGATGATTATGTAGCTTCTATCCAACTCAGACGTATCCATTGAAACTCGCTGCGAACAAGGCGTGATGGTTCCCATGGTTGATGCGGAAGCGAAAACTCATCCCAGAACAAGGAGCAGGTAGCTGCCTGGTCAATACTTGTCCAGTCGTCATCCGTAAAGGATTGGATACTGATAAGATTATGATGCACTGCATCTGATCATTTCAACTCTTAAACTACCGCCAAGGGGAATACTATTAAGAAACAGAAAACAGCACTCCATTTACGCTTTTTTGTGAAAGGATAAAGGTGGTATAATAGAGTCAAACGATGATCCAGCAGAAGGAAAGTGGTATGGTCTCCAGAAAAGCATTTATAGATGTAAAGCCAATCAGGGAAGGTTTTTCCTTCAACATCCAGTCCCATGGTGGTGGCGGTACACTAACTTCAAGTCATTGGTTTGGAGAAGGCCTCTGAGGAGCAACTCTATCAGATCTTTCTCACTTTTGTGAGAGGTAGAAGACTAGCGTGCTGTAGTGGGCAGGAAGTATCAGACCGGATTTATGTAGTTGCATGTAATGGTCGCGAGTTTCGCTTGAGCTGTATTCGTTAATCAACAACTAAGAGTTTATAATTTGTTTGAGACTGTCAATGGTCGTAAGAAACTTACTTTGATGGATCTGCTTGATTACATTGCGTGATTAATGATGTGCGAACAATAAGGGTTCACTACAGATTGATAAAAGAAAGAGTGGTTCTAAGGATTTCAAGAGATGAATTTTGTAAAGAATGAATCGAGGGATTTTCAGCTTTAGCATTGAAATCCCGCGCAGTTTTTCGGATTTTACATCATTAGTTCGGAGAAGAAGAATTTCGTAAGAAGAAGACCTCTATCAGTTGCTTATAACTATTGGTCGCGAACTAGAAAATCGTTTGAAAGAAGCAGGAGAAATGACGATTACTTCATTAAATTTCCAGTTAGCCCGTTCATGATAAATATAAAACGAAATTTGATACAGGCACCTGTACCGGATGCGAGTTCGCTTTGAGTTTGTCTTCTAGTACGACAATCGTTTAAAAGTTTATCATCTTATCGAAACGGTTAATGGTCGTAGGAAAAACACCAATGGAAATACTGGATGGACCTAGTCGATGTTTATACGAGATCTGTTCGTGCGATATAGGGATCGATCAAAAAACTAGAGCGCAGGCTCTAGTTTTTTGGTTGTTGATGGCGATGTTCTTCCAAGGATGAGATTTTCTTTTTCTTTGATCCGTTGGATATTGTCTTTAGTGACGAAGAATGATCAAGGTCGCTATAGCCAAGACAATGACTGTGCAGCGGATCATAAGCTGCAAGATCCATCCAGTCAATGGGAGAAAGAGGATGATGAATGGCGAGTAGCGCAACGGTAACACTCGAAAACGAGATCATTTGGTTAAATAATGAGTATGGCTACAAAATACACAGCTACAAATTAGTAGTAGGATAGAGAGAAGCCAAGTAAGACACCAGCACTTGTCGCCACTGCTTTTCCCCCTTGGAATCCAAAGCAAAAATTGGAAAAGTGTGGCTCAAAACAGCTGGGTGAGACCAAAGACCTACTGGTGAGATCCTTGAACGAAGAAAGTCGGAAGGAGAACGGCTAAAGTCCTTAAGAAATCACCGCAAAGACGATGATCCCAGCTTTCTTTCCCTAAATCTGAGGATAGTCGTTCCTGATTGTCTGACCTATTCCCGTAAATTACTATGGAAAAAGATTTTCCCAATCCATAATCCCGAAGGAATGGAGCCTAATAGATAGCGAAACAAAACACTTATTTCTTTGTCATACTCATTATAACAAAAGTTATCGATAGAAAAGTAAATTTCTGGAGTTCAAGTGTGACATCTGAAGAAAGTGTCAGCCAACATTTTGTACTGGGATATAGAAATCTCTCCATATAAAGAGAAAATTTCAAAATTTCCTAGTAAACTGTGACATAGAAAAAGATGAACAAACAGGAGGTCTTGTATAAAAAGGAAATCAATGTATTAATAATTATAATGACGATGCCATTCAGGTACTAGAAGGGTTGGATGCAGTCCGTAAACGTCCAGGGATGTATATCGGATCGACCGACGGAAAATGGCTTCAGAATTACGGTCTGGGAGATCGTGGATAATGCGGTCGATGAAGCCTTGTCTGGCTTTGGATCACAAATCGATGTAAACAGATTAATAAAGATGGTTCGCTATCGGTAGAAGACCAGGGACGTAGTCGACTGGGATGCATGTTATGGGTAAACCAAATCGTTGAGGTGATCTTTACGGTTCTCCACGCCGGAGGGAAGTTTATCAAGGAGGCTATAAGACATCTGGAGGTTCACGGAGGATCTTCTGTCGTCACGTTCCTCTAGCTGGTTAGAGGTAGAAAATTACTCGTGATGGAGCCGTCTACAAGCAACGTTTTGAAGATGGGGAAGTTCCGTTACGACCCTTGTAAAGATTACTTGTTCAAGTCTACATTAGACCAAGTCACCTCATGCCAGATCCAACCATCTTTCACCGACGGGATTTCAAATTAATACCATTGCTGAGCGAATCAAAGAATCAGCCTTCTTGGGTTATGGATGACGCTGACGCTGACCGATCTTCCGCAAGGGGAAGAAGAGCAAACGCGTGGCCTTTCACTATGAAAACAGTCCGGCGATTTGTAATGAACAAGATAAGGAAAAATTTTTGACACCTGCCCTTACTTTTAGTGGCGAACCGATGGTTTCCAGGTAGAAGTGGCTGGCGCAATACAATGATGGCTACCAGGATAATATCTTATCCTTCGTTAATAATGTCCGCACTAAAGAGGGAACCACGAGACGGGCTCCGAAGACAATATTACCAAGGCTATGAACGACCTGCAAGTTATGTTACAGGACTCGAAAGAAAGGTTTCAAGAATCTGGAAGGATCAGACCATCGCAGCTGTTTTACCATGGTTCTTCTGATTCTGTTCCAGAAGCTCATTTGCAGTTTGCATGGCAAAACTAAAGACAAATTAGGAAGTCCTTGCTCGTCCAGTCGTCGATAGCATTGTTTCTGATAAATTGACCTTCTTCCTGCTGGAAAAATGGGGAGTTGGCTTCCACCATTCGTAAGGCTATTGAGCCTGATGCGTGAAGCCGCGTCGGAAAGCGCGGATGAAAGCCGAAATGGCAAGAAGAGCAAAAAAAGACAAAGGACTTTGTCTGGTAAATTGACACCAGCTCCAGTTCAAAATCCTAAGAAAAACAGAACTTTATCTACGCCGAAGGAGATCAGCCGGCGGTTCTGCTAAACAAGGATCGGGACGGCATTCCAAGCGATTCTTTCACTCGTGGGAAGAGTCTTAATACCGAGAAGCACAATATGAGTGATATCCTCAAAAAACAGGAAATCAACACCATGATCTACACCATTGGTGCTGGTTAAAAAGATTTCTTCAGTGGGAAGATGCTAACTACGATAAGATCATTATCATGACCGATGCGATACGGATGGAGCCCACATTCAAACTCCTTCTCTTAACCTCTTCTATCGCTATATGCGCCCTTTGGTAGGCCGGACATGTTCACATTGCGCTTCCTCCTCTTTATAAGATGTCCAAAGGCAAGGAAAGAAAGAAGTGGCCTATGCTTGGACAGATAGCGACTAGAGGAGTTGGTAGTCGGAGCTTTGGCCGTGAGCAACCCTCCAACGATAAAGGGTTGGGGGAAATGAATGCGATCAGCTTTGGGAAACGACCATGAATCCAGAAACTCGTACCTGATCCGTGTCACCATTGATGATCTAGCTCGTGCAGAACGCCGCGTCTCCGTCCTATCGGGCGATAAGGCTGCCCCTCGCCGCCAGCCGGATCGAAGATAACGTTAAGTTTATCTTGGAAGAAATGACGGTATTTTAATCACTACTATAAATTAAAATAAGCTGGGATGTAGAAATGGTAAGGAATCGACATGAGAACTGATACAAATGATGAATCTGATTTTGCAAATAGCCGGATACTCTAGAAGTAGAGGTAACGCCTTTATCCGGATCACGAACGAATCCTGGGCACCCAAAAGACGAGCTTCAAGATTATGATGTGGTTCATATAGTTGAAAATCTGAACGACTTTGTTATCTGGATTTATCTACACTGCGAATGCGTCTGATTGAACAGCACAATGTCCTTGGACACCGTCGTCTGCATTCATGTTTTGAAGACGGCAACCGTATCTGATTTGACCTCTGTCCCAAGGAGTCTATCCAAGAGTGTGATGGTGGAGGCTGGCTCTCAAAGTCTTAAAGATGACAAGGCTTGTTTGACTCTTACATTCCTAGTCCAGCTATTGGACCGTTCGCTTCATTGAAGAGGAATAGGGAATTTGGCATCCTGCAAATGAATTTTGCAGGGTATCGGCTTGACAGGTTTACTGCGCCATTAGAAGAAATCAGTTTATTTATGCGACCGAATCACCCCATGGCATTTGCCAGCAAGAACTCCTGGCCTTATCTGGCAGGTGACAAAGCGAAAGGGGATCAGCAAGATAGATCGGAAAGAACTACAAGTACCTTCAAGCCTCATCAGATGAGCAAGAGAAGGAGTTCTCAGCTTTGCTAGATCTATCTAGTTTAGAGAAGAATGAAGTCGACCTTCCTTATTGTTACCATACTTTTCATAGAGAAGTTGTCAGTTCTAGCTCAAAAGATGGGGTTTGCTTACGATAAGGAAGTGGCTGAGAAGTTGATATTATATAAAGAGAAACTTTCTAATCATTAATGAATCTATTTTAAACATCGGAAAGGAACGTTTATTACTTTGCAACTGAATTCTATAAGGGAAAAGACCATCAACATTCTTGAAAGAGTTGAACACGCCCTAAGCGCTGTGTGAAAGATAAATTTTCTATTTTCCTTAGCATTTTACGGGCTTTGTATCTTATGTCTAATATTGGCGTCCTAGAGGACATCATGGGGGAGCGCTTTTGTCGCTACCCAAATACATTATTCAAGAAACCGGTCTTTCCTGATATTCGGGATGGCTTGAAACCTGTTCAACGGCGGATCTTTATTCTATGAATAAGGATGGCAATACCCATGACAAGGGTTACCGTAAGTCTGCCAAGTCTGTCGGTAATATCATGGGGAATTTCCACCCTCACGGGGACAGTTCCATCTTATGATGCCATGGTCCGCATGTCTCAGGACTGAAGAACCGTGAGATCCTTGTGGAAATGCACGGAAACAATGGTCCATGGACGGTGATCCACCAGCAGCCATGCGTTATACCGAAGCGCGCTTGTCTGAAATTGCGGGCTATCTCCCAAAAGATATCGAAAGAACATGAAAATTATTTGCCTCGGAACTTGACGATGCCGGAAAAGAAATAACGGTTTTACCTGCCGGGTTTCAAGGAATTCTGGTCAATGGGGCAACAGGGATTTCAGCTGGTTATGCGACAGATAGTTCCACCACACAACCTGCTGAAGTCAGATGCCGTGGTCTACATGATCGATCATCCATCTGCCGGCGGTAGACAAACTCATGGAGCTTACCTGACCCGATTCTCCAACTGGTGCCATTAAACCAGGGATGGTGGGATGAGATCAAGAAAGTCACGCGGAAACTGGTAAGTGTCGGGTGGTTGTCCGCTCTAAAGACAGAGATCGAGCAGCCCGGGCAAAAGGGCAACTGTTGTTACCGAGATCCCCTTATGAGATCAACAAGGGCTGTCTTGGTCAAAAAGATCGACGATGTCCGTAATAACAATGGTGGCTGGTACAGGAAGTCCGGGATGGTCTGACCAGATGGTCTCGTATTGCCATTGAGCTTCAAAAGATGCCAATGACTTGACCTTGAACTATTTGTTCGGGCATACAGGACTTGCAGGTCAACTACAACTTCAATATGGTGGCAATTGATGTAACTATACCCCCTCGTCAGGGTGGGGATTGTACCGATTCCGTCTGGGGCTACATTGCACACCGTCGGGATATATCATTGTCGCCTGCTCGCGCTTTGATAAGGAAAAGGCAGAATGACGGCTCCACATCAGAGGGGCTTTGATCCGCGTCATTTCCATCCTCGATAGTGATTGCCTGATCTCGTGCCGATAACAAGGCAGATGCTAAAGAAAACCTCAAGGTTAGCTACGCTCACGGAAGTGTTCAGCAGAAGCTATTGTTACCTTGTTGTGCCGCTTTGACCAATACGGATATTGTCACCTTGAAGCAGAGCATGTTAGTCTCAAGGGAGCAAATCGCGACCTTGGCAGCCATCATTGGGGATGAACGGACTATTTAACCTTATGAAGAAGGGAGTTGCGTGAAGTCAAGAAGTTTACAACCCTCGTCGCAGTGAGCAAGACACCGCTAAGACGATTGAGATTGATACAGCCAGTCTTATTGTCGAAGAGGAAACCTTTGTCAGCGTAACCCAGGCCGGGTTGATATTAAACTGACCCTCGCCTCGTTCTTTCAATGCCTCAACACTGGAAGAAGTTGGTAAGCGCGACGATGACGAGTTGATTTTCGTAGAGCTTCCGCTAAGACCACTTCCACTTTACTTTACCAACTTGGGGAATGCCATTTATCGACCAATTCATGAATTGACAGATACTGCGGAAGGATATCGGAGAGCACCTTAGTCAGACCTTGACCAATTTTGAGCAAGAGGAAGAAATTCTCTTGCGGAGATTGTGGATCAGTTTGAGAGAACTCACTTTTGCGGCAACTCAACAAGGGATGGGTTCAAGCGCTGAATCGCGAATTGGAGCCCATGGCGGACTTACTGTTCTAATCGACTAAGTATGCTGGGTTAAAAGATCAAGACGACCGTATCAAAGAGTATGCCAGCTGTCCTTGAAGACATCATGATTATTACCAAAAATGGGTATGGGTTGCGCTTCAATGTTGAAGAGGTCCCTGTCGTAGGAGCCAAAGCAGCAGGTGTCAAAGCCATTAACCTCAAAGACGGAGATCAAGTCGCTGCCGCCTTTAAGTCGACGACTCCAAGCATGTACATTCTGACCCAGCGAGGCAGTCTCAAACGGATGTTACAAGACGATATTCCTGTGACTGGCCGGGCTAAACGGGGACTACAGGTCTTGCGTAAAGTTGAAAAATAAACCACACTCAAATTCTGGCAGGTTCTAAACTTACCTGAACTAGGGAGATTTTGACTCTTTGAGTCAAGAAGAAGTGGTAGAACAAGATCAAATCCTTCAGATCACTTCTACAACAGGTCAGGTGACAGAAATTGATTTGACACACTGGGTTATTTCTGAAAGAACAGCAATGGATCCTTGGTTAACGATACTACTTTCGGATCAAGAAGTTTTTTCAGTTGCTATCAAATAAAAGAAATCGTCGGTCCATTCTGGGACTGACTTTCTTTGAAAATAAATTTTCTGAAAATTGAAAATTTCGCTTGAAATTCTCAGCGAGGCCAAGTGTGCATAGATTGAGAAACTGAATCGACCTGCATCAGATCGACTAGGAGTAGAAAGAATTAAAAGGAGCACTATCATGACAGTATCACTTGATTGGGAAAACCTTGGCTTTTCATATATGAAATTACCTTATCGCTATTTGCGGCATTAGTCGCAATGAGCTGGGAAAAAGAGAATTGACAGGAAGATTAATCTGCATTTGTCCGGAATCCTCTCCAAGTTTGCATTACGGTCAGCAAAGCCTGAAGGGCTGAAAGCCTACCGTACAAAAAGATGGAAGCGTCCAATTGTTCGTCCAGACGTAAACAAACGTTTGCAACGCACGGCTGATCGGTTGTTGATGCCTCAAGTTCCAACAGATATTTGTGGATGCTTTGCGGGCAGCGAAGCTGCTAAAGCGAAATGGAAGAGACAAACTGACCGTATGGTACAGGAGCTACCCTTTACCTTCGTCCTCTTTGGATCGGTGTTGGAGATATTATTGGTGTAAAACCTGCATGGAGTATATCTTTACCACATCTTTTTGCAATGCCCGTCGGTAACTACTTAAAGGTGGTTTGGTCCCAACGAACTCTTGATTCAAGATGAGAGACCGTGGTTAAATCATTACGGTACAAATGCGTTGGAGGGAACTACGCAGCTAGTATGTTGCCAGGTAAGATTGCCCATGATCGTAACTTCTCTGACGCATTTACCTTGATCCAGCGACGCACACCAAGATTGAAGAAGTTGGTTCTGCAAACTTCTTTGGAATTACTGCTAATAATGAATTTGTGACGCCATTGGTTTCTCCCTTCTATCTTGCCACATCGATCACCAAGTATTTCTTGCTTCATTTTGGCAGAACACCGTCTTGCGCGACACCAATTGAAGGATGTCTTTATCAATGATTTGACCGCTTCGTAGAAGCAGTAGAGCTGTGGTACCGCTGTAATCTCTCCAATCGGAGGTGTTCAACACGGGATGACTTCCATGTCTTCTATTCTGAAACAGAAGTAGGTCCTATCACACTGAAGCTTTATGACGAGCTAGACTGGTATCCACTTGCGATGTCGAAGCGCCAGAATGATGGGATTATTCAAAGTCGATTAAACGGAAGGAGTCTGAGCCAAAGTGTCCAGGCTTCAATGAGAAACAAATGAACGAAGGACGTAGTAGCTAATGTTACCCTTATTCAAGCTTAGGAATAGAAGGGTGACGAACATTCTTGCGGTGGGATGAGCTGCATGGAATTTAACCAAATTTTTCTGACCACTTTCTCTTGGTGTCATCAAGAGAATTTTTGTAAAATAGAAAAAGTGAAAAGAGGTTGAAATGAGTAAAAAGATAAGAAAATTGAGATTCAAATCGTTGATAGTAAAGTAACCGTCGGAAAAGACACTTTTGATGGATTCACTTTGTCCATTGGAGAAACGATTGGTGAAATGTGCATTATAGAATTACTTATTAATATCAAAAATGAAATTATCTAATTTTTACAAAACTGAGTCGCTTAGCCTTAATAGAAATTATAATTTGAATAAATAAGGGTTTGCAATCATAGTAACCAATGGTGGTTAATAGGATCCTATGTTGATTTATATGGAGAGATACAAGGAAGAGGTTAAACGCGGTGACCGTAATCCGCTCCTTCGGGTTCGGGGGTTCGACCTCTCTCCATTAGCGTTCATTGTGACGATGATAAAAGTGACTAATGCCGCTCTTTTGGGTATAGCCGGGCGGTAAGGGTGGTGACTTTGACTCCTCATGCGTTGGTTCGAATCCAGCTGCCCAGCTCTTAGGTATGATTAGATAAGTGATAAAATATCTATCCAGGTATTTACTTTTATAGGATGAGTCGTTAAAGATTGTAGTTGATCTCATTGTGAGTGCTTGCTTAGGTAAAATAATTATAGTATGTCAAGTTTTTGAAACTTTACTGTTGGAGGATTTTTTAGATGAATGAATTTGAAGATTTGCTAAACAGTGTTAGCCAAGTTGAACCAGGTGACGTTGTTACTGCTGAAGTATTGACAGTTGACGCGAACCAAGCTAACGTTGCAATCTCTGGAACTGGTGTCGAAGGTGTCTTGACTCTTCGCGAATTGACAAACGATCGCATGCTGGGACAACGACTTGGTGAACCACGTGAAAGTCACTCGAATTGCTTGCTCTTCGTCAAGTAGTTGGGAAAGACACGATACAGTAACTTACCGTATCTAAAACGCTTGAAGTCGCCGCAGCATGGACAAATTGGTCGGACGAAGAAGAAGTTGTTACTGTTAAAGGAACTGCGCTGTTAAGGGCGGACTTTCAGTAGAATTTGAAGGACTTCGTGGATTTATTCCAGCTTCAATGCTTGATACTCGTTTTGTACGTAACACTGAACGTTTCGTAGGTCAAGAATTTGATGCTAAAATCAAAGAAGTAGATCCAAAAGAAAACCGCTTTATCCTTTCACGTCGTGAAGTTGCTGAAGCTGCGTCAGCTGCAGCACGCGCAGAGTTTGGTAAATTGAACGTTGGTGATGTACTGGTGCTTGCACGTATCAAGCCAGGCTTTCATCGACCTTGGTGGTGTTGATGGATTGGTCACTGACAGAATTGCCTACACGAACGCAACGTATCACCAATCAGTTGTAACTGTTGGTGAAGAAATCCAAGTGAAAGTTCTGACTTGAACGAAGAAGAAGGTCGTGTAGTCACTTTCATTGAAAAAGCTACAACACCTGGACTCATGGGATGGCGTTGAACAAAAATTGGCTGCTGGTGATGTTATCGAAGGAACTGTTAAACGTTTGACTGACTTCGGTGCATTCGTTGAAGTATTGCCAGGTATCGACGGACTTGTACACATCTCACAAATTTCACACAAACGTGTTGAAAATCCAAAAGATGTTCTTAAAGTTGGACAAGAAGTAACTGTTAAAGTTCTTGAAGTAAATGCTGCAGATGAACGTGTATCACTTTCTATCAAAGCTCTTGAAGAACGTCCAGCTCAAGAAGAAGAAGGAAAAACAAGAAAAACGTCAATCTTCGCTCACGTCGTCCAAAAACAAGAAAACGCGACTTTGATCTTCCAGAAACTCAAACTGATTCACCATTGATCTATTTTGGCGATATCGAATTGTGAATATTCAAAAGAGGCTGGGACAAAAGTCCTAGCCTCAATTATTTTTGATTGTCGAGCAAGAATGCAAATGGCTGAGTGGGTTTCACTACGCTGATTTACCAGCTTTTACAGCCCTACAACTAGGAGGTGGGATGACGAAATCAAATTCTAACGAATTACCGATTTCTGTCCCACTCTCTTTTTTACTTGTAAAATTTTTGAAAATTTGATATACTATAATAGTTGCCACCCTTAGTGTAATGGATATCACGTAAGATTCCGGCTCTGGAGATGGGGTTCGATTCCTCAGGGGTGGAAAAGAAGAAAAAGGTTGAGAAGTCTCTCAGCTCCTTTTATTTGATCATAGTCAAAAAAAAAGACTCTAAATTTGAGAGTCTTTCTTAATTGAATTAGTTGATAGATGCTTCTTGGAATTGTGGTTTTTCCATGCTTCATCAATGAGCTATTGCAACACAAGCAGAAAGCCATTTTTTGTTGTTCCGCATCGTTCAATGGGATGTTCACCCACGAACAATACCGTGTGCACCTACGATGGCAGGCTGACCGATAAAGACGTTGTTAACACCATACGCCGGACCTTCTTGGAATACAGAAAGTGGAAGTACTGCATTTTCATCATCAAGGATTGCTTTAGTGATACGAAAGGCGGCAACAGCGATACCAGAATATGTGGAAAACTTTTTTTTATTGATGATAGTGTAAGCAGCGTCACGAACACCTTCGAACAATTCGACTACCCAGTTTCTGAACGCTTTGAGTACCTGTACTTCAAGGTTTACACCAGCGATGTTATGTGTGACCATACAGCGAATTTATCAACAACACCGGCGATAGGTAAATTGAACGAGCGTCCACATCCAATTTTTCAGCCAAAGCTTGACGGAAACGAGCTGAGTCAAGAGAAGTACCAGAACCGATGCAACACGTTCTTTAGGAATCCAGAGAATTTCCATGTGGTGGCGCGTCACGTCAACTGGGTTAGCAGCTACAAGGAAGATACCGTTAAATCCAGATTTCACTACTTCTGTAACGATTGATTTGTTGATCGCAAGGTTTTTACCAACAAGGTCAAGGCGTTTCACCTGCTTGCGGAGCACCTGCAGTAATCACATCATCGGGGCGGTCGCGGTCAGCGGTACTCAGCCGCATAAATCTTCTTAGGTGAAGTGAAGGCAAGGGCGTGGCTAAGGTCAAGCGCATCTCCGACAGCTTTTTCGTGCAATTGAGGAATTTCGATAATTCCAAGCTCTTGTGCAATTCCTTGGTTGACAAGTGCAAATGCATAAGATGAACCTACGGCACCGTCACCGACAAGGATAACTTTGTGTTAGCCAAATTCATGAGTCAAAACTTGTCTCCTTCATATTTATTTGAGATAGATTCTCATACGATTTCATTCTACCCCACTTTGAAAGTCTTTGTCACTGGATACAGTATGAATCCTTGATGTAAACGTTTTTACATTTGTAAATTCTTAGAAGAAAAATAGGCTAAAATGTGTTATAATAGTATGGTGAATTAAGTAAAGAGAGGCATTTTTTGAATGCAGGATAAGAATCATATCGATGTGAATTTAACATCAGAAATAAGACGAGTTTTATCGATTATCATGAAGTGTTATCGTTGCTCGTGCCTCCCCGATGTTCGATATTTGAAACTCCGTTCACCGGCGTATTTTGTACGGAATGAATGACTGGGTGTTACACCAGATGGAAACTTACGATAGAACCCAAATTGTATCACAGGGATGTTATGGGTGTAAATACCACCCACACGGGGATTTATTTATGAAGGTTTGCCCGGATGGCGCAATGGTGGAGCTTACGCTATATGCTAGTGGACGGCCATGGGAACTTTGGTTCTATGGACGGAGATGGGGTCGCTGCACAACGTATACAGAAGCCCGTATGAGTAAGATCGCTCGGAATGTTGCGGGACAATAAAAATACAGTAGATTTCGCAGATAACTATGAGGCCGAATAGCGCGAACCTTTGGTCTTACCTGCACTGCTTCCCTAACCTTCCTTCGCCTAATGGTGCTACTGGTGTTGCCGTTGGGATGGTTACAAATATCCTCCACACAATCTGGGAGAAACCATTGACGCGGTGGAGTTGATGAGGATAACTGAGTAAAATGACCGTGAACTTATGGGAAGTTCTTCTTCCAGGTCCAGATTTTCCGACAGGTGCTTTGGTCATGGGCAAATCAGGTATCCACAAAGCCTATGAAACAGGAAAGTGGTTCGTCAGATCAAAAGCTTCGCCTGCACGAGAGGATTGAAGACAGGGTTGAGTGCCGTGAACGGATTTCGTTGTCACTGAGTTCCCTTTATATGGTCAATAAAACCAAGGTTCACGAGCACATCGTTCGCTTGATGCAAGAAAAACGGATCGAAGGGATTACAGCTGTACGTGATGGTTCAAACCCGTGAAGGGGTTCGTTTTGTGATTGAGGTCCGCCGAGATGCTTGGCTAACGCTATTTTTGAACAACCTCTTTGGTACATTTACAATAAACCACTTTGATTCAATGGAGAGTTAAGGGATCCAAAATGGTGTTCCAAAGACTCTTCTTCAAATTTTTAAAGAGATGAGTGCACCAGAAAGAAGTGGCACTCACTAATCATCTTTTTGATGTAAAGAAAAAGTGAAGCACGTGCCCATAGCTCCAGAAGGTTTGCTCATTTGCCTGATCACATCGATGAAGTGATCCGGATTATTCGCAATAGCCAGACAGACGCTGAAGCACGTTTAACTGATGGCTAAATTCGCTTTCTGAACGTCAAAGTCGTTTCATTTTTGACATGCGTCTTCGCGCCGTTGACCGGTTTTGGAACGAGACAAGATCCAGGCGAATACGATGATTTGGTTGCCCTGATTGCCGATTTGGCTGATATTTTGGCTAAACCAGAACGCTGTGGCTACCATCATCAAGGAAGAATTGGAAGAAGTCAAACGCAAGTTTGGCGATGCTCGTCGAACTGAGTTGATGGTTGGAGAAGTCCTTTCTCTTGAAGATGAGGACTTGATTGAAGAAACAGATGTCTTGATCACCCTTTCTAACAAAGGCTACATCAAACGTTTGGACCAAGCAGAATTTACTGCTCAAAAGCGTGGTGGACGTGGCGTTCAAGGAACAGGTGTCAAAGATGATGACTTTGTCCGTGAACTGGTCTCTACGAGCACCCATGATCATCATTTCATTCTTTCTTTACCAATAAGGGCGCAGGTCTTATCGTCTGAAAGGTTATGAGATCAGAATAAGTGAGTCGGACAGCTAAAGGATTACCACCGTCAACCTCTAAAATACTGGACGAAAAGTGAATCGATTCAAACCGATATCAATGTGGAGCAAGATCGCAGTGACGAAGCCTATCTCTTTACAACGCGACAAGGCTTATCAAACCGACCAATGTGGGGCTGAATTTTCAAACATCCGTCAGAATGGTCTCCTCGGGCGGTCGAATCTACGTGATGAGGATGAATTGATCAATGTCTTCCTTACAGATGGCAATGCTGACGTCATTATCGGTACCAAGTATGGTTATTCTGTCCGCTTTAATGAGGCTTGCAAACCGCAATATGATGCCCTGCCACAGGTGTACGTGGTGTGAATTCTCGGGTAGGGAGATAGCGGTTGTTGGGGCTAGTGTCGTTACGGATCAAGATGAAGTATTGATCATCACTGAAAAAGGGTATGGTAAGCGTACAATGGTTAGCGAATACCCAAATAAAAAGGCCGTGGTGGTAAAGGTATCAAACACAATATCACAGAGAAAATGGTCCGTTAGCTGGTCTAACCGTGGGATGAAGATCTTGATGATCATTACCGATGTCGGAGCGCGATCCGGATGCGGGCTAACATTTCTCAAACGGGTCGTTCAACTCAGGGTGTGAAAGTCATGGTGGGCTGATCAGGATGCGAAATTGTGACCTTACAACTGTCCGTTCGATGAAAAAGATGAAGAAGTAGTGGAAGAAAACGAATAGATAAGGGGACAGCATGTCACGCAAAGAAAAAAGAAAAAGAGTTACGCAATAATTTTATCAACATCGTTGCAACACTTTTGATTATTCCTCTCGCTTCTCTTGATTTTCACGTCTGATCCGTAATATACGGTTTGGCATACCAAATCCAATACCAGGTTGGGCAAGGTCGATAAAAACCATTGATAAGAATAAAGAAGTGAAGACGAGCTTTGATTTTCAACATGTCCAGTCACTCGACGGAAGCCGTCATCAATGCCCAATGGCAAGCTCAAAAGCTACCAGTATCAGGGATTTGATCTTGAATTAAACATGAACCTGATTCTAAGTGTTTGAAAAATGTAGCTCTACTATGGAGCAGGGACCATGAAGGAAAACCAAGTCATGGGCAAGGCAATTTATTCTTGCTATCACCACGTGTGCTGGGTCTAACTACACAAATGCCATGTTATTCTCACCTTGTAGCCAAGTGGGAATGAAGATTGCATCACACAAAGAAAATCTATACTTATGTCATCTCTTCTGTTGAGACAGTGACTCCAGTGAATCTGCAGATGTGATTCAAGATCTGTGAAGGTCAATGAGATCACTTTAGTGACCCGTAGTGATGCTGCATGACTTATCGTACGATTGTAAAAGTGAATGGAACATCTGCTGACTATGACAAGGCTCCAAAAGACATCCTGGACTCATTCAGTAAGTCTTATAATCAAATGCAACTTTAAGAAAATAAAGCCCAAGGCAGAGATGCCGGGGCTTTTTCTATGTAGGAAGCGAAGCTAGGAGAAATTTTGAAAAATTGTAAGAGATTGGTAATATAATGTAAGGAACTTGTCATAATATTATTGAGGTAACTGGTATATAATAGATGAGAAAGAGTATGATATGGAGGTAGAATGGCAAGACGAAAGAGCTGAGAATTTATCATCTCTTGCATCATTTCTACAACTTAGTAAATGATTTTCCAACGAAATGGTTTAATTACGAAAGGAATCAAGAATGCATAAAGTCTACCAAGCTTTAGAGGCCATTCCTCAGAGTCAGGAGTACTTGATCCGCTGCATTCAACAAGTTTTTAAAGGAGCTTGAACAAGTTCAAACAAGTTACCAGATCCGGGCTTTAATAAAGATGGAAGTCTTAGTGTTAGATGATTTGAAGCAAGAAATGTCTATAAATAATGAAAGGTCGTCATTTTCTCCATTTATTACGAATTACCAAGTGAGGAGGAAATATGTGCAACACATATCATTTATTTAACCATCTTGCTTCCTAGGGAACGCCTGGCTTCTGAAGGAGTGGATAAGCTTAGTCATCAAGAATTATTATCCATTCTCTATGGACAGGCAATAAGCAAAAAAGCGTTTATGAGATTGCACAAGGTCTTTTGAGCTCGGTTGGACAGTTTAAAAGGAGTTAAGTCAATAACTCTGAGGAGCTACAGAAATCTCTGCATTGGCCGGGTGAAGCCACTGAACTTCTCTACAGGATTATTGGACGAAGGATAAAGATGAATTTATCGAGTTCTGAACAGATCATGAGCAGCCAGAAATTGGCCCATGTATCCAATTATGGAATCGGCTATAAGAAACAGACACCTGGTTGTTCCCTTATTTGAATACGCAGAATGAAATTATTCATCAACAGACCATTTTTGGTTGGAACAGTGAACAGCGACAGGAGCCACGTGAAATCCTGCATTATGCATTGAAGCACATGAACTCCATATTTATTTCGGCTCATAATCATCCATCTGGTGCCGTGTTTCCCAGTAAAAATGATGATGAAGTAACGCATCGAGTCTTTAGAGGCCTGTGAAGGATGGCTGAACCCTATTAGATCACTGGATTGTATCTGAAGAAAACTACTATAAGCTACCGTGAAGAAACCGATTGGCTTAGAGGCAGCAGAAGTGGGACAGAAACGTACTCAGTTATCTGATTTCAAACCACTTCCCAACAGTTGAAAGTAGGGCTGTAAAAGCCGATGAACCAGCGCGGTATCATCAATCAATTGCGTCTTGCCTCGACAATCCGTGGAAGATTGAGAGGCTAGACTTTGTCCCAGCCTCTTTTCTTGTTAAAGTATAAGTCTTTATTCTTCGTTTTTCTGCATGAAATAAAGGAGTGTCTGCAATTCACTAGTGAGATCGACATATTGGACGACGACATCTTTAGGGACTGTCAGGATGCACTGGTGAGAAGCTGAGAATTCCCTTGACACCAGCGCGTCTACTAAAGGCTAGCCACTTCTGAGCCTGACGCTGGAACAGTTAGATGGCTGTTTGAATGCCTTCTTGTTTGAGCTTTTCTTTAATAGAGGAAATACCGTAAATAGGAATTCCATCCTACTTTTATTGATCAGTTCGTGATCGTTCAGATCAAATGCCATGACAATTTTCATCTTATTGCGTTCGTGGAAGCGATAGTTGAGAAGTTTACCTCCCACATCCGACCCCACAATAGCGACATTGGTAATGGCATTACCATTGGCGACTGGCAAAGAAGTTCATCAGTTTTACGTCATGTCCAACCCCGTCTTCCTATTCACCAAAATAAGAAAAATCTCGGCGAACGTAGGCAGAGTCAATCCCAATTGCATCAGCAATTTGCTTGGAATTGGCGCGTTCTATTTTTTCAGAGTTAAAGCGTTTAAAAATGCGGTAGTAGAGCGATAAGCGTTTTGCTGTTGCGCGTGGAATTGGAGTATTTTTATCATGTTTCACAATAATCACAACCTTTCCCTCTTATTGTATAGGAAGATTGTGAAAAATCAACTATCTAGAGCGGTTTTTCAAAAATATTTTTGTCTAAAAGAAAAAGCTTTGATGGCGATAGAGGAGTCTCCATCTAGCATCAGCTTACGTTTCAGCTTTCTCTTGTTCTACCTTTTCAAAAAGGCATAGAGTCCATCGACTCGTCCCTGTATAGGGGGAGCTTTGGACCCTTGTATTCACTGGATACGATTGAGTAGAGCCAGTGTAAGGTTAAGCACAGCCTGAAAAAGCTAGGATACAGGCTGCAAGGTCGGGATAAGTGTCGTTCTGTTCTACTTGGCAAAGGCCTCGACATAAGTTAGGCTGTCACTGGCTGGTTAGGCCTCTGTTTTGTTGAAAATTTCTCTTTCGACAAGACTATCCATTAAGAAATAGAATTTTTGTTGGATAATGTCATTTTCTGGATTTTTAAAGATATTAACCAGGCGAAGCCCAGACTTGTCTGTAATATTGATCTTAAAACCTGTCAAATCTTTATTGAAAATGATTTTAAGTAGGAAGCCTTCGCCACTATTTGGAACGGCCTCGAGCAAACGATTTAACTCGTAATTTCCAACTTTTGTAACAGCGAATGTATTGTCACGTAAGGTATATTTTTTAACATTTGGGTGTAGACTATAGGTATATTTGCAGTCTTTCAATGAAACACTTGTTTCAAAAGCCATATTGTTCTCCTAGTGATAATAATTTCTTTAAGTTTTGAGAGGAAGTCTTGAACCTCCTCTACGGTATTGAGTTCCGAAAAACCAATTCGGAAGGGACTCTTTAGGGCGTGAGTCTATCTTTCCATAGAGCGCCTCAAGGACATGGCTGGGTTGAACTGCACCAGCGGTACAAAGCAGAACCTGTAGAGACAGAAATTCCAGCAAGACCGAGTCGCATCAGTAAAACGTCATTTTGGGACTACTCCGAAAGCCAAGGTTCCAAACAAATGGAAGATGGTCGTCATTCGCATTTCTACGTAGGGGTAGTCGTAGGTCTGCTAAACCATTGACTAGCTCTTGGCCGAGCTTTTGAAACCCGGCTGAAATTTTCTTTCTTGATGAAGTGTAGCTTGCTGAAAGCGCGTTGCCATCCCGACTATTCGAAATGAGATTTTCCGTGCTGGCTTCATCTTTACTTTCCTGATCCCCACCATGGACGAGATTATTTCAAAATCTCGGGGACGGCCTGCGATAAAAGGATGCCTGACTCCCTTTGGGGCCGTGGAATTTGTGGGCAGAAGCACCGGGAGAAAACACCACTCCCTAACTCTTCGGGATAGACAGGGACCTTCCCGACTGCTTGGACCGCATCAACGTGAAAAGGCGTAGCTGGATGATCTTTAAGAGTTCTCCGACTTTCGGCATCGGTAGAAGCGATCGCCTGTCTCGTTATTGGCAAACATGGTTGAGACAAGAATGGTATCCGGTTCTAAGTGCCGCCTTTGGATATCACTAGCCTGAATGCGTCCCTCTCTTGGTTGGACGATCGTAACTTCAAATCCGAAACGTTCTACAAGATAATGATCTGATTTCGGTAATCAATGAAACCGCATGGTGCCCCAAAGCGGTCGTAATGATGTGTTTGCCATCTGCTTTGGTGCTTTCAAGCAGTAGCCTTTATAACGGTATTATTACTTTCTGGATCCACTCCGAAGCGAAGAAAATACGATTTGGGAAGAGTATGGAGAGAGCCGAGCAATCTGCTCGCGAGATCCTCGGAGAAGCTTACTAGCCATCCGTCCATGGAGCACGAAGGCTCGATGGATTTCCAAAAGCGGATCTTCATGGTTTCAGACATTTTATCAATGACTTCAGGTGGAAGGGGAGTTGTTGCGGCATTATCAAAATATATCACATTAGGCACCTTATTTCTTAAGTGGTAGGGCAAAACAGAGGACTTACAGGTTTTCTTTCTTGAATGCGAACTAACAGCTTCAGCGATCTGTTCTGCTAGCTGTCAGATAGTTGATATTTTTTGGTGTTGGTCCATTTGGAGCAACAGAATCGGTTACCAAGATTTCTTTGATCGGAGCTTGGTCTAATAACTCGACAGCTCCTTTCACAAATAAACCATGGCTTGAAACAGCATAAATTTCAGCAGCTCCTTCGCGTTCGACGATTTCTGGACGCTTCTGAGAATGTCTCTTAGCCAGTATTGAGGATATCGTCAATCAAGATCGCTTTTCCCGTATCTTTGACATCGCCGATAATATAGCCATAATCACGGCCCGCATCATCTTGCTCGTAATCGATGATCGCAATCGGTGCATCAAGATATTCAGCTAAACTACGTGCCTCGCTTAACACCTGAGTTTTTAGGCTGGACGACGACAGACATCAGTGACCCGTGAGACCTTTGTTGATGCTAGGCAGCCCTTGCAAAAGTGGAATGGTAAAGAGGTTATCCACGGCAATATCGAAGAAACCTTTGAACCCGCACTGCATGGAGATCCAGTGTGACGACAGACGATCCACCCCAGCTTTGACCAACATGTTTGCGACGAGTTTAGCAGTGATTGGTTCTACGAGGAGCAAAGCAGTCCGGTCTTGGCGGGCATAACCGAAGTAAGGCATGACCACATTGACAGTATTTGCGCTGGCCCGTTGGCAAGCATCCACCATAATTAAGAGTTCCATCAAGTGATTGTTGACAGGGAAACTGGTTGATTGAATGATATAAATATCATATCCACGAACATCTCTTTCCTCTAATATTGACTTGGATTTCACCATCTGGAGAATTGACCGTGGATGAAATTTTCCCGCGGGAACCTCCTCAGCGTGATCCGCGATTTTTTGCGCAATCTCTGGATTTGAATTGAGAGAGAAGAGCTTCATATTTTTTTTATCTGACATGTGATTCCAACCTCATTTAGATTTTTGATCTTAGCACTATTTTAGCAAAAATTTGCGATAATTTCAGCTATTTTACAATCTTTCCGCCAATCTGGCGATTTTATTTTTTGCTGCTTTGTAGACGATTCCATGCTCTTTGATGAACTGATGGAAATTTTCTTCCTGCTCAGCAGTATCCGACCTCGATTTCTCTAACTCATAATCTTCAGTGTTCTAGATAGAGACTGTGGTCTAGTGCCACCAAGCCTGTGCAGCTGTTTCTTTTTCGAAGCGCTCATGCTGTCAGGCTTCCTGCAGACAGCGAGTTGCTCAACGGGGATTCCTTTTGAGTCCGGGAGGCTTTGATTTCTCCGTCAGGAAACTCGTTGGTGTTGAAGGATCGCGTCAAGCTTCTTCTGGGCTGAGGTTCTGATTGTAACGTGAGATGGCCAACTTGCTTCGAGGGACCCTTGAGAGGTCAGGATCTTCAGAGACCTGGATGCCTGTGAAAGTACTGCACTCGCAGGGCCATTTTTCCGAGAGGCATTGAGCTGGTCGGGTGTATCGATGAGAGTGATTGGTTTGGACAAACTCAATTCTGTATCAGCAAAAAGTGGAAGGAGGGATTGAGATTCCTCCCTAGCCCAGACAGAAGTTAGTTTTGTAGGGTCAATTCTAAATGGTTCATTTTGTAGTCCTTTGCTTTTTTCTGCAAGCGATCCATGATGATGATAATGCGATGTTTGTTGAGTGAGATACAAGATGGTCCAGATTACATGGTGGTAGGATGACAACCGGACTGAAAACTTTAGATCCTTATATCCAAGCAGTGAGGGGAATTAAAAATCAAACTGCGCAGGGATTCGGAAAGCAAATATACCGTAAGCAGCAAAAGTCATTCTCCCAATCGAGCTTGTCGACAGGATCGTGGATAAGCTGCATTGAGAAAAGAACGATCCGGAGAAAAGATGATCCGAAGAAATATTTCTGAAGAAAAATCTTTGGCTCAGGACATGCAAGATAGCTGCTGGTCTTCGCATCATGGTCCAGTTCGTAGACGATGTCGAAGAGATCCTAGAGGTTCTGAGACAACGGCAGGATATGCGCGTGGTCCAAGAGCGAGATTACATTCGCCACAAGAAATCAAGTGGCTACCGGAGTTACCACGTCGTGGTGGAGTATCCAGTCGACACCATTGATGGAAATGAAACAATCTTAGCAGAGATTCAAATTCGGACCTTGTCCATGAATTTTTGGGCAACGATTGAACACTCGCTCAATTATAAATATAAAGGAGACTTTCCAGACGAGATCAAAAAACGCTTAGAGACGACAGCAAACCTGGCCTATCTCTTGGATGAAGAGATGGGGGCAATTCGGGATGCGATTCAGGAGGCTCAAGCCCTGTTTGATCCACTTCATCGTAAGTTAAATGATGGCGTTGGAAATAGTGATGACACAGATGAAGACTACAGGTAAAAAAGTATCCATTATTCGCAATCGCAAGCGTCAAAGTGAAGAGGTTTTTCAGCAGTTGCGCTACAAGCTTAGGAAAAATAATTTTATTTTGACGGAGAAGCATCCGGATATTGTGATTTCAATTGGTGGTGATGGGATGTTGCTATCGGTCTCTCACAAGTATGAACAATCCAGTTGGATCGGGTACGATTTGTTGGCGTCCATACCGGACACTTAGGATTTTATACAGATTACTTAGACAGTGAAATCGATAAGCTGGCTGAGAACTTGAAAATATGATACTGGAGCTAAGGTTTCCTACCCCATTTTGAATGTCAAGATCACTTTCGACAATGGGGAAACCCGTACCATGAGAGCCTTGAACGAAGCGACAACTAAGAGAAGCGACCGGACCATGGTTGCCGATCTTACGATTAATGGAGTGGATTTTGAGCGCTTCAGAGGAGACGGGATTACCGTTTCGACTCCAACAGGAAGTACGGCTTACAACAAATCCTTAGGAGGAGCAGTCCTTCACCCGACTATTGAGGCGCTACAGATCGCTGAGATCGCCAAGTCTCAAACAATCGTGTCTATCGTACCTTGGGTTCTTCTGTTATTGTCCCTAAAAAGGATAAGATCTGAGATTACACCGACAAGACCTGGCTTCCACATTATCTCTGTCGACAATTCAACCTATTCTACCGTAATATTGCAGCAGGTAGAATACCAGATTGACAACCATAAAGATTAATTTTGTGGCAAGCTCCAGTCACACCAGCTTCTGGAATCGGGTCAAGGATGCCTTTATCGGAGATGATAGAGAATGAGATTTGAATTCATTGTCGATGAGCATGTCAAGGTCAAGACCTTCCTGAAAAAGCATGAGGTTTCTAAGGGGCTCTTAGCAAAGATTAAGTTTCGTGGTGGCCAGATCCTTGTCAATGGACGTCCGGAGAATGCAATTTATTTGTTGGATATTGGGGATCGCTTGGTCATTGATATTCCAGCAGAAGAAGGGTTCGAAACCCTAAAGCCCATGGATCGGCCTTTGGATATTTTGTTTGAAGATGATCATTTTTTGGTCTTAAACAAACCCTTTGGGATTGCTTCTATTCCAAGAGCGATTCATTCTCCAATACCTTAGCCAATTTTGTAAAAGGCTATTATGTGAAGCAGGGCTACGAGAACCAGCAGGTTCACATTGTCACTCGTTTGGATAAGGATACAAGTGGCGTCATGCTCTTTGCCAAACATGGCTATGCCCATGCACGCTTGGATAAGCAATTGCAATCTAAAACGATTCAGAAACGATATTATGCCTTGGTCAAGGGATCTTGGAAGCTTGATCCTGTCGGAGAGATTATTGCTCCGATTGCGCGTGATGAAGATTCAATTATCACCCGAAAGGTAGCTAAAGGTGGCAAGTATGCTCATACTAGCTACCAGGTTGTTCAATCTTTTGGTGATATTCACCTAGTGGATATTCAGTTACACACAGGTCGAACCCATCAGATCCGCGTTCATTTTTCCGGCATATCGGTTTTCCGCCTCTTGGGAGATGATCTTCTATGGGGGAGTTTAGAAGACGGCATTGGAGCGCCAAGCCCTTCATTGTCATCGTCTATCCTATTATCATCCATTTCTAGAGGAAGAATTGGGCCATAGAAAGTCCAACTACCTCCAGATTTCCAAGCTGTATTAACACAGCTTCAAACTAGTTATTAATTATTAAAAGGAGTAAACTCATGGAAAGTTTTCGAAAAATCTCAAAAGCCAACCCTCGCTGGTAAGAATGCACGTAATAGGTATTACCAGAAGGTGAAGAACCTCGTATCCTCCAAGCGACAAAACGCATTGTGAACGAGACAGAAGTAACCCCTGTCTTGCTTGGTAATCCGGATAAAATTCGGATTTATCTTGAAATCGAAGGGGCTTCGGATGGATATGAAGTCATCGATCCTCATTCTTATCCAGGTTTTGAAGAAATGGTAAAGCTTCCTTGGTAGAACGTCGTAAGGGCAAAATGACAGAAGAAGAAGCGCGTCAAGTCTTGGAAAGACGACGTTAACTATTTTGGTGTCATGTTGGTACACATGGGGAATCTTGTTGATGGGATGGTATCTGGCGCGATTCACTCAACAGCCGCAACTGTTCGTCCGGCTCTTCAAATTATCAAAACTCGTCCAAATGTAAAACGGACTTCAGGAGCTTTCCTTATGGTTCGTGGATCTGAACGTTACTTGTTCGGGGACTGTGCCATCAACATCAATCCAGATGCTGAAGGATTAGCCGAAATTGCTATCAACTCAGCTATCACAGCCAAGATGTTTGGAATTGATCCAAAAATTGCTATGTTGAGCTATTCAACAAAAGGATCTGGTTTCGGTGAAAGTGTTGATAAGGTTGTCGAAGCGACTAAGCTTGCTCATGAACTTCGTCCAGACCTTGAAATTGACGGGGAATTGCAATTTGACGCAGCCTTTGTCCCTGCAACTGCAACCTTGAAAGCTCCAGGAAGCAAGGTGGCAGGACAAGCCGTAACGTCTTTATCTTCCCAGGTATTGAGGGGCAGGTAACATTGGATACAAGATGGCAGAACGTCTTGGTGGCTTTGCGGCGGTAGGTCCCGTGTATTGCAAGGATTGAATAGTCCAGTCAACGACCTCTCGCGGATGTAATGCAGATGACGTTTACAAATTAACCTTGATTACAGCAGCTCAAGCTGTTGAACAATAAGAAATACATTTAGAGAGTGGGACAGAAATCGGTAATTCGTTAAAATTCGATTTCGTCTTCCCACCTCGCACTGTGCTGAGTAGGGCTGTAAAAGCTGATGAAATCAGCGTAGTAGAGCCCACTCAACCACTGCGTCTTGCTCGACAATCCAAAAATAATTGAGAGGCTAGGACTTTTGTCCCAGCCTCCTTTTTCTTTATAAAATCAGAATTTCTAAACTCTAACTCATTCTATGGTATACTAGGAATATGTTAGATTTAAAAGATTACGGGATTACCATGTGGGAGGAGGAAAAAATTGCTTCCTTCAGAGAAAAGTTACTAGCCTGGTATGATGCCCATAAACGGGATCTCCCCTGGAGAAAGACTCAGGATCCTTATAAAATTTGGATCTCAGAGATTATGCTCCAGCAGACACGTGTCGATACGGTGATTCCTTATTATGAGCGTTTTTTAGATTGGTTTCCGACGGTCGCTGAATTGGCTCAAGCCCCCTGAAGAAAAACTCTTAAAAGCTTGGGAAGGCTTGGGCTATTACTTCTCACGTGTCCGTAACATGCAGAAAGCTGCCCAGCAGATAATGGAAAATCACGGGAGGAGTGTTCCCATCAAGCCATGATGAAATCTCTAAACTGAAGGGAATTGGCCTTATACAGCTGGTGCCATTGCTGGTGCTGGGCTTTGGATTACCAGAGCCAGCAGTGGATGGCAACATGCCATGCGTGTTCTGATCCCGCTTTGTTTGAGGTGGACTACGATAATCGGAGTCCCGGACTAATTCGCAAGATTTTTTTCAAGCCATGATGGGAATTCTTGATCGATCCGGCCCGTCCGGGTGATCTAATCAGGGCTATTGATGGATTTGGGGTCCGATATTGAATCGCCAAGTCAATCCACGGCCGGAAGAGAGTCCGGTTGTTGGAATTTAGCGCGGCCTACCAACATGCTGGACCATGGATCGTTATCCTATTAATCGCTCCCAAGAAGAAACTCGGTAATCCTGTCTATCTCTACAGCCTTTATTATCAAGGATAGTCAAGGCCGCTATTTGTTGGAGAAAAATGAGCGAGAAGGGCTTTTATCGGGTTTCTGGCATTTCCCCTTGATCGAAGTGGATTGCCTGTCTGAGAACCTAGGCCAATTATCACTACTGGATAGTAAGGGGGAAGCAGAGAGCAACCCAGAAAATTCTTTCCTTTGAACAGGACTATGACTTAGCCATTGATTGGCAGGACAGATCGTATCCTATCGTCCAGCATGTCTTTTCGCATCAGCAAGTGGCAGGTTCAGATCCGATACGGCCTGGTAAAAGAAGGTGAAGAGTTAGCAAGTGAATCTGACTGCCGGGTTTAAAACCAGAAGAATTTTCTGGACGTCTCCTTTTGAGCTAAACCCCAGACAAAAGATCTGGGAAAAGCACTGGACAGAATGAACGTTAATTTTAATTTAATATAAGAGCATATGTTTATGAAGAAAGAATAGGATTATGTAAGTTATATGGATTATATACCGTGATTATTCAGATAAAAATTTATAGGGACCTCGTAGTATATTTGCTAGCATTATTCTTTTTATATTAACTTTGTTTTAATTATTTTATGGCTGGCGTATATTATTATATGATTTTACAAATTATATTCCTAATCATGTGAAAATCAGCTTTATCATTATTTATTTATTTATATTTTACAATTTATTTTGGTTAACTCGTGAGTTAAATTTTAAAATACTTCACTGGCTTGGTTACCACGCCTCGCCAAAATATTATGGAAGTTTTAAAAGCAGGTTTCCTTTATTCAATAAAATAACGAAAACATATAAAATGCATTACAGAAGAAGATCAAAGAAACACCAATTTCTATTCTTATGCAGTTATTTGCTTTATTTAAATTTTGTGCCGATATGTTTCTTTCTTTATTTTTATTTTATAAGGTACTATACAGTTATGAACTATACAACTGACTTTAATAACGTAAATAAAATATATCTTTACTATCTTCTTAATCTTGATATTTGCTACCATATTCATAAATGAATTACTATTTGAAAAGAGAAAATGGTTTACAAAACACTTTAATTCTTGATGGTAGGCTAGAGGAGCATGAATTTCCAATATTTTTCTTAAAATGAAAAATAGTCTACTAAAATAGTTTGATGAAAAAAATTCTAAAAGTTGGACATCTTTTTCGGAAAATGAAAAATAGCTAGAGACTGATCTCTAGCTATTTTTTTTATAAATGAGCGAATGCTTTGATTTCTTCTTCAGACATAGATGAGTCGCAACGAACAGTGACTTCACCGGATTCGACATGTAAAAATCCTGGGACAGTTGGGATGCCGCAAGTTGAGCGGAAAGGCTTGCAATGCGTCTAGCTGACTTGGTTCTTCACTATTGATAAAATAGATATGAGCTTTTGTTTCAGCCACGACTGTGTTGAAAGCTAATGTAGCAGCGAACTTCCGGCAGTAAGGGCATGTCTCGCAGTCCGATAAAGAAGGTCGCTGTTTCTTTTTGATTGATCGCTTCTTGCGCACGCTCGGCAGTTGCGACTTCAAGATCTTTAACATCTTCTAAAATTGTTCCATATTGAGATTACTCTCGCTTTCTTTCGGTGTCTTAGTGGGGACGCCTATATTTTTCTAGCAAAATCGCTGGTGGATTTGCTACGAAAGAAAGAGAGAGATGGGATGAAATCTGGTTATTCAAGTGAGAATCGATCTCTGCTCGTCTCACCTCCGCACAGCTGAGTAGGGCTGCAAAAAGCTGATAAAATCAGCGTAGTAGAGTCCACTCAACCACTGCGTCTTGCTCGACAATCCGGGGAATAATCGAGGAGGCTAGGACTTTGTCCCAGCCTCGTGCTTTAGGTCTTACAAAAGCATTGATTTCTGCTTCGATATCTGCAATTTTTTTCTTTAGCATCTGCTTCAGATTCACCTAACTGTAGCGATGTAGAATTTGATTTTTGGTTCTGGTGTACCTGAATGGACGAACGGCAAACCATGAATCATCAGCCAAGATGTGCCTAAGAACGTTGCTTGGAGGAGTTGTCAATTTTTCAACGCCGTCAAAGCAGTAGTTGCTGTTTGTTCCAAGAAGTCTTCTGTCTTGAAGCAAGGTTCCTGTGTTGTTAAATTGTTTAGGAGCATTGCCACGGAATTTATCCATAATTTTCTTTGATTTCAGCAGCCCCGTCCACACCTGAAAGGGTAACAGAGATGGCTTGGTCATGAGGCAACCGTATTGTCTGTGATTTCTTTCTGATACCATCTGCCAAAGTCATACCACGTGAGCGGTAGTAATGCTGCATTTCAGCAACCGATAAGAACGGCTTGGATAGCGTCTTTGTCACGTACGAATGGTTTGATCAGGGTAACCGAAGCTTTCTTCGAAACGCAAGCATGTAAGTGTGTTGTGCCGTGCTCAAATCATGGATTTTTTCACCGATAAATTTGAAACCAGTCAAGACGTTAAACATAGTTGCGCCGTAGCTTTCTTGCAATCTTAGTCGTCACCAACTCAGCTGACACGACTGACTTACAGAGGGCAGCATTGGCAGGAAGGGTACCAGCTGTTTTGTGAGCTTCCAGAATGTATTTAGCAAGGTCGATCGCCCGGACTTGGTTACCAGAAAGGCTGGAGGCAGAACCATCTGGCTGGCGGATTTCAACACCAAGGCGGGTCAGCATCTGGGTCAGTTGCAAACCAATACATCAAAGCGCCTTACTTTGCGGCCAAGTTCTTCAGCAAGAGCAAAGGCAGCTTTGGTTTTCAGGGCTTGGAGATTTAACAGTTGAGAAGTCAGCATCTGGAACGGCTTGAGCCTCAACAACTTGAACAGCTTCAAATCCAGCTTGGGCAAGAGCACGACGATGCCAGCATTCTACCAGTACCAGACGAAGTGGGAGTGTAGACAATCTTCACATATGTCGCGTCCGTATTCATTGATCAAGTCTTGGTTGATGTTAACGCCTTTCACTTCTTTCATGCATTCGAAGCGTCGACGGTTTTCACCGACAACTTCAATCAAGCCGTTAGCTTTGCTTTCTTCAAGGTCAGCCAATTTCACAGCGAATGGATTTTTCGATAGCACGGACGTAATCTGTCAATGCATCAGCATCTGCAGGTGGCATTTGTCCACCGTCTTCACCATATATACCTTGTATCCATTAAATGGAGCAGGGTTGTGGCTGGCTGTTACCATGATCCCAGCAAATGTGTGGAGGTGACGAACGGCAAAAACGACAATTCCTGGTGTTGGACGTAGGCTTTCAAATACATAAGATTTGATACCGGTGAGCAGCCCAAAACTTGAGCAGATTCAAAAGCAAACTCAGGGAGAGAAGTGACGGCTGTCGTAGGCGATCAGCAACAACGCGCGTTTCTTCCGCTTTCCTCAACTCTTTGCAGTCAGTCGATCAATTGGGCCAACCCCTTCAGTTGCTTGGCGAAACAAACATAGATATTAATACGGTTAGTACCAGCACCGATTAAGCCACGCATACCAGCTGTACCGAATTCAAGGTTGGTATAGAAGGCATCTTCTTTTTGTTTTTTCATCCATTGCGACCAACTCATCACGAAGGTAAGCTGGTAATTCAGCAAAGTCGAGCCATTTTTGGTAGTTTTCTTGATAGGTCATGCAAGCGTCTCCTTTTTGCTTATAATTTAATCGTTACGGCTGATGGCAAATTTTTTCAGAAAATTCTAGCGATAATTGTAAATCTTTTTCAAAAAATAGAGCTAATTCACCATCAAATCGCCGCCAGATAAAATTGGTCTTTGGCTTGAAAGGTTATTTTAATTTTTCTAGAGATGGAACGACTGCACTGGTAATGAGTACTGTCGCAATGACTTCGATGAGAGAGTTGGTAGATACAATCAAGGCTAGGAAATGTTGAATCCCACCACCGAAGCTATTTCCAAAGAAGAAATAAATCCCACTTAGAACGAAAACAGTATTGGTCATAGAGCCGACAATCTCGCAGCGACTCACAAGTCCAGTACGATTGCGAATCCAACTGATAGACAGTATAAGGGGCTACCTGATGAGAATCCGGAGGGACTATGGCAATGATAAGGGAGTAGTAGATTCCCGCGAGGGACAAAGGGACTAAAGAGATAGCTGGCGGGTGTTATAACCAGGGTATTCATAGTGAGGCTAAAGAGTCCCATGAGGAGTCCTAAGATAGCTCCAATCCGTGGACCGTATATGATAGAGGCGATCACGACAGGAATATGAACCAAGGTTGGTTGAATTCCTGATGGAACAAATTGCAGAATGAAGGACGTCACAAAGTGAATGGTGATCATCACCGCAAAAAAGATGGCAATTCGTGAAATAGAAGATGATTTTCTCATAAACAATTCTCCTTAACAGTTTCTACAATAGTTTCTACAGGCGCTAGAGCTCCAGCACCTTTGTCCCCACAAGCAAGAACAGCATCACGAGGTTGGATAATCTGGTAACCATAGTCTTGTAAGAGCTTTAGATTTCGTTGGGTAGCGGGATGTTCTAACATTTTTGTATTCATAGCCAGGGCCAGTACTTTTGAGGTCTGAGGCAAGGCTAGAGCTGTGCTAGTGACCATATTATCTGCAAGTCCCATAGCCAATTTTAGCAATGGTATTGGCACCCTGGCTGGCGCTGACGAAGAAAGAGGTCAGTTTCTTTCCCAATGTCGATGTGCTCGATCCGCTGTGGATCGTCTTCCATCATAACATCTAGCCCTACTTGGTTTTTTGAAAGAACTTGCAAGGTTAAAGGGGTGATGAATTTTCTGGCTGATGGAGTCATGAGGACCTTCACTTCAAAGCCCAATTTGGTTAGTTGGGCGGTAATGTCAGCGCCGCTTTATAGGCGGGAAATACTACCGGCAACCGCCGAAGCAATGTGTGTCATATGTTCCTTTATTTGATATAACGTAGGATAGCCTCTGCGATTTCTGTCTTCGTAGAAGCTTCTAGGACCTGTTCATCTGTCACTAGATAGGCTTGATGCTGGCCGTTCTGAATCTTGGTCAGATCATTGGCAACGATCATGCTGGCATGACTTTTAACCAGGCTTTCACGCGCTACCTGGATCAACTCTTCAGAAGAAACGTCGACTAAAAGCTTAAAGCCGATCAGTTGAATAGCAGGGTTCCACATTCCTTGACGAGCGAGATAATCTTGGGATTTTTCTTTAGTGTGAGTACTTGGTATTCCTCTTTGGAAGAAATTTTCGCTTCCTGATTTTCTCGATGGATAAAGGTATGAAGGTCTTGAGCTTCTCAACTTCCCCAAGGCTTGTCATGTAAACAGGTGTGTAGTCTGGAAACAGCCATAGCGTGAATCAAAACTCCGACGTTGAGGGACTCTCCGTTTTCATTTGTGGAGAAGTTCTTCTGACATTCTGGATCAATAATAGAAGTCGAAGCTGCGGGTGAGGATCAGGTTTAAGAGCGGTAGGCGTTGCGATCAAGGTCACCTGATGTCCCTTAGCAAGAGCCATTTCTGTAAGCGGATTGTCAGCTCCTGGTAGAATGATTGGTGATCGAACGAACACTATCAATGGCTTCGCTCGTCCCACCTGATGCAACAAAATATGCACATGCTCATTTACAACAAAAAGATACGTAAGTAAAGTTCTGAAGCTATTAGGATTAACTATGTATAGTCATAAAATTTAGATAAAAAACGAACGTTCGATTCAAAAGGTGGAAAAACCATGTTATTTTCGCGAATTTTAGGTATAATAGATCTATCAAATATAAAGGAGTCCCTTATGAAAACAGATATCGAAATTGCTCAAAGCATTGAACTCCAACCGATTGTGGACGTTGTTAAGAAAATTGGTTTGCTGACGATGATCTTGAATTGTATGGAAAATACAAGGCAAAATTGAGCTTTGATAAGATTCGTGAAGTTGAGAAAAATCCAGTAGGAAAACTTATCTTAGTCACTGCGATCAACCCAACTCCAGCTGGAGAAGGGAAATCAACCATCACCATTGGTCTAGCAGATGCTTTGAATAAAATCGGTAAGAAAACCATGATTGCCATTCGCGAACCTTCTTTGGGTCCAGTTATGGGGATTAAAGGCGGCGTCGCTGGCGGTGGCTATGCCCAAGTTCTACCAATCGGAAGACATCAACCTTCATTTCACAGGGGATATGCATGCGATCACAACGGCTAATAATGCCCTCTCAGCATTGATTGATAATCATTTGCATCAAGGAAATGAGCTAGGAATTGACCAACGTCGGATTATCTGGAAACGGGTAGTGGACTTGAATGACCGCGCTCTTCGTCATGTTTCTGTTGGCCTTGGCGGTCCTTTAAATGGGATTCCGTGAAGACGGCCTTTGATATTACCGTTGCTTCTGAGATCATGGCCATCCCTTTGCTTGGCGACAGATATTGAAGATTTGAAACGTCGTTTGGCCAACATTGCTATTGGTTACCGCTGCGATCGTAGTCCAGCTTATGTCCGTGATTTAGAAGTAGAAGGGGCTCTTGCCTTGATCCTCAAAGATGCGATTAAGCCAAACTTGGTTCAAACCATCGGCGGTACACCTGCCTTTGTTCACGATGCGGTCCATTTGCCAATATCGCCCATGGATGTAACTCTCTGTGTTAGCAACGACGACAGCTCTTCATTTAGCCGACTACACGATTACAGAAGCTGGTTTTGGGGCTGACCTCGGTGCTGAAAAAATTCCTCGATATTAAAAACTCCAAATCCTGCCTTAGCATCACCAGATGCGGTTGTGATCGTAGCGACTCTCCGTGCTCTTAAGTATTGAACGGTGGAGTGAGCAAGGATGCTTTGACTGAAGAAAATGTAGAGGCTGTTCGTGCTGGTTTTGCCAACTTGAAACGTCACGTTGAAAATATCCGTAAGTTTGGCATTCCTGCAGTGGTTGCTATCAATGAATTTATCGACAGATACAGAAGCAGGAAATTTGCTGCTTTGAAAGAATTGTAGCTTTGAAATTGATGTACCAGTTGAGTTTGCAGAGCGTAGCGCGGAATGGTGCTGACGGTGGAGTTGAACTTGCTGAAACCTTGGTTAAAACCATCGAAACAAGTCCAGCTAACTACACACGCTTGTATGATAACAACCTTTCTGTTGAAGAAAAAATTGAAAAGATTGTTACAGAGGATTTACCGCGGTACGAAGGTGAATTTTGAGAAGAAAGCTAAGACACAAATTGCCCAAATCGTGAAAAATGGTTGGGATAAGTTGCCAATCTGTATGGCCAAAACACAATATAGCTTCTCTGATAATCCAAATGCCTTGGGAGCTCCTGAAAACTTTGAAATCACTATCCGTGAAGTGGTTCCAAAAATGGGAGCAGGCTTTATTGTCGCTTTGACTGGGGATGTCATGACCATGCCTGGTTTACCAAAACGTCCAGTCTGCTTTGGAATATGGATGTGGTCTGCTGATGGAACAGCCATCGGTTTGTTCTAATAGCTAGATATCTAAAAACAACTTCTGTTCAAATGAGCAGAAGTTGTTTTGGTCTTGCTAATCAATCATTATTCAGTAAGGAGTTGGCACCTGATTTTTCGATAGATTATGATGAGCTGTAGGGTCAGCGGGAATCCAGATAGGCGGGGTTCGCAGAGAATGACCCTATGTAAAGCCGGTGTGAGGAATAATCCACAGAACGAAGAAAATTCTTCCAAACAATTCAATAAAACTGGATGTGAGTGGGTTAATTTTTTACCCATTCCCTGTAGGGCATTTCTCAGGATGATGAGACTGCCAAAATAGGGATAAAAGCAAGAGCTGATCTGTAGATAAAGACTGGGCATTTGGCAATGAGATCAGGATTTGTCGAGCCGGAAATAAAGCTGGTTAAAGACGGACTTGTGAAGAATAGAAGAGCAGCAACCAAGACAGACTCAAACCCAAGTGAAAGAAGGCTGGGCAAATGGTAAACGCCTTTTTGATCCGCTGGAATTGCTCTGCGCCAAAATTCTGCGAGATAAAGGCTGTGATACTCTGAGGCGATAGCTGTAATTGGTAAAACGGCAAAGGACATGATACGACCGGTCATGCGACCTGTGCACTGATAATGTGCTGTTCCGGGTTGATTAATAGCGGATTGGAGGATAACCGTTCCAATCGAAACGATGGAAGTCATGAGGCCCATGGCAAGGCCCTGACTTAGCAGATCCCGATAAAGCTCCTTTCCCAAACAAAATCCTCGCGATGCGGGAGCAGTAGTGCGGACCTTCTTACGAATATAGAGAAGACAAAGAAGGGCCGAAATAACCCTGGGCAATAATGGTCGCAATTGCAGCGGATTGGACCTCCGAGATGGAGTTGGGTAATAAAACATAGATCGAGAAGAATATTGAGAATGGCAGCGATAATCAGGAAGTAGAGTGCCGCTAAGCTATCGCCAACCGCTCTAAGAAGTCCAGCGCAAAGATTATAGGCAAAGGTCACAGCCACAACCACTGACAATAGTGGAGATATAGAGATAAGACTGAGACACAATTGCTGATGGGGTCCCTAAAAATTGGAGCAGGGGATAAAGTCCGACAGCACCAATGAAGATCACGAAGAGACTGAGAATGCAACCAATAATAGCAGTTGCGGCGACTGATTTTCGTAATTGGTCTTCGTTTTTGGCTCCATAATTTCTCGCGATAATAATCCCCATCCCATTTCCAACACCGACAGCAAATCCAACGATCAAATCAAATATGGCAGAGGTTGCTCCAACGGCGGCCAAAGATTTTTGACCTAAAAAACGCCCTACAATCATGACATCCGAGGTATTGTAGAGTTGTTGAAAGATATTGGACAAAAGAATAGGAAAGGCAAAACTCAAAAGAGCGGGTAAAATAGGACCATCTATGAGGTCCACACGCTGAATTCTTTTCATAGTGTCATTATACCAACTTCAGGAACCAGCGACAAGCGTCGATAGTTGAAGGTCCCTTACATCTTTGGTATAATCAGGGCAGAAAAGGAGGCTTTTATGAGCTTAACCAGTCAATTAATCACGGAAACGTTCCCAGATCTGGACAAGGTCGAGAGGCTGAATATCGAGGCATTCCCAGAAGAAGAGCGGAGTTCCTTTGTCTGAATTCTTGCGCTACACGGACAATGACGATGCTAATTTTTTTGCTTTTTATAACGAAGAAGAATTTGTAGGCTTTGCTTTTTCTATCTATAATCAGAAAGCTTTTTATGTTAGCTTCTTTGCCATTATGCCCCACCTACGTAGCCACGGTTATGGTCAAGAAATCATTGAAAAATTGGTAGAATTTTACCAAAGAACCATGATTCTTGAAGTGGAACGTTTGGATGAAGAATGTGACAATCTAGAGCAACGTCAGTCTCGGATGGATTTCTATAAGCGAAATGGATTTAAAACTGCTAATGCTTTTTAGAATACGAAGGACTGAGCTTTGAAATTCTCTATCGGGGTGATCACTTTGATGAAGAGGCTTATCGCGATATTTTCCGTAAACTGCAGGAAGAAAATTATTTCGACTTCGCATTAAATATAGACGCTTTAGTGATCACTAGACAAGAAAGAGGCTGGGACAAAAGTCCTAGCCTCTCAATTATTTATTGCGGATTGTCGAGCAAGACGCAGTGGTTGAGTGGGCTCTCACTAGGCTGATTTCATCAGCTTTTACAGCCCGTACAATCAACTGTCAGATGGGACGACGAAATCGTAATTCTAACTGAATTACCGATTTCTGTCCCACTCTCTTTTAGTTTAGATATTTAATGAAGAACTCAATCAGTTTCATGATTTGTGTAAAGAACCAAGGCAGAAACAGAAGAGCTAGGAAGGTAACATGCCATTTCCAATAGAGTGAAACCAAGCCAACGGTTTCTCGAATCCAAGCGGATGGGAGATAGTAAAAAGCTGTTCTTGAACCGATACTTCGACCAGGTATTTTCAATCGTCTCATAAAGACACCTGCACGGAGCGCGTGAAAAGAATTGGTCACCACAAGGACTCGCTTGCCAAGCCCCTCTTCTTCAAGGATACGCTTGCTAAAGGTCAGGTTTTCAAAAGTAGTACGAGAGCGATTCTCGATGAGAATGGCGTCTTCTAGAACCCCATGTTCCATCAAGTATCTGGCCATCGCTTCCGCCTCAGCGATCAGCTCATCTGACCCTTGACCACCAGAAACAATCAACTTTGGTCGTTTCTTGAACTGCTCATAGACGGCCTTTCCCTTCTCAAGACGCTGGGCCAAGAGTGGGGGAATCTTGTCTGCGATCAAACCTGAGCCAAGGATGATGATGGCGTCTGGCTCTTTGCGAACTGGAAAGAGATTGCAAAAAGTCCCATAGGAAACATAAGAGAGGTAGAGAAAAGTCATGTAAAACAAGGTGAAGTCAGTCAGATAAATGAGGATGTCATTCCCTGGGAAATAGGGTAGAAAATGTAGTGCCAAAGCTCCGATAATAAACAGTCCATAAAGCAGAGAGAGGAGGTTGGCCAGTCTTTTTCCTTCAAAAGCCATCATTTGACGACCGTTAAAAAGGAGAAAGATAGATGAGATAATAATGCTGAGAAAAACGAGGATGGAAATCACTACAAAGACAATCATTGCAATTTGTTGATTGAACCATAGCTCAGTTCGAACGACTAGTAGAAATGCAGAAATCAGTAGAAGAAGCCCCAGGTTTATTGAAAAGAGATAAGCATTGAAAAGCCTTCTGCGATCACTCATAAAGAACAATAAAAAGATAAGAGCTGGAAATAACCAGAATAGATATAGATACATGTTTTACCTCTCGTAAAATCTTACATCCATTGAAACCATAATGACTGATAGAAATAGCGGATTGTTCATGCAAATAAGTTGCATTCTTCAAATGAATTTGATAAGTTAAGATTATCGTTTTTTTAAGGAGATCGTAGATGTTACGAAAAGGTTCCCTGACAGGTTTATTACTGTTTGGTATTTTTTTTGGTGCTGGAAACCTGATTTTCCCGCCGACTCTTGGTGCTTTATCGGGTAATCAATTTTGGCCAGCTATTGCTGGGTTTGTCCTTTCAGGAGTGGGAATTGCCATTGTGACCTTGATTATCGGGACACTCAATCCCAAAGGTTATATTGATGAGATTTCTCGTAAGATTTCACCTGTTTTCGCAATTGTATACTTAGTTGCGCTGTATCTTTCGATTGGTCCTTTCTTTGCCATTCCAAGAACGGCGACGGTATCTTTCGAAGTGGGGACAGCCCCTTATTAGGTGGAATGAATGCCAGTTTAGCACTTTTCATTTTTACCCTGGTCTACTTTTGCTTGCTTTTTTGATTGCTTTGAATCCATCTAAGATTCTAGATCGAATCGGTCGTATTTTGACCTCGATCTTTGCGATTCTCATTTTGATCTTAGTCGTTCTTGGAGCTCTAAAATACAGTGGGCATGCTCCAATGGTGGCTACAAAGCTTATCAGGCATCTGCCTTTGGGCAAGGATTTTTAGAGGGGTACAATACCTTGGATGCCTTGGCATCTGTTGCCTTTAGTGTGATCGCAGTGACTACTTTGAATCAACTTGGATTTTCAAGTAAGAGAGAATACATCAAGACTATTTGGTTGGTTGGAATTGTTGTAGCCCTTGGTTTTAGTGTGCTGTATATCGGTTTAGGATATCTGGGGAATCATTTTCCTATTCCAGCTTCTGTTATGGCATCTGATACCAATAAAGGGGTGTATGTATTATCAGAAGCGACCAAAGCGATCTTTGGTCCGACTGCTCAGATTTTCCTAGCAGGAATGGTGACGGTAACTTGCTTTACCACAACCGCTGGTTTAATCGTCTCTACCAGTGAATTCTTCCATAGCACCTTCCCTAAGGTCTCTTACAAGGTCTATGCAAGTGTCTTCACTTTGATCGGTTTTGCGATTGCCAACCTTGGCTTGAATGCCATTATTGCCTTTTCATTGCCGGTCTTGATGATTCTTTACCCAATCACCATTACCATTGTATTGATTGTGATAGTGAATAAATTTGTGGCTCTATCAAAACCAGGAATGCAACTGACTATTTTCTTGGCCAGCTTGGTCTCTCTTGCAAGTGTTCTGGCAAATACCTTTAAAATTTCACTAGTTGAAAAGGGGATTTCTTTGCTTCCATTTGCAGCTCAATCTCTTCCATGGTTAGTGCCAGTAGTTATCGGGATTCTTTTATCGCTCGTATTACCAAATAAACAAACGGCAGAAGAATAAGTTATATTAGAAACTCTAAAGGTTTGTGCTTTAGAAATAGATTGAAGATAATATCCTCTTAGAAACTTTCCTTAGGTGAGTAAGGACGTCAGCGAACTTCATAGAAGTTCCATGACTTAGTTTTGGACCTGAGGTTCCAAAACTCCCGAGTGCCTGAAACAATTGTGTTTCAGGCACTTTTGGCACGGCGGCAAGTTTCTAATGTATACTTGAATGTGCCTTATGTATTCTTTTAGTTTTTCACCACAACTTAGACTCTAAAGTTTTGTGCTTTAGGGTTTTTCTTTTGAAACTAGGATCTAAATCCAAACTTTAGTAAAAAAACGTAGCAGAAATTTTTAATTTTAGGTCAGTCAATGTTATACTGAATGCTAGCATATCGATATACGGAGTGAACTATGAATCCAATCATTTTTTCATTGACAGTTTTTCTTGCGGGTATTCTGTCTTTCTTTTCTCCCTGTGTCTTTCCTTTGCTACCGGTTTATATTGGAATCTTGCTAGGAAGTGATCAGGAAAAGGCTATCCGATTGTTCGGGAAAAAAATTCGCTGGCATGGCTTGCTGAAAACCCTTTGTTTTATTGCAGGTATTTCTGTTATTTTCCTCCTCATTGGTTTTGGAGCGGGCTTGCTTGGAAAGATCATGTACACCAATTGGTTCCGTTATCTGATGGGAGCCCTCATCATTATCCTTGGTCTTCATCAAATGGAAGTCTTTCATTTTCATTTCCTTGAAAAGCAAAAACAATGGATTTTGGAGCCAACAAACAGAAGAAATGAATTGTTTTCAGCTTTTCTCCTTGGTCTTGGTTTTAGTTTTGGTTGGACGCCTTGTATTGGTCCGGTATTAGGATCAGTTCTTGCTTTAGACGGCATCAGATGGGCAAGATGCTCTTATGGGAGCTATTTATCTCCTTGTTTATACATTGGGAATGGCTCTTCCGTTTTTACTGTTGGCCTTAGCATCTAGTCTGGTCTTACCTTACTTTAATCGTCTCAAACCCCATTTGTTATTGCTGAAGAAAATCGGCGGAGCCATCATTATTCTAATGGGAATTCTCTTACTCTTGGGACAATTGAACAGTTTGTCATCTATCTTTTCATAAAATAATCCGGAGGTATAACACATGATGAAAGGTATTAAATACGCTTGTTTCTCAGTTCTCTCTTTAGCTTTGCTGTCAGCTTGTTCCATGAATCAATCCAGTGAGAGTAGTATGGACAATCAGCCAACAATGAATACAACAACGAATAAGAATGCTTTGGTAGGAAAAGACGCTAGTGACTTTGAACTAAAGGATATGAAGGGGAATACGGTTAAACTTTCAGACTACAAAGGGAAGAAGGTTTATTTGAAATTTTGGGCAACCTGGTGTGGCCCTTGCCGGCAAAGTATGCCTGAACTAGAGAAATTGGTCAAGGATACGGATAGAGACTTTGAAATTCTGACCATTATGGCACCAGGACTCCAAGGTGAAAAAACAGAAGAAGAATTCGTCAAATGGTTTGATCAACAAGATTACAAGTCCGTACCGGTCTTGTACAATCCAGACGGTTCTGCATTTGCAGATTATCAGGTTCGCTCTATTCCTACAGAAGTCTTTATAGACAGTCATGGGAAAATTGGACATGTCCAATTAGGGGCAATTTCAAACGAAGATGCTAAGAAGATCATCAAAGACTTACAATAAAAAAATGAAGCACGAAGCTTCATTTTTTTATTAGTTGCTTGCACCAGAAGTGGCATCGGCATCTCCGTGCCCTCCGTCACCATGTCCTCCAGCATCTGAAGCACCAGAAGTTGCATCTGCACTACCGTGTCCACCAGCAGGAGCAAATGGACCGCTTCCGCCAACTAGACGTTGTCCTGTTGTTTGTAGGTACCAGTCCAACCATGGTTTGAAGTTGAAGACAATCTCATTGATACCAGCGTATGAACCATCTTCATAGTACATAGCTTGGTAGTTGTGAGTGTTGATCACACCCTCAGGAGATCCTGGAACAATGGTCCGAACATAGTCTTGGTTACCGTTACGAAGGGTACCAATCACCCATTCCACGTTTTTCATACGTGCTGGTGGTAGGGAACCATGAACGGTTGACATCCGGCTTCCTGATTGAGGTGGCACGCGTTTGGCAAACATGGTATCAGGATCTTGATGGGCATTGTTGTAGTAGAGGAATTGGTTGTTATCATCGGCATAGGTCAATTCAAATGGCATAGCCTTTAAGAACATATCAATTTGGTTAACGGTTAGGATACCGTGGTCGAGTTTGACATAGGTATCGCCGGAAACGGCACCAGTGATTTCAGCTACTTTTTCTACCCAATCTGGATCGTCAGGATCGACTTCAGTAACAGTTGTAGCGATTGGATGATTACAATCCAAGTCTTCTGGTTCAATTGGTTTTGGTTTTTTCAATTTAGATACAACCTCAACGTATTTCATAAAATTATCCAAGCAGGTTTCAAGGAATTTGACGGTTCCCTCGTTAATGATATTGCCGTCTTCGTCAAAAGCTTCTTTTGCTTTTCCAAGAAGGAATTCATTTCCTGGAAGGGTATAAGCATTGACACCAGGGGCATCGAGGATCTTACGGAGGTGAACTTGCGCACGTGAAGTCCCTTGATCATAGTAAGAAGCACCGACGATCATAACCGGTTTGTTTTCAAATGGATGCACCTCGAAAGAGAGCCATTCAAGAACAGACTTGAGAGCGGCAGAGATCGTATGGTTGTGCTCTGGGTGGCAATGATAACACCATCTGCACGAGTGATTTTGTTATATAAGAGACGTAATTGGAAACTTTCGTCCCATTTTTCATCTTGGTTAAACATTGGAACTTCGTCGATTTCAAGAACTTCCAATTCAAATTTGATCTTAAATTGGCGGCGAATGAATTCCAAAAGTTTACGGTTATATGATTGATCGTAGTTCGATCCTACAAGTCCAACAAATTTCATTCTTTTCTGTCTCCTATCTTACAAGTTTTCCCAGTCAAATTCTTCAGCATCTTTGCGAAGTAATTCTTGGGCGTTGCGCAATTTGTCTGTGATTTTTACAAACACACGGAAATCATTGAAGACCGCATCTAATTTTTGAATGACATCTAAATCCACCAAGTCTCCATTTTGATCAAAGGCTTGCAATGAATGAGAGAGCAAGAATTCATCTGGCAAGACATTCGCTTTGATTTCTGGAGCATTTAAGATTTGGCGAAGTTGAAGTTGGGCGCGTGAAGATCCCAACGTACCGTATGATGCCCCAGTAATCATGACCGGTTTGTTCAACAATGGGAAGACTCCGTATGAGAGCCAAGCGAGTGCACTCATCAAGACTGCTGGAATAGAGTGGTCGTATTCTGGAGTTCCAATAATGACCCCATCAGCTTCTTCAATTTTTGCAACAATATCTAAGACAGCTTCAGGAACTTGTTTGTCGGCTGGTTTGTTAAAGACAGGGATATCTTTAATTTCGACCAATTCGATCTCAGCCTTATCAGCAAAATGTTTTTGCATGTATTGAAACAGTTGACGGTTTGTAGAACGTTTGGAGTTAGTCCCCACAATCGCAATAAGTTTTATCATGGAAAATTCCTTTCTGATAGGAGAATTATAAATAAGATTGAAGCCCACTTGTATAGGCGATCTTGCCTGATTGAGAAACCAATAAGGTATCTATACCAGGAAGTGATTCAACAGTGTTGAGGATAGAAGCAGGAGATTCCCCGAACAAGCGGGTAGTCCATATCTCCCCGTCTACGGATCGATCAGATATGATGGTGATACTGGCTAAGTCTGTCTCGACCGGATAGCCCGTCGCGCTATCAAAGATGTGGTGAAACGACTGGCCGTCAACTTCTAAATGACGCTCGTAGATGCCAGAGGTGACAATAGATTTATCCTTGACAGAGAGGACCAGTAGGTGCTGACCTCTTTTTTCGACTGGATTTTGAATGCCAATCCGCCAAGGTTGCTGTTTGACGGGATGTTGACCGACAGTGAGGATATTTCCTCCAAGATCGATCAAGGCATCTGTTACTCCCTGGCTCTTTAAAAAGGTCGCAATGCAGTCTGCACTATAGCCCTTAGCCAAGGCACCTAAATCGATCTTCATTCCAGGACGTCAGAAAGACCGTATGGTTTTCTGGGTCGAGCTGAATTCGGTGAGGATCGATCATGGTCAGAGCTTGATTAATTTCCCCTTGCTGGGGACGTCTAGCATCTGAAAATCCAATTCGCCAGGTCTGTACAAGAGGACCAATGGCGATGTTTAAATGGCTGTTTTGAGCTTGACTATGCAAGGTTCCTAATGCAATCAGTTCAAAAAGATCTGGATGAACTTGGACAGGAGCAATACCAGCTTGGTAATTGACCTCCATGAGTTCAGAACTTGCATCATTGGCACTGAAGCGATGTTCGTAGGAGCGAAGAAGTTCAAAGCGACGGGCTAAGAGTTCATTCGCTTGTGGGTGACAGATCGAAACAGTGATGGTCGTTCCCATCAAACGTTCGGATCGACTACTTAGGTCCACTAAAAATCTATCCTTTCCTATTTTCACTTACTTACAGTATATCAAAAAGATATCGTTTTCACAATCATTTCAAGCATATTGTTTGACATTTTTTGAAACATGTGAAGTGGGATTTTCTGGAAAATTGAAAAAAAGATCACAAATTCTGAGCAAAATAATTGTAACCGATATCATTTTTATGATATACTCAAGAAGTAAATTAAATTAAAGGTAGGATTTATTCTATGAGTAAAATCGTTGTTGTAGGGGCTAACCATGCCGGAACAGCTTGTATCAACACTATGTTAGATAATTTCGGAAATGAAAATGAAATTGTAGTTTTTGACCAAAACTCAAACATTTCATTCCTTGGATGTGGGATGGCGCTTTGGATCGGTGAACAAATCGATGGTCCTGAAGGTCTTTTCTACTCTGACAAAGAAAAATTGGAAGCAAAAGGTGCAAAAGTCTACATGAATTCACCTGTTCTTTCAATTGACTATGACAACAAAGTGGTTACAGCGGAAGTTGATGGAAAAGAACATAAAGAATCTTACGAAAAATTGATCTTTGCGACTGGATCAACACCAATCATTCCTCCAATTAAAGGAGTTGAAATCGTACCTGGTAACCGCGAATTCAAAGCAACTCTTGAAAATCTTCAATTCGTTAAATTGTACCAAAACGCTGAAGAAGTGATCGAAAAATTGAAAGACAACATGCAAACACTTGAATCGTATCGCCGTCGTTGGTGGTGAGTTACATCGGTGTTGAACTTGCTGAAGCTTTCGAACGTCTTGTAAAGATGTTGTCTTGGTGGATATCGTGGACACTGTTTTGAATGGTTACTACGACAAAGACTTCACTGACATCATGGCGAAAAACTTGGAAGACCACAACATCCGTTTGGCACTTGGACAAACTGTTCAAGCGGTTGAAGGAGATGGTAAGGTAGAACGCCTTGTAACCGATAAAGAAACCTTCGATGTAGATATGGTTATCTTGGCTGTTGGTTTCCGTCCTAATACAGCTCTTGCTGATGGTAAGATCGAACTCTTCCGCAACGGTGCCTTCCTTGTTGATAAGAAACAAGAAACGTCACTTCCAGGTGTATACGCAGTTGGTGACTGTGCGACGATTTTCGATAACGCTCGTAACGAAATGAGCTACATCGCTCTTGCATCTAATGCGGTTCGTTCAGGTATTGTTGGTGCCTACAATGCGACTGGTCATGAATTAGAGGGAATCGGTGTTCAAGGTTCTAACGGTATTTCTATCTACGGCCTTCACATGGTTTCAACTGGTTTGACTCTTGAAAAAGCGAAAGCTGCAGGCTTCAATGCCACTGAAACTGGCTTCAACGACCTTCAAAAACCTGAATTTATCAAACACGATAACTATGAAGTTGGTATCAAGATCGTCTATGATAAAGACACTCGTCAAATCCTTGGAGCTCAAATGGTATCACGTGATAGTGCCATCTCAATGGCTATCCACATGTTCTCACTTGCGATTCAAGAACACGTGACGATTGATAAATTGGCCTTGACTGACTTATTCTTCTTGCCACACTTCAACAAACCATACAACTACATCACAATGGCAGCTTTAACTGCTGAATAATAGCTAAAGTTTATATTAAAACTTTCCTTAGGTGAGTACGGACGTCAGCGAACTTCGGAGAAGTTCCATGACTAATTATTGAGCCTAAGGTCTCAATAATTCCGAGAGTGCCTGAAACTGTATTGTTTCAGGCTCTTTTCTCACAGCGGAATGTTTCGACTTTTCTTTATTCGTTCCATAATAAATAGAATATACTTATATTTCTTTGTAGAATTTCTTAACTTATTTTACTTGATAAAATGGTTTGTCTATATTCTAAACAAAACTAACAAGGGTGGTTTTGTTTTTTTCTGTCTTTGAATGTATGCAGAGGCAGTGAAATAAGGTATAATGAATAGGATAAGAGTTTGAAGGAGTTAGGGAATGTCTGCTAAAGAAGAAGCCTTAAAAAAGGAATTTCATTTTGCCTCTAGTTCAATTGTGGCCCATATTGTCAGAGGTGTTCTGGTTGGGATCGTTGTGGGTGCATCGTCTCAAGTTTTCGTTTTTTGATCGAACATATTTTTCATTTTGTTCAGAAGGAGCGTTTACAAGGAGATGTCTGGTCAACCACTTTATTTGCTGGCGATGCTGTTGGGGTATGGGGTGATCGTACTGATTGCTGGCCGACTTATTCGCACCAATCGGGATATCAAAGGATCAGGAATTCCGCAAGTCGAAGCAGAACTTAAGGGGCTCTTGGCGGTAAGCTGGTGGGATACCTTGTGGAAGAAGTATATTCTAGGTGTCTTGGCCATCGGAAGTGGCTTGATGCTTGGTCGTGAAGGTCCTAGTATTCAATTAGGGGCAATGGGTGGAAAAGGAGTGGCCCATCATTTGAAGGTCAGTCCGGTTGAGGAGCGGTCTTTGATTGCAAGTGGGGCTGCTGCTGGCCTTGCCGCTGCCTTTAATGCACCTATAGCGGGGCTCTTATTTGTGGTTGAAGAGGTCTACCATCATTTTTCACGCTTCTTTTGGATTTCAACCTTGGCTGCTAGTTTGACGGCTAATTTTATTTCACTCAATGTCTTTGGTCAAACACCAGTGCTTCATATGCCACAAAATATTCCTGCCACTCCATCTGTCTCAGTACTGGATTTATCTTTTTCTAGGAGTCTTTTGAGGGGCAGACAGGTATGTCTACGAAATAGTGGTTCTCAATATCGGTCGATTGTATTGCTTACTTGAGAAGATTTTCCATGTTCCTTCTCATTATTCTTCTTTATTTGCCTTTGTCTTGATTCTTCCAATCGGCTATTTTCTTCCCCAAATTCTTGGTGGTGGAAATCAATTGGTCTTGGATTTGGCTCGAGTACCGTATCCAGTGCTGACCATCCTTCTTTATTTTGCGATCCGTTTCATCTGGAGTATGTTGAGCTATGGTAGTGGTCTACCTGGCGGAATTTTCTTGCCCATTCTAGCTTTAGGATCTCTTTTAGGCGCGATCGTTGGAACTTTCCTCCAAAACATTGGCTTTATCTCCCAAAATCAATTACCTCTCTTCATTATTTTAGGAATGAGTGGGTATTTTGGGGCTATTTCGAAAGCTCCTTTAACCGCTATGATTTTGGTAACAGAGATGGTCGGTGATATTCGTAGTTTAATGCCACTGGGTATGGTCACCTTGCTGGCTTATATGATCATGGATCTCTTCCATGGAGCACCAGTCTATGAAGCCATGCTGGAGCAACTCTTACCTGATAAGGCTCAAGAAGAAGGAGAGTTGACCTTGATTGAGATTCCTGTATCCGAAAAGATTGCAGGGAAACAAGTTCATGAACTCGAACTCCCCCAAGATATTTTGATCACCACGCAAATGCGAAGTGGTAAGAGCTATACGGTCAATGGTGCGACCCGCTTGTATCTAGGTGATAGCATTTTTGTGGTGGTGAAAGAATCCGAAATTGGACGAGTCAAGGATATTCTTTTGTAAAAGACAGTTTCTTAGAAAAGTCTTTCTATTATTAAATTTTCAGACAATTGTTGAAAAATGAGAAAACTTCTGGTAAAATAACTCCAAGAACAAAAGAGGAGAAGTCTTTCATGAAAAAATATAGTCTACTCTTATTGAGTGTTGCTCTTTTAGCAGGGTGTGCAAATACTACTAGCAAACAGTCCAGTCAAAAGACGCAAACTAGCTCAACGGTGCAGTTGTCAAAGGCTGACCAGAAGACCTTGGACAATGCGACGGCTGAATACAAAGATTTTGTCGAAATGCAAATTGACCAATTGCTCAAGGACTACATGAAGGATTCCGTGCTACCCTAAAAGAAGGAAATTTGGAAGAAGCCAAAAAGCAATATCCCTTGATCCGTATGGCCTATGAACGTTCCGAACCGATTGCTGAAACCTTCGGAGAATCCAGATGTCAAGATCGACTACCGTTTGGTGGATTATGTGGATGAAAATAAATCAGAAGATGGCTGGTCAGGTTTCCACCGGATTGAACGTATCCTTTGGGAAAACAATACTACAGATGGAACAGACAAATACGCATGACCAACTAGTGAACGATATCAAGGAGTTGAAAGCTAAAAATTGCTACAGTAGAAGTCACACCGGATATCATGTTGACCGGAGCTGTCGATTTGCTCAACGAAGTGGCAACGCAAAAGATTACGGGTGAAGAAGAAGTCTTCTCTCATACAGATCTTTACGACTTCCGTGCCAATATTGAAGGGGCTGAAAAGATCTTCTCTCTCTTTAAACCCTTGATTGAGAAAAAAGATGCTAAACTGGTTAAAACCTTGGAAGCAGAGTTCAAAAATGTCAATGCTTTATTGAGATAAACACATGACAGATGATTCAAATTATAAGTCTTACACAGAGTTGTCTAAGGAAGATACGAAGGAATTGGCTGAAGCTGTGACCAAACTCAGTGAACCCTTGTCTCAAATGGGTGTGATTTTAGATGGGAAATAAGAAAAATGGCTGACGAAAAATTTTTAGATAAAAAAATGGACCGTCGTGAATTTCTTAAAAAAGCAGGTATTGGAGGGGCTGGTCTAACGCTGGGTCTCTCTGGTGCATCTGCTTTTTCACTAATCAAGACAATTCCAGCAAAAAGCTTATGATGGGGATGAAGATATCTCCTTTTATGGTAAGCATCAAGCAGGGATTACGACGCCCATGCAGAAGGCTTGCTACTTGGTGGTGTTAGATCTTCACACGACGGACAAAAAGAATTATCCAGCTCTTTAAAGACTGGACCGATTACAGTAGTAAATTAGTCGAAGGAGAATTGGTCCAAAAAGATGGTTCCAATGCCCTCTTGCCACCAACAGATACAGGTGAAACAGTGGGACTCAACCCCTATCGGTTGAGCCTGACGTTTGGGGTATCGGCTTCCTTTCTAAAGAAACTAGGCTTGAGTCCAAACGTCCCAAACTCTTTCGTGATTTGCCCCCATTTCCAAAGGAGCAGTTGCAGGACAAATACACAGGTGGCGATATCGTCATTCAGGCCTGTGCAGACGATGAGCAAGTAGCCTTTCATGCGGTGCGAAATCTGATTCGTAAGGGTCGCAATACCATTACCATGAAGTGGAGCAAATCCAGGATTTGCGGCTATTGGTGACCGAAAGAAACGCCCGTAACCTCTTTGGTTTCAAGGATGGAACAGCAAATGTCACGACTGGAGAAAGACTTTGACAAGGTCGTCTGGACTGACAGCAAGGACTGGATGAAGGGTGGTTCTTATATGGCTCTTCGCCTAGTTCAAATGCACTTGAAACTTGGGACCGAACCAATTTGCAGGAGCAAGAAAACACCTTTGGTCGCTACAAGGAGTCCGGTGCTCCCTTTGGTAAAACCAACGAATTTGATGAAGTAGATTTATCTAAACTACCAGTAGATTCACATGTCCGTTTGGCCAAAGAAGTCGATCGACCGATTTTACGGAGGTCATCATATTCCTATTCGGATGGCATCAATGAACAGACTGGGCAATTTGATGCCGGCTTGATCTTTATCGCGTTTCAAAAGGATCCGAACAGCTTTGTCAAAATCCAAACCAACTTGGGCGCAGTCGATAAAATGAACGAGTACATCACCCATATCGAAGTGGACTATTTGCTTGCTTTGCAGGCGTTGAGAAAAGGAGGGTATCTTGGTCAAGCACTCTTTGAATAAACTCTTGATCTTGTTCGGCCTTCTTGCCTTGTTCTGCACTCATCCAGTAGCTGCGGAGTCTTATAGCGATCTCTTTATCAAGATCACAGATGCAACAACCGCTATAGAAAATAAGGACCAGAAAAAGGCCAAGGAATTGATTGCTGAAATTCAGGCTGATTTTGAATCCAAAGACCACCATGATTCCAAAGCAGGGAAAAAAGTTAGCCAAGCCCTAGCTATAAAAGGGGAGGTAACCAAAGACGATCTTACCAAGATCTCATCAGCCTTGCTCGCTTTTGAAAAAGAGCAAAATCCGGTCGATTTAGAGGCGGAAAAAGACAAACTCGTGAGTCGCCTCGCACCTTACTTTAAGAATCTACAAGAGGCCATTACAGCTAAGGATCTGGATAAAACTCGTCAAACCTATGCCGATCTCAATAATACCTGGACGCGAAACGAAGCAGTGGTAAGAGATCATAGCACAGCCTACTATGGCAAAATCGAGACGGCCATTTCACTCTTGCGCAGTAGTATTGAAACAGAGCCTACCGATTTTACCAACATCCAGTCCTCTTATGATGATCTCAAAAACGGGATTGATGCCTTTGTAAAAGGAGAAGCCATTAGCAGTGCTAGTACGGATTTGACGTTGAACGATGGGATCAGCTTTTGGAGAAGGCGCAAAGCCAATTCCAATCCGGCGACGACAAATCTGCAGCAGCGACTATGAAGCAGTTCATCACGATCTGGCCAACCATCGAGGGGGATGTCAGCACGACGAATCCCAGTCTCTACACGCGCGTAGAGAGCGAATCCCCGGTCATTATGGTCAAGGGGAAAGAAAAGACCTATCAAGAGAAATTACAAGCCTTGATCAGAGACCTGTCTGCGATAGATACGACAGCTTCTTACAACGCCTTTGATGCCATGTTGATTCTTCTGCGTGAAGGAGTAGAAGCCCTTCTGATCGTGATGGCGCTTGTGACGACCCTTAAGGCCGCTAAGATGAGGAAAGGACTCAAATGGGTTTACGGTGGAGCTATTGCTGGTGTTCTTGCCAGTGCAGCGATCGCTCTTGTTTTGCAAGTAGCGTTTCCAGCCGTTACTTCGGGATCTAACCGGGAAATCATAGAAGGTGGCGTTGGGATTTTCGCTGTGGTCATGATGATTCTCATAGGAATTTGGCTCCACAGCAAGTCTTCAGTCAAACAGTGGAATGCCTTTATGGAACGTCAAATGAAGACAGTGACGGCTACAGGAAGCTTTGTCTCTATGTTTGCCCTCAGTTTTTTAGCAGTCTTTCGTGAAGGGGCTGAGACCATTCTCTTCTATGTCGGGATCATTCCGCGGATTACAACCGCGAATTTCTTACTGGGAATCGGGCTTGCCATAGCCGTTCTCATCATCATTGCAGTGGCCATGACCAAGGCTAGTCAAGCTATCCAACCTCATCGAATCTTTTTCATTCTGACGTGGTTGATTTACGCTTTGGCCTTCAAGATGCTCGGTGTCAGCATCCACGCCCTGCAGTTGACCAATATCCTACCTAGCCATTTGGTCAATGGATTTCCAACCATCGATTGGGCGGGCATCTATCCAAGCTGGGAAGTTCTTCTTCCTCAGTTAATGTTTGTGGCTCTGATCGCCCTCATCACGGTGAGACAACATGGCAAAGAGTAGAGCAGATGAAATGACCATTGTTGAGCACTTGGTCGAATTTCGAAAACGATTGATCGCAGTGGTCTTATGTTATATTATCGTCTTCATCGTAGCCTTTGTATTTGGAGGAGAACTCTACCAAGTATTGACGGCTAGCCTGCATCAAAAACTGCTGGTACTGGGACCGAATGATATCCTCTGGATCTATGTATCGCTGGCCAATCTCACAGCCTTTAGCCTGACCTTGCCCTTTATTGTCTACCAGATCTGGCAATTTGTAAGGCCGGCTCTGAAGGAGAAGGAGGCGCGTGCAATCTTTGCCTACATCCCAGCTAGCTTTATTTGCTTTGTGCTGGGGCTTGCATTTGGTTATTTCTTTGTCAGTCCAGCTATTTTAGAGGTCTTGATGCGTTTAGGAGAAGGGCTGTTTGATACCCAATTAACAGCACAAAATTATTTAACCTTCTTATGGCATACTACCTTGCCTTTAGGGGTCTTGTTCGAGTTACCAGTTTTGGTCGCTTTTCTGACCTCGATTGGACTTTTGACACCACAGTTTTTAATAACCTACCGACGTTACGCTTACTTTGTTCTGCTGGTCTTAGCCGTCGTGTTAACCCCTGCAGACTTTATCAGTGACTTGGCCATGACACTCCCTTTGATCCTCTTATTTGAAGTCAGTGTCGCCATCAGTAAAGTCATCTATTCAAGAAAAAGGAGAAACTAATGGGAATTTTACGTGATATTGGAGCACCAGGATTAATCATCATCATCCTAGGCGCCCTCTTGATTTTTGGACCAAAACGCCTACCAGAGTTGGGCCAGTCCATCGGCAAAATGTTTGCTGAATTTAAGACAGCTGTCAATAAAGGCAGTGAAGAAGCTGACCAAGACGCCAAAGAAGCTAAAGAAGAAAAAGAATAATCAGACAATTTTCAAAATTCTATTGAGTTCGATTGCATAAAAAGGTATAATAAGACAAGTACTTGCAATCGACGAAGGAGGAAACCATGATTATTACGATTTTGTCACTCATTTTCTATTTCAGCTATATCGGATTCTTATGCTGGTTGGTCGTAAAAATTGTCGAAAAATTGTTCAATTTCTTGTTGAACCGTTAATAAAGAAACAATCCATTTCACCCCGAGTGAGTGGATTTTGTGTCCAATTCAGTTGTAGGAAAGATTCTAAAACAAAGAGGTTTTAACGGTCTCCAGATTGAATAGATAAAGTCATATAAAAACTTTCCTTGGTGAGTACGGACGTCAGCGAACTTATTAGAAGTTCCATGACTAAATCAAAATACAAAGGGCGTTCCGGTGGATAAAGTCAAAAGAGGGAAATTAGAAAGCAAGTGAACAACACAACAAAACCATCGTTTTACTGACTGTTTTGTTTATTGCTATGCTTTCCATTTCAATGTTTTTATATCTTTCAACTCCTAGTATTTTTTGTTACTAGTGATGGACTATATCGTTTGTTTTTCTTATCTATTTTATAAGAATGTTAAGCTTAATAGAAATAAGCAGTAATTACAAGATTGTAATATATTCTGTTATAGCTTTATGTGGCATGGGTGGTAAACTTGATATGACTTTTATTATCTATGGTATAATGAGATAAATTTGGAGTTGTAGAGGTGAGCATTTGGAAGAACATAGACCTGATTTTAGAGATATAAAATCATTTGAAGAATTTAACAGATACTACTGGTATCGAGAAGAGCTTTCACAAATTTGTAAGTACCTTGGATTAGGAATACAGATGTACAAAAAAAGAATTAAATCATATTATAGAACAATATTTTAGGGGAAATAGAGTAGAAAAATTTTTGAGGAAAAGAAATAAAAATCAAACCGAAATAATAACCCTAAATACATCATTACTTGAATGTGGGTTTTCCTTTAATCAGAAATTTCGTGATTATTTTTCAGCTGTAACAGGTGTTAATCCGTTTAAGTTTAATGCTGATATGGCAACTGCTTGGAGAAAAGTAAAACGGGACAACAACATAAATTTTACAATCCAAGATATGATTAAAATATACTATGGAGAGTCAGACTACGCCAAGTATGATAATTCAGCTTGCCAATGGAATCAATTTCTAAAAGATCTTTGTGCAGATGAATTTAGCAATCATTACTCCAACAAGTTAAAAGTTGCGGCTATCCTTTGGAATGAAGTTAGAGATTCAAAAAATAAAAAAATTTATTCACTGGGGACTTCTAAAAGAATATAGCTACAAAATAGAGGAGTACTGTAAGTAAACAACTTCAAGTTTGTCGAACGGAATATAAGTAATAAAGACGATAGCACTCTGTTTTTGCAGAGTGCTTTTTTGTTTTATAGAATATAAGAGAATGTAGATATTTATTTTCTCACATGATCGACAGAAGATGTCGATAGTATAATATATCAACCAACCTTAATATTTTTTACAGAAGATCTGTGTTTATCAGCTTATCAAAAATATAATCAAGAACATAGATATTATATGTTTAAAAAGTCCTATTGTCAGTTCGGAACAAGTAGTAGATAGGAGAAGGGGAGAAAAAACTAGTGAATAAAGACCAATTGATAGAGAAACCAGAAATAATATTGTTGGGGTTATTGCAAATCATCAGTTTAACTGGTATATTTGTTCAAACGAAATGTGGACAATGGATATCGATAAATATATTCAGGCATACCAGGAAGCAGGTCTGGATGTTGATTTTCTCTCCTATTTACCTGAGATTCAGCAGAATCTTCATGATTACAAAAAGTAATCTTGAGAGCTACTTAGAAATGTATAAAGATATTTATTGAAGGTGATTTGGTTGAAGAATTGATCTCAATGATCAAACGTTCAATGGAAGAGGAGAACTTGAATTCAGAGATTATTCTGGAAGGAAAGCCTTGCTTCCGGATCTTCATCGATTTTTGATAAAGAAGAATTTTATCTAAACCATCTGGGATGAAAACTACGAAAGATATGTGCCAAACGGATGGAAGTTTTTTCAGGGACGTTTTGATCATTTGATCCCCAAAGAGGAGCAATATTGATTGAAGAGACCAAGAAACTGAAGGAACTAGTCTTCTATTCATATAAAAATAATACAGTTTAAAAGTATTTCATGAGATCAGAATGCTTTAAAATTTCGCCACATTTCAAATCTTTATATTCCGTTTCGTTAGAATAGCGATGGAAACAAACAATATGCTATACTGAAGTAGATAGAAGGAGGAGCGACTGATGAGCAGAAAGTGGTAAAGATCATTGCTATTTTAATTTTCATCCTATCCGCAGTTACTTTGTCTACAATAAACTAACGAAGCCGAATCTTGGACCGAAAACAACAAAGCTCTATAGCATGGTTTTCTTTTGCTAGAAGAACAAATCTGGAACCTACATCAAAGAACACTATACTGGGATTGAGAAGATTGAGTTCTCCCCAATCTACGTTACTGAAGAAGGGTCAACATTCTCAAATGCCTATGTGCGTCCGACGATCTATGACAAGTATGGAAATAAAGCTACTCTGGGAGATAAAAATAAAGAAATTTATTCCATTAAGTTATGGATTGATTCAGACATTGTTCTGATTTTGATGGAGGTAAGTAACAGTTACATTGAGTTACTGGACCTAATGGCAAACCTGTAGACGTTTCAAATGGAGGAGCATTTGCCTAAGAGAGCTATACTCACAGAGGCAAGTAGTACAGATGAAAATATTGAATTATTAGTAGAAGATGGTCAGTTAATAGGAGTCGTAGCGATGATAAAGGAAGCCCTGGTGCAGAAATTGTTTATAATACGGAACTCCATAAAGGAGACGCGGGAGAGAGAGCTAACTAATGAAATAGAATGAAAAAGAAAGGACAAAACACATGCAGTTTTATTTTCATCGGTGGCCCAGGCGGCATTAGCTACCATCTGGCGCCACTTATTGATGAGCTAGGCTTTCCTGTGACCTTTCTAGGATCCCTATAGGGAAGATGATTCAGACAGAAACGATCTTCGTGATTGGTTCCAAGGTCGGGTTGGCCAGGTGGGAGAAATCTGTTTATTGGGGCATTCCTTGGGTGGAGATTTGGCTCGTTATCTGGCTACTGAGTTTCCCCAGATCCAGGCTTTGATTCTCCTGGATGGTGGGCTATCTGGATATGGAAAAGATCCTGCCTCTTGAAGAAGAACTAGAAGGAACGGCGTCCTTCATGCAAGCAGCAAGTTTTTGCAACTTTAGAAGAAGCTGTGTTATCAGAACTTGGTGATGGAGCAGATCCGACTCCTAGACGCGAAAAGCAGTAGAGGCTAGCTATCGCTGGAATCCAGTGAGTGAACAATATGAATTAAATCTGGATCTCGGAAAAGGTCATGGCCTTATTGCGTCTACGGCGTCAGATCAAGACCTACTAGATTCCACTGGCAGACCAGCCTGTCCTCTTTATTGGCCTCGATACCAAGAAGAGCCTGAATGGAGAAAAGAAGCTCTGAAGCAACTAGATCCCCAGATCGAGCAAGTCTTGCTAGATGGTTTGGGGCACGAACTGTATACAGAGGCGCCTGAAATTGTAGCTAGAGAAGTCAACAATTGGCTCCAAAATGCTCATAAACAAAACCTGTTTCTTTTGAAACGGGTTTTTGGCTTGTAATTTCCCGAACGTTATTTCCTATAAAATCATTCCCATTGCATTAGGTCCGTATCTTTGGTATAATCTATCAAGGAAACGTCAAGAGACGTAGCGATGCGCTTGCGCATAGGTAGGTCAGTTTTTAGAAAAGAGATTTTTCAATCTATGTTAAATGAATTTCCTATTTTCGACTATGAAGATATTCAGTTGATTCCCAACAAATGTATCATCAATAGCCGGTCAGAAGCAGATACAACCGTCCAATTTGGAAAGCATACCTTCAAGCTTCCAGTCGTTCCTGCCAATATGCATGACAATCTTGGATGAGAAATGTAGCAGAGCAGTTGGCGCGTGGTGGTTACTTCTACACTCAGTGCACCGTTTTTGATGAAGCGGGTCGGATTCCTTTTGTCAAACGCATGCATGAGCAAGGGTTTGATCGCTTCCATTTCAGTTGGTGTTAAGGAATACGAATACGACTTTGTGAGTCAATTAAAGGCAGATGCGCCTGAGTACATCACTATTGATATCGCACACGGTCATGCGGATAGTGTCATTCGGATGATTCAACACATCAAGAAAGAATTACCAGATACCTTTGTCATTGCTGGAAATGTTGGAACACCTGAAGCTGTTCGTGAATTGGAAAATGCGGGAGCTGATGCGACTAAGGTCGGGATCGGCCCCGGTAAGGTTTGGTATCACCAAAGTGAAGACTGGATTTGGTACAGGTGGTTGGCAACTGGTCTGCGCTTCGCTGGTGCTCAAAAGCGGCGCGTAAGCCAATCATTGCGGACGGTGGTATTCGGACCCATGGTGATATTGCCAAATCGATTCGTTTCGGGGCATCTATGGTCATGATCGGTTCTTCTTTGCAGGACATATCGAAAGTCCTGGTAAAACAGTAGAGATTGATGGAGAGTCTTTCAAGGAGCACTAGCGGATCTGCTTCAGAGTACCAAAAGGCGCTTATAAGAACGTCGAAGGGAAGAAGATTTTATTGCCTGCCAAGGGTCATTTGCAAGACACCCTGACAGAAATGGAACAAGATTTGCAAAGTTCGATCTCGTATGCAGGAGGCCGAAAATTAGCAGATTTGAAACACGTTGACTATGTGATCGCTAAGAATTCTATCTGGAATGGCGATGCACACTCAACTGAATTACTTATTTATTTCACGAATGGGCGTGATGTTTCTACAAGGTGCCGGAACACCTAACAATAAGTAAGTCGGGACTATTTCTCTTTCTAGAGAGATTTCAAGGCTTGCTTAGCAGGCCTTTTTGTATTTTGTGAATGAAGTAGATGGATTTTTTAAAAAGTAGGAGGAAGCATGAAATTACTTGAAGAGCGCATCTTAAAAGATGGCAATGTTTTGGGTGAGAATATCCTCAAGGTGGATTCCTTTTTGACCCACCAAGTGGATTTCAAATTGATGAAAGAAATTGGTCAGACTTTTGCGGACCGGTTCAAAGATGCTGGTGTGACGAAAGTCGTGACCATTGAAGCATCTGGGATTGCACCTGCCCTTATGCAGCTGAAGCCTTTGGATGTTCCCATGGATCTTTGCTAAGAAGGCGAAAAACATCACGATGAATGAGGGCATCTTGACGGCTGAGGTTTATTCCTTTACCAAGCAAGTCACCAGCACCGTTTCGATTGCGGGTAAATTCTTGGATCCATCGGACAAGGTTTTGATCATTGACGATTTCCTTGCAAATGGTCAAGCAGCCAAAGGCTTGATTCAAATCATCGAACAAGCTGGGGCTCAAGTCGAAGCGATTGGGATCGTGATTGAAAAATCCTTCCAAGATGGACGGGGATTGTTAGAAGAGTTGGGATATCCAGTTGTATCCCTCGCACGTTTGGACCGTTTTGAAAATGGTCAGGTTGTATTTAAGGAGGCAGACATCTAATGCAAAAACAAGAAAGCCATTCACAGGCGGCCATTCTAGGCTTGCAACACCTTTTGGCCATGTATTCGGGATCTATTTTGGTGCCGATCATGATCGCAGGAGCTTTGGGCTATAACGCTCATCAACTAACCTATCTCATCTCTACAGATATCTTCATGTGTGGGGTCGCAACTTTCCTTCAAGTGCAGCTCAATAAATACTTTGGGATCGGTCCTCCGGTAGTCCTTGGGGTTGCCTTCCAGTCTGTAGCGCTCTCAGCATGATCGGGGCAAGCCATGGTAGTGGTGCCATGTTTGGTGCCTTGATTGTCTCAGGGATTTATGTCATCCTTGTCTCTGGTTTCTTCTCTAAGATTGCCAATCTCTTCCCATCTATTGTAACGGGATCCGTTATTACCACCATTGGTTTGACTTTGATTCCAGTAGCGATTGGAAATATGGGAAATAATGCGCCAAAACCAACCGTTCAAAGCTTGATTTTGGCTGTGGTGACTATTCTCATCATTTTAGTCGTTAATATCTATACGACTGGTTTTATTAAATCCATTTCAATTTTGATTGGTTTGATCGCAGGTACTGCCATTGCGGCTTCTATGGGCTTGGTAGACTTCACACCTGTGGTCAAGCACCAGCTCGTTCACGTTCCAACGCCTTTCTTCCTTGGAGCTCCTAAGTTTGAAATCACCTCCATCTTAATGATGTGTATCATCGCAACAGTTTCTATGGTGGAATCAACAGGTGTCTATCTCGCTCTTTCTGATATTACCAAAGATCCAATTAATAGCACGCGCCTTCGCAATGGGTACCGCGCTGAAGGGTTGGCTGTTCTCCTCGGTGGTATCTTCAACACCTTCCCTTACACTGGATTCTCACAAAACGTTGGCTTGGTGAAATTGTCTGGTATCAAGACTCGTCTCCCAATCTATTATGCGGCTGGTTTCCTTGTTCTTCTTGGTCTCCTTCCTAAGTTTGGAGCTTTGGCACAAATCATTCCAAGTCCAGTTCCTGGGGAGCGATGCTGGTCATGTTTGGTTTTGTATCGATTCAAGGGATGCAGATTCTTGCGCGTGTTGATTTTGAACACAATGAGCACAATTCTTTGATCGCTGCTGTATCGATTGCTGCAGGGGTTGGTTTGAACAACAGCACCCTCTTCAATGGCCTTCCAACAGGATTCCAAATGTTCTTTGCGAACGGAATTGTCGTTGCCAGTGTCTTGGCGATCGTTCTCAATGCTATTTTAAACCGCAATCAAAACTAATCTCACATGAACCGGAGGTCCTTGGATCTTCGGTTTTTTTGACTTTTAAAGAAACATATAGTAGAGTGGAAGAGGAGAAAACTCTTATTTGATGAGAAGAGAGTTAGAATCATGTATGTAACCTATCACTTTAAAGAGCGCTTGCGCTTGTTTTTGAGTCTATTTTTGCCGATTTTGATCTATCAATTGGCCAATTATTCGGCCAGCTTTGTCGATACAGCCATGACTGGTCAGTACCGGACCCTTGATTTGGCTGGTGTTTCTACAGCTACCAGTCTGTGGAATCCATTTTTACTTTTCTGACAGGGATTGTCTCTGCGCTGACACCGATTGTTGGGCATCATTTAGGCAAGGGAAATAAAGAACGGATTGCTGGCGATTTTTACCAATTCCTCTTATCTGTCATTTGGTATGGCCATTCTCTTAATAGGCTTTGTTTGGGGGATTGCACCCATGATTCTCAAGCAGATCGGCTTAGAAAATGTTGTTGCTCAAATAGCCATTCGCTACTTATATTTCCTTTCTCTAGGAATCTTACCTTTGTTGCTCTTTAGTATCGTGCGGACCTTCCTCGATACCTTGGGCATGACGCGTCTATCCATGTACTTGATGCTCTTGCTTTTGCCTCTCAATGCTTGTTTTAACTATATCCTGATCTATGGAGCATTTGGTTTTCCTGAGATGGGAGGAGCAGGAGCAGGTCTTGGAACCTCTCTGGCCTACTGGGTCTTGTTGGCCATTGCGGTTTTGATCTTGTGCAAGCATCCCAAGGTAGCACCTTTCCAATTGTGGAAGCCACAGCCTTATGATTTTAAAGGGATGAAAGAAGTATTGCGACTTGGGCTTCCAATCGGTGGAATTGTTTTGCAGACAGTCATCTTCTCGCTGGTTGGTTTGTTAATGGCAAAATTCCCATCACTGACCACTGAGTCACCAATCAGCCATGAATTTTTCAACCCTGATGTATGCTTTCCGGTTGGGTATCTCCAGTACACATGGCGATTATCTATCTTACGAACTGGGAGCAGGGAAGACCAGAAGTGGTCAACAACATTGCCGTTTGGGGACGACTGACAGCCTTTGGCTTTGCCATTGCGTCACCCTCTGTCTTTCTCTATACATTCCGCTTCAAACTGGCAGGGCTATACGGCAAGGACCCAGTCTTTGTGCAGCACAAACAGCGATTTTCATGACTTATAGCCTCTTTTTCCAAGTGGCTGATACTCTTTGCAAAGACTCTCTACAAGGGATTTTGCGGGTTATAGGATACAACTGGTTCCATTCTTATTATGGCGTTTTAGTTATTGGTGTATTCTATCCCACTAGGGACTTTCCTTGATCATGTGACCAACTTGGGTCCCTATGCTTATTGGATCGGCCTTATTTCTAGCCTTGTCGTGAGTGGAATTTGTTACCAGCTTCGGCTTTGGCAGATCGAAGAAAAGCAGGCAAACTAAAATGAAGTCTGGGAAACCAGGCTTTTTATGTGCCGTGAATATTATAAATTTTCTGAAAGTTCTTGACAATTGATGTCAAAGTGGTAAGATTAGGAGGTAGAAATGAAGAACTAGAAGGAGAACAAGATGAGAAGTGATATGATCAAAATGGGGATCGACCGGGCACCAGCACGTGGTCTCCTCTATGCAACAGGGCAAGTAAACCACAAAAGGATATGCAAAGCCCTTTATTGCCATTTGTAACCCTATAGTGATATCGTTCCAGGCCATGTTCACCTGCGTGAATTAGCAGATGTTGCCATGGAGGCTATCCGCGAGGCCAGGGGATTCCTTTGAACTTAATACCATCGGTGTGGATGATGGGATTGCGATGGGCCATATCGGGATGCGTTATAGTTTGCCATCTCGCGAGTTGATCGCAGATGCTGCTGAAACAGTCATCAATGCCCACTGGTTTGACGGTGTTTTCTATATTCCTAACTGTGATAAGATTACACCAGGAATGATCTTAGCAGGCCATGCGGACTCAATGTGCCAGCCGTATTTAGCTCTGGTGGACCCATGAAGGTGGCGTTGACATGACAGGTCATCAGGCGACGCTCTCAAGTTTGTTTGAAGCTGTAGGTACTTATCAAGCTGGTGATATGAGCATGGATGAGCTGGATTTCTTGGAAAAAAATGCCTGCCCAACTTGTGGCTCTTGCTCTGGTATGTTTACTGCCAATTCCATGAACCGTTTGATGGAAGCAATAGGTCTTGCTTCTTCCTGGAAATGGTACCATCCTAGCGGTTTCAGATGAACGTCGTGAATTGGTTCGCCAAGCGGCCAAACAATTGGTAGAGAATATTAAAAAGGATATCCGTCCACGGGATATCGTGACTAAAGAAGCCATCGATGATGCTTTTGCGCTCGATATGGCCATGGGTGGTTCTACCAATACTGTGCTTCATACACTGGCTATTGCGCGTGAAGCAGGGATTGACTATGATCTCAAAGATATCAACGAAATTGCCAAGAAGACACCTTATCTTTCTAAAATTGCCCCTTCAAGTATTTATACTATGCTGATGTGCAGAAGCTGGTGGTGTTCCAGCCATTATCAATCAGTTGATCAAAAAGGTGCCATTAAGGGTGATCATACACAGTTACTGGTAAAACCTGAAAGAAAACGTACTGGTGCTGGAAATCAAAATGAAGAAATTATCCATCCAATCGAGTATCCTATTTCACCTGTAGGTGGTTTGTCGATCCTTACGGAAATATCGCTCAGGATGGAGCTGTTATCAAGGTCGGTGGTGTAGATCCATCTGTGACCACTTTCCGTGGAAAGGCCATCTGCTGTGATTCGCAAGATCAAGCCCTGAGTTGTCGATTGATCAACTGGAACAGTCAAGAAGGGACATGTCGTTGTTATTCGTTACGAAGGTCCTCAGGGTGGACCTGGTATGCCAGAGATGCTAGCACCAACTTCTAAGATTGTCGGACGCGGTCTTGGTAAGGATGTGGCACTGATTACGGATGGTCGTTTCTCCGGAGCTACTCGTGGGATTGCTATTGGTCACGTTTCTCCAGAAGCAAGAGAAGGTGGAAATATCGCCTTGATTGAAGACGGGGATGAAATCGTGATCGACCTACCAAACCGTACGCATTGATTTGCTTGTCGATGATGCAACCCTTGCAGAACGTCGCAAACATTTGAAACCTTTCAAATCCAAAAATCTCCAGCGGTTGGTTGCGTCGCTATACAGCCTTTGCTAAATCAGCCAATGTCGGCGGAACCTTGATGAGTGACGAAGAATTCGAAGAACGGAAAGCAGAACGTCAAGCCCAAGAAAAATTAGAAAAAACCTTTCCTGCTATGTGATATCACAAGCAAGAAAGGTTTTTTTAGTGGAACCATTATTTGGTGCGCATTTCACCTTGAGGGAAGTAGGTTCCTTCAGGCATATCATTAATGATAACGTGAACAGCTGACTGAGGAGCGCCAGTATTGCGGACAACAGCTTCGGTTACTTCCTTGGCCAAGGCTTTCTTTTGTTCCAAGGTGCGTCCTTCAAATAGGTCAATTCGTACAAATGGCATATGGCCACCTCCTAAATTTTTTATAGGACTATTTTATCACATTTTGGGATACAAAGCTTAGCAAAATTATGGTAAAATGATAATGAAACACATTTTAGAGAGAACAGAAGGAAAATGGCACAATTATATTATAAATATGGGACCATGAACTCGGGGAAAACCATTGAGATCTTGAAGGTGGCCCACAATTATGAAGAGCAAGGCAAGAGCGTCGTCATCATGACCTCGGCAATCGATACACGAGATGGAGTAGGAGTGGTTTCTAGTCGGATCGGTATGAAACGAGAAGCCGTTGCAATTGAAGACGATACGGATATCTTTGGCTTTATTAAAAACCAAACAATCAAACCTTACTGTGTCTTAATCGATGAAGCTCAATTTTTGAAACGCCACCATGTCTATGACTTGGCAAGAGTCGTGGATGAACTGGATGTGCCGGTCATGGCTTTTGGCCTCAAAAATGATTTCCGAAATGAACTCTTTGAAGGTTCCAAACACCTCCTCTTGTTAGCCGACAAGATTGAGGAGATCAAAACCATCTGCCAATACTGTTCCCGCAAGGCGACCATGGTCTTGCGTACCCAAGCGGGCAAACCTGTCTACGATGGAGAGCAGATCCAGATCGTGGACACGAGACCTATATCTCCGTTTGCCGCAAGCATTATTTTAATCCAGACATACCAACCGAAAGCGTCTAGAACGTTTTAGAGAGGATAATAATGTCTATTTGTTTAAAAGAAATTACAATAGAGAATTATTTTGACGTTTTAAATCTAGAAGTTCATCCAAACCAAAGGAATTTTATTGCATCCAATTCCATTAGTTTAGCTGAAGCCTATGTATATGATAAAAATGGTGATTTTATAGCTCCCTTAGCAGTTTATGATAAGGAAGTATTAGTTGGTTTTGCTGTGATTGCCTATGACCAGATAATTGGGATCAGCAAGGGGAACTACTTGTTATTTCGTTTTATGATCGATAAACGATTTCAAGGTTTAGGCTATTTTAAACCGACTATGGATGCAGTCATTGACTTTGTTCGAACAGAGCCAGCTGGAAAAGCAAGAAGTCTTTGGTTATCTTATGAACCGGAAAATAATCAAGCGAGATCTTGCTATCTCCATTATGGATTTAAAGAAACTGGCGAAGTCATAGAAGACGAAATTGTAGCAATCTATGATCTAACAACCAAGAATTAAGGAGCAAACATGAATATCTATGATCAACTACAAGCTGTAGAAGACCGTTATGAAGAGTTAGGAGAATTGTTGAGTGACCCAGATGTGGTCTCTGATACCAAACGATTTATGGAGCTTTCAAAAGAAGAAGCTTCCACTCGTGATACGGTGACAGCCTACCGAGAGTACAAGCAAGTCCTTCAAAACATTGTTGACGCTGAAGAAATGATTAAGGAAGCAGGTGGCGATGCGGACTTGGAAGAAATGGCCAAGCAAGAGCTAAAAGATGCTAAGGCTGAAAAAGAAGAGTACGAAGAAAAACTGAAGATCTTACTTCTTCCAAAAGATCCAAACGATGACAAGAACATTATCTTGGAAATCCGTGGAGCAGCTGGAGGAGACGAAGCCCAATTGTTTGCTGGCGACCTCTTGCAGATGTACCAAAAATACGCGGAAAGCCAAGGCTGGCGCTTTGAAGTTATGGAAGCCTTCACAATGGCGTTGGTGGGATTAAAGAAGTCGTAGCCATGGTTTCTGGTCAATCAGTTTATTCAAAACTCAAGTATGAATCTGGTGCCCACCGGGTACAACGGGTTCCTGTGACAGAAAGCCAAGGTCGTGTCCATACTTCGACTGCTACAGTTCTAGTTATGCCAGAAATCGAAGAAGTCGAGTACGACATTGATCCAAAAGACCTACGGATTGATATCTACCACGCATCTGGTGCAGGTGGACAGAACGTCAACAAGGTCGCAACAGCCGTTCGTATCGTCCACTCTGCCAACCAATATCAAGGTCGAGATGCAAGAAGAACGGACCAACAGAAGAACCGCGAAAAGCCATGAAGATCATCCGTGCGTGTGGCTGACCACTTTGCTCAGATTGCTCAAGACGAGCAAGACGCTGAACGGAAGTCAACCATCGGTACTGGTGATCGTTCAGAGCGGATCCGGACTTACAACTTCCCTCAAAACCGTGTGACCGATCACCGGATTGGCTTGACCCTTCAAAAACTGGATACCATCTTATCTGGTAAATTAGATGAAGTGGTCGATGCTTTGGTCTTGTATGATCAAACACAAAAACTAGAAGAGTTGAACAAATAATGTTGTTGGGACCATTATTAGCCCAGTATGAAGAAGAATTAATAGCCGTTGGAGAGGAAGCAGAAAGCCTCTCCTTCGCGTATCGTGCTTTAAAAAACTGGACTTTTACAGACTTTGTCCTTGCCTTGCAAAAAGAAGTGGAAGTAGAGGATCAGGCCTTGCTTCTATCCATCTTTGAGCAGTTGAAACATCACGTCCCTGCCCAGATATATTATTGGTAGTGCAGAATTCTGTGGCCATGTTTTTACAGTGGATGAGCGCGTGCTGATCCCACGACCTGAAACAGAAGAATTGGTCGCTCTTATTCTCGAAGAAAACGATGAGAAAGCCTTACGAGTTCTAGATATCGGAACAGGTAGTGGGGCCATTGCCATTAGCCTAGCCCTTTGCTAGACCTACCTGGCAGGTTCAAGCTAGTGATGTCTCAGCAAGAGGCTTTGGAGCTGGCTCAAGAAAATGCCAAGCAGTTAGAAGCTGTCCCTTGCCTTCAAGTCGTCAGATGTACTGGATCGATCTAGAAGGTCCTTATGACCTGATTGTATCCAACCCTCCCTATATCTCTCGGGATGATGTAGAAGAGGTTGGAGCCAATGTTTTAGCCTCTGAACCCCACTTAGCTCTTTTTGCGGATCGTGATGGATATGCCATCTACGAAAAGATTGCCCAGCAAGCACCAAGTGTTTTAACACCAGACGGAAAGATCTATCTAGAAATTGGCTATAAGCAAGGAGCCAAGGTAAAAGAGCTTTTTCAAGAAGCATTTCCTGACAAACGCGTTCGAGTTCTGAAAGACCAATTTGGACAAGATAGAATGGTAGTAGTAGACAATGGATCACATTGAGAAAGAATTAGAAGCAGGACGTGCGGTTATTCTGCCAACTGAAACAGTCTATGGTATATTCGCTAAAGCTTTGGACCAAGAGGCAGTCGATTATATTTACGAGTTAAAACGTAGACCTAGAGACAAGGCTCTGAATTTAAATGTAGCCGGCGAAGAAGCGATTCGACTTTATTCGAAGAATCAACCTAGTTATTTAACAAAACTGGTTGATTCATTTTTACCAGGACCTCTGACTATTATCCTTCAGGCGAATGACAAGGTACCTGGCTGGATTCATTCAGGATTGGATACAGTTGGCTTCCGTATTCCGGCTCACCCAAAAACGTTGGAATTAATTCGTAAGTACGGTCCTTTGGTTGGTCCCTCGGCTAATCTTTCAGGTCATGCAAGTGGAACAAAGTATGAGGCTATTGTAAGCGAATTTGACTCAAGTGGTTCCTGGTATAGAGGATGATGACTTCTTTGACTGGCCAAGATTCAACTATTTTGGATATCTCTGGTTCTAAAGCCAGGATTTTGCGGCAAGGTTCGATTACACAAGCTGATTTGCTTGCACAAGTGCCCCAGAGCTTTCCTTTGGAGGAGGATGAACTTCCTCAGTGATAATGTACATAAACAATTTTTATAAAGGAGTAGACCCATGATTTTTGATAAAGAAGATTACAAAGCCTATGATGCAGACCTATGGAATGCGATCGCTAGAAGAAGAAGAGCGTCAACAAAACAATATTGAATTGATTGCTTCTGAAAATGTCGTCTCTAAGGCAGTGATGGCTGCTCAAGGGTCTATTCTGACCAACAAATATGCCGAAGGCTATCCTGGCCGTCGTTACTATGGCGGGACAGATGTGGTCGATGTGGTCATGAAAGTCTCGCGATCGAACGGGCCAAAGAAATCTTTTGGTGCTAAATTTGCCAACGTTCAACCGCATTCAGGAAGTCAGGCAAACTGCGCTCGCTTATATGGCCTTGATTGAGCCTGGTGATACTGTCATGGGGATGGATCTAGTGCCGGTGGACATTTGACGCACGGAGCTCGTAGCTTCTCTGGTCAAACCTATAACTTTGTGTCTTATAGTGTAGATCCTGAAACAGAGCTCTTGGATTTTGATGCCATCCTAAAACAAGCCCAAGAAGTGAAGCCAAAACTCATCGTTGCTGGTGCCTCAGCCTACTCTCATATCATTGATTTCTAAATTCCGTGAGATTGCAGATGCAGTAGGAGCTAAGCTCATGGTTGATATGGCCCATATCGCTGGTCTCGTGGCAGCAGGTCTTCATCCAAGTCCAGTTCCTTATGCCCATATCACGACCACGACCACTCACAAGACCCTTCGTGGACCTCGTGGAGGCCTAATCTTGACCAATGATGAGGAATTGGCTAAGAAAATTAACTCTGCTATTTCTCCTGGTATTCAAGGAGGACCGTTGGAGCATGCCATTGCAGCCAAAGCTGTCGCCTTCAAAGAAGCGCTGGATCCTGCCTTTAAAGAGTATGCAGCTAACGTGATTAAGAACAGTCAGGCCATGGCTGATGTCTTCTTGCAAGATCCAGATTTCCGAGTTATTTCAGGAGGAACAGAGAACCACCTTTTCCTTGTCGACGTCACTAAAGTCGTTGAAAATGGGAAAGTGGCGCAAAACTTGTTGGATGAAGTTAATATCACTCTCAACAAGAACTCTATTCCTTATGAAACCCTTGTCTCCATTTAAGACCAGTGGGATTCGGATTGTGCAGCGCCTATCACCGCTCGTGGTTTTGGTGAAAAAGAAAGTCGCACCGTTGCTGAACTGATGATCAAAGCGCTGAAGAATGCGGACAAGCAAGAAGTATTAGACGAAGTACGTAGCCAAGTCAAAGCCTTGACAGACGCCTTCCACTTTACGAGGTCTAAACCATCTTGATGGATATTTACGTAAAGAAAGCCATCATTCATCAATTCAGCCCTGACGATACCGATCTCTATCTGGTAGATAAATTCCTCAATATCACGCCTAAAATCGAGGAATACTTGCGCAAGAAGATTGAACGGGTCTATTCCGATGAAGCCAGGACCGGTATTTTCGAAGAGGACAACCTTTTCTTGAGATGATCTCAGATGACCTATTAGAAACTTCGGTCGCAGTAGCGAATCGCTGGAAGGAAGAATTTGTCGTCTCTGAGAATCAAAAGACCAACGATTTGGTGTTCGTCCAATTCTCGAAAGAAGGAGTGGAGCATTTTGCCTTTCTTCGAATCGCCTTACGAGAAACCTTGACGCCATCTTGGCGGTGAAGTGGACAATCCGATTAAGCTGACGCAAAACAATCTACCTGGTTTTGGGACTGGTGCATGACGAGGCCTTGGTCATCAATCTTCAAAGCCGCAAATACCACTTGATTGAAAAACGGATCAAGTATAACGGGACGTTCTTGAATTATTTTTCTGAGAATCTGTTGCAGGCGCAACCCAAGATCTCTCCCAAAAATCGATCAAGGCACTGGAAAAACAGCCCAGAAGATTGCGGAAAGCTTTAACACAGATGATTTTCAATTTCAATCAAAGGTTAAATCAGCTATTTTTAACCATATTGAGGAAGAAAATAAACTCTCTCCTGAGAAATTAGCGGATGATCTCTTCGACGACAATCTGACAGCTCGCCTCAGTTTTATTGACCAAGTCAAAGAAGCTGTACCTGAACCTGTCACCTTTGGAAGAGATTGATGCAAGTCGCCAGTTGAAGAAGTTCGAAAATCAGAAATTGTCATTGTCAAATGGAATTGAACTGATCGTTCCGAATAATGTCTATGAAGATGCAGAATCTGTTGAATTTATTCTAAACGAGAACGGGACCTATTCTATTCTGATCAAAAACATTGAGGATATACAGAGTAAATAATGATTAAACGTATAGTGAAGATCTTCTTATTCATCTTACTAATATTTGGAATCTACAAGGGTGTCCAGATCCACCATGATGTCAAACAAGTCATGCAGTACCGCTCCCTGGTTAGAGAAGTCCTTGCTGAGGAGGACACCACGGCCAATGAAAACCTCATTCTGGCTATGATCTATACGGAGACCAAAGGCAGAGAAGACGATGTCATGCAGGCGAGTGAGAGTGCAAGTGGTGAGACCAATACTATTAGTGATAATAAGGCCAGTATTCGCCAAGGAATTCAAGCTCTTTCAGATGAGTTAAAAGAAGCCAAGAAAAAAGGCGTTGATAGCTGGACTGCGGTTCAAGCCTATAATTTTGGGAAAGACTACATCGATTACGTCGCAAAACACGGTGGAACAAATTCCCTAGAGTTGGCCCGCGCTTATTCACGGGATGTAGTAGCGCCAAGTCTTGGCAATGTAACCGGTGAAACTTATCTTTACCTCCACCCTATCTCTCTTTTAAACGGGATGGAACTCTACATAAATGGTGGCGAATATTTATTATTCCCGTTTAGTAGAAACCAATATGACGATTATGAAGCTATTTTCATGGTTTTAATCATTTTTCAAAGAGCCGATTGGCTCTTTTTTAAATCGATCAGTTCTGCCTCCGATTTTGAGGGATAATAAAAATGTCATGCATTCTTAAAAAACTGTAAGCTAGTTTTAAGAAATCAACTGTATAATGAAAATCGAAGTGGGTAAACTCTTTATTTACTTCTTTTTTCATCTCTAGTGAGGTGAGAAAAGTAATATGAGATGCTACCAGAGTTGATTTGAATTAGAAAGAAGAAAATGATGAAAATAAAGAAGATTGCATTGTTTAGTAACAACGACTTTAGCCTTGTTTACAGCTGTCCCACGTGTTTCTGCAGATAGCAATGTGCAGAAAGTTATTGATGAAACCTATGTCAAGCCAGACTATGTTTTGGGCTATTCGCTGGACCAAAGTCAAATCGAACAAACCTTGAGTCTCTTGAACTACGATAGTTCAAAAGATAAAGAAGAGTGGAAGACCATGACACCAGAGGTTTATTCTTCGATTATGAACGTTGCCAACGATGATAGTTTGGAACTTTATTCCTCTGTTAAAATTCAAAAATTAGGCAAAAATAAGCCACTAGAAGTCAATATCGTGACGCCTCAAAACATCACCAAGGTCACTGCAGATATGTATCGTAATGCAGCCGTTACACTTGGATTGGAGCATGCTCAAATTACAGTCGCATCTCCTGTCCAAGTAACAGGTGAAAGTGCCTTAGCTGGTATCTATTACTCGCTTGAGAAGAATGGCGCCAAAGTTTCTCAAGAAAGCAAAGATCTGGCTCAAGAAGAGTTAAAGACTCTATCCGGGATCAACGAGGAAAACGCTGGCAAGAAAAACCTCGATGCAGATAAGTTAAACGTCGCTTTGACCGATATTAAAACAGCGGTAGCCAATGCCAAACAGAACAATCAGGATTTAAGCAAGGATGATATCCGGAAAATCGTCAGAAGAAACCCTCAAAAACTACAAGTTAGATACAACTGTGACAGGCGACCAGATTAATTTGATTGTTAATTTCGCAGTGAACCTTTCAAAGAGTAGCGTCATCAGTAGCAAAAGCTTTACTAAAACTTTGTCGGATCTGAAAGATAGTTATCGTAGACAAGGCAGGCGATACCTTTAATCAATATCAATCTCAATTTTGATACAAATGCAATTTTAAAAGATAGTGGCAACTTCTTCAACAAATGCGTGGAATGCCATTGCTGGTTTCTTCGGAGCCATCTGGGATGCCATTGTTAAATTCTTTAGTGGTTTAGTTGGATAAACATAGCACAAAAGCACTGCTGACAAGAAGTCAGAGTGCTTTTTGTGTGCGATTAGCTATTTTTAGAATGAGCTAAATTCTTATGTTAAGCTCACGAAGAGGGTCCCGCGGACCTTTAACTCGCTCTATTGTTTTAAAGCTCATGAAAAAAAGGTCCTCCGGACCTTTTTTTATTCCCACTCTACAGTTGCAGGTGGTTTACTTGTGATATCGTAGACAATGCGGTTTACGTGGTCAACTTCGTTTACGATACGGACTGAGATTTTTTGGAGAACTTCCCATGGAATCTTCGCAAAGTCAGCTGTCATTCCGTCGATAGAAGTGATAGCGCGGATAGCGATAGTGTAGTCGTAAGTACGACCATCTCCCATAACACCACACGGAACGAACGCCAGTGTTAACCAGTGAAGTATTGCCAGATATCGCGTTCAAGACCAGCTTTAGCGATTTCTTCACGAAGGATAGCGTCTGATTCACGGACAGTTTCGAGTTTTTCTTCAGTGATTTCTCCCATAACACGGATGGCAAGACCTGGACCTGGGAATGGTTGGCGCCATACGATGTGGTCTGGCATACCAAGCTCTGTACCAAGGGCACGAACCTCATCCTTGTAAAGAGTGTTAGTGGTTCGATGAGTTCAAACTGCATGTCTTCTGGAAGTCCACCAACGTTGTGGTGAGATTTAATAGTTTGAGCAGTATCAGTACCTGACTCGATGACGTCTGTATAGAGTGTTCCTTGAGCAAGGAATTTCACATCTTTTAGTTTGCTTGCTTCATCGTCAAAGACATAGACAAATTCGTTCCCAATGATCTTGCGTTTTTGTTCGGGATCAGACACACCAGCCAATTTATCAAGGAAACGTTTAGCAGCGTCTGCTTTAACAATGTTCAAACCAAATTTGCCACCAAGCATCTCCATAACTTGATCTGCTTCCCCTTTACGAAGAAGACCGTGGTCTACAAAGATACAAATCAATTGATCGCCGATTGCTTTTTGGAGAAGAACCCCAACAACAGAAGAGTCAACACCACCTGAAAGGCCAAGAAGGACACGTTTGTCTCCGACGGTTTCACGGATTTTTTTGATCTGCATGTCAATGAAGTTGTCCATGGTCCAGTCACCTTTAGCCCCACAGATGTTCAAGGCAAAGTTACGCAAGATATCATAACCGTGAACAGAGTGACGAACCTCAGGGTGGAATTGGATTCCGTAGATTTTCTTGTCTGGATTTTCAATCGATGCAAAAGGACAATCGGCAGAAGTACCAGTGCGGATAAAGTCAGACGGAATTTCTGTAACAGCATCTCCATGGCTCATCAAGACTAATTGTTTGTCTGGTGTATCCGCAAAAAGAGCAGAAGTTTCTGTCAAGCTGAGTTCAGATTGACCATATTCACGGTTACCAGCATCACCTGCAGGAACGACCTTCCCACCCAATTTATGGGTCAATAATTGCATCCCGTAACAGATTCCAAGGATTGGAATACCGAGTTCGAAAATTTCAGGATCGATATCAAAAGAACCTTCCTCGTATACAGAGTTTGGTCCGCCTGAAAGAACGATCCCGACTGGATTGATTTCACGAACTTCATCAGCAGAAATCTTGTGGCTCTTCAACTCTGAGAAAACACCACATTTCACGAATCCGCCGTGAAATAAGCTGATTGTATTGGCTACCGTAGTCAAGCACGATGATTTTTTCAACATCATGCAAATCAGTTGATAGGTTTGTCATCTTATCCCCTTCTTAAAGAAATTTACTTTCCTCTATTCTAACACAAAAGCCTTGTCTTTACCAATCTCTGATTGAAGAATTAGGAATTTTACGCTACAATAGAGATAACACAGAGAAAGAGCAAGGTTATGATTCCAGCTTACATTCAAATTCATGATCAGATTAAGTCTGAGATTGATCAAAAAATATGGAAAATCGGGGAGCGTCTTCCTAGCGAACGCGATCTAGCTGAGAAATTTCAGGTGAGTCGGATGACGCTTAGGCAGGCTATTACCCTTCTGGTTGAAGAAGGAGTGCTTGAAAGACGTGTAGGAAGTGGTACCTTTATCACCAGCACGCGCGTTCAAGAAAAAATGCGGGGCACAACCAGTTTTACAGAGATTATGAAATCGCAAGGCAAGGAACCTTCTAGCCAAGTGATTTCTTACCGGAAAACCATTCCTAGCCTCCAAGAAGTGGATAAATTGGGCATTGATAAGACAGAGACCATCATTCGGATGGAGCGGGTCCGGTATGCCGATGGAATCCCTGTTGTTTATGAAGTGGCCTCTATTCCAGAGAAATTTATTAAGAATTTCAATCGAGAAGAGGTAACCAGCCATTTCTTCCAAACCTTGGAGCGTCATGGTTATAAGATTGGAAAGTCGCATCAGACCATCTATGCGCGATTGGCCAAGGATAAGATTGCGGACTACTTACAGATTCTCAAAAGGGCAGGCTATTTTAGGTCTGACACAGGTTTCCTATTTTGAAGATGGGACGGCGTTTGAGTATGTAAAAAGTCAGTATGTTGGCGAGCGGTTCGAATTTTATTTGGAAAATAACTAAGCTCGCAAATCGTAAAAATAGAAAACTCTTCAAATGTGTGAGAGGCTCACTCTCTTTGGCATTTGGGAGCTTTTTTTAGGTTGAAGTCATTCTTTCTAAATAGTGATAGTACGGTCAAAAATAAAAGATTTTAAAAAAATTTTATTTTTCTTCAATTTTGATTTTTTTACGAATTAATAGATAGAAGCTAGTTTTAGATCTAAAAAAAGATATAAGGCAGGAAAAAATGAAAAAAATTAAAATCGATGTGGTAGCTGTTCCCTTGAGTGGGCATCTGTACCCAACTTTAAATCTCGTTAAACCCTTATTAGATGATCCAACTATGGAAATCCGAGTTTTCACGGGTCCTCAGAAAAAAGCCGTCGCAGAAAGTCTCGGCTTCACAGTCGTTCCGATTCTAGAGGACAAAGTAGAAGAGTTTGAACGTGCGGCTAATAACGATAAGAAACTCAATCTCTTTTCAGCTTATCGGCAATTGTCCAAAAGTCTTGATTTGATTAATCATGTATCGGATCAATTGCTAGAGGAGTGGCGCGTCAATCGTCCAGATATTGTCATTGCTGATTTCATCACTCTATCAGCTGGCTTTGTGGCAGAACAGTTAGAAATTCCTTGGATTACCACCATGGCAACACAATTTGTAATCGAAACTCCTTATGGTCCTCCTTGCTTCTTCGGAGGGATGGGAGTCGCGCGCACGAAGAAGGAAGAGAAGATACAGGCACTATGCCGTAAACTCACGCGCATTGGAAAATACTGTGGGCTTTCCTCTTACGCAAACGCTTAAAACGTTACAATTTCAAGTTGTACAATCAAAATGGAGTGGAGACCATCTACTCTCCTTATGCCATCTTTGGAATTGGGATGATGGAGCTAGAGTTGAAGACACACTTCCCTCATCAATATGCGTGGCTTGGCCCTTTGGGTACTTCTATTGAAAAAGCAGAAGATTATCCTTTAGATCTCATTCCTTACGAGGATAAGACGAAGGTACTCGTGACATGTGGAACCCAGTTGCCTTGGGCAAAAGAGAACTTGCTAGAACAAACCAAGCAGTTGGCCAAAGAGCATCCAGAATGTCACTTTTTCGTCACCTTAGGAGATGGAGCAAAGGAATTCTCTGAAGAAGAAGTAGCGCCAAATGTGACGGTCGTCTCTTATCTGCCCTACAAAGAATATATTCCTCAGATGGACTATGTCATTCACCATGGAGGAGCTGGAATCTTTTATCAGTGTATCGAATTTAAAAAACCAGCCTTGATCTTGCCACATGATTATGACCAATTTGACTATGCGATTCGAGGAGTAGAAGCAGGAATTGCTTTTCAAGCTCATCGCAATCGCACCGAAGAGATTCAAGCAGGTTTCAATGCCCTATTAGAAAAAGAATCTTGGGAAAAGTTAGAGAGACTAAACAAACTTTCAAAAACCTACAAGCCATTGGATACCTTGGAGTTTGAGATTCAACGATTATTAAGACGTGGAACGGATGGGAAACTATGAAAATTCTTGTAACAGGTGCGACTGGCTTCCTTGGAAAATATGTGATCGATGAGTTGTTGGCTCACGATTATTCCATTGTAGCCTTTGGCCGAAACGAAAAAATTGGGAAGTCTCTGGAAGGTGAGCGCGTCCAATTTATCAAAGGGGATTTGAGCTCTATTGAGGAATTAAGACAAGCCTTTCAGTCTGTTGATGCTGTGGTTCACGCTGGAGCTTTATCCACTGCCTGGGGACCTTGGAAGGCCTTCTATCAGGCGAATGTAGTTGGTACTCAAAATGTCCTTGACTTGTGCCGTGAATATGCGGTAAAACGCTTGGTTTACGTATCTTCTCCCAGTATTTACGCAGCTGGAAAAGACCAATTAAACATCAAGGAAAGCGATGCTCCAAAAGAAAATCACCTCAACAATTACATTCGAAGCAAATTGGCTTCTGAAAAACTTTTTCTGACTATCCAGATGTGCCAAGTATGATCTTGCGTCCTAGAGGATTATTTGGCGTGGGGGATACCAGTATCTTGCCTCGTGTCTTACGCCTCAGTCGAAAAATTGGAATTCCTTTGATTCGAGGAGGAGAGCAGCTCATGGATATGACCTGTGTGGAAAATGTTGCCCTAGCCATTCGCTTGGCTCTAGAAGCCAAAGAAGCACACGGACAGGTTTATAATATTACAAATGGGGAACCAAAGACCTTTAAGTATTTGATCGAAACAACACTAAAGGGATTGGGAGAGCCGATTCGCTATCGGAAAATTCCGGAAGGTCTAGTAGCAGGTGCGGCTTATAGCCTTGAAGGAGTATATCGATTATTCCATCTGAAAGCTGAGCCTCCTTTGACTCGCTACACCTATTATCTCCTTCGATATAGCCAAACCCTCGATATTCAAAAGGCCCAAACAGAACTTGGCTACTATCCAAAAATGACCATTGAAGAAGGGATTGACAACTATGTCCAACATGATCAAGCGCATTGATTATTTCCCAGCAGGCTATTGTAGTAGTCATTCTGGTCTCTTATTTAAAGAGATTCCGAATGAAAAAATGCAATTTCCAGCAGGTGTCTTTTTGATTCATCACCGTGAAAAAGGCTATATTTTGTACGATACCGGCTATCACTACGAGATTAAGAAAAAGCTCGGTATTTCTGGTACCGTCTAGCCACCCCAATGCAGATGAAAAAAGAAGACCAGATCGATTATTTATTGCAAGAGCGTGGAATTGATCCGGCAGAAATTACTTATGTGATTCTTTCGCATTTGCACCCGGATCATCTCGGTGGAGCAGCCCTTTTTCCAAATGCTCATTTCTTTGTTACCCAGGAAGTCTATGAGGTGTACCAAAAACCTAAATTTAAAGATCTGATTTTTAAAGAGTTTTTGCCAGCTGATTTCAAAGATCGGGTGACTTGTCTTAAAGCAGATCAAAGGCATCCTGCTTTCCCCTATCGCCCGACTGCGGATCTTTTTGGAGATGGGAGCATCCTTGTTTCGTCCATCGATGGACATGCGAGAGGGCAAGGTTGTCTTTATCTGGATGAGTTCAAACTCTTCATCGGAGCAGACCTTTCTTGGGGAGTAGACCTCTTGCCTTACACAGGGCAAATGCGTCTCATCCCCTCCTTGGTTCAGGATAATAAGAAGGCTTATCTTAAAGGGAGCTGAGTTGCTGGAAACACTCTTGCAAGATGGCATTCAAGTTGTGGTCAGCCACGACCCGCAAGAACGGATTGAAAGGATTTTAAATGAAAAAAACAGTCTTTCTGAAAACCTTTATTGAAACCAGATGGTGCCACCGATTCCGTTCAAAAGAGGCCTTGAAGCGATATCAATATAAGCAATTGGCGCGCTACCATGCTTTTATCACTTCTCAGTCTCCCTATTTTCAAACCCATTCTCCCGAATCCTTTGGAACCATGGATAAATCGTTTATGATGACACATTTCAATGAACTCAATACCCTAGGGGTGGATCGAGATCAGGCTTTAGAGATGGCGATTCGCGGAGAACAGACGCGAGATTTTACTGAGATGAATGGAGAAGTAGCAGTAGGCTTGTCTTCTGGGACTTCAGGCCACCGAGGAGTTTTTGTCACCACAGAAAAAGAGAGAAGTATGTGGGCTGCAGCGATCTTAGCCAAGATGCTTCCGAAAGGAAAACTATTTGGTCATCGCATTGCCTTTTTCTTACGAGCGGACAATGAACTTTATCAAACCATTAACTCAGGCCTTATCCGCTTGGAATATTTTGATATTTTCAAGGATAGCAAGGAGCATTTAGAGCGTCTCAAAGACTATCAACCAACTATTGTGGTCGCACCAGCTTCAACCTTGATTGAGTTAGCCAACTATGTCAGCAATCAGCAACTTGCGATCCAACCCGTCAAGGTTGTCTCTGTCGCAGAAATCCTAGAGGAACGAGATGCTGAGACAATCGCCAAAGCCTTTCAACTAGACACGGTTGATCAGGTCTACCAAGCGACAGAGGGATTTTTAGCTTGTACCTGTTCAGAAGGCAATCTACATCTTAACGAAGATATTTTGTATGTCGAAAAAGAGTATCTTGATGATAGCCGCTTTTATCCGATTATTACGGATTTCAAACGAACCAGTCAACCGATCTATCGCTACCGCCTCAATGATATTTTGGTAGAAGAAAAATCTCCTTGCCCTTGTGGTTCCGTCTTTACTCGAATCGCAAAGATCGAAGGACGATCAGATGATATCTTCTATTTCAAAAAGAAGATGGCAGTAGCCAGATGATCTATCCGGATTTTATTCGACGGTGTATTCTCTTTGTCGAAAATATTCAGGACTATCAAGTAACTCAGTTGGCAGATAGATCCATTACCATTGCCTTGAGTCACCGGACAGAGTCTATTGAGCAAGCGATTTTTGCTCAATTCGAACTCTTAGCTCAGCAAAAACAATTCATTCTTCCAAGTATTCAATTTATCGATTACCAATGGGACCCAACACGTAAATTAAAACGTGTTCAACGACTTCAATAAAAGGAGAATCCTATGACTACTGTAAAAGACATTTGCAAATTAAAGGCTATGGAACAGCGCTTCCAGCTCATACAGTTTCTTTCAAAGACCAGACTCGTTACCGCGTGAAAGAAGGAGAAGAAACACAGATTGATCTTGCAGCCCGTGCGATCGAAGCCGCTTTAAACCATGCGGGTCTTGAAATGGCAGACATCGACTGCCTGGTTTCGGCTAGTGCAGTTGGTGTTCAGCCCATCCCTTGTACAGCTGCTTTGATCCATGAGCGCGTGGCCAAGGGACTGACGATTCCTGCCATGGATATCAATACTACCTGTACCAGTTTTGTATCAGCCTTAAGCACCATTTCTTATCTGATTGAAGGTGGAGAATACCAACGGGTGCTGATTGTATCCAGTGAAGTAGGAAGCCTAGGGCTTAATCCCAAACAAAAGAAAGCTTTGAACTGTTTAGCGATGGAGCTGCAGCCTTTATTTTTGAAGCAACAAAAGAAGATAAAGGAATCATTGCTAGCATGCAACGTACCTGGTCAGAGGGAGCCCATGACACCGAAATTCGTGGTGGTTTGACAGCGTATCATCCGAAATTGTACTCTGACTCAACCAAAGACCGATTTCATGTTTGACATGAAAGGGAAGAAAATCCTTTTGCTTTCTGCCCGTGTTATTCCAGAAATGTTCCAAGAATTCGAAGAGAAATCAGGCGTTTCTAAAGATGCTGTAGACTATATTATTCCCCACCAAGCAAGTCGCGCCTTACCACTCGTCATGGACAAATTGGGCGTTGGCAAAGACAAGTACCTCAATATTGTCAGTGATTATGGAAATATGGTTTCGGTAGCCGTTCCTTTCGGCCTAGCCTATGCACTGGATCATGGCTATGTGAAGGAAGGAGATACCATCTTCTTGATGGGAACTGCAGCAGGGATGACGGTCAATATGTTGGCACTGAAACTCTGATGATGAATCCTCTCATTTCAAGCTCAAAAAGCTTCAAGTCCCGCTAGTCTTTAGCGGGCTTTTTTGATATAATGAAAGGTATGGAAATTGAGAAAACCAACCGAATGAATGCGCTCTTTGAGTTTTATGCGGCGCTCTTGACGGACAAGCAGATGAACTACATCGAGCTCTACTACGCAGATGACTACAGCTTGGCTGAGATTGCAGAAGAGTTTGGAGTGAGCCGTCAAGCGGTCTATGACAATATTAAACGTACAGAAAAGATTTTGGAAGACTACGAAATGAAACTCCATATGTATTCCGATTACATTGTTCGTAGTCAGATTTTGGATCAGATTTCTGAAAAATACCCTGAAGATCCTTTTCTACAGGAACAAATTTCTGTACTTATCCAGTATCGATAATCGAGACTAATGATTAAATACAAAGACAGAACTAGGAGAAAGAGTATGGCATTTGAAAGTTTAACCGAACGTTTACAAAACGTCTTTAAAAATCTTCGTAAGAAAGGGAAAATCTCTGAAGCGGATGTCCAAGAGGCAACCAAAGAGATTCGTCTAGCCCTCTTAGAGGCCGACGTTGCCCTTCCTGTTGTAAAAGACTTCATCAAACGGGTCCGCGAGCGGGCTGTAGGTCATGAAGTCATCGAAACCTTGAACCCTGCCCAACAAATCGTGAAGATTGTCGATGAAGAATTGACAGCGATTTTGGGTTCAGAAACAGCAGAAATTATCAAATCACCTAAGATTCCAACCATTATCATGATGGTCGGTCTTCAAGGGGCTGGTAAAACAACCTTTGCGGGTAAATTGGCCAACAAATTGGTCAAGGAAGAGAATGCACGTCCTTTGATGATTGCGGCCGATATCTATCGTCCAGCGAGCCATCGACCAGTTGAAGACTCTTGGTCAACAGATCAATGTCCCTGTCTTCTCACTTGGTACAGAAGTCCCTGCAGTAGAGATCGTTCGTCAAGGTTTGGAGCAAGCAAGAGCCAACCACAATGACTATGTCTTTATCGATACGGCTGGTCGTCTGCAAATCGATGAAAAACTCATGGGCGAATTGCGCGACGTCAAAGCACCTTGCCGAGCCAAATGAAATCCTCTTGGTTGTCGATGCCATGATTGGTCAAGAAGCGGCCAATGTGGCGCGTGAGTTTAACGAACAACTCGAAGTGACCGGGGTCATCTTGACCAAGATCGATGGGGATACCCGTGGTGGTGCGGCCCTTTCTGTTCGTCAGATTACTGGGAAGCCAATCAAGTTCACTGGTACTGGTGAAAAAATCACTGATATCGAAACCTTCCACCCGGACCGTATGTCTGGTCGGATCCTCGGTATGGGGGATATGCTGACGCTGATCGAGAAGGCTTCTCAAGAATACGATGAGAAACGCTCTCTTGAACTCGCTGAGAAGATGCGGGAAAATACCTTTGACTTCAACGATTTCATCGATCAGTTAGACCAGGTTCAAAATATGGGACCAATGGAAGACCTGCTCAAGATGCTTCCAGGGATGGCCAATAACCCTGCCATGAAGAACCTCAAGGTCGATGAACGAGAAATTGCTCGCAAACGTGCGATCGTATCATCCATGACCCCAGCTGAACGCGAAAATCCAGATTTATTAAATCCAAGCCGTCGTCGTCGGATTGCTGCTGGATCAGGAAACAGCTTTGTCGAAGTCAACAAATTCATCAAAGACTTTAACCAAGCCAAGCAGATGATGCAAGGCGTCCTCTCTGGCGACATGAACAAGATGATGAAACAAATGGGCCTCAATCCAAATAACATGCCGAAAAACATGCCTGGTGGAATGCCGGATATGTCTGCCCTCGAAGGCATGATGGGACAAGGTGGCATGCCTGACTTGTCAGCTCTTGGCGGAGGCGCTGGAATGCCTGATATGAGCCAAATGTTTGGTGGCGGTCTCAAAGGAAAAGCCGGTGAATTTATGATGAAACGGGCGATGAACAAGATGGCCAAACAAATGCGCAAAAATAAGAAAAAACGGAAATAATCGTTTCTAATAAGGGCCTGGAACACACTGTTCTGGGTTCTTTTAGAAACTACTACTAGAGGAATCATGTTAAAAAAACTATTTCAACAAGTCATTCGTTTCTTTGCAAGATTGTTTTCTTCGCACAGCAAGCCCTTTGAATTCCCAAAAGGATCGAAGAAACCAGCGATCAGACCGATCATCTTTGTACCTGGAAGTTCAGCTAGTATCCAGCGATTCAATGGAACCATCCGTATGCTCCATCGCTTTTCTAGAAAAAAAGCAAAGTCTCTTAAAAATAAAGGTCAATAAAGATGATTCTATAGAGATGGAAGGAAGACTGAATACGAAAGAGCCGAATCCAATAATTGTGATTGGCTTTGAGAATAATCGTGATGGCTACAGCAATATCAAGCAGCAAATCGAATCTCTTAAGACCGCTCTTACCTACCTTCTTGATCACTATCATTTTACAGAGTTCAAGGCTGTCGGTCATTCCAATGGAGGATTGGTTTTGACTGGTTTACTGGAAAGTGGCTTTTTAGAAAAGAAAAGCTGACCGTAAGAAAGCTCGTTATTATTGGCAGTCCTTACCAATTCAATCAAGAAATGTTTGACGATTTTCAAAAATGGAAGCATCGCCTAGGAAAAGAAGTAGAGGTCCTTAACTTTGTTGGTAGCTTTGCTGGAAAATCAGATGGCATCGTTCCCCTCTCTAGTGCCCAAGCAGACACAATCTATTTTTGAGAAACAAGCCTATACAGAAGTGAATTTAAACGGTCGCAAGGCTCATCATTCAGCTTTACCCACTAATCCAGATCTAGTAAAACAATTAAGTCTATTTTTGAATCTATAATTTAATTACATAATTTCGGTTATGTAATTTTTATTTGTCTCTTGCAATCCTTAAGTAAATATGGTACATTTTTGGTAGCGATTACACATACTTAAGGAGGATTTTATGAAAAATCCCAAATTATTAGAAACAATGAAAGATTACAAGGGACGGGATGAGGTTCCCGCAGATTTTGATGCTTTTTGGGATCAAGCCCTAGCAAAGATGACTGAACTGCCTGAATACAAGCTTAAAAAACAAGATTTCAGCATTCCAAATGTGATTTGTTATGAATTAACCTTTAAAGGAACACGAGATGGGCTTGTTTATGCGCGGGTTGTTTTCCCAAAAACGGATCAAAAAGTTCCCGTTATTTTCCATTTTCATGGTTATATGGGCCGTTGTTGGGATTGGGCTGATATGCTGGCTTATACAGTAGCCGGTTATGGTGTTGTATCTATGGACGTAAGAGGGTCAGTCAGGCTATTCAACAGACGGAGATCGTTCACCACTTGGTAATACGGTAAAAGGACAGATTATCCGCGGAGCCGTGGAAGGGCCGGAAGAGCTCTTTTATAAGGATGTCTACTTAGATCTTTACCAGTTAATTGAAATTGTAGCCAGCCTTCCTCAAGTAGACGACAGTAAACTTGCCAGCTACGGAGCCTCTCAAGGTGGTGCCCTGGCCCTGATTGCTGCTGGATTAAATCCCCGAATCCAACGAACAGTCGCCATTTATCCATTCTTATCGGATTTCAGACGGGTATTAGAGATCGGAAATACCAGTGAGGCCTATGACGAGCTTTTCCGTTATTTCAAGTTCCATGATCCATTCCATGAAACGGAAGATCGTTTGATGCAGACTTTGGCCTATATTGATGTGAAAAATTTTGCCCATCGTATCAAAGGACAGGTTCACATGATTACAGGTCTAGATGATGATGTCTGTTATCCTGAAACGCAGTTTGCCATTTATAATCGATTAGAAGGTCCAAAAGAGCATTTAATCATGCCAGAATATGCCCACGAAGCTATGAATGTTCAAGTCAATGATCGAGTCTATAATTGGCTCTGTGGTAGCAAGATTCCATTTCGATATGTAGAAAAATAAGTTAGAAAAGAAAAACAATCAGTAAATCCATGAGATTTGCTGATTGTTTTGTGTTTAAAAGGGATCTAGTATAGAAAGGGATACAAAACAGTCCTATATAACCCCTATAACATCTTTCCGAAAAACTATAATTTTCTTGAAAAATATATCTAGCTATGCTATACTACTAGTATAGAAAGATTTGGAGAAAAACATGAAACGCGAGATCTTATTAGAACGGATTGATAAACTCAAACAAGTCATGCCCTGGTATGTATTGGAATATTATCAATCAAAATTGGCTGTTCCCTACAGTTTTACAACCTTGTACGAATACTTAAAGGAATACGATCGATTTTTCACCTGGGTCTTGGAATCTGGTATATCAGATGCTGACACCATGGCCGAGATCCCCTTAGACGTTCTGGAGCACATGACCAAGAAAGACATGGAATCCTTTATTCTTTACTTACGTGAACGCCCTCTGCTCAATGCCAATACAACAAAAAACGGGGTTTCTCAAACAACCATTAACCGTACCCTTTCTGCACTATCTAGTCTCTATAAGTATTTGACCGAGGAAGTTGAAAACGAGCAAGGCGAACCTTATTTCTACCGAAACGTTATGAAGAAGGTTGCTACCAAGAAAAAGAAAGAAACCTTGGCGGCTCGTAGCTGAAAATATCAAACAAAAGCTCTTTTTAGGGGATGAAACTGAGGGATTTTTGAATTATATCGATGAGGAATACCCTAAAACACTCTCAAATCGCGCCTTATCTTCCTTTAATAAGAATAAAGAGCGAGATTTAGCCATTATCGCACTCCTTCTTGCATCTGGTGTCCGTTTATCTGAGGCAGTCAACTTGGACCTTCGTGACCTCAATCTTAAGATGATGGTGATTGATGTTACTCGAAAAGGTGGGAAACGTGACTCAGTCAATGTTGCTGCCTTTGCTAAGCCTTATCTGGAGCAATATCTTGCTATTCGAGACAAACGTTACAAGACTGAAAAGACTGATACAGCCCTCTTTCTGACCTTGTATCGAGGTGTTCCAAACCGAATTGATGCTTCTAGCGTTGAAAAGATGGTCGCCAAGTATTCAGAAGACTTCAAAGTCCGCGTGACACCCCATAAACTTCGCCATACATTAGCAACCCGTCTCTATGATGCAACCAAATCACAGGTTTTGGTCAGCCACCAGCTGGGACATGCTAGCACACAAGTTACAGACTTGTATACGCATATCGTTAATGATGAGCAGAAAAATGCTTTGGATAGTTTGTGATATTACATAACGTAAATTATGTAATATATTAGTTTTAAAAAGAGCGATAGATTTTTTGAATGTCTACCGCTCTTTTATACCTTCTATAAAAATTCGATCCAATAATTACGGTGTGGCTCAATAATGACTGGTTTTCCCCAAAATGATTTTAGATAAGCCAGGTTTGCAGGAGTGACAGGTCTTTTCTCACCATTGTACTTCTCTGCACTTTCTTTAGTTAAAAAGCATTTAACAGCTTCATATGGTGTACCATCGCTCGCTATTCGATCAATTCCTAAATAAGCAATCTCATCACCGGCTTTTGGAAAATCTGTAATTAGTTTACCAATAAAATAAACCGTCTTATTTTTCATTAATTCATAAAGCTTTACTATTTTCCAATCTGTTATTCGCTGCAGCGTACATAATACAAAAGCTATCCACGATATCTTTCAAAAGCATTAATTCTTCTTTGCTGACTATAATTTCGTCGGGAGCAAGTCCACCAATGATTAAATTTTGATAATGAGGTTGCTGGATGATATTATCTAAAGCCATTCCTAATGGTAGTTGGACAGCTTGATAACCTAATGGTTCTAACTCCTGCTTTTTCTGGTCAAGGTGTTCTTGTGTAATACTGACATTTAAATCGTAAGGACTGGAAGGTTGTTGTTTGCTAAAAAAAGCCACTACTATACGATCTAACTGTTCAAATAGACCAAGATTTTCAACTGGAATTTTCATCATCGAATATAATCCCCTTTTGTGTTCAGATTTCCTCTATATTCTACTCTCATTATTTTTGAATATCAAGAAAAGAGGCCGTATCATGAACTAACTTTTGATGACAAATCTTAAAAATTTTTGTTTGAATGAATCTTTCTTAATCAGCCTATACCTCCTGAATAGCTATAAAAGATAATCTAGAAAATCCTACCATTCTTCAACCATGGACTAGTTGAGCCTTATCACTTCGTCAGCTTGTTCCCAAATCACTGGATTATGGGTTGCGATAATGATTATACGCTTTTGATTCTTTAACGTTAACAGCAAATCCATCACCTCTCGAGAGGTTTCTGGATCAAGTGCTTGCAGTTAGTTCATCCGCTAAAATCAAAGGTGGATCCTTTAAAATAACTTTAGCCAATGCAACACGTTGTGCCTCTCCCCCAGATAATTCATAAATCTTTTGATCCAGAGCAAGGTAAGCCAATCCTACTTTTTTTAGCACTTCTTCTTCTTGTTGCTTCTTCTCTTTTTCGTTAATTTTTGCCCAATCAATCCCAAATCTAAATTTGTAGCGATAGTCTCGTTTTCAAGCAGGCCAAAGTTTTGAAAGAGATAGCCTAATTCATGCTTAAAGAAGTGATGCTGTTTGATTTGTTTCAGTTCTTGCCCTTGATAGCTTATACTCCCTTTTTCATAAGGCTCTATCTTCGCCAAGATATTGAGCAAGGTTGTTTTACCACACCCACTATTTCCGATCAGAGCATAGACCTTACCTTCTGTAAATTGCAAGCTCAAATCTTGAAAGACCGTTCGTTGGCCAAATGATTTGGTTAAATGTTCTACGCTAATCATATTAGGCTCCTTTCAGTACAGTGGCTAACAAGTGGTCTTCTTTATGAGACCGGTACAGGAGAATGAACCAAGCATTAGTAATAAATAGAAAGAGAGTGACAAGAGCAATCCACCATTCCGAAGTGAGAAGGAATACCAAGAGGCTTCCTAATAGCAAGAGGCTACTTTCTGAGAGCAAAATCATTTGGTGAATGTTTACAAATCCCAGACCCGCAATCTTCTTCAAGAAGATTTGTTTTCTAAACTCTTCAAAATATAGGAAATTCATAGTGTTAAAAAGAAGAACAGAGGTTGCTATACCAAAGACTCCTCCTGCAATCGCCATGAGATTTTCTATTTGTATTTTTGGGCCATTCGCTGGTAAACGTCCACTGCATAGTCGTACTGACTAACACTTTTTTCAAGATTATACTCAGCGACTAGTTTTTTACTATTCTGAAGTCCATTAAAATAAAGGTAGGGATTTAGATCGGTGAAATATGGATTCACATAGCCTCCAAAACTTTCAGGTTGAATAACCACTAAAACAGGATCTGTAAAGAATTGCTGATAGCTGATTGGTGTGTTGTTGTAGATAAAGCGTTTTTGATGATTCGGAATATACGTTACCTGCGCCTTCATTGATAAGGTGATATTTCCTTGATCATCTCGAGGAGATAGATAATCTTCATATCGTTTGATCATCTCCTCTTCTCGACCTTTTAATTTTTCCGGAAGTAAGAGTCCAAATTCTCCAGCTTGCAAGTGATTCAAGCGCTCTTTTTCCTCAGGGGAAACTGAGATCCTTTGGATATCAAGATAATTTGGAGTGACATACAGGCTATTGGCAAGAGGATCGTAATCTGTGATTGAAAACTCTTTACCTGTACTAGGATCCGTCATAACTCCTTTTGAACTAAAAGATACGAGATTATGATAAGCTAAAAGACCACCATTTTCAATACCAGAGTCGATGAGCTTAGACCATTTTGCTCTGTTCTCAATTTGCGTCTCTTTGTTTGTTTTCTGTGAAAAATCCTCCCGATTTTCACCAATTTGAACCCAATTCGACTGTTTTGACCAAGCCTCACTTCCCTCTTGGTGAGTTTGCCAGACTGATCCATAAATACTGATTCGATGAATCGCAAGGCCAATTAATGCCACAGCGAGAAATTGACAAATAAAGAGGAAAACCAAAATGCGCTTTAATGGAACTTTCCCTTTTAGAAGGGTGACTAAATGCATTGTTTGAATACTATATGCAAAAAATGAAGGATAAGATAGCAGATAAAATAAGTAACATCCCATTGTAAATGATACTACTTGAAATGATGACGGAATAGGTAAAAGGTGTTAATTGGAAAGAATAAATCAAAACCGCACCCATTATACTTGCGACAATACATCCCAAAAGCAACTCTATACTATCATCTTTTAAGGAATGTCCAAAAAGCTGCAAGCGTCTCATTCCTGAGATATATCGAATCCCAGCGCTTCTCATTTCAAGTGTTTTTTGTATAATCGTCAAAGCGCTAAAACTAATAATAAAAATAACCAAGGCAAGTGATTGTGAACCTGAGCCAAAAAAGGCAATAAAGGTCTGCAGAGGATTTGGTTTCTCTATAAAAGTTTGTGAGAAACCAAGAGTATGAAGCGTTTGATCCAGCTTTTCAGTTTCTAAATCACCTGTTAATACATAATAATTCACTACCAGGCTTTCATTGGCAGCCAGTTCTTTCTTCTCTCTATTAATTCCAAGAGGAAGTTTTCCCTCTCCGTAGATATCATAGGTGAAAACAACCTGCCCTTTAGAATCTGTTCTTTGTATCTGACGGGCAATTATACTATGATTTTCCCTTGCCAAACGGTCTAAACTGGAAGATAACTCTTCATATGTGACGCTCTTTTCTCGTCTCAGCACAGCTACTACCGGAAGACTGCGGTGGATAACCGTATTTGGAGAAATAAAGGCAATCCAAATCAAAAAGCTAGAGATGAAAAGGTTTGATAAAATAATAAAGACACGTTTCATATCATCACACTTTCTAAAGCAGAAAAGGAAAAGTAATACCTAGCTAGTCAATTAATTTCGTTGTTTAGTAATTACTGAATTTTACAAATTACAGTTTACATTCTTTGTAAGCGAATACAGTTTCCACCTTTACTATACTACAAAATACTTAGTAAAACAATAATTTTTATGTGAAACTAGTTTCAAAAAGAGATCCGCTTCTTGAACTGCACCCCAAAAGTTAGACAGAAAATCTAACTTTTGGGGTTTTTATTATGGAAATTAACTTATAAAGATAAAGTTCAGATCTATGAACTTAGAAAACAAGAGCGAACCTTCAAAGAGCTTTCAAATATATTTGGGATAACAATTCCCAATCTTCAGTACATGATTAAATTGATTGATCGTTATGGAATAAAAATCGTCAAAAAAGGAAAGAATTGTTACTATTCACCTGAACTAAAACAAGAGATCATTGATAAAGTTCTACTTGAAGGTCGTTCTCAAATAAGGGTGTCTCTAGATTATGCTCTTCCAAGTGTTGGAATGTTGCCTAATTGGATAGCACAATATAAGAAAAACGGGTATACTATTGTTGAGAAAACAAGAGGGAGACCATCTAAAATGGGACGTAAACCAAAGAAGAAACCCGAAGAGATGACAGAATTAGAACGTCTTCAAAGCAGAAAAATGAGTACCTGAGAGCGGAGAATGCCATTCTAAAAAAGTTGAGAGAACTCCGATTGAAGGAGGAAAAAGAGCTAGAAGAAAAACAGAAATTGTCCGAGGATTGGTAACAGAGTTTGCCTTAGAGATTCTTCTAAAGATTATTAGGCTAGCACGTTCAACCTATTATTACCAGCTAAAGCAGTTGGATAAAAGCGATAAAAATCATGATATTAAAGATGAAATTCAAGCTATTTTTACTGAGCACAAGGAAATTTAGTGGTTATCGCAGAATGACTCTAGAATTGAGGAATCGTGGTTTTGTAGTGAACCATAAGAAAGTCCAACGTCTGATGAAGATCCTTGGTTTAAGTGCCCGAATTCGTCGTAAACGCAAGTATTCTTCATATCAAGGAGAAGTTGGCAAGAAAGCAGATAACCTTATTCAACGCCAGTTTGAAGCATCGAAGCCAATGGAAAAGTGCTACACAGATGTGACAGAGTTTGCCATTCCGGCAAGCAGTCAAAAGCTCTATTTATCACCAGTCTTAGATGGTTTTAACAGCAGAAAGTTATCGCCTATAATCTTTCTACGTCACCGAACTTGATGCAAGTGAAAGATATGTTAGACCAGGCTTTCGGTGAGGAACATTACGAGAATACCATTCTTCATAGTGATCAAGGATGGCAATATCAACACGATTTTTATCACAGATTTTTAGAGGGTAAGGGAATTCAACCATCTATGTCACGTAAAGGTAACAGCCCAGACAACGGCATGATGGAATCCTTCTTTGGCATTCTTGAAATCGAAATGTTTTATGGTTACGAGAAGACATTTCACTCACTTGAGCAATTGGAACAAGCTATTGTAGACTATATTGATTATTACAACAGCAAACGAATTAAGGTAAAACTAAAAGGACTCAGTCCTGTGCAATACAGAACTGAATCCTTTGGATAAATTAATTGTCTAACTTTTGGGGTCGAGTACATCTGCGAATCTCTTTTGACCTTATTCCACCACAGCTTCAGCAATTTCTTCTGCTGTGATTCCTGCGAAGTAACGACCTAGGTTAATGGTTTGCAGGGCTTTGAGGACATCTTCACGTTCGTATTTTACACCACGAAGGACATCTTCTACTGCTGCAATATCTTCGATACCAAAGAAGTCTCCATAAATCTTGATGTCTTGGATCTTTGACTCGATAACGTTAGCAAAGATTTCAACCTTACCGCTAGGGAATTTAGTGCCACGACGGACATTGTATTCAGGGGACTTCCCATAGTTCCAATCCCAGGTACCGAACTTGGTTTCCTTGATACGGTTGATCTCTGCCAATTCTTCATCTGAGAAGACATATTCTGTCATCTTCAGGATATTCTTTCTTCATGTAGTCTAAAAGCAAGTCACGGAACTCTTCAACCGTGATCTTTTCTGGCAACTCATCGATGATATTGGTCACACGAGCACGGACTGATTTTACCCCTTTGATTCAAACTTATCTTTAGACACTTTAAGTGCGTTAGCTAGGACTGACAAATCCACGTCAAAGAGAAGGCAACCATGATGCATGATCCGGCCATTGATATAGGCTTGGGCATTCCCACAGAATTTCTTACCGTCAATCTCTAAGTCGTTACGGCCTGTAAATTCAGCTTTAACACCAAGTTCAGCTAAAGTATTGATAACTGGAGTAGAGAAGCTCTTGAAGTCAAAGGCCTTGTTTTCATCTTCTTTTGAAATGATTGTATAGTTAAGGTTGTTCAAATCATGGTAAACAGCTCCGCCACCACTGATTCGACGGACTACTTCAATTCCATTTTCACGAACATAGTCACGGTTAATTTCCTCGATGGTATTTTGGTGACGTCCTACAATAATAGATGGTTTGTTAATCCAAAGAAGGAAGATTTGATCCTCGTCCAAAAGGTGTTTAAAAGCATATTCCTCTAAAGCAATATTAAAAGAAGTGTCGTTTGAATAATTAATAACATGTATTTCATAGTAATTCCAAAAATTCGTTTTATAAATCCTACTATAGCTAAGATGAGCATTGAGCACAGAATAGTTGAATTTCACTTCAAATTTTCTGAAGTAGTAAAAAGAAATGTAACGATAACTCGTTACATTTCTCGGAAAAAATTGAGACAAGTGGCTCAATTTTTAGGCATGGAACTCTATGAGAGGTCGTCTGCCGTCCGTACTACGCTAAGAAAATTCTAAGTGAAAAGAATAATATTATTTCTTCTTAGGTGAGTGAACTGCCAATCCAAGTACGTCCGCAAAGGCTTCGTACATCACTTCTGAGAAGGTTGGGTGCCCATGGATGGTCTTGAGCATTTCTCTCTACAGTGATTTCCATCTCAATGATAGTTGAAGCTTCGTTGATCAATTCAGTTGCTGCTGGTCCAATGATGTGAACTCCAAGAACTTCACCATATTTCTTGTCTGCAATGGCTTTTACAAATCCTTGAGCCGCATCTGATGCAATGGCACGTCCGTTAGCCGCAAAGTTGAATTTACCGGATTTGGACATCATATTTCTCACGAGCTTGTTCTTCTGTCAAACCAACTGCCGCTACTTCTGGAAGTGTATAGATATGCTGCAGGAGTCAAGTTCAATTTCGCAACAACGTGATTTCCTTTAAGGGCATTTTCAGCAGCAACTTCACCCATACGGAAGGCAGCGTGGGCCAACATCTTCGTACCGTTGATATCACCTGGTGCATAGATACCTGGAACAGATGTTTCCATGTATTCATTGACCTTGATACGACCACGGTCTAATTCAAACTCCACTTCACCAATTCCTTCAAGATCTGGAACACGTCCGATTGAAAGAAGAGCTTTGTTTGCAATGATATCGTCTTTTCCTTCAACCTTGATACGGAGTTTGCCATCTTCTTCAATGATTTCTTGCAGTTTGGTATCAGTCAAGATGGTCATTCCCTTGCGTTCAAGAATCAAGCGAAGGTTCTTAGATACTTCCGCATCCATAGCTGGAACAATGCGGTCCATCATTTCAATAACAGTTACTTTTGAACCAAAGGTCATAAAGGCTTGACCAAGCTCGATACCGACAACCCCACCACCGATGATCACGAGGCTTTCTGGAACCTCATTCATTTCAAGGATGTCGTCACTTGTCATGACTAGTGGAGATTCCATTCCTGGAACGTTAATCTTGCTGACTTTGGAACCACCAGCAAGGATGATTTTCTTCGTTTCAAGCAATTCAGAACCATTGACTAGGACGTTCTTATCCTTAGTGATAGTACCGATACCCTTATGAACATCCACTCCGTAGCTTGCTGAAGAAGTCCTGCAACACCACCAACCAAGGTATTTACGACCTTGTTCTTGGTTTCAAGTACCTTATCCATATCTACTGAGAAACTTGGATTTTCAATGATAATACCACGGTTGGCTGCATGTCCGATATTTTCGATAATTTCAGCGTTGTGGAGGTAAGTCTTAGTTGGGATACATCCGCGGTTCAAGCACGTTCCACCAAGTTCAGATTTCTCAACAAGAGCAACCTTACCACCTAGTTGAGCTGCTTTAATAGCAGATACGTAGTCCAGCAGGACCCCACCGATCACTACGATATCATAAGCGCCATCGCTCTTATTATCATCGTTTGAAGCACTTGCTGCAGTTGGTGCTGGACTCGCTTCTGGTCTTGCTCCTCCAGCGGTTGGGATGTTTTCCCCTTCTTCACCAAGATAACCGATTACTTCTGTTACAGGAACAGTTTCTCCATCCCCTTTCAGGATAGCAATCAAGTGCCCGTCTTCTTCCGCTTCCAACTCCATGCTGACTTTGTCTGTCATAATTTCAAGGAGAACTTCTCCTTCTTTTACAAAATTCGCCGACTTTTTATTCCACTGAACGATTTGTCCTTCGGTCATATCTACGCCGGCTTTTGGCATAATTACTTCTAAGGCCATTTTATTTCCCTCTTTTCTTGTTTCTATTCTCTCTCGTTGATTAGACCAACATTGAAATCGGGTCTTCAATCAAGGCTTTCAAGTCTTTCATGAATTTGGCACCAGCCATCCCATCGACAACGCGGTGGTCAATGGTCAAGCCCAAGCTCATGATTGGACGAATGACAATTTCACCATTTACAACCACTGGTTTTTCAACCGTAGCACTAACTCAAGGGATGGCAGAGTTTGGTTGGTTGATAATCGGTCCAAATGATTGAACGCCAAACATTCCTAAGTTACTAATGGTAAAGGTTGAGTTTTGCAATTCACTTGGAGCAAGCTTACCATCCAAGGTACGTCCGATAACGTCCTTGAAGGCTACCACCAACTCTGATAAAGTCATCTTTTCTGCGTTATAGACAACCGGTGTCATCAGCCCATTATCCATCCCAACTGCCATCGCCAAGTTGACATAGTTGTGAGTGATGATGGTTTTGCCATCTTCTGTCAATGACGCATTGATGTATGGGTGTTTCATCAAAGGTCTTAACCACTGCTAGAAAGCAAATCTGTTACAGTGACTTTCTTGCCAGTGGCCTCCATAATTGGATCCAATACCTTCTTACGAAGGGCCAACATTTGAGACATATCAACGTCATAGTTCAAAGTAAAGGTTGGTGCTGTCAAGTAAGATTCCACCATCCGTTGAGCAATCACCTTCCGCATTGGTGTCATCGGAATCCGCTCGATCTCACCATAAGGTGTCACATTATCAGGAACTTCTTCGACTTTTTCAATTTGAGCAGGTGACTTAATGGTCTCATTCTCAATATTTTCAGGGAAGGAAAGCAAGGACGTCCTTCTTCATAATCTTACCACGATGACCAGTTCCTTGGATTTCTTGCCAAGCAATATTGTGTTCTAAAGCAATTCGTTTTGCAAGTGGTGAAATGCGAACCACATTTGTGTCTTTATAGGTTTCCACGTCTTCTTTGTGGACACGACCGTTTGCGCCTGAACCAGAAACATCATAGAGGTTGATCCCAAGATCATCCGCTAATTTTCTAGCCGCAGGAGTCGCTCTTAGCTTATCATCAGCCATGACCTCTCCTATTCTATTATAAGATATCAAGGACGTAGAGGACAAAGAAAAAATAGGAGATTGACGCTGTGTTCGATGAACACAAGGAAATCTATCTTTTTTTCACAGTCCTCCGTCCGGATTCAGTTATAAGATACTAAGGGCGTCAAAAGTCAAAGTGAAAATAGGAAACTTGACGAAGAAACTTTAGTTTCTAGGAAAGTTTATCTTTTTCACCCAGACTTTAGCCCGCGCTCTAATCTGAATGATATCAAGGACGCAGAGAACTTTGTACCTAAAAGATACAAAGTTTCCTCGTCTAATTTAAATGACATTACATAATTTATGTTAATGTATTATTCTATTATTGTACGTTTTACGAATGGCATTTTGATGCTTTCAACTGTCGGAATCATTGCATTCTCAAGATTTTATGTGCGTAAGGCATTGGCACATCTTCCCCCGCACAACGGCGGATCGGTGCATCCAAGTAATCAAATGCTTCTGATTCAGAAATGATAGCTGAAATTTCACCGATATAGCCACTTGTTTTGTGGGCATCATTGACAAGGACTACTTTTCCTGTCTTCTTGACAGAATTAATGATGATCTCTTTATCGAGTGGGACCAAGGTCCGTGGGTCTACTACTTCTACTGAGATGCCTTCTTCTGCCAATTCTTCAGCTGCTTGCATCACGCGACGAAGCATTTTCCCGTAGGTTACGACAGTGACGTCAGTTCCTTCGCGTTTGATTTCTCCGACACCAAGTGGAATCGTGTAGTCTGGATCAACTGGCACTTCCCCTTTTTGGTTGAATTCTGATTTATATTCGAGAATGATAACGGGGTTGTTGTCGCGAATAGAAGACTTAAGCAGTCCCTTCATATCCGCTGGCGTACCAGGAGCAACAACTTTCAAACCAGGTATATGAGTAAACCATGATTCCAAAGATTGGGAGTGTTGAGCTGCAGATCCAACTCCATTACCAGCAGCACAGCGAATGGTCATCGGCACTTGACCTTTACCACCAAACATGTAACGAGTTTTAGCGGCTTGGTTGACGATAGCATCCATGGCAATAACAGAGAAATCCATGAAGGTCATATCAACGATTGGACGTAGCCCTGTCATGGCGGCACCAGCTCTGCCGCACCTGAAATTGCGGCCTCAGAAATCGGACAGTCACGGACACGTTCTGGACCGAATTCCTCAAGCATTCCTACTGAAGTTCCGAAGTCTCCACCGAAAACTCCGACATCTTCTCCCATCAACAATACATTTTCGTCGCGACGCATTTCCTCAGACATAGCAAGGATAATGGTATCGCGGAAAGACATTAATTTAGTTTCCATAATTCTCTACTCCCCCTTAGTCTGCGTAAATATCTTCGAAAGCTGATTCGAGTGGAGGGAATGGGCTTTCTTCCGCAAATTTCACTGAAGCTTCAGCACTGCTTCTTTCACTTCTTCTTGGATCTGATCCAATTCTTCTGCGCTCGCAATCTCATTTTCAAGGAGATACTTGCGAAGGTTTTCGATTGGATCTTTCTTCTTCCACTCTTCTACTTCTTCACGGGTCCGGTATTTACCAGGGTCAGAAGATGAGTGACCAAGCCAACGATAGGTGACACTTTCAATCAAGACAGGTCCTTTACCAGAGCGGACGTGTTCAACAGCTTTTTGGAATCCTTCATAGACATCGATAACGTTATTTCCATCAGGAATAAACATTCCAGGAATGCCGTAAGCGAACACTACGTTCGTGGATATGCTGGATATTGGTCATTTTCTTGATGTCAGCAGAGATTCCATAACCGTTATTGATACAGTAGAAAATTACCGGAAGATTCCAAATAGAAGCCATATTCACCGCTTCGTGGAAAACACCTTCGTTGGTTGCTCCGTCCCCAAAGAAGCAGACGACAATCTTACCAGTCTTTTTCATTTGTTGAGTAAGGGCGCCCCTACAGCAATCCCCATACCACCACCAACGATCCCGTTGGCACCAAGGTTACCAGCATCCAGGTCAGCGATATGCATAGAGCCTCCTTCCCTTTACAAGTACCAGTATACTTGCCTGGGATTTCAGCCATCATGCCATTCAGGTCGATACCTTTAGCGATCGCTTGACCGTGACCACGGTGGTTAGATGTCAGCAAATCGTCATCATTTAAAGCCAGCATCGCTCCAACGTTTGCTGCTTCTTCCCCAACAGAAAAGTGCGTCATTCCTGGCACTTTCCCTTTTTTTACTAACTGTGCAATTTTTAAGTCCATGCGACGGATTTCTTCCATTTTACGGAACATTTCCAATAAGAGACTTTTATCTAATGTTGCCATTATTTCGCCTTTCTTAGCATTTATTCATTCTCTTTCATTCTAGCCAAAAATGAAAGCACTGTCAAAAATAATGCTCAAATGATTTCTACAAACTTTATACCTTGGAGGGAGGTTTTATAAGCTTTTTCAACTTCAAACAAAACATTTCACAAACTTTTCTTTCATGGGATTGCATTAAATTATAAAAAACCGATAGGATCCTATCCTACCGGTCGTTATCTTATGATTGGCGTTGACCAAAAGTCATGAATCATTTGTTCCATTACTTCACGACTAGGTGTTGTAAGCATATAAGAGGAAATCTCCCTGAAGTTCCGCAAAGGCCGCTGGCATGTCTTTTTTCACACGGAATTGATCATGGTATTTAGCCAAAACTTCATCCTCTGAAAGGACATAGGCTGCATTGGCACGGCGAGAAGTCGCCAAGCAATAAAGGGGCTCAAACTCAGAAGCTGGAGAGGCTCTCCTGCTACGATGGCGACATAACCACGGTACAAATCAATGGAGTGAGCATAATTGTAGACATCGATCGTAAAGCCACCTGCTGGACGATTATTGTACTCGATTGCAATATAGTCATCCCCATCGCGGAAGAACTCGATATGGAAGAAACGTTCTTTCATGCCAAAGGCTTTGACAATCGCTTCCCCGTATTGACGCAATTTTGGATCCATCTCTTTGAGGACATAATAAGAGTTATCCATCTTGTAGAGCATCAAATCGAGTGGCGTATAAGCATAGTCAAAAGTCGTTGAGAAGACAATATTGCCATCACGATCGACCAGAGCTGCATCAGAGGTACAAATCTCGCTAGAAGTGACGAATTTCTCAAAGAAGTACTCCGTATGTCCATCCCAATCTGCTTTAAAATGGTCGACATCTTCTGGTGTTTCAAGTTTAAGGGTCAGCTGCTGCACCTACTCAGTTATCAGGCTTGGCAATCAATAGCAACCCAATCTTCTTCGCGGCCTTATCAATGTCTTTTCTGTTTTAACTACTGCACCAGAATACGACTGGGACTCAGCCTTCTTGAAGAGTTTCTTCATTTCTGATTTGAACTTGGTTTCTTCAGATCTTTGGCTTAGCCCCGAAGACATTGAATTGCTCCCGAAGCGCCGCATCCAATTCCAACCAGTACTCATTATGAGACTCAATGCGATCGATTGGGCCATGTTTATAAAAGAGAAAGGCTACCGCACGCTTCACTTCGTCCAGATTTTCCAAATTTTCAACACGGAAATATTCTGTTAAGCTGTTGCGCAAAGGCTCATCTAACTGTTCATATGGCTCTTGACCAATTCCCAAAACAGTGATCCCTTTATTAGCTAGTTCGATGGTAGATTGTTGGAAGTTTTGTGGGTAATATGGTGAAATAACGATATAATTCATTGAGGTCTCCTCCCTTTTTACTTATAGATACATTTGGCCTAGGAAATAAGGCATTTGTTTGCGCCACCATTCCCAATCGTGGGCTACATCATGTCCCCATTCAGCGAACCATGCAGGAATATTTTTGTGATCAAAGGCTTCTTTCAGTTTGTAGAAAGATGGAAGCCCGTCTTGTTCCCAAGCCCCTAAACCAGTACAAACAACAATTTCAGCCTGACGGTAACGATCGATAAACCAGCCATCATTTTGGTTCCAGATATAATCAGATGGAGAATTTTGGTAAGTGGACTTCATCTCCACCAAAATCACCAACAAAGAAACGAGCGTCATAGACTCCACTCAAGGCAATCACTTTGTTAAAGACATCTGGATGTTGCAAGAAGAAATTAAGCTGCGTGGTAGGCTCCCATTGAGCAACCAGTTGTCATCATCGGATCAAACCAGCCTGTTTTGTGCTTGATAGAAAGGAATAGCTTCTTCTAATCACATAGCGCTCGTAAGCACGGTGCATCTCTGCTCGATCATGAGGATTTTTCCAATCACAAAGCCAGCTTTCACTATCAACACTCGAAAGGGTGAAGAATTGAACCCGTCCTTCTTCGATAAACTGAGCACAAGCATCAATCATACCAAAGTCATAGTACTCGTTATGGCTTAACCACCTGATGAAGCGAAGACCACAACAGGAATACCAGCATGTCCATAGCGGTTCAGATACATTTCACGTGGTTGGGTTGGCCACCCAGTGGCTTAAATGTTCAATATTCCTATAAGTTTCCTCTTTCCTTTATTTCTTTATTTACAGTCTATTAATCCCAATTTTCTGCCAAAAAACGAAGGCATTCTGGTAAATGTTCAGCCCAAGCTTCTTCATGGTGAATAGCTCCGGATTGAATCCGAATGGCAATATTTTCTAAAGCAACTCCTTGTTGGATGACGTCGTGATAATAGCGAAGGGATGAATCAACATAGGCTTGCTTGATGTTTCCTGCCATCAAAGTTTTATCTGTATCATCCGCCTCTTCAGTCCCCACATAGATGTAGATCCGTTGGTCTGCATATAATTTTTTACGTTCAATATAATGATTGAAGGCATCTTGGTGTAGCCAGTTAGCGGATGAAAAGACACCTAAACAACCAATTTGATCTTGGTACTCTAAGCCCAAGAATTGGGTAATATTCCCACCCAAGGAAGATCCAATCATGGCCGTATGTTCTCGATCAGCAAGAGTCCGGTATTCTTGGTCGATAAAAGGTTTCACCACCTCCATGACAAATTCGCCGTACTCAACTCCCTTGCCACCAAATTGCATGCCAGGAATATTAGATTCCTTGTACTTCCAGGCAGAGTATTCATTCATGCGTTGGAAACCATCATTATCGATCGCAACAACAATCATGCGACTAATATCTGGATTCCGCTTAATGGCTGGAATGACTTTCCAGGAATGACCCGCATAAGCTTCCTTGCTGTACAAAACGTTTTGCCCATCGGAAATAAACCACAGGGTAACGTCTATCTGTATCCGTTTCATAATTCTTAGGTAATAAGACTCGCACACGACGGAGTTTTCCGGTATAAGGCACTTTCAACTCGTGTGTCTTCATATCTAAATAAAAATAGGATTTGTTCATTGTCAGAAAACTCTCTATATTCTAAATTTTATTCATTATACCATTTTTAGAAGAAAAAGTCTGGATTTTCTCCAAACTTTTTCCTTTCTTGAGTTATATTTCCATAAACTGAGCCAAATCTTGTAAAGAACGTTCGGCAATTTTCTCATACCGTTCCTTTTTATCTCGAATGCGTGGTCCTTCCAGCTCCTTGATAATTCCAAAATTGACATTCATCGGTTGGAAATGCTTGCTGTCGGCATGGGTAATATAGTGAGCCAGGCTTCCGATAGCTGTCGTTTCAGGAAAATCGCCGCTTCTTCTCCTTGAAAAGGCGAGTCAGCGATTGATTCCAGCTACCAAACCTGAGGCCGCTGACTCAACATAGCCTTCTACCCCTGTCATTTGGCCTGCAAAGAAGAGGTTCGGTTGTTTCTTAGAACGGTAGGTTTGTTCAAGCAGATTTGGAGAATCCATGTAGGAATTGCGGTGCATGACTCCGCATCTCGACAAACTCCGCATGTTCCAAACCCTGGAATCATTTGGAAGACCCGTTTTTGTTCGCCCCATTTAAGGTGAGTTTGGAACCCAACGATATTGTAGAGGCTGGCAGCCGCATTGTCTTGGCGCAACTGAACGACTGCATAGGGTGTCTTAAACTCTCCATCACGTGGCCCTTTGTAATCATCTGGATACTGAGTCCAACTGGTTTCATAGGCCATAGAGCATAGTTTTGATGCCTCGTTTGGCCATGACTTCAATGGGCATACAACCTTCAAAATACTTTTCTTTTTCAAAAGAGTTGAGCGGGGCTTCTTCTGCATTGACCAAGGCCTCGTGAAAATCCATAAATTCTTGTTTGGTCATTGGGCAGTTGAGATAGGCCGCTTCTCCCTTGTCATAACGAGACTTGAGATAGACCTTGTCCATATCGACAGTATTAACATCGATGATTGAGCCGCTGCATCATAGAAATAGAAACCGTCGCCACCATTGAGGGCAGGTGGATCTTTTCTGCCAAGGCATCGCTAGTTAGAGGCCCCGTTGCGACCACTGTGATGGCATCTGTCGGCAATTCCGTAATTTCATAGCGAATCACTTCGATAAGCGGGTGTTGGGACACCTTCTCCGTCACTCGGTTAGCAAAATCTTCTCGGTCCACAGCAAGTGCTCCACCGGCTGGTACCCGGAGTCGCTTCCGCTGCTTCAAGGATGACAGAACCCAGACGACGCATTTCTTCTTTGAGGAGCCCGACAGCATTGGTTAACGAATCCCCACGAAGAGAGTTGGAACAGGAAAACTAGCTCCAGCAAAGTTGTCTGTTTTGTGTTGCGGAGTTGATTTGACGCCACGCATTTCATAAAGCTTGACCGGAATTCCCTGTTGGGCAATCTGGTAAGCTGCTTCCGAGCCAGCAAGGCCCGCACCGATCACATTGATATAAGATTGAGACATGACACTAATACCTCTTTGGGTATCAAAACACCCTGCTGGACTGTTTGACACCCACAAATCTTTCTAATTTTCTACTTGCTCCATTATACCAAAAAGCCAAATAAAAAGACAGGAAGGCTTTTCCTTCCTGTCTTAGACTTTACTATTTATTTTCTTATAGACACAACCAAGCTGCTAAGAGGGCAGATAGGATACTGAACAAGGACCCGATCAAGTAATACTCCGCAAAGGCTGGATCCTCCGAAATTTTATTGTAGCGAGCGATGGATTTTGCTGTAAATACTAGGCCGATAGAAGCAAATTGCCCATAGACCAGACAGGCACCAATCACCAAACGCTCTAAAAATCCAATCATGGATCCTGCTCCCGTGATGGTATCCATCTTCTTCTTCATAGTTGGTTGATACTTTGCAAACAGAATTTTAAAGGCAATGTGCTTGGTTTCCCAACTAGGAGGGCATAAAAGATTAGATTTAAAATGTCCAAGGGTAGATAGGTCGAACCATTCTTCGCTCCTAAAAGGACTAGACACGTCAAGATGCCAATATGCAAGACTTGATCCAGCGTAAAGGTCCAGTGCGGTTGGTAATTTCAATTGCTTCTGCACGATCGGTTTTAAGAAATCTATTCCAGCATGAGTCAGTAAAATGACCAAGCAAATCCACCACAGGTCTATATGACAGAGAGAAACCACTATCAGAGGCAGTGCTACATATAGAATGTGAAGCCCGAGCACCTGTCTTATCCCGATCCTTGCGATCCGCCATCTTTTGACTTTGAAAATAATAATCCGATAACAAAATGACTAAATCAACAAGAGGATCAAGTATGGATTCGTTGCGATACTAGACAACCCGCTCATGGGCCTCTCCCCTTCTCTAAGTTTTGAATACAAGCTAGTGTTGCCGCTCGTCCCCAAGTAAACAAACACGAATACTGCTACTCTTGCCAGCGCTTGGACAGGGCGCTTGGGTTGGAAGTGGCTAGCGCTTGGGCCAATTCCTGTTGGCTAAAGCTTTCACTATAGACAGATCTCTTTACGTAGATTGAGCAGAATCTCTTCCTGACTCTCTCGCCAGCCCGAACGTATGGCCTCTCCAGAAGCGATGAGCGCATTCACCACTAAGTCCTGGCCGTCATTACCGCTCAAAAATAGATCTGGGTATTGCCATAACTCATTTTCTGATGGACCAGATTAATGGTCTGCGCGAGCATTCCAATAGGCTGGTCCATCTGCTACCGATACTTTGCAGGGATCGATATCCGTTACAATCTCCCCAAGGCCAATACCGAAACGAAGTTGAGTCGGCTTTAGTTCTGAACGCAGGGTATCAATAATTTGAAAAACCGGAGCATCCACTTTTAAAAGGGCCTGAAACTCATCGCCCAAAGTTAAGGTAAAAGCCGATGCTAGGCAGTCTTTAAAAAGCTCATTGATTTTTTGAAGCGTTTTTTCTAACTGTTTTTGCAGGTCAAAACGTTCTTGTACGATTTTGGAATCAATCACATCTGCAATCAAAGCAAGATACATAAGCCCACCTCCTTATGTCTATTATAACGAAAAAACAAAAATTGTCTATTATAACAGACATTTATAAAAATTGCTGTTATAATAGACATTGAATCGTTTGAAAGCTTATTTCACTTTTTCTTCTTCGTAGTCGCCATTGCTACATACCACTTGTTTGCCGCCACCACGAACTTTTTTCTCAACTAAGTAGTGGCCACATTTAAGCGACAATCCCGACCGATCGGTTTATCCCAAGAGGTAAATTCACACTCTGGGTAGCGATTGCATCCATAGAAGACACGGTTGCGCTTGGTTTTCACGCTCGATGATTTGTCCTGATGACAGTCAGGACACTCCACGCCGATTTCTTTGACAATGGCCTGGGTATGACGACAATCTGGGAAATTACTACAAGCATAGAACTTACCAAAACGTCCTAATTTAATCACCATCGGACTGCCACAGACTTCACAATCAAAACCAGCTGGTTCGTCTTTAATTTGGATTTTTTCCATCTCTTCTTCAGCCTTTGCGACTTCTTTAGAGAATGGTTTGTAGAAAGCATCGATGACTTTTTGCCACTCTTCTTTTCCAAGTTCGACATCATCGAGTTTACCTTCCATCTCTGCTGTGAAGGTCACGTTGACAATATCTGGGAAGAATTCAACGATCAGTTTATTAACGATTTCCCCTAACTCTGTTGGTTCAAAGCGTTTAGCTACCAGCTTCACATAATAGCGTTTTTGAATAGTCTCAATCGTCGGAGCATAGGTTGAAGGGCGACCTACTCCATTTTCCTCCAACGTCTTAATCAAGGTCGCTTCAGAATAACGGGCCGGTGGTTGGGTAAAGTGTTGCTCCGGTTTGCTATTGACTTGCTTAACGATATCGCCTTCTACCATATCCGGCAACATCTTGTTCTTATCTGAGTCGTTATAAATAGCCAAATAACCATCAAACTTCACTTGGCTTCCGTTTGCCGTATACTGAACCCCATTTTGACCTAAACGGACATTCATGGTATCAAAGACAGCTACTGTCATTTGACTAGCTACAAAGCGGTTCCAAATTAAGGTGTAGAGTTTTAATTGGTCTTTGTCTAAGTATTTAGCAATGCTCTCCAGGAGTATTGAAGACGCTGGATGGACGGATCGCTTCGTGGGCATCTTGGGCACCAGAAGCATTCTTCACGCGCTTCCATGCTTGGAATATTTCTCACCAAAGCGATCCACGATAAAGTTCAGCGCCTCATTTTGCGCAACCGGACTGATCCGTGTGGAATCGGACACGCATATAGGTAATCAAACCTTGAACACCCGAGCCAATATTAATTCCTTCATACAACTGCTGGGCGACTCATCATGGTCTTGCGTGTACGGAAGTTGATCTTATTGGCAGCATCCATCTGCATGGAAGAGGTGGTGTATGGAAGTGGCGCATTCCGACGACGTTCTTTCTTTTCAACCTTTTCAACGGTAAAATCTTTGCCATCTAAGCGTTCAAGAACAGCTTTCACCTCTTCATTGGTGTTGAGCTTCATCTTCTTGCCATCAATCCCATAGAAGCTGGCTTGCGGGTTGCTTGGTTCCCTTTTTTGAAGACGCCATCATTGGTCAGTATTCTTCCGGACGAAATCAGTAATTTCGTTTTCGCGATCAACTGATTGATTCCAGGAAGCAACCTGATTGCACGCGCCCTGCGAGAAGGTAGCCTTTTTGACGCTTGCCAAAGAATGGGCGAAATTGAAGACCCTACAGTCCGGTCAAGACCCGACGTGCTTGTTGGGCATCGACCAAGTCCATATCGATTTGGCGCGGTTCTTTAAAAGGCGTTTTTAACTGCATCGCTTGGTGATTTCGTTAAAGACCACACGGTTTTTTCTTTGGCATCAGGGTTCAAAATATGCGCTAAATGCCGATAAACTGACTCCTTCTCGGTCCGGGTCACTTGCGAGAAAGACTTGTTTGGCTTTTTTAGCTTCTTTTTTCAAATCATTGATCAAGGGACCTTTTCCGCGAATATTGACACACTCAGTTCATAGATTATTGTCGAAGTCGATCGACATCGTAGATTTTTCGGAGGTCCCGAATGCTTGGCCAGCACTGGCCATGGCTTTGTAAGATTACGACCAAGGTATTTCTCGATTATTGTTTTGGCCTTAGCAGGAGACTCCACAATCGCCAAGTTTTTCTTGGTTGTACTGACTTTTCTTTTTTGTTACCACGTTTTATCCTCTGTATTGTATAAATCTCATTGAGTTTAATACATTTTAAGAAAGATGTCAACTAGGAACTTCCTCACTATAGGAAAATCACAATTCGTATTTCCAATTCATCAAGAATGTCCTGGCCTGATGTGATTACGCTTTGCGCCTTCTGTGGATCAGGTGATAGACAGACCTGCAGATTTTCCATCTAAAATATTTCCTGGAAGGAATGGCGAAAACGTCTCCCGGCGCTGCTTCCATGCGCGCGCTCACGGTAATCCCATGACTGCCTGAACCTGGAGTCCGCGCGCCTCTGCCACAATCACTGCCTGACAGAGACCAGCAATGATGCGATTTCTCTCCTTTGGAAAATGAAACTTAAGTGGTGGTGCCTGCCCTGGACCATGCTCGCTCAAGATCAGATGGTGTTCCCCCCCATATGGGACTGCCAATCTCTGATTGCTTTTAGGATAAAAGACATCCAGTCCCGTTCCAATCACTCCGATGGTCTTACCACCATTTCGTATACTGGCATAATGAGCTGTCGCATCAATTCCCTTAGCAAGTCCACTAGCAATGACCAGTTCATTTCCAAGTTCCTTAATTATCTTCTCTACAGAACGAACCCCTTCTCGCGTGGTCTCTCGAGCTCCAACAACTGCAATCTTCGGTTTGCTTAGCAGTTACCAAATCCCCTTGGTAAAGGAGTACAGGAGGATTGTAGATCTGTAGCAATTCCTCAGGGTATTCTGGATCAAAAATGGATAGAGATGGGAACCGTTCAAACTCCTTGTGTAAATGGTCTTCATCTAGTTGCCGGTATTTGTCTACAAAATGAAGGATACTGCGACAGCGAGCGATCCTCGCTATCTCTTCTAAGCTTGGTAAGACTTGCTCTTTCCTACAGTAGTCCAAGACTCTCAAGACTTGCTCATTTGATAAACCGGCTTCTTTTAATTTAAGATTTCAAATTTCTCCGTGGTCACCTTCTACTTCCTCTCCCTTATTTATTCGAAAAAGAAAAGAAAAAGCTCTATTTCTAGAACTTTTTTGATATGTCGAAGAATAAAAGTAAGATGCGGCACCAATCAGAGTTTGCTTTCATTATGGAAGCGAGCCGCGTGGATCGGCAGAGGCCTCAAATTGTTTATGCCCTTTTTGAAGAGCAGCTCATGGTATTGTCCGACTGATTCTCATCGATCAATAGTGGTTGACTACTAATGCCCCCGCCAATCGTCACTTTTTCAATCAGGAGCAATGATTGAAGATTAAAAATCAAAATTGCAATATCGTGACAATATTCCTGAAACAAGGATATCAGCTCCTCATAGCCCCCTAGATCAAGAGCTTTGAAAACAGCTATACCATCTGCCTTTTCTAGGTTCAAGATGTGACTAGCTTTCTCAACAAATTGAACAGCAGAACCAGTGTTTTCCAAAGATTGGAAATGCCTTGCAAAAAGAGTTCGCGATGAAAGCGCGATTTTCTGGTGTTCTTTCTGCCTTATCAATAGACCGAATGTATTCTGTCAGTTGCCATCCTCTCAATAGGTCACCATTCGAAGAAGAGCAAGACCAACTCCAGTCCCTAGGACCAAGGTCGCACCGTAAGGACAATCTTTTAGATTACCAAGCCTTGCTTCCGCTAGACCAGCAGCTTCTCCATCATTAAGAACGGTGACGGGTACTTGAAATGTTTGTTCTAATCTACTAGCTAGAGGAATGCCTCGCAAATATGGAATGAGACCACCTCGAAAGACAAAGCCAAGGCTCTTTTGGATCTCACCAGGGCATGAAATGGCGATTCCCTCGATTTCTTCCCGTACAGGAGCAACGATTCCTTCTAATCCTTGCCAAAAGTCCTCAATCGTAGATGGTGTTGGGATCTTGTCTGTACGGATCAATTGATAGTCTGCATCCATCAGACCGTACTTTATAAAGGTCCCTCCGATATCGATGGTAAATAGCATAACCTAATCCTCACACATTGATTTGACGGGTTCAAATGAACGCCGATGGATAGGAGTCACTCCCAGCTTGTGAAGGCCAGCCAGATGGTTAGCCGTCCCATAGCCAGCGTTCTGCGTAAAATCATAACCCGGATATTCGCAATCAAACTCTTCCATCATCTGATCCCGAGTCACCTTGGCTACGATGGATGCTGCAGCAATGGATAAGGGTTAGCATCCCCCTTTGATGATACTAGTTTGGGAAATAGGAAGATCCAACTTCATGGCATCAATCAAAAGATGCTGGGGTTGAGGCTCTAGCTGACCAATGGCTTCCATCATGGCTAGCTTCGTAGCTTCATAGATATTGACTTGGTCAATCACGTGATTGTCCTTGACGCCGAATGCCGATCGCAATGGCGTTTTGGAGCACAGCCTCATAGATTTCCTTGTGTTTGGATTTTGGAATCTTTTTACTATCGTTGAGTCCCAGAATTTTACAAGCTTTCGGCAAGATCACGGCAGCTGCAACAACCGGACCCGCTAATGGGCCACGTCCCACTTCATCCACACCTGCAATAAGATCAATCCCCTGAGCATAAAGTTCTTTCTCATAGGCTAGCATTTTTTCCAAACGCAAGTCTTCATCCACTTGTTTTTGGAGTTCGCGTTTTCGTTTGCTGATAGCCGCTTGAACGCCTGCTCGACCATCAAGGATCAACTCTTCAAATAAGGGATGATCTAGCTCGTCAATCATTGCTAAACGCTCTTTAACTTCTTTAATCGTTGGCATCTATTTCACCTACACGATCAAGGGTATACCGTCCCAATTTTCCATCGCGGACGTCTTTAACAAAGAGTTGGTAAAAACGGTCGTAATCTTCACGAAATCCTAATTTCTGGGTCATCTCCATAATGATTTCAGGAGCTTCTTGTTCCAGATCCATTTGTTTAAAACGTTCCTGCAAAACAGACTGGATAATGCTCTTTAAAATAGTTAAGGCCAAAGATGGTCACTTCATCCATTGGAAGCAACTGATCCTTTATCGCTCCTGTCAAAGCGAGCTTTAAGGCCACTTCTTCATCTTCAAACTTAGGCCAGAGAATCCCTGGAGTATCCAAGATTTCAAGGTCTTTATTGGTTTTCAACCATTGTTGCCCCTTGGTCACCCCTGGTTTATTCCCAACAACAGCAATCTTTTTCCCTGCTAAGCGGTTCATCAGCGTTGATTTCCCAGCATTAGGAATTCCGATGATCATGGTCCGAAGGGTTTCAATCTGAATCCCCCGTTCCTTTTGACGGGCAATTTTATCGGCCATCAAACTCTTAGCAGCATCTGTTACTTTTTTTACCGTAGATTGCTCTTTGGAGTTGATAGCTAAGGTTTTGATCCCTTGAGACTCAAAATAGTCCTGCCATTCTTTTGTTGCCACAGGATCTGCCAAGTCTACCTTGTTTAAAATCATTAATTTAGGCTTCTCACCAACAATTTTCGTTAACATAGGATTTTGGCTTGATAGTGGCAAACGAGCATCTACCAAAACAGTCACAAAATCCACAAATTTTAAATTTTCTTGCACTTGTCTTCTAGCTTTGGACATGTGTCCAGAAACCATTGTATGGTTGCCATGTTCTCCATTCCTTTCCAGTTCAATCTCTTCTATTATACCATATTTTCTTGAATTCTCGGTTACCAACGAAGAATACAAAAAATGAAGCTACCTAGGTAACTTCTATTTTAATATTCTAGCGGATTTGCTCAAAATGCAAATGCACGGCGATGTGATCACCATGTGCTCGTTCCAAATCACGTTGCAAGCAGATAAGAAATATAGTGTTCAGCAATGGTAATGTAACCAGCACCAAGTAACGGTGCTCAACCATTGACTGGATCATGCTGATGGTCGCGCGTTCCACTTTAGCTTCATCCAAATCCATCAGCAACTTTCTTGTGTCACTTGCGCCAGGTTTTGGCGAAATCATCCGTCAAGACATAGACCGCTTGCGCAGCTTTCAAAACAGCTTGGTAAGATTTTATCTGGGTCAAATTCTACCACTTCACTCCACTACGTTTAATGACCGTCAGGTCTCCTTTATTTTAATTTTTCCTTGAATACTCCATTTCCTTTATAAAGAAATGAAGACCTACTACTTTATTATATAATTTTTTTGCCAAGAATCAAAGCTCTTTTCAGGACTTACTGTGCTTGATTAGATGAAAAAATCTAACGATCACTTTTTTCCATGACCACATCTTCTTTTTTATAGCTGTAGGTCAATCTCCAAATATGGTCAGAGACATGGTCCAAACGGAAGGTCTTCAAAATTTTCTTCAGAGGTAACTTCTCCATCTCTACTTTTCTAAGGAGTTCCACTAGTAGTTCCACCACCAGCATTGACAGCAATCCAGCTGATCTTCGTCACTATCATATTGGAAGGACTGTTTTGAGTCGGTTTATAGAGAACATTATAAGAGATTGTAGGCTCTATCAATTTCAAAATGTTTATCCTTGTCAGCTTCTCTTGAGTAGCGGTGTATTGTAAGGGGACCGATTTGAAAAGCCCCTGCTGAAACTAAAAATGAATCCTAAAGCTGCTATCGATTCCCAAAGAAGATTGAGTAGCTTGGAATCGAAATCAAATATGAAATGAACGAGGAACAAAATAATCCCTGTTCCAAATCCAATTAAAAGTAAGAGAGCGCCGATGCATCCAGCTTTTTCGCCAGTTTTAATGGTCGGTTTATCATAGATTATCACACCATCTAACTTTTCAAGGCTATGACGTTCTTTAAATTTTTCTAGTTCTGATTTTTCTGAATCCGTTTTTCCAACTCTGTTTTCTCTAACTCTGACATACATTCCTCATGACAATTTTATTAATAATCCGGACGAAGAACTCCCGTAATGATCTCTTTGGTATGCATGGTAATCCCCATCTACTACAACCTTGATAATGCGCTTCGCTTCTTCTGCCGGTGCTGGCACCAATGGCAAACGAGTTGGCCCTGCTTCAAAGCCCATATAGTTTAAGACAGCTTTGACAGGAGCTGGACTCGGATATGAGAAGAGAGCATTGACTTTAGGGATAAACTGACGTTGGATAGCCGCAGCCTTTTTAATATCGTTGCGTTCAATGGCTTGGAACATCTCATGCATTTCATCTCCATTTGTATGAGAAGCCACTGAGATCACTCCATCAGCCCCAAGGTTCATCGCATGGAAAGCATCTCCATCTTCCCCTGTATAGACGAGAAATTCTTCTGGCTTGTGTTCAATCAAATAGGCCATATTAGCAAGGGTTGTACACTCTTTGACCCCAATGATATTTGGGTGTTCTGCCAAACGAAGCATGGTTTCCAGGCGTCATTTCCACAACCACGCGTCCAGGAATATTGTAGATAATAATCGGAAGATTAGATGCATCCGCAATCGCTTTAAAGTGTTGATACATTCCTTCTTGAGATGGTTTGTTGTAGTAATGGGACGATAGCCAATCCTGCCGCAAAGCCACCAAAAGCATCCACTTCTTTAACGAACTCAATCGAGTCGCGGGTTTCGTTGGTTCCGACACCAGCGATCAAAGGAACTCGACCATTGACAATCTTTTGAACGGCCGCAAAGAGTTGCAATTCCTCATCGTGGGTCAGAGTTGGACTTTCTGCAGTCGTTCCAGCTAAGAGAATCCCATCTGTATGATGAGCCAAGAGGTGCTCGATCAAGGCAGGAAGAGCGTCAAAATTAATGCTCCCATCTTCATGGAAGGGGGTGATAAATGCAGTGATGATTTTACAATCTTTTAAATCATTATAAGACATAGAAAAACCTTTCTCTATATAAGAAAGAGGCTGGGGCTTGCTTGCCTTTGCCTCATGATCTGTTCATAAAACAAGTTGATTCGTTAGAAAGCTGAGGAAGAAATCAAACTCTTCGAGTTACTGATTTCTGTTTCGCTCCCTACTTCAACTCAAATTTCAATTCAGCTGTTGGACGTACGAGTCCACGTTCGTGAAGAGTTTCTGCGATTTGGACTGAGTTCCAAGCAGCTCCTTTAAGGAGGTTATCTGAAACAACCCACATGTGGATTCCTTTTTCAGCATCCAAGTCTTTACGAATCCGTCCAACGAAAGTATCGCGTGAACCGACCGCATTAACGGCTGTGTGGGTAGATTTGGTGAGCAACATCGTCTTCAAGGACTGCACCTGGGAATTCTGCAATAGCGGCTTTCACTTCGTCAATTGCGCCACTTCTTTTGTTTCAATGTAGACTGACTCTGAGTGAGCTGACAAGACTGGAATCCGCACACAAGTTGCTGAAACGGCAATGCTATCATCTTCCATGATTTTCTTGGTTTCATTCGTCATCTTCATTTCTTCGTAAGTATAGTCATTTTCTGTGAAGACGTCGATTTGTGGAAGAGCGTTGAAAGCAATTGGGTAATGTTTTTTATCACCACCACATGGCAAGATTTCAGCTTTAACATCGCGTGGATTGACGCCATCATTCAAGACTTCCTTCAACTCACGTTGGGTTTCAAGAATAGCCCCCATACCAGCACCCGAGACAGCTTGGTAAGTTGAAACGATGATACGGTCCAAGCCCCATTTTTGACGGACTGGTTCAAGCGCTACCATCATTTGAATGGTTGAACAGTTTGGACAAGAGATAATTCCGTTATGAGCATCAAGCGCATGTGCATTCACTTCAGGCACTACCACATGGGACATCCGGATTTTGACGGAAATAAGAAGTGTTATCAACCACTACTGCGCCTGCTTTCACCGCATAAGGTGCATATTTGGCAGATGTTGAACCACCAGCTGAGAAAAGAGCAATATCAACGCCTTCAAAAGCATCTTCAGTCGTTTCTTCGATGGTCACGTCTTGCCCTTTAAATTGCAAGACTTTTCCTGCAGAACGTGCTGACGCAAGGTAGCGAATTTTATCGATTGGAAGAGTAGATTCTTCCAACATTTTGATCATTTGAGCACCAACGGCACCTGTAGCACCGACAACAGCAACTGTGTATCCCATAGTAAATCCTCTTTCAAAATTTTCTAAAAATTGAGTATTTGTACTATTATACAATTTTTGGCATAAATGAAAAGTACCAACAGTAGGAAAAAATCCTGATTCTAAGACCAGGATTGTTGATGGTTATTTATAATAAATAGCTTTTTAGTTAAGGTCATAGTTCAAGTCACTTAAATCTTTCTTACCTTGTGTTTCTTCAGCAAGAAATGGAACTTGATGGATCCCTTTACACCTGCTACGATAGACGCCGGAAATGAAACAATTTCTTGATTGATGTGGCTGACATTACTGTTAACAATTCGCTTCGCTGCAGCAAGATCTTCATTTTCGTCAGCAATTTCCTTTTGCAAGGCCAAGAATTGGTTAGAAGACAAGAGCTCTGGATAGTTTTCACCCACTGCACGAATTTGTGCCAAGACATCATTTTGATTGGTAATAACTTGGTTAGATTCTTGGATAGATGCTCCTTGACGTAAAGCAACTAAATCGGGTGAAAATCTCTTGTTCATGTTTGGCATAGAGCTTTGGCTACTTTTAGCATTTCCGAAATGGTATCATAGCGTTTTACAAGGACGATATCAACGGTTCTCTTTGATTCTTCAATGGTCACTAGATAGCGATTGAGACGATTTCCTACACTAATAAACCAAATAGCCAATAGGGCAACAAATATGATTAAGCCGATAATGAGATTCATGATGCTTCTCCTTCAAAAATTGCTGTTATTTCTTTAATTAAAGCTAGTTCTCTGCATAATTTATGATATTCAGATACCAAAGATAGTTGATCAATATCTTCCGGTTTTTGGGGCGTCGGAAAGATATAGCGATCGGTATACAAAGAAATGAATAGTTTCTTGTCTTTCAAAAATACACACATGGCATTTTGAGAAATTTGTCGATCAAACCATTCTAACATCTTAGGGGTGAGAAATTTTCGGGCAGACAGTTCATCCGTGCAGTAAATATTGTAATTCTCGTTATTGCGAATATCCTCTGTTTCAATCTGCACTTCATCCCCTCTGGCTCCAGGATAAACCCCATTCACCTCCCTCTTAAAAAGAAAGGATTTCTTGGTCGGAACCACCCGAAGATGACCCGAGAAATTGATCGGTAGACATAAAGAGAACACTTGTCCAAGGAAATCTGTAACTTCCACATGTTCCGTCCTCGTATGACCATTAGATGTCCGGTAACGAGTCTCTGTATGATGGGCATAGAGATTTGACACCGTCAGCTCTTTGTCATCATGAAATGATAGCTCTTTGAAACACAGAAAATCAGTCGACCGAGGACATAAATGCGAGAGAGCTTCAGAAGGGATGGAACCGTCCTCTTTGATCGAAGCCTTAGGAAAAACTTCCTTTAATACAGGCGACAAGATATCATCAAGATAGATTTCATCGTTCGAACGAATTCGATCCCCAAACAAGGCTTTTCTTTTTTTATATTGTGGCCAATAATACAAACCAACAACTAAAAGGATCAAAGGAATAGCTGCAAAACGCAATAAAATGAGAGACAGTATGGCGCAAATAATACCAAAAGATCGCAAAACATTCCACTGAAGATTGTTCTTCATCTGTTCTCGGATCAATCCGATGGCATCCTGAAATTGTTTGGAGTTTTCAAGCTCTTCAATTTTCTGCGAATAGTCTGTAGATGCTGAATCATTAGAATGATAGAAATCTCCCAATCAACTCCATCCTTTCTGACACAAGGCACTTTACTATATTATAACACCAACATAACTTTGTAGCAACTGTATTATAATAGTTTTCAGTTCTTTGAAGACACAAAAAAATCCTGATCCGAAGACCAGGATTTGAGGCACCTTTCGGTGAGAACAGCCGGTTCACACAACTGTTCAAGGTCCGCTCCTGCGTTACAATTGAATGTAGACCTCCTCAGCGCAAAAGGCTCCTAAGAGCCAATCGACTCATCGCATAATTCTAGTTTACCATGAACATCCACAAACTGTCAAGAAGGTAGGTACTTGCTTCCTTCTCGAATACTCAAAGGAGATAACTGCTCTCGATAGCGGTCGATAAAGGCCCCTACCCAATCCGGATTAACCTTGGAGATAATTGCGTAAACTCCAGCCGATTGCCTTATTTATAAAGAACTCGCTTTGACCTAGATTATTGAGGATCACTTTTTCTAACAAATCCGTATCTGTTTTTTCTTTCCTCATAAGCTGGTGATCAATGGCAATCCGCCTCAACCAAAAGTCCTGATCCTTACTCCAATCCAGCATAACCTGCTTGGTTTCTGGATAGTGAAAAGTAATCTCTCCGATGATAAGGTCCAATTGATCTATACTGTCCCACCATGATTTGGTTTGAGCCAATTCCTTTAGCTTTGGAAAATCTTCAGGTATAAGCTCCTTCTTCTTTTTATCCAGATAATCCATAGCAATATATTGAAACTCACGGTAAGGTTGCTGCCAACACTCTTCCACAAAAGCCCAATCAATTGGATCCTTTATGAAAAGCTTAAAAAAATCTCTTTCAATCTTTTTGAGAATTGGTTTTTGAACCCCAAGAAAGCTGAATTTATTTTTCATATAAGCTTCCATTGCTGGGACTTTCGCTGGATCAGCTTGGTCTTCTAACAATTTCAAAAGAATTTTTGTATCCATATGATTCCTCCTTTTTTACATCAAAGGTCCAATCAAAGAAAAGAGATAGCCAGCTAGACGATGAGCCATAGGCATTTTAGATAAACTTTCTAGAGTGACTTCCTCTGATAGAGCCTGGGTTTTCTCAAAATCTTCTTCAATCTTTAGCACTTCCAGAGTTTTGTAGAGATAGACCCCATCTTCAAAATTTTGATAGAGACTTCGGTAGTCTGTATTAATGGTTCCTACAACAGCTTGTTGGCTATCAGAAACATAAACTTTAGCATGGACAAAGCCTGGGGTATAACGGAAAATACGGACGCCAGCATCCAAGAGGGCTTTAAAATAGGTCGTCGCAATATCAAAGGCATACTGTTTATCTGGAATCCCTGGCATAATGATACGAACATCTACACCTCGTTTGGCCGCAAAGGTCATGGCTCTATACCAATTCGTCATCCAAGATCAGATACGGCGTCATGATATGAACATAATCGGTCGATGTATTCAGTAAATGAAGATAAACATCCTCAGCCACCTTGTGATAAGTCAATGGTGAATTGCCATAAGGAAGAACCAAGCCCTGGCTCTTTCTTTGTTGAGGTTTTTCTTGTAGATAGCGCTCCATATCCGCTTTGTCTTCTATTCCGGTCACTGTCCACATGGTCAAAAAGAGAGCTTTTAGCGTTTGAACTGCTGAACCATCTAATCGAAGGGCCGTATCCTTCCAATGACCAAAGCGTTCTCGTTTATTGACATACTCATCAGCGATATTAACGCCACCAGTATAAGCAACTTGACCATCAATCACTGTAATCTTTCGATGGTCTCGGTAATTGTAATAGGTTGATAGAATAGGCTTGACTGGTGAGAAGGCCTGAGCTTTAATGCCAACCTTGTGCAGTCGCTCGATATAATCGTAGGACAAGGTAGTCATCTCATTCATCCCATCAAACATGACACGAACATCCAGACCTGCCTTGGCCTTCTCCTCTAAAATGGCTAAAATCTCACCCCACATGATCCCTTCGTCAATAATGAAATATTCCATAAGAATATAACGTTCCGCCTTTTTCAAATCCTCCAACAAGGCTGGTAGCATGTCATCTCCAAGTGGAAAATAGGTGACCTCTGTGTCTCTGTAGATAGGAAACTGGGCTGGACTATGCTCCAGAAAATAAGCTAATTTCTGTAATTGGCGATCACTTTGGGATAAATAATCAGCAACTTCTGGATCTGGTGCTTAGATAGTCAGATGCCTGCACTGTAGCATCCTCAAGCCGCTTCTTCAAGCGTCTCACACCCAAATCAGCTAACGAAAAGTAAAGCAGAGCCGTCCCAAAAATTGGAAAGAGGGCAATGATAATCACCCAGGACAGTTTGGAACGAGAATCCATGGAACGATTGAGCAAGTAAAAGAAGGTAAAGACACTCAACAAGTGTTCCCATAAGATAATGGATGGGAAATGCTTGTAGACTGAGATATGAAAAGACAAGAAAGGCCAATTCCAGTAAGAAGAACAGAAGAATGGGAACCTTTCGGTTAAGTAGAATTTTGGCCCATCTGGAGGGCTTTTGAGGTAACAGCCTAGCACTTTTGTTCTTCAGTCATAAAGGCTCCTTTCATGTAGGGGAGACCATCACAACTTTCCGGTCTCTTTCAGTAATTTTATTAGTATCATTTTAGCCTATGAAAAAGTCAGGGATAATTAACTATTGCGATTTACAAATGTCGTGATTTCTACTGTATTTTTCTCACCGGCCCTTCGATGGTCTTTTGCATCCAGACGATATCATGCCATTTGTTAAACTTATAGCCAATCTTTGGGAAGTGAGCCACTTGAACATAGCCCCGCTTTTCATGCATGGAAATGCTCGCTTCGTTCGGAACAGCGATACAAGCCAGAAAGCGTAAGTAGCCTCGTGCTTGCAACTCCTCTTCTAAGGCCGTATAAAGGGCCGATCCAATCCCTTGTCCACGCGCCTCTTTTGCGACATAAATAGACAATTCAGTGGTCCAATCATAGGCAGCGCGTGCATAATAGGTCGAGGCATAGGCATACCCCACAACTTTCCCATCCACTTCTGCGACCAAATAAGGAAATTGGGTCAGCGTTTTGCGATGCGGCTTTCAAATTCCTGAACAGTCGGCACATCAACCTCAAAGGTAATGGCTGTTTCTGTCACATAAGGTTGGTAAATCGCTCGGATAGCTGCTGCATCGCTGAGCTGAACGGGTCGAATCATCATGGTGGCCTCTAATTAGATTATACCTAGTATACCGATCTGCCTTCTCACTGTCAATGAAGGACTAGCAGCAAGCAAAAAATCCTGGAATTGTATCCAGGATTTCCATCCTTCTTAAACCGTTTGACGTAACCCCATCATCCGGTAAAGGAATAAAGCACTCGGAGCTTTCAAAAAGCTCTTTTGCTTGGAATTTGTTGCTTTTAAGACATAGTTAGGTTTGACTGTTTTAGTGACTGTCTTTGCTTGTTTAAGATTCAGACCGGTTTGTTTCTTAGACGGTTGAACTTTCGATGGTTGAAGGGGAACTTTCACTGCACTTGCTTGAAGTGGTTTTTCTTTGACTTTCAAGGCTTGTCCAATTGGTTTTGAAGCAGGAGCAGATAGTCCTGCTTGAGCTGGATGAGAGAGTTGACTCATGGTTTGATTGTTTCTGACTTCGACATGATTTAGGATACCTCCATTTGGATTGAGGTGATCGGTCACACCTGTATCAAATGGCGCTACAAGTACATTGTCCTCAATGGTGACATTTTTAATATCTCCATAGCGCGTTTCAACATCAATCGATCCACGATGCTTGTTCTAGATATCGCTCTTCGTTCCTGTACGCTCCAAGAGATTGTGGTGAACCCGAATTCCTTCTTCATTCAGATCAAAGTTATGGCCTTTAAAGACAGTCGTCAAGCGAATTCCGGCATCACCGATATTGTCTTTAATCCGATTGTAGGCGATCTCATGGCCTTTCCCACCAAAGATTCCAATACCCCCAGCGCGCCAACCGAGTTCAATCGTATTGTGCAAGAATTTATTATTTTCTGCTACTGCCGATTCTGTTCCATCCGCAATACTTGACCAGCTGGCAAGTCCGTCATCTCCATTCCCACGAATACTAGAATTGCGGACAATCGAATTCTTAGTCCCTTGGGCAAAGTTGACTCCGTCAGCCAGGTTATTGCGCAAACGGACATTTTCTACTACTAGACCATCTGTGTACTTCATATCATTTTTTCCAGCATAATCACCAATCCACATGCCGACTTCAAAATGTTCGGCCCAAATATCGTGAATATGAGAATTCTTACCTGGCGTTCCAGAAATGGCCTTGTATTGAGCATTTTCACCATAGCGTGAACGGAGGTTAGAGGATAGATAGACATCGCTAAATTCAACATGGTTGTCTTGGTGAAGGAAGTCAAAACCACCGCCACCAGCTTGGTCGCTAGTGAAATGCAGTTGGGTATGCCAGATACCGGCCCCTGAAATCTTCATATCAGAAGCATCGATACCGACTTTTCGATTGAGATTAAATCGCCCGGCTGGGATATAGACATTCTTTCCGGTTTGTTTAGCCTCATAAATCGCATCATAGAGGGCTTGGCTGTCATCAGTATCATCGTTTGGCGTAGCTCCTTTAGAAACAATATTGATAGCATTGTCCCCTTGAGCAATCGGGTCTGGAGCTTGCTCGAATTCCACAAAGTCAAGACCATAATGGACGTCGTCTGATTTGTTTTTTACGGAGTGAAACCACATCTCCTTTTTGAAGTTGAATGCCTGGAAGGAGGCTATGTACTTCATCAAATTGGAAGCAGGCGCGTGTATCCAGCCTGGGCACTATCGCGAACACCTTTGTCATTCAAGTACTGCCAGTTAGACGAGGACGAAAGATTCAATTGTTGAACACTGTGACCATTCACCTGTACATCGAGTTGTCCATTGGCTCCATCTGGTACTGTGTAGCGTACAGTTAAAGCATTGGCTGGTTCATTGACCTTAAAGGAAACACCATCTCCCTTTTCTTTTAAAGCGACATAAGTCTGATCAGAAGCTTCAATAGCTGTTGAGTGACTGTCTTGAGACTGCTCTACCTCTGCCTTTCCAAGGAGGTTTCCTTTGTCTGCTTCATAACGGGTGTAAGGCATAGATGCTCCATATTGGCTGGTATCTACTTGAGAGCTTGCGGGATCAGAAGTTGTCGCTTCTTGCCCTTGTGTTTGGACTTGTGCTTGCTCTCCAACTTGATCAGCTGCCACAGATTTTCCAGTCAAAAAACAAGCCCCCATGATTGCAATCACGACAGAAAAGACTCCAAGCTTAGACTTGCGAATGCCAAAAATGATATCTTTGTTTAAATGATACATCACATATTTCTCCTTTTATTTTTACAACGATTCTATCCTAATAAAAATTATCATGACAAACAAGGTGAATTGTGTGAATATTCTGTAATCAATTTGTTGCAGAAATGTTAACCTTTTTATGTAGTAATATAAGAAAGCAAGAAAAAAGAGGATGAGAATGCTATCTCAAACCTCTTTCGATTAAAGGAACTTATTCCGCTTTTTTATTTGAAAATTGGCTATTGTAGAGCTCATAGTAGAATCCTTTGTCTGCCAACAAGGATTGGTGATTTCCTTGCTCGATGATTTGGCCATCTTTGAGGACAAGGATTTTATCTGCTTCTTGAATGGTAGACAGGCGGTGAGCAATGACAAAGCTAGTCCGCCCTTTCATCAAATTCTTCATGGCTTTTTGAATCAAGAGTTCTAAACGCGTATCGACAGAAGACGTCGCTTCATCCAAAATCAAGATTTTAGGATCCGCTAGGAGCGCACGCGCAATGGTTAGGAGTTGCTTTTGCCCTAGAGAAATATTGCTAGACTCCTGGTTCATTTCCATATTGTAACCACCAGGGAGTGTCCGGATAAAGTGATCGACATTGGCTGCCTTTGCAGCTTCCACAATTTCTTCATCCGTTGCCTCGAGATTACCAAAGCGAAGGTTTTCTTTGATGGTTCCTTCATATAACCAAGCATCCTGCAAGTACCATTCCAAATTGCTTGCGGTAATCTTGGCGAGATAAATGACGAATATCATGACCATCGACTGTAATCGATCCCGCAGTCACATCGTAAAAGCGCATTAGCAAATTAATCAAGGTTGTTTTCCCTGCTCCGGTCGGTCCGACAATGGCCACCATTTCACCTGGTTTGACTTCTAGGTTGAAATCACGGATCAAGGGTTTGTCCGCTACATATTGGAAATCAACGTTTTTAAAGCTGACTTGCCCTGTCAAATCTCTCAGTGAGGGTTTCTGTTACATCTGCTACTTCATCTGGTTCATCCATGACTTGGAAAATCCGATCTAGAGACGACTTAGCACTTTGTAGCTGTCCTGCCAATTGGGTCAAGTTTTGAATCGGTTGGTTGATCTGCCAAACATATTGAACGAAGGCCTGCATATTCCCGACAGTCAAACGACCTGCTATCACTTGCAAGCCACCAAACAAAGCGATAATGAGATATGTCAAATCTGAAATCCCATTTAAAATCGGCATCATTAAGCCAGAAATGAAATTAGCCTTGAATCCTACCTTTTGAAGGTGATGGGTAATATCATGAAACTCTTCCTGGGAAGATTTTTCCCGGACGTAGAGCTTAAGGACGTTAAAACCTGTTAAATTTTCTTGTACAAAGCCGTTCATTGCCCCCAAAACATCTGCCTGCTCTTTAAAGTAAGGCTGAGATTTTTTCATGATAAATCGAGCACTGAAATAAGTGATCGGAATGGACAAGATGACCACTAGCCCCAGCTGGATGTTTAAGTATAAGACCATGCTGATGACAAAGAGCAAGGTAAAGATGGCATTAACGATTTGTAAGAAGGACTGTTGCAAGGCATTCGAGACGGTTTCGACATCGCTAGTAAAACGTCCTAGCAAATCTCCGAACTGATGCCGGTCAAAATAAGAAACGGGAATGTGATTGATTTTATGAGACAAATCATTTCGCATGTCCTGAACGGTCTTTTGAACAGCATTGGTCATGAAATAGTTGGAATAATAAGATCCCAACTCATAGAGGACCCCACGGAATAGATAGAGCGTCATAATGATCGCGATATAGGAGGTGTTAAGACCAGCTCCCGCAAGGCCTTTTGCCATATCCATGAGATTTTTTGTCAACTCAGTAATCGCAAGCCCCAAAACAAAGGGTTCGACAACACTCATGACGACACTTAGGATTTTTAAGAAAATGGACAAGCAAACTTCCAAGCGATAGGCTCTCAAATAGGTCCATAGTCTACTAAAACTGTTTTGTTCTTGTTTCATCTGCTTCTCCTTTCTATTCCTTCTGTCAACGATGGACTATCGAGCTACGCGAATTGGCAATTTCACGATAGATCTCATTGCTTTCCATCAATTCATCGTGAGTACCTCGACCGACGATCTCCCCTTGGTCCAAGACAATAATTTGATCCGCATCCATAATGGTTCCCACACGTTGCGCTACGATCAGAACGGTCGCATCTCCTGTAACTTCTTTGAGACGCTTCCGCAAAGTGGCATCCGTCTTGTAGTCTAAGGCAGAGAAGGAATCATCAAAAATAAAGACATCTGGATCTTTGACAACGGCACGAGCGATGGACAAGCGTTGTTTTTGACCACCCGAAAGGTTGCTACCACCTTCTGCCAAATGCGTATCAAAGCGTTCCTCACGGCTGTCGATAAATTCCTTGGCTTGGGAAATTTCAGCCGCTTGTTCTAGCTCTTGTACAGAGGCATCTTCTTTCCCATAACGAAGGTTCTCAGCAATGGTTCCCGTAAAGAGCAAGGCCTTTTGTGGAATAAAACCAATCTTTTGGCGAAGGGCTTTCAGATTGTAGTCACGGACATCCACACCATCGACCAAAATCTTCCCTAGGGTGACATCTATAGAATCGAGGAATCAACTGCACAAGTGAAGATTTCCCAGAACCGGTCGAGCCGATAAAGGCAATGGTTTCGCCAGGTTTGGCTTGAAAGGAAATATTATGGAGAACTGGACTCTCCGTCTCACCTGGATAAGCAAAGGTGACATTGTCAAATTCCAAATAGCCACGAGATGCTGTTTCTGTTACACCATTCTCATTTGGATCGATCGAAATGGGCATGTCCATGATTTCCTTGAGACGCCGGCTAGAAACCGCAGTCCGAGGATACATGGTAAAGAGATTGGCTAAAAAGAGGAAAGATAAGAGCGCGTGGAAGCTATACTCAATAAAGGCAACCAGATCCCCAATTTTCAAACTACCGTCATGAAGAGGATCCAAAGCAAACCAGACAATCGCCACAATCATAGCAATGATGATCTGCACAAATAGAGGTTCTGTCAAACCAGTTAGTTTGAACAATTTATTCGAGTTTTCTGCGTAGACTTCATTTTCAGCCGCAAATTTATCCTCTTGGAATTCTTCGCGGGCAAAGGCACGAATCACACGAAGTCCTGTCAAATTTTCACGCGCAAACTGGTTGAGATGGTCGAGGGTCTTTTGTTGCTTCTCAGAAAGTGGACGTGTCTTGACTGCTACATACCAGACGACGACAGCAAGAAAAGGTACTGATACCGCTACAATCCACGCTAGAGAAGGACTGGTTGTCAAAATCAAGAGAACACTGGAAACCATCATCAAGGGTGTGATGACCCCCATCTTCAACATAGAATCCGCAAACTGCATCAAAACAAAGGCATCCGAAGTCAAGCGAGTGACCAATGACGATACCCCAATTTGCTCATACTCGTGATGCGAGTACTCCTGTAACTTAGCATAGAGGTCATTGCGCATATCGCGGACCATGGTGGTCGTTAGCTGGCCAACCGCGTAAGACAAGATAATCCGTCCCACAATCCCAAGCAAAATAATCGCAAACATAACCCAGCCCCAGAAATACAGCCGATCCACATCACGCGGGTTAATCCCTCATCAATCATGCGAGCTAGAATCGTTGGCAAGCCCAAATTGACAATAACAAACAGGACCGCTGAAAATAGATTCAGAGCTAGCCACTTGGGATACTTTTTCAAGTAAGACCAAATATAAAGCATAGATGATTCTCCTTTTCCATAAATGATTTCACTTGATCACACAGAGAGAGAGCGAGACGAAATCATTTTCGTGCTGAAAATCATTCCGGCCCCAGATCGCATCTTGATCGCATGCATTATACCAAACCAGTCACTTAAAAGTAAAGCAAAAGAGCAGGTTTCCCCCGCTCTTCACTTGCATTATTTCGTGCGTTTGAGTTTAGCGTTTTTAAGAATCATAAGATCCCCTTGGTTGCTATTACTTAACTTAGAAAGATCAAATGTCAAATAGTCACCATCGACCTTGTATGTAATCTTTTCTCGCTCTACCATCATTTGACGAGATTGTTTTCTCTTTTTGATTGATTTTGACATCATAAGATCGCTCATTCTTTTGACCAGCGACTTCACCCGCGATGCTGAGGGTTCCTTTAGAATCTTTGATCTTAATAGAAACTTCAAAATTAATAACGTCTCCAATAGACTCTAATTGACTACCTGATAAGCCCTGCTCTTCAAGAATCTTCTTGAGTTCAGTTTTTGTTGGTTTGTAGACATAAGTCCCGTTATCACTTTTGGCACCACATGCCACCAAGAGGACTGCTGCAAAAACTGCAACGAAAGCTAAAAGAATACGTTTAATATTTTTCATAATCAATCTCCTAATGTATTTTATAATCAGATTTTACCACTATTTTAATACCGATTCAAGATGTTTTAAAGAAGAAAAAGCGCAGATCCCCTCTGCCCTTCTCTTGTATTATTTTGTACGTTTGAATTTAGCGTTTTTGAACATTTCCAAAGCAGCTTCATGACCTGAACTCTTCTCACCAGATAAATCAAAAGTGAACACATCGCCTGGACTCTTTGTATTTAACACCTTCTCACCTTCACCTGTTTTTAGATTGAAGAGTTTTCTTTTGTTGGTCAATCCTTCGTATCATCAATGATTGGTCAGTCTTTTGTCCCATCATTTCACCTTTAATTTTAAGGCTACCTGTTTTTATCTTTAATGGTCACTGAAACTTCCAATTTAACATTGTCGATCAATGCATCTACACTTGAACTTGGAGCACCTTGTTCTTCAAGGATTTCCTTCACTTCAGTTTTTGATGGTTTGTAGACATAAGTCCCGTTATCACTTTTGGCACCACATGCCACCAAGAGGACTGCTGCAAAAACTGCTACGACAGCTAAAAGAATACGTTTAAAGTTTTTCATAACTTCCTCCTTTTTAGTTAGATCTCACCCTATTATATCAACAATTCAGGCATCATCGGCAATGAAAGTATTACAAAATGTCATACTCTTGTAATATTTCTTGTATCAACTAATATGTAACGATTAGAATAAGGCAGGAGCCGTACCTCCCGCCATGCATATGTATTTAACTTTTTGAACTTAGCCATTTTCATGTAAGTTATATAAACATGTCTGTGTCACCACATCGAGTTTGAATTCTTTCACATCCTTAATGGTTAGCACATGATCCTGGAAACTTGATACGTACATCTCCAGCTTGTCCCACTGTCATCATTCTTCATGAGACAAGTAGTTTGTAGCTTTTGGTCTACCTTCCAAATCATAGGACTTGATTGGCATTTTGACCACCTGCATTGGTGTCTGAACCTTCATCTCGCCTTCTCTTGTCCTTGATTGATAATCGAAACCGTGAACGGTAATTATCACCTGTCAATGATATGAGCAAGTTCGCCTTGGCAGCATCTCCCTGACTCTCTTCTCTGTTGTAGGCTCATACACGTAAGTCCCATTATCGCTTTTAGCGCCACAGGCTACCGAAGAGGACGGTGCTGCAAAACGGCTACTAACAGCTAACAAGAACTGTTTAAAATTTTTCATCATCTTCTCCTTTTATGATATGATTATAGCCATTATAGCAACAAATTAGCAACATCTCAGGGACTCTAGCAAATGTAACATGCATTAAAACTGCACTATTTAGTAGGTTTAGAAAAATAAAGGCTACACATGGCTTTATAAAGCCCTCTACATTCTATCATCATTATTTTCAACGACAAAAAAACCGAGGCCTAAACCTCGGTTTTCATTTTGATTGGAAACTCTATTATTCTAAAGAGTAACTGAAGCTCCAGCTTCTTCCAATTTACCTTTGATTTCTTCAGCTTCAGCAGCAGCAACACCTTCTTTGATGACACCAGGTGCACCATCAACAAGTTCTTTAGCTTCTTTAAGACCAAGACCAGTGATTTCACGTACAATCTCTTGATAACGCCGACTTTCTTGTACGCCTGCAGATGTCAATTCGATATCGAGATGAGATCCTTTAGCGAGCACCTGCGTCGAGCGGCACCAGCTGCACAACAGCTACATAGGAGCAGCTGCAGTTACACCAAATTCTTCTTCGATAGCTTTTACAAGGTCGTTCAATTCAAGGATTGAAGCTTCTTTAATTTCAGCAATAATGTTTTCAATGTTCAATGCCATTGTTATTTCCTCCAAATAAGTTTTAATTTTATTTTTTATTTTTTTGTAGCTAGGCTAGCTGCGTAGCTTAAGATTAAGCTGCGTCTTCTTTGTTGTCTGCAACCGCTTTGACTGCAAGAGCAACGTTGCGCACTGGCGCTTGAAGTACAGAAAGGAGCATAGAAAGAAGTCCTTCGCGGTTTGGAAGAGTTGCAAGTGCAAGAATCTCTTCTTTAGATGCGACAGCGCCTTCGATTGCACCACCTTTGATTTCAAGTGCTTCAGCGTCTTTTGCAAAATCGTTCAAGATTTTCGCAGGTGCGATAACATCTTCGTTAGAAAATGCTACTGCAGAAGGTCCAACGAATACAGATGCAAGATCTTCAAGACCAGCTTTTTCAGCTGCACGACGCAAGATTGAGTTTTTGATAACTTTAAACTCAACTTCGCTTCCGCGAAGGTTGCGACGGAAGAACTGTATCTTGCTCAACTGTCAAACCGCGAGAATCTACAACGACGATTGATGCAGCAGCTTTCATTTTTTCAGCTACCACGTCAACAAGTTCCGCTTTTTTAGCAATAATTGCTTCACTCATTAGTGTGTTCACCTCCGTAATTATTTTGCTTGGGGAATTTTTCCAAAAGAAAAACGCGCCCAAACCTAGACACGAAAGTACAATACGCTTCTTTTAATTGATACGTTTTGTCCTCGGTAGGATCTTTATGAGTCGAGCTCCCCTACTGTCTTAGGCAGTTTTTTCAAACCGTAGATTAGTTTATCACATATAAAAAAAGAATGCAAGTACTTTTGCAAACTTTTTTTATATTTTTTAATCGTTGTAGAGACTCTTGATATTATTCAACCAAGCATAGGCTAGTCCCATTAGAACTCCTCCTCCTACCCAGTTGGCAAAGAAGGTGACACCATAGTGACGTAAAATATTTAAAAATTCAAAATGCGGCAATTGGCTAGAAACTGAATTAAAGCTCAATAATGAGAAGGAAGCAAAGTTTGCAGCCAAGTGTTCATTGGTCATAAAGACAAACATATAAATAGCAGAGAGGGCTAAGAGCACCTTGGCTGTTTCATCTTTGAAATATAAATAAGAAAGAATAGCAATATTTACAAAGATATTGGCAATAACCCCTTCAAAGAAAACCACTTGATTGCTTCTGTTGGAGTTTATTTTCTGCCACCGTAGCTAGGAATCCTTTTGGATCGATATGTGCAAAGGCAGTGGTTTGATTGAAAAGAAAAGCGACGATTAAAGCACCAATTAAATTAAAGAAGGTACAATAAAGAAGAGTTTCCAGCGCTTTCTTCCAATGAATTTTCTTTAGATAGGTCCCCGCTGTCAAATACATCATATTTGAGGTGGTTAACTCCGCATTTAAGAATAGGAGATAAACCAAGCCCCAGGCAAATATGAATGGAAATAGAAAACGACCAGACCCAGGTACAAAGGTATTCAACAAGTCAGCGGCAACTGCTCCGACCGCCGTACTTAAAGTAAGAAATCCTCCAGCAAAAATAGAACGGACTGCATAGCGCGTTTTAGATTTCTGATAGAGATCTTCCTTCTTATTACACGCCGCTCCAACTTTTTGAATAAAATTAGATTCAGACATACTATTCTCCTTATATAATGTTTGTAGAACAAAATCATTTATATCATAGAGAGAAAAGTTTGAAAAGGTTTTCAGGAATAATTCTTAACTTTTCACTATATACGTTTTATATCGAATAATACTATGTACTAAAAAACAAAAAGAAAAAACAGGCGAATGCCTGTTTTAGTTTTAATAATTCAAACGGTTCGCCCAAGCGATATCCAAATTCAAGATTTCTTGTGAAGTGAACTGTTGGCGATATGGATTGTATACCGAACCTGTGATACCACCTTGAACATTTGGTGAATCGTATTGAGTCAAATTATAGGTTTCAATGATGTTATTAAGTTTTGCATAGTAGCTTGTGTCTGTCGCATAAACACCTGTCAAAGCTGCTGTTGCATCTTGGTAACTAGAAGTGTTGCTCTTCCATGCACCTGCAAAATGTCCTTGTTTCAAAACAGCTACGTAGTCCTGCAATGATTCGTAGTAGGATGGGTAAGAACGAAATGCATCATTAATGGTATAGGCATTTCCAGCCCCGTCATCTTCCCAAGTTTGCATCACTGCAGATTGGCCAGCATAACTTCCTTTAATCCCGAAAAGGTTGTAATGCGGATAAGAGAGACAAGCCAGACTGACCTGATCCACTTTCAAGGATGGCTTGTGCGATCATAACGGAAGCATAAAGGTCATTCTCTTGACCGAGCTGACGAGCTGACTCACCAATTTGTGAGATAAAAGCTTCAGTAGGGTCTGAATAAGCTTGGTAAGTTCCATCATTAGCGCCAACTGATGTGACGTGCTCGCTCATAGCAGCAGCAAATGTCCCCACTGCTAATACAGAAACGAACAAACCAAATAATTTCGTTTTATTCCGTATTTTCTTTTTCATAATACAATTTATCTCCAATTAAATTTTTATCATCTTTTATCTTTATAGAAATTATACCATATAGATAGAAGAAAACAAAGCCAATTATATTACACTTGTATTACAATTGCGAGATAAATCCAAAACAAAAATGACATTTTCATGTCATTTCAATTTATTTCGTAAAATGCATTTTCTAAAATAGCATCCCATGACTTCTCTAGTCCTTCCCTGGTTACAGAAGAAGAGACAATAAAGGTGTCAGCTGGATCAAAATCGAGTTTTTTCTTGATGATCGATTCATGTTTATTCCATTTTCCACGCGGAATCTTATCTGCCTTAGTCGCTACCAAGATTACGGGAATTTCGTAGTATTTTAAGAATTCATACATTTGGACATCATCTGCAGAAGGTTCGTGACGAAAATCAACCAGGCTAACGACTGCTTTTAAGTTCTCACGACTAGTGAGGTATTCTTCGATCATCCGCCCCCACTTCTCTCGCTCTTTTTAGAGACACGGGCATAGCCATAACCAGGTACGTCTACCAAACGGAGTTTATCATCGATATTGAAGAAATTTAGCAATTGGGTTTTTCCTGGTTTCCCAGATGTTCTGGCCAGGTTCTTTCGATTTAAGAGAGTATTAATAAAAGAAGACTTGCCGACATTTGATCGACCGGCAAGTGCAACTTCTGGAATCTCATCTTGAGGATAATGACTCTTATTTGCAGCGCTTAAGAGGATATCCGCATTATGTGTGTTAATTTCCATATTTTATCTTTCTAGGCTGTTTCGAGAATTGGTTTTTCTGTTCCGTCAACAGCTTCTTTTGTGATTCGAACAAGTTTGACATCTTCTTGACTTGGAATTTCAAACATGACATCCATCATGGTTTCTTCGATAATCGAACGAAGTCCACGAGCTCCTGTTTTTCTTTCGATGGCTTTATTCGCAATCTCTTGAAGAGGCTTCGTCATCAAATTCCAATTCAACATTATCATAAGAGAGTAAGGTTTGGTATTGTTTTACCAAGAGCATTGCGTGGCTCTTCAAGATACGGACAAGATCGTCAACTGTCAATTGTTCAAGAGCAGCAAAGACTGGAAGACGTCCGATCAATTCTGGGATAATCCCGAAATTTTTGAATATCTTCCGCAACGATTTCTTGCATGTAAGAGCTGGATTCATCAATAGCTTTATTGTTCTTACCGAAACCGATGATTTTTTCACCAAGACGTTGCTTAACAATTTCTTCGATCCCATCAAAAGCCCCACCTACGATAAAGAGGATGTTCTTGGTGTCCACTTGATCATCTCTTGTTGAGGGTGTTTACGTCCCACCTTGAGGTGGTACACTAGCGACAGTTCCTTCGATGATCTTCAAGAGAGCTTGTTGCACTCCTTCACCAGAAACGTCACGTGTGATAGAGACGTTTTCACTTTTCTTAGCGATCTTATCGATTTCATCGACATAGATGATGCCACGTTCTGCACGCTCAATATTGAAATCCGCTGCCTGAAGAAGTTTTAAGAGAATATTTTCAACGTCTTCACCCACATAACCGGCTTCAGTTAAAGCTGTTGCATCTGCAATAGCAAATGGAACATTCAAGCTACGAGCCAAGGTTTGGGCCAAGAAGGTCTTTCCTGAACCAGTAGGTCCAATCATGAGGATGTTTGATTTTTGCAATTCAACATCCGTCTCATCTTCGCGTGTATCGTGGAAGTTAATGCGTTTGTAGTGGTTGTATACCGCTACTGCAAGGGCACGTTTAGCCCGATCTTGACCGATGACATAGTGGTTCAAGATATTGAGCAATTCGATTGGTTTAGGAACTTCACTAAGGTCTGCAAGGACTTCTTCTGCTAGCTCCTCGCGGATAATTTCTTGTGCTAACTCTACACATTCATTACAGATAAACGCATTGTTTCCTGCAATGATTTTTTGGACTTCATCTTGACTCTTTCCGCAAAATGAACAATAAACCATCATATCATTATTTTGATTCGTTGGCATGTATTTCCTCTTTCTGTCATTTTCTGTTTCTATTTAGTTTAAAATAAGGTCATGTAAAAGGCGTGAATGGAATTCACAAGATTGGTAAAAGCATTTAGTAAGAATAAAATAGCGAGGCCGAACCGTTTTTTACGAAAGGTTTGTAAGGCGCAAATCAAACAGATGACACATAGGACAGCTGTAAAAAACCAAAGACACTTCTGCTCCATTAGTCTAAATCCTTTCTCTTATAATAGCTGACCGTAAAATCATATGGATTTTTCTCATCTTTCAGATGGGAACTTGACGGACCTTCTTCATAACGGCTCTCTTCAAATTTTGGTGCCAATGTATCTCCATCAATCGTTGCATGAATCATGGTCTGGATCAATTCTTCTAACTGATCAGAGAAAAGCCTTAAAATCTGACTCCCCCAATAATGTAAAGATCCTTCTCTTGGCTTCTGATACCACTCTAAGACTTCCTTCTTTGCTATGCATGACAAGTACAGCATCATTTTCAGAATCATAAGCCTGATCTTGCGTTAAGATAATGCTAGTCCGACCTGGTAGAACCCGTTTTTTCATACCATCAAAGGTCACTCTTCCCATAAGAATTGCTTGTCCCATGGTCGTTTCTTTGAAATGCTGAAGCTCAGCTGGAAGATACCAAGGCATGACTTGGTCCTTTCCAATAATGCCATTTTCAGTTTGAGCCCAGATACCAATAATCTTTTTTCATTCTCTCATCCTTTACACTGATACTTCTATTTTATCAAATTTTCTTATAAAAGACTGATTTCAACTATCTAGTTTGGAGGATATTTTTTCAAATACAAACAGAAAAAACCGCGAGATTTTCGCGGTTTTTCTTAGCCACAAGTTAGCTTAGTCTTCTTTTTTGCGTTTTGCAAATCCGAATAATGAGAGACCTGCTAAAGCACTAAAGATTGCAAGACCAGCAGTAGAAGATTCTTTTGTTCCTGTGTTTGGAAGTTGTGCAGTAGGATTTTGTGGATCAATATACTTCACTTCTTCTTTCGTTTCTGGAACGACAGGAATCGTTGGTTCTTCTGGTTTTGGTTGTGGAGTAGGTTGTGGTTGCGGTGTTGGTTGCGGTTGTGGAGTAGGCTGTGGAGTAGGCTGTGGCTGTGGCTCTGGTGTCGGAGTTGGATCCGGCATTGGAGTTGGTGTCACAGTCTTCTTGTAGATATGTTGAGTGTTTCCATCTTTATCTACAACAGTCTTCACGAAGTCATAACCTGGGATATCTTTCTTCGGTTGTTCCCCATCTTCTGTAGGGTTACCCGGGATAGGAACACCATTTTCGTCTACGTATGAAGTTGTAACTTTTTCATAGACGTGTTCAGTATCACCATTAGGCAATTTCTTCGTTTCCACAAAGCGGTAACCTGGAATTTCAGCTTTTGGCTCTTCTCCATCAACTGTAGGGTATCCTGGGATTTCTTACCTTCTTTATCAACAAATTTAGTGATTGGAAGAACAGTTGGTGTGTATGTTGCAGAAGCTTTTGTTCCGTTCACATCTTCACGAACCACTGCTCACTGCTGGTGCAGTACCAGTAAATTCAGGTTCTGGAGTGAAGGTTACAGTTCCGTCTGCTGCTACTGTGTAAGTACCAACACCTGGAATTGTCTTCGTAGTTGAACCATCTTCAAAGGTTGCTGGAACTTGGTCATTCATTGGTACACGGCTATCACCTTCTGTGAAGCTTGGTTTACCTGTTTGAGTAGCACCCTTCTTACCAATTGAAGTAACTGGTTCACCCGTTGGAGCAACTGGTGTTACTGTTGGTGTGTATATTGCAGTAACTGGAGTACCATTCTTATCAACACGTTTCACGGTCACACCTGTACCTGTTCCTGTGAATGATTTATCTGGTACGAAGGTTACTGTTCCATCTGGAGCAACTGTATAAGTTCCTTCACCTGGAATTGTCTTCGTAGTTGATCCATCTTCAAAGGTTGCTGGAACTTCATCATCCATTGGCAACACTCTTGGGTTACCTGGTGTGAAGCTTGGTTTACCAGATTGTGTTTGACCTTGGATGTCTGTAGAAGTTGCAGGTTTAGCTGTTGGAGTCACTAGGAGTTACAGTTGGTGTATAGGTCGCAGAAGCTTTTGTTCCGTTCTTATCTTCACGAACCACTGTTACAGCTGGTGCAGTTCCTACAAATGATTTTTCTGGTACGAAGGTAACTGTTCCGTCTGCTTGCTACTCGATGTACGTACCAACACCGTCGACAGTCTTCGTAGTTGAACCATCATCGAAGGTTGCTGGAACATCATCGTTCATTGGTACACGGCTATCGCCTTCAGTGAAGCTTGGCTTACCTGTTTGAGTGGCACCTTGCACATCAGTAGATACTGCTGGAGTTGCAGTTGGAGTTACTGGTGTTACAGTTGGTGTGTAAGTTGCAGAAGCTTTTGTTCCGTTCTTATCTTCACGAACAACTGTTACAGCTGGTGCAGTTCCTACAAATGATTTTTCTGGTACGAAGGTAACTGTTCCGTCTGCTGCTACTGTGTACGTACCAACACCGTCGACAGTCTTCGTAGTTGAACCATCATCGAAGGTTGCTGGAACATCATCGTTCATTGGTACACGGCTATCGCCTTCAGTGAAGCTTGGTTTACCTGTTTGAGTGGCACCTTGGATGTCTGTAGATGTTGCAGGATCAGCAGTTGGTGTAACAGGTGTTACGGTTGGTGTGTAAGTTGCAGTAACTGGAGTACCGTTCTTATCAACACGTTTCACGGTTACGCCTGTACCTGTTCCTGTAAATGATTTTTCTGGTACGAAGGTTACTGTTCCATCTGGAGCAACTGTGTAAGTTCCTTCTCCTGGAATGGTCTTCGTAGTTGAACCATCTTCAAAGGTTGCTGGCGCATCATCATCCATTGGGATTGCAGGGTTACCAGGTGAAGCTTGGTGTACCTGTTTGTGTTTTACCTGATATCTCGGTAGATGTTGCAGGTTCAGCAGTTGGGACAACTGGAGTGATCTTCGGTGTGTATGTTGTTTCAGCAACTAGTTCCGTTTGTATCATTTACCTTGAACCTTAACTGGAACCACATCACCTGAGTAAGATTTATCAGTTGGTGTGAAGGTTACAAGGCCTGTTTCTTTATCAACTGTGATAAGTACCAATTTCTTCTACCTTCTGGTGATTTAGCAACTACAGATTCTTGCTGGTTGACCATTTTCATCAAGAAGAGTAATGGTATCCTTGTCAATTGGTGCAACTTCGTCACCTTCAGTGAAGGTTACTAGTTCCAGTTTGAACCACACCTTGAGGTGCTTCTAGATGTCAGCTGGAGTCGCTGTTGGAGTTACTGGAGTCACAGTTGGTGTGTAACTTAGCAGTAACTTGGAGTACCCGTTCTTATCGACACGTTTAACTGTTACGCCTGTACCTTCTACCAGTGAATGATTTTTCTGGAACAAAGGTTACGGTTCCGTCTGGAGCAACTGTGTAAGTTCCTTCACCAGGAATTGTCTTGGTTGTTGAGCCATCTTCAAATGTTGCAGGTGCATCATCATCCATTGGCACACATTTGGATTACCTGGTGTGAAGGTCTGGCTGTACCTGTTTGCGTTTGACCTTGTTTGTCAGTAGATGTTGTCAGCTGGTCTGCAGTTGGAGTTACTGGTGTCACAGTTGGTGTATAAGTTGCAGAAGCTTTTGTTCCGTTCTTATCTTCACGAACCACTGTTACAGCTGGTGCAGTTCCGACGAATGATTTTTCTGGTACAAATGTAACAGTACCATCTGCTGCTACTGTGTAAGTACCAACACCGTCGACAGTCTTAGTCGTTGAGCCATCGTCAAATGTTGCTGGAACATCATCGTTCATTGGCACACGGCTATCGCCTTCAGTAAATACAGGTTTGCCAGTTTGTGTAGCACCTTGGATATCCAGTGGTTTCAGCTGGTGTCGCAGTTGGAGTTACTGGGGTCACAGTTGGTGTGTACTTCTGCCGTGATTTCAGTACCGTTCTTATCCACGCGTTTCAACTGGTTACGCCTGGTAGCTGTTACCAGTGAATGATTTTTCTGGTACGAAGGTTACTGTTCCATCTGGAGCAACTGTGTAAGTTCCTTCACCATCGACAGTCTTCGTAGTTGAGCCATCTTCGAAGGTAGCTGGAGTATCCTCATCGATTGGAACATTTTCGGATTTCCATTCGGTCAAAGAGTTCAGGTTTACCAGATTGTGTTTGCACCTTGGATATCTGTCGATGTTGCATCTTCAGAAGTTGGGACAACTGGAGTAATCTTCGGCGTGTAGGTTGTTTCTACCGTTGTTCCATTTGAGCTATCAGCTGCTTGAACCTTAACTGGCACTACTTCACCTGAGTAAGATTTATCTGTTGGTGTAAAGGTAACTTACACCTGTGTGCTTTATCAATCGGTGAAGTTACCGGATCACAGTCACCTCGCTGGTGATTTCGCTGGTGTACTTGATGCCGCTGGTTGACCATTTTCATCAAGAAGAGTAATGGCTATTCTTAGTCGATTGGCGTTATCTTGACCATCACCTTACAGTTACCTTCAAGGTTACAGTTCCAGTTTGATCCAAACCTTGGAGGTCCTGTAGATGTCAGCTGGTGTTAGCAGTTGGAGTTACTGGAGTTACGGTTGGTGTGTAAGTTGCATCTGAAGCTGTTGGTTCCGTTCTTATCGTTGCATCGAACAACCGTTACGGCTGGTGCTTTACCTGTGAATGAGTCTTTTCAGGGACAAAGGTTACAGTTCCGTCTGCCGCTACTGTGTAAGTACCAACGCCATGCCACTGTCTTGCAGTAGTTGAACCAGTCGGTCGAAACTGTAGCTGGAACGTCATCGTTCACTTGGTAACTCGAGCTGTTCATCATCATTCAATGTAAATGTCAGGCGTTACCTGTTTGGGCTTGACCTTTGTTTACCTGTCTGTTTGCAACTGGTGTAGCAGTATGAGTTACTGGAGTCACAGTTGGTGTATAAGTTGCAGAAGCTTTGGTTCCGTTCTTATCTTCACGAACAACGGTTACGGCTGGTGCTTTACCATGTGAATGATTGGGTCAGGGACAAAGGTTACAGTTCCGTCTGCTGCTACTGTATAAGTACCAACACCGTCTACGGTCTTAGTTGTAGATCCATCGTCAAAGGTTGCTGGAACATCTTCATCGATTTCAACAGTTTGCGCAACGCCATCGGCTGTTACTGTTCCACCCGTGAATTCAGGTTTACCAGTTTGTGTCGCACCTTGAACACCTGTTGATTCAGCTGGGGTAGCAGTTGGCGTTACTGGCAGTCACTGTTGGTGTGTAAGTCGCTAGAAGCCTTGGTTCCGTTCATGTATTCACGGACAACAGTCACGGCTGGTGCAGTGCCGACGAATGATTTTTCTGGAACGAAATGTAACTGTTCCGTCTGCTGCTACTGTGTAAGTACCAACGCCGTCTACGGTCTTAGTTGTTGATCCATCATCGAATGTTGCTGGAACATTTTCGTTGATGGCAACTGTCTTCTCAACGCCATCAACAGTTACTGTTCCACCCTTGAATTCAGGCTTACCTGTTTGAGTGGCACCTTGGATATCTTCTGTTTCAGCTGGAGTTGCTGTTGGTGTTACTGGAACAATTTCAGGCGTGTAAGTTGTGTCCACCTTAATACCGTTTGAGCTTTCAGCTTGAACCTTAGCTGGTGTGACTGCACCAGTGTATGACTTGTCTGTTGGTGTAAAGGTTACTTGTCCTGTTGCTAGGATCGATTGAGAAAGTACCTATTTCAGTCGTACCATCTTCAGCATAAGGCTGGTGTCAGTTGAAACTTCGTTACCATCTTTATCTAGCAAGTGTATAGCTATTTTCTTTAATGGTGATCTCTTTATCTTCACCATTTACTTGAAGCAGATTGTTCCTGCAAAGGTTGGTGTACCTGTTTGAGTCGCACCTTGGACATCTTTTGAAGTTGCAGGGTTTGCTAGTTGGAACTGCCGGCTACAACAGTTGGTGTGTAGGTCGCATCTGAATGTGATGGTTGCTGTCTTACCGTTCGCATTGGTAATCGTTGCAGTCGCTTGAACTGTCACACCTTTTGCAGTACCAACGAAGTCTTTTTCAGGCGTGAATGTCACCGCTCCAGTCGTTGGGTCGATTGTATAAGCTACCTTCACCTGCTACTGTCACCGTTGTTTCATCAGTCGGTTGACCGGTTGCTGGATCAACCAATTTCTTGCTAGTGATTTCAGCAGTCTTATCATTACTCAAATCAAATGTTGGTGTTTGGGTTTGAGGAACATTTTGAATATCCGTCAGAAACCTTGTTTGTTGGAGTCACTGTGATTGGTGTTACAGTTGGTGTGTACTTAGCTGTCGCTGTCTTGATGTACTCATCTGAACCTGTACCATCTTTATCTCTTCCGACTGGCGCTGTCACTGATAACAGTCCACACCTTTGAGCTGTACCTGTGAAGCTTGGTTCTGGAGCGAAGGTTACTTCACCTGTTGCATCGATTCAATGCTGTATGTTCCTTCGCCTGCAACTGTTACAGATGATCGCATCGGTTAGTTAGACCAGTCGCTGGGTCCACCAATTTAGCAGGGTATTCTGCGACTTGGAGTGACAGAGATCTTGTCCGCCATTTGCAGTTAGTCGTCAGTTGTGTTAAAGGTCGGTGTACCGGTTTGAGTCGCACCTTGGACATCTGTCGAAGTTTTGTCTACCCCTTCAATATCCGTTGGTGTAACAGTTGGGATATAAAGACCATCCATGGTATTCAAAACAGTGTCAACGTTAGCTTCATCAGCTGGGAATTTTGTTGACCAACCAGTATCGTAGCCATTGCTATCTGTACGACGAATAGAGATACCATCCGCTGTTCCAAGGAAGTGATCTTCAGGAATGAACTCAACATCCACAGACCTTACCGTTGGCAGTGATCTTGTACTTCCTTGACCAGCTACAACATAGTAGCCATCTGCATCAGGTGTAACGACGTTGCCTGTCGGTTATCTATCATGTGTGGAGCTACTGTTTCATCAATTTCTGCCTCAGTTAGGCTATAGCCTGTGCAACCACGAGCAGTAAAGGCTACAGTTGCGGTTGCTTCGCCCCTTGAAGACCAGTTGTTTCTTTGAATTCCCCTTTGGTGGGTGGGTGATTTGAGTCTTGAAGTCCTCAACTTCCCCTGAAAAGGCCATTCCTGTCGGACTCTCGATCTGAGCAGCATCCTTAGCAATTCGTACACCGTAGCACCTAGTTCCTTAACACTAGGATCAATATAGGTTTTACTCTGTTTGTAAAGCTTAACGTCAGCCGTTCCATCTTGAGTAATGGTTGTTCGAAATCAGACCGTTCATCTTCATCGAAGGTTACCGTTTTGGTTGAAAGTCTATCCAACCATAGATGTTAGCTTTTGCTGCTCCACCCGTATGAGCTTCCACTGAAATGGTGTAATTACCTGGACGTGTCCGGTCCATCTTGATCAGCTCATTAGTTTTTCCTTTGAGATCATTTGGAAGTAATTGGTCGATGCCTTCATCAGCAGTGGTCGCCTTGTCATCACCCGTCCAATCAAGGGTATTGTTTTCATCCATATCAGGGCTCAAGTGACCTAAGATAAGGCTGAGATACTTTAGCTACCTGTAACTCCGTCTACAGTTGCAATCGGTATGGACTAGCTTTACCGTATGACTCAGGCGCATCCCCTTCATCAAGTGGGAAGAATCCTAGCATAGCAGACTGTTTACCACCTGAAGCGATGTAAAGTCCCACTTCAGATGCTCCACTGCGTCATAACAAGAGGAACAGACGGCATCGCCTGCAGAAATATTTGGCCCGAAAGACACCAGTCCCGAGACCTCCAGTTGCTTGGATCAGGCGCTTCCAAAGTACTTCCAAGCGACTGGCTTTTTATCTGGGCCTGCTTGAGTTAGAACCTCGAAGTTGGTTAAGGTTGATTCCGTAGAATGATTATTCCATTTAATAGTTGTGGTAGGGTTTGGACCAAATAAATTGTCCGTATCTTGTGGAATAAACGTTACTAGTCCATGTTTTCCGTAATCTTTTTCCACTCTCCAATTTGTTGCCATCCTTCGTCCGTTGGTGGTGAACATAACCAATTCACCTGGGTTGGCGGACTCACCATCTGCCATGACAATAGCCGGTTTGACAACTTTACCACGGAAGGTGGCAGATACTTCAAACTGCACACTCAATATTATCCACCATCTATCGCTGCAGCTGATGGTTGTCTTCTTTGTATCTTGGTATCAATGCCTTCATGTTTCGTACTTCGGTCATTGGCCATTTGAGGTTCGGCAATCATGGCCTCTATCACCAGTTATTGAAATGTAACTTAGCAATGTAGCGTGACCACCTGAATTATTGACAAAACCGTTTCTGAGCATTTGGGTCATAGGTTGCTTTTTCAGCGTCAGTCGCTCCGCGGTCTTCCAAGTCGCTTCTTGTAGATTTCTGTCGCTTGGAAGGGTTTCAAAGACTTGACTTTGATGGTCACCACATATCCAGGCATGATTTCTTTGGTGTAGGTCGCTCCGACTTGGAGAGCCATTTTCTCTTGTAAGTTTTCAGTTGGCTTAGCTTTCGGCGGCAGGTGCTAATGTCGTAGTGGCTCCAGTCCAGTTGGCTGCATCTCCAAAGTCCAACCATGTAGATCTGGCTAGTCAAAGATCTGAGGCGTCACAGGTCTGTTGTATAGCCTGGTTTTGCAACCTTTAGGAGTTGATGTTGCGTCTACGACGTCATCCCCGATGAGGTTTGGACCATTTGCGATCACCTACAGAGCACGACGAGCTACGACGGCGAGTTAGCGCTGGCTGTCTCTTCAGGTGCTAACTGCAGATGTTTCGCTCGATGCTGGCACCTTGTCCAGCTGACAGAGTTGAGTGTTTCTTCTTATCTGCACTTGTTGACAGCTGCTTCTGCTGCCTTGTTTGCTGGCGTAGCTGCTTCTAGGCTTGGTGTTGCCGCAGCAGTTGATGTATTCCTGCAGTTGATGGCTGCAGACGCTGCTGTACTTGTGCTACTTGCTTCACTAGTTGAAGCAGGTGCTGTTGATGTTGCTGCAGCAGTTGAAGTCTCTGGTGCAGTGATTGCTGCGTTTGCATCATAAGTCGATGTCGTTGCAGCTGTTGATGCTGCTGAAGTTGCTGTGGCTGTTGAAGTTGCGGGCGCTTCTGACGCTGTTGCAACCGCTGCTACACTTTCACTTGTCGTATTTGTATTTTCTTCTGCGGCTGCACTTGCTGCTGTCCCAACCATGACAAGTGTTCCCAAAAGTACTGAGCAAACACCCACATTCAGTTTACGAATTGAGAATCTGCTAATACGATCGTTAAATAAGTCTTTCCCCATCTAATGGACCTCCATATTTATCTATAAATTAACATTCTTTTTAAAATTGTTTAGTTTTTACAAACCTTATCTATTTTAACAAAACCCGAACGATTTTCAAAATGTTTTGACTCAAAAATGAGTAAAAATTTTTAGCTAAAATTGTTTTAATTCTGAAAGGATTTCACCCATAGATCAGGGCATCAAAAAACCTTGATTTATCACTAAATCGCAAGATCGAACTTCAACTTGTGGCTTCACTGGATCGTAATCGACCAGTTCAAAATCTTCTGGTTTGATGTCAAAGAAATTGGTTCCATCTGGTACATTCAAAACCAGGTGTGGCTGACAATCTGAAGGCTCCCGACGAATTAACTCTTCAGCCTGTTCAAATTGATTATCATAAATATGAAGGTTATTAATGAAGTAAAAGAACTTTCCGACCTTCCAGCCAAAGTGCTTGGCAATCATCATCTGAAGAGCTACATATTGCATGGCATTGATATGGTGGGCTACCAACATATCATTTGAACGCTGGGTCAGGGTCGCATCTAGATAGATCTCCCCATCAACCCGCCTCACGTCAAACATGGTCTGAAAAGCACATGGCAAGAGTCCGTCGGTCTCCTCAAAGGCATCATAATCCCAGAGCGAGATGATGTTGCGGCGATTCCAAGGATTGGCTTCTAATTAGTTCGAGGACTTTATTGGTAATGATCATGCTTTTTTGACCACAGCACCATAGCGCTGACCGATGGTGCGACTATCCCCCACTTCCCAGTCATTCCAGTAGTGAACATTGTATTTATCTTCTAACAGGTCTAAGCTATTCGACTGATCCTGGTAGATCCAGAGCATCTCTTTGATGGCTGATTTAATAGCGATGGGACGAAGGGTCGTGATAGGAAACTCGCCTTTTGAGAGGTCAAACTCCATAAAGGCTCCCGTGATGTACTTGGAGTTGGCTGTTCTACCATCCTTATACTTAGGACGCGCCTGCTCTGACCAGACCCCTTCTTCCATGATTTTTCGAATATTTTCTTTAAAAATTGTATCTGCTTTTGTCATATCTCCTCCTTGAATCTACTATTGCCTTCATTATATCACAGGATACAGAAAAAGGAGATCCTAGGACGAGGCAAATCTCCTTTTAATCTTATTGTAATACTAGAGATGCGGCACCAATGACACCCGCATCATTTCCCAAAGTAGCAAGCGCCAATTGAGTAGATTCACGTACTTGTGGGAATGAGTTTTCTTCAAAGACTTTGCGCACACCATCCAAGAGGAAGTCTCCAGCAGCAGATACCCCACCACCGATAACGATCTTAGATGGGTTCAAGGTTGAACCGATGTTGGCTGCAGCAAGTCCAAGGTAGCGTGAGAAGTTCTTGTAAACGATCAAAGCAAGAGCGTCACCCTCTTTTGCTAGATCAAAGACCGTTTTAGCTGTCACTTCTTCACCATTGTCGATCAAGACTTTCAATTGAGAGTCCCCTTCGTACTCATCTGCATAACGACGAGTCAAGTTGACGATCCCAGTTGCTGAGGCAACCGTTTCAAGACAGCCTTTTTTACCACAGGTACATTGGATTGGATCATCAAAGTCAACCGTGATGTGACCAAGTTCCCCAGCAGCTCCACGCACACCGTGCAAGAGACGACCTTCAGCGACGATACCACCGCCAACACCTGTACCAAGTGTCATGAAGACAACATCTGGTTGGTTTTCACCAGCCCTTTCCAACGTTCACCCAAAGCAGCAACGTTGGCATCAGTTATCAATGAAGAATGGAATATGAAGGGCACTTTCGATCTTTTCTTTAACTGGTTGAAGGGTCTTCCAGTTCAAATTGTAGGCCCCAATAACTGTACCCTTTTTCACGGTCAACAACACCAGGCGATCCCATTCCGATTCCTTGGAATTCAGAAGCATCAAGCTCAAGCATTTTCAAACGATGCGCGATGGATTCGATCATATCATCTACGATATGGCTACCTTCATCCAAGATATTTGTTTTAATAGACCATTTTTCTTGAACTTCCCCATCCAAAGTAAGGATGGCAAACTTAATTGAAGTTCCTCCAAGGTCAATCCCAATAATTTTTTTAGACATCTGTTACTCCTTTCAAACTTGTAAACACTTACAGTTCTATTATATCAGACTTTTTATCAAACGCAAAGGTTTGCACGTAATTTTTCTTAACTTTTTAACAAGAGACTGAAGGATTGCAAGTCCTAGAAGTGAGAGAAAATCAAACCAATAATATTCAGGAGAATGACACTGATTGATAACGGACTGACGATTAAGAACAAGCCGATAAAGAGTTGCACCAAGGCAAAGAAAATATAGCGCTTGGAAAGCTCTTCAATCTTCCTGGAATAGAAGTTAGCTTTTCGGAAATTTAAAATCAGAGCGATAGATCAGCCAAATCCCTAAGGTAACTGGGAAGACAATCGGCAAGGTCTTGTAGCCATAGAGCAGCAAGTAGACCGCGAACACCAAGGCGACCATGCTGTGAAAGAGCTGTTGCTGCTGAATGATACCAGCCTGACGCAATCGGTAATAGCGTGAAAAACGCGAAAGGGAGATTAAAAAGAAAGCCACAAGAAATCAACCAGCTAAACGAGCCGATGTGCTCAATCGGATTGATAAACAAGACGATACCGATAATGGTAAAAATAGTGGCTGAAATCCCAAGGGATATCCGGTTCAATTGATTCATAGGGCCTCCTTATTCATCTAATTCGCTCAGGTATTCATAGCGATCGTACTTCTCAAGCAATCGCTCATTTTCCTGATCCAGTTCTTTTTGAAGGGCTGACAATTTGCCAAAGTCAGAGCCGTTTTCATTCATTTCCACTTCAATCTCTGCGATCCGATTTTCAATGGCTTCGATATCTGCTTCAATGCTTGCCCACTCTTGCTTTTCCATGTAGCTCATGCGTTTCTTCTCTTCTTTTGGCTTGACAGGTTTCTCTTTTTCAACCTTGTGACTGGCCGTTACTTGAGCTGCTTCAAAGGCTTTTTCATCCAGGTAATCCGTATAATTGCCAAAGAACTCACGAATGCCCCAATTTTCAAAAGCCAGGATCTTGCTTGCGACCTTGTCTAGGGAAATAGCGGTCGTGGCTAACGGTAATAACGGGACCTCCAAAGTTTTGAAGGAAGTTTTCCAAAACTGTCAGGGTAGCGATATCCAAGTCATTGGTCGGCTCATCGAGGAGAAGCACATTTGGTTTTTCAATCAAGAGTTTTAAAAGAAAGAGGCGCTTCTTCTCACCACCGGAGAGTTTTTCGATCAAGGTTCCGTGCATGGAGCGTGGGAAGAGAAATTGCTCCAAGAGATCTGCGATCGAAGTCGTCCCAACAGTCGTCTTGACTTCCTCCAGCAACCTCTTGTGAGAAATTAATCACGCGCTTGCTTTCATCCAAGCCATCGATCTGTTGAGAGAAATAAGCCACCCGCACGGTTTCCCCGATAATGACTTGCCCAGACTGAGGCTGCAGTCGCTCGGCGATCAGATTGAGTAGGGTCGACTTTGCCGACGCCATTATCCCCACGATCCCGATGCGGTCCTTGTTCTGCACCAAGAGGTTAAAGTCCTGTAAAATCGGCTTGTTTTCAAAAGCAAAACTCACATTTTTAAACTCGAATGACTTTCTTTCCGATTCGGCTGGTCTCAAAGTTCATCTCCAAATCCGTCTGGTTGCTTTGACCAGACAAGTCTTGCTTGAGATCATGGAATCGATTGATCCGCGCCTGTTGCTTGGTCGCACGCGCCTGGGGTTGCCGCCGCATCCAGGTCAACTCCTGCTTATAGAGTTGCTGCTTCTTATGAAGAAGGGCTGCATCACGCTCGTCTTGCTCAGCCTTTAAGCGGACATAATCCTGGTAGTTGCCCTGATACTCGATCAAGCTAGCTCGATCCAACTCAAAGATCCGTGTCGAGATATTATCCAAGAAATAGCGATCGTGGGTAATGAAGAGCACAGTTTTCTTAGAGTTCTTCAAGAAATTGGTCAACCATTCGATGGTATCAATGTCCAGGTGGTTGGTCGGCTCATCTAGTAAGAGCAGGTCGTGGTGAGACAGCAAAACCTGGGCCAGTTGCACCCGACGACGCAAGCCCCCAGATAGATCCCCAACTTTTGCGTTCAAGTCTTCAATTCCAAGCTTAGAAAGGACTGTCTTGACCTGACTCTCGATTTCCCAAGCATTAAGCGAATCCATCTCTGCCATGACCTTTTCAAGACGGGCTTGGTTCTCTTCTCGGTAATCCGCCATCAAGTATTCATAATCGCGAATGAGCCGCATTTCGCGCAAATCACTAGATAGCACCGTATCCAGAACCGTCTTTTGATCATCAAAGTCAGGTTCCTGCGTCAAATAGCCAATCGTATAATCACTCTTGGCAGAAAAAGGACTCACATCTCCATCAAAGCCAGAGCGACCCGATACAATTACATCTAACAGAGTGGTTTTTCCGGTTCCATTGACCCCGATCAATCCGATCCGATCCAAGTCGTGAATGATAAAGGAAATCTCACGAAAGACGGTCTTATCTCCGACAGATTTGGTTAATTTATCGACAATAAAATCGCTCATTTTTCCTCCTCTTTTACTTGCTGGATATAGGCAATGATGGCTTCTTTTTCATTGGCCAGTTCCCCATCGACGATGGCATATTCTAATTTTTGTCAACATCTCTCCCAAGGCTGGACCTGGTTGAAAGCCGTAGTCTTTGATCAGCATACTGCCATTGACCACCACTTCATGCTTATCATGAATGGTCAAGCTATCATAGACACGCTCGATGGCCAAATAATCCACACTCAAGGCATAGGCTTCCCGGAGCTCTTCAGCCACTAGCAACAAACGCTTCTCATACTTGTAGCAGGCACGCTTGTCTAGACTTCCATTTTCTCGGAGCTTAAGAATCTCCACGATCTGCTCCACCGTCTTGGCGAATTCTCTAGAGGTCTTCCATTTCTTAAAGAATTTTTGAATATCTTGAATCTCTAATGCTAAGACCAAAGCAGCCCAGGCTTGCTCAGAGGTTGAAAAGGTATATTCTAGCTCTATGTCAAACAAACGCTCGATCGCTGCTTTGCGATCCTTCATCTCTGGCAGATAGTGATAGGCTCCACTGTGCCAGCATAGCCTTCAAGCCCTGTCTCCAGTATGGAGAAAGCAAGAGTTTATCAAACTCGATAAAAGTGCGCTCTACGGAAATCTTCTCAAGTAAGGGAGCACACTCCTTCATGGCATCAAAGGTCGCCTCTTCTAATTCAAAGCCAAGACTGGCCTGAAAACGAAAGCCTCGCATGATCCGGAGCGCATCTTCGTTAAACCGTTCATGAGGAAGCCCAACGGCCCGAAGAACCTTGTTTTCCAAATCTTCTAGTCCATGAAAGAGGTCAACAATTTCTCCTTTTTCATTTAAGGCAAAGGCATTAACCGTAAAATCACGACGCTTGAGGTCTTCTTCCAGCGAGCGTACAAAAGACACGGAACTTGGACGACGATAATCTACGTAGACATCCTCCGTCCGGAAGGTCGTAATTTCATATTCTTGACCATTTTCAAGGACCAAGACGGTCCCATGTTCGATACCGACATCTACTGTGCGATCAAAAATCGCCTTGGTCTCTTCTGGGTATGAGGAAGAACGCGATATCGACATCGTGAATTGGACGATCCAAGAGGGCATCTCGGACAGATCCCCCAACAAAATAGGCCTCAAAACCAGCTGCTTTAATCTTCTTAATATTGGTAAAGCCTCCTGAAACTCAGAAGGCATCTTTTCTAATCTCATAGTAAGTGTTCCAAACCATAGACAAGCTCATGACGCTTGACAACTTCTTTAATTCCTGAGATTTACTCCTGTCATGAAGGAAACACGATCATAGGAATCATGACGGAGAGTCAGCCCTTCGCCTTGGCTACCAAAAATCACCTCTTGGTGAGCGACTAGGCCAGGCAATCGAACCGAATGGATGCGCATCCCTTCAAACTCTGCCCCTCTTGCTCCAGGCATCAACTCTTCTTCATCTGCTTGCACCTTGCTGGATCTTCTCGCGCTTCTCAGAGATCAACTCAGCGGTCTTAATTGCTGTTCCACTCGGTGCATCTTTTTTTCTTATCGTGGTGCAATTCTGATGATTTCCACATTCGGGAAATACTTGGCCGCTTGCGCTGCAAATTGCATCAAGAGCACAGCCCCGATAGCAAAGTTCGGCGCGATCAGGCCACCCAAGCCCTTTTCACGTGAAAGGTCTGTCAATTCTTGGATCTGCTCAGGAGTGAATCCAGTCGTTCCCACAACAGGCGCAAAGCCATTCTCAATTGCAAAGCGAGTATTCTCGTAAGCGACCTTGGGCATGGTAAAGTCGACCCAAACATCTGCCTCTAGACCCACAACATCTTCTTTGCGGTTAAAGACAGGAACTCCTGCAACTTCTGTCTCATCAGTAAATGGATCGATCAAGCCAGCTAATTCTAGCTCAGGATCTTCTGAAACCATCTTGTAGGCTGCTTGTCCCATTCTTCCCTTGAAACCTGCGATAATGACTTTAACTGACATAGAATTCCTCTTAAACGATAGGGATATACCCAACTGCTAAGCTATGGTCACCTAAGTGCGTCCCAATAACCCCTCCAAAAGTAGCAAAAGGAATGTCTCCTTCCACTCCTTCTTCGATGAGCAGTTGGCGAAGTGCCTCTGCTTTCTCAGGAACATTAGCATGGATGACAAAGACTTGGTAATGACCATCTGCGATATCTGATACAACAATCTCTACCAAGCGTTTCATGGCTTTCTTTTCCGTCCGGACTTTCTCAAAGACCTCAATTACGCCTTCATCATTAAAATGAAGAATAGGCTTGATGCTCAAGAGATTCCCAAGAATAGCAGCCCCATTTGACAGACGGCCACCTTTAACCAAGTGGTTCAAATCATCCACCATGATATAGGCAGAGGTACCATCGATCTGGTGTTGGACACTGGCCACAATCTCATCAAAGGAACGGCCTTCACCGGCCCATTTCAGGCAGTCTTCTGCCATCATTCCTAAGAGGAGCACTGGTGATTTTTTGAGTCCAAGGAAATTCAGCGGTCAAGCACTTCAAATTCGTCCTTCAAATATTGATTATTTTCGGTAGAAACCAGACGGCCAGAAATGACGAAGAAAAGACCGATAGCAGATGCGTATAGCCCTTAGCTGTCAAACCAGATGAGACTTCTTCTAATCCTTCTGCTACACCTGGGCTGGCTAGTCTTTGGCAATTCTTAGATCTGCAGACCATCTCTTGGTAGAACTCATCGTGCGTCAGGTTCTTCCCTTCAACATAAGACTCCCCATCGATATAGATCGGGATCTCTAAAATAAATAAGTCGTCGTGATGGAGCACGTCTTGCGGTAAATAGGCAGACGAATCCGTGATCACTGCTAATTTCATTGATTAAAACTCCAAATTAATACCCGGTAAATCAAGGGCAATTTCTGTGACTTCATAAGTCAAACGGTTGAGCATATTCAAGCAAGGGCGAGCCAATTCTTCCACTTCGTCTTTGCTGAATTCGCTTGGTTCATTGACATAACGACCAAACAAGTGGTTGATGATGAGTTTCCACTGATCACAAAACCGTCAAAAACGATCATGTAGCTCAAGATGACAATCAAAGAAGTTGTGTTTTGTTCTTGATCACGATTGATCAGCTGAAAGTTTACATCTACTTTTGTTTCAGGGATGCCATTCTCTTTTCCCACTCCAAATTACGAGCATCATAGTGGTATTGGCTGACAAATTCTTTTTCACGTTGAATATCCATTTTTATTCTCCAAAAATATGCGATAGGCTTATTATATCATAATTCAGCTCAAGATACCAACGCCGACTGAGGTGATTTTTTTTTGCTAGTACAAGAAGAAAAGGTTGGGCATTCCCAACCTTTAATCATATTTAGTTTTTAGGTTTGCGAAGCAATCCGAACAAGATACCACTTACGACTGCACCGATCAATACGAACAAGATGTGAAAGAAGTGGATTTGATGTAAGGGCGATAACGAAGATTCCTCCGTGAGGAGCCATGAGTTTCAAGCTCGCAAGACCAACAAGGGCACCTGTCAAAGCTGAACCTACGATGAAGCTTGGAATCGCACGCGCTGGGTCAGCTGCACCGAATGGAATGGCACCTTCTGTGATGAAGGAAAGACCCATAACAATGTTAGTCAAACCAGAATCGCGTTCTTCCTGTAGTAAATTTATCTTTGAACAAGACTGTAGCTACGAATACTGCCAATGGAGGAACCATACCAGCTGCCATAACGGCTGCCATAACGGTTGAACCACCGCCAGAAAGAGCTGAAGCTGTCAACGTACCTGTACCAAATACATAAGCTGCTTTGTTAACTGGTCCACCCATATCGACAGCCATCATACCACCGACAAGAAGACCAAGAAGAACTGCTGAACTTCCTCCAAGATTTGTAAGGAAAGTATTCATTCCAGTAGTTAATAGCTGACATTGGAATGTTCGATACACAACATAATCGCTGCGGTAAATCCAACACCAAGCAATGGCAAGAGAAGATTGAACGGATACCGTCGAGTGAACGTGGAAGACCTGCAAGAACTTTACGAAGAACAAGAATCACTCCACCTGCAAGGAAACCACCAACCAAGGCTCCAAGGAAACCGGAACTTTGCGCGGCAGGAATAGTTGCTTTAGTAGCTCCGTAGGCGACATTTCCGAGCGGCTGCACCGCTGATCAGCAATAGCACCAGCTACAAACCCAGCAACCAAACCTGGTTTTTCTGCAATGGAGAATCCAATAAATCCTGCAAGAATTCGGCAACATGAAACCAAAGGCAGCTTTACCAGCAGTCATGAAGTAAGCGCGCTGTACATGTATAAGAACCAAGTTGTTTCAAAGACTCGAGTCAGTTGGCACACCAAGGATTTGGTCAATCAAGAAGGCAAGGGCGATCAAGATACCACCACCGATAACGAATGGAAGCATTTGAGAAACCCCACTCATCAAGTGTTTGTAGAAGGCTCCACCTAAGCTCAATTTTTCTTGGCTAGCGCTAGCTTGTGCCGCATTTTCAGCGTGGAAAACATCTGCTTTGCCATCCAAGATGGTTTGGATCAATTCTTCTGTCTTGACGGATACCGGCTGCGACTGGTTTAGAGATCAATTTTTTGCCATCGAAACGAGCGGTTTCAACTGCTTTATCTGCTGCAATGATGACCCCTTCAGCTTTGCGATTTCTTCAGCCTGTCAAGCGGTTGCCGACACCCGATGCACCGTTGGTTTCAACGCGGACCGTAACACCCATTTCTTCACACTTTTTTGATGAGGGCTTCTTCTGCCATGTAAGTGTGGGCGATCCCTGTTGTACATGCTGTAACGGCAGCGATGAGTGGTTTGTCAGACAGTTGCTTCTTTGACCGCTTCTGCTTTTTTCGCTTTCTTCAGCTGCAGCTTCTTGCTCTTCTGCATCAAAGGCTACGATCACTTGATCAGGAGTGCTTGCTTGGCGAAGTTTGTCTGCAAAACCTGGTTTCATCAAGTACTTAGACAATTCAGCAAGGGCTGCCAAGTGAGTGTCATTTGCTCCTTCTGGAGCTGCGATCATGAAGAACAAGTCTGTTGATTGGCCATCAAGCGATAGCATAGTCCACACCCTTGTTTGATTTTGCAAACAAAACTGTTGCTTCTTTGACTGCTTCGTTTTTGCTGTGGGGCATAGCAATTCCGTCACCCAAACCAGTTGAAGTTTGTGCTTCACGGTTCATGATTCCAGCCTTGAAGGTGTCAAAATCTGTCACCACACCATTGTCAACGAGCGATTGGACCATCTCATTGATCACGCCCTCTTTATCTGTTGCCTGAAGGTCAAACAACATCACGTTTTTATTTAAAACGTCTTGAATTTTCATAGTTTTTCTACCTCTACCTTTTTCATAAGTTTCTTTATATAGTCAGCTGTCGCCAAATCATCTGAGAAGGTGGTCGCTGTTCCACAAGCCACGCCCCATTTGAAGGCTTCGATGACGTCTCCCGTCGTTGCGAGCTTCCCAGTGAAGCCAGCAACCATGGAATCTCCAGCCCCTACAGAGTTCTTCACTTGACCCTTGATTGGTTTTGCGAAGTAAGTTCCGCTTGGACTGACGAGGAGAGCACCATCACCCGCCATGGAAATAATGACATTTTGTGCTCCCTTGGCCAAGATTTCTTTAGCATAGCGTTCGAATTTCTGGCAATTCCGTCAAGGTAACGCTAAAAATATCTCCCAATTCATGGTTGTTTGGTTTGACACGAGATTGAGTTGAACTCCAAGGAATCAATCAAGGTTTGCCCTTCAAAGTCGCAAACCACTTGCGCACCTGTCGCACGAGTTGATGCTGCGATCAATTGTTTGTAAACAGTATTTCCAAGTGAAGATGGAGCAGAACCCTGCAAAGACTACCACATCATCCGCTGTTAAGCTCGATAAGATATCTGAGCAATTCTTGCAACTGAGCTTCGGCATTTCGGGACCGATTCCCATTGATTTCTGTTTCCTCATCGGCCTTGATCTTGACATTGATCCGTGTATCTTGGTCCACTGTCACAAAGTTGGTGGAAATGTCTTCGCTGGTCAGTACGTCTTCAATGAAACGTCCGGTGAAACCACCGATAAATCCAGTCGCTGTGTTCTCGATATCGAGACGCTTCAAGACACGACTGACATTGATCCCTTTACCACCGGCGAATTTATCTTCTGAAGCCATCCGATTGACCGCTCCCGGTCTACTACATGATCGAGACGGACAATGATAGTCAATTGCTGGATTCAGTGTAACTGTATAAATCAAACCTCTATAACCTCCGTTTTTTCTTTTAAAACCTTTAATCGTTGCGGTTCACTTTGATTGGTGATAATCATTGCTCGCTTGATAGGAGCCACTTTGACAAAGGATGTCACCCCAATTTTCGAATCATCCGCTAGGATATAGGTTTTTTTCGCATTTTCGATAATCGCACGCTTGACAGATCCTTCTTCCAGGTCTGGAGTGCTGTAAAATTCATCATCGATTCCATTCATACCAAGAAAGGCTTTGTCAAAATTCAACTGACCGATCTGATTGAGCGCGATCCCTCCGATACTAGCATCTGTTGAAGATTTTACCTTCCCACCCACGATGACCGTTGGAACATTTCGCTCGACCAACTTGGTCGCATGGTGAGATCGAGTTGGTCACCACAGTTACCGTTGGATTGACAATTTCTTGTACCAAAAGTTCATTGGTCGTCCCGGCATCGATAAGATAACATCACGATCTTTGATCAATTCCCGCCGCTTTTACAGCGATCTTTGACTTAACTTGAATGTTTTTGATAGATTTTTCTTTATTGCTTTCTTCCTCTTGGAAGAAAATGCAGGCTTTCCGCACCGCCGTGAACCCGGCGAAGTTTGCTTTCAGCTTCTAGCTTCATCCAAGTCACGTCGAACGCTTGATTCAGACGTTCCCAAGCTCTTGTACAAGGGTTTCTAAGGAAACAAACTTTTCCTTCAGTACCTTCTCGAGGATAGAATTGTTTTCGTTCAGACTTAAGCATTTCCCCTCCTTTTGCAATCGATTACAAAAACCATTATACTCTTTCTTCAAAAATGTCAACAATTTTTTATCATTTTCTGTCACTTTCTTTCAAAGGTTTCAAAAGGTACAAAGAGCAGGAAAGAACTCATTTTGTTAAAGAGTTCTTGTCCCACCTCATAAATTTTCTCTAAAGATTTTAAGCAATAAAGTGTCTAAGTATCACTCTATCTCAGTATGTCTTAATCTATTATTTGAAGATTGTTTCTTTTCTAACTAGAAACCCAACAATCAGCAAGTCCAACGACTAACACATTGTTGTTCTGCTTGCATATTTGGAAGAATCTGCACTTGCCACAGCTTGGCTGTTTTTCTTTTGGGTTTGATTTCTTCTACTTTGGCTTCTTGTTTTGGAGCTGGAGTAGCTGTTTCTGGTAACTTCTGCTTGTGGACTATTGGTAGTTGTTGGAAGAACTGTTGGTCTATCCGAAAAAGTGGTTGGATTGCTTGAGCGGATATCCATTGGCATATCTGCTGCTTCTAAAATAGCTGGATCCATTCGTGATGCTAGATCTTCATATTGGGAATTCAACAGTTCCACGACACTTTGATAAGATTGAAGAGTTGTGAATTCTGCTTCCAATTTTTCTTTTTTATTTTCCAAATTAGCCACCGCATCAGATAAAACTGATTGGGCTTTGACCAATAATTCTGGAGCATTTTAAAGTCAGAAAGACGTTTTTCAGCAAGCAACCAAGCGTTCTTGCGGCGCCTTCAAGCCCTCATGCGCTTTTGAACGACTTGGGCTTTTTCTGCTTCTTCTGCTTTTCAACGATCCTATCTCTCACATGCTTGCTGATAACAAATCTTTCGCTTTTGAAGTGTTGCTTCTTTGGTTGGATGCGCTAGCTTCGATCACAACTCGAGATACATCAAGAGTCGCCTTTGCCTTTTCAAGCATCATGATCCTTTATGACCAGAAGAATTGTAGTTACGGATGGTCTTTGTACATTGGCCATCTCTACTTCTGCACATTTGAATTGGTATGGCGGGCATCTTCTAATTTGCCTTGCAAGATAATGATTTGAGGACTCTTGATTGGCCTTGTCCAACTTGGAGGTTAAAGCGACTTCATCGACGATCTTGGCTTTCATCTGATCTTGTCGTTAGTAGCCCCAGCTCCCGGACGCATTCGGTAAGCAAGTGCATTGGTTGACACTGCTGAGGTAACTGGACTATTCGTGTAAGAAAGTTTGCTTCTGACTATTGGCATTGCTTAGGCTCTACGCTACCGATAAAGCTGGTTGCTTTGTTGTTCACCATTTGGAGGTAATGACCAACCTTGGCAAATGCCTCAGCCCCAATCTTCATATAGATGTCATTGGCATCGATTTGTGTTTCGTCTGTCGGTAGACCGTATTGAGCTGCTACTTCTTGGTAAGCCGCTTTTTCATTGTACCAGAAGTCTACTGCACCAGCAGGTGAGAAGCCATAAGCGATATTTTCGTTTGGCAAATACTTAAACATATGCCAGTTAGCCTTCTTTGAAGTATTCCAACTGAACTTGACTGGCAGGAAGGAGATAAGGATCCAGCTCAATTCAGGCAAACCTGCATTGCGACGATAGCTATTAATGGCATCTCGCAATTTCAAAGGGCTCGAAGATTGGCTTGCAAGGATCCAGACTCTCCAACTGTCAAGCGTCTTCTTCCCGACCACGCTTAGAGGGCTAAAGCACTCAGCTGCGGCTTCATTGCCATTCTCGGCTAAGTGTTGCAAATAACCTTCATAAGTCGCTTGACTCAACTGAACTGGACTATTGGCCGGCTGCGCTTGTTCTAAGGCTGCCAATTCTGCTTCCTTGGCTAGCGAGATGAGCCGCTTTCAAATCTGTCAGACGCGTTTGAGCCAGTTGAATGTCGTTCTCAATTTGAGCCACTGTATCTGAACCGGTTTGCTGACTCCGCTTGCAAGGTTGCAAGGTAATTCTGAGATTCTCGAATACTTTGCTCGACTTGACTTTGCTCCAGCAAAGCTTGGTTGCCGAGCACATTCTCATCATTTGAAATCGGTGCTTTAGCTTGGTCTCAATTCATTTTGTGCTACATCGACCAGGATTCCTGAGCAGTAACCTGATTTTCCTGTTGACGAACAGCCTCTACACGACTTGGTCATGGGCAGCTTCTGCTTCTCGAACCTTATTTGATGGTCACATAGGCTTGAGGCCACCTTGACGTCATTTTCTGCATTCTGAACTTGGGCATCCGAAGTTGTTGCGATGAGGTTTTCCGCATCCGTCACTTGCATCGCTCTTTTCTTCCAGTTCTTGTCCAGCAGTCTTGATTTCCGTTTGAGCATCGATGACTTTTTGCTCTTGGTAGTGGACATCTTTCACCACTTGGCCTTTTTGAGCTGTAATTTGCTTCAACTCATCAACTGTAATTGGTTTTTCGACTACTGTCCGTGCTGTTGAGTTTCTGGATTTTCATTTTGTTTGACCTCTTCGGCATTTGCCTTGTGATGAAACATGCCAGATAGGACCGTTGTCGCAGCAATCCCAGTCGTGAAAACCGATTTTCCTAATTTCTTTCCCATTAAACTCACCCCCAAAACTGAATCATTTCTTGAAGTTTCTCACCCTTAGCATACCACATTTTGTTACCAATAACTAGTAGGTTTAAAAAGTTTTTTCATAAAATTTTGAGGCAAAGGAAAAACAGCTGACGCTGTTAGTCTTCTTGTTTAATTTGTTCCAACATCTTCTCTTCTTCTGCTGTCAACTCATAGTTTTCTAGCAAGTCTGGACGACGTTCTAGGGTCTTTTTCAAAACTCTGATAGAGCGCCACTGACGGATATTTTCATGGTGACCACTCATGAGGACATCTGGAACTGTCATTCCTCTGTATTCATAAGGCCGTGTGTATTGAGGATATTCTAGAAGACCAGATGAGAAACTGTCATCCTGGTGACTGGACTCTTTCCAATCACTTCCGGAATCAAGCGGACCGTCGCATCAATCATAGTCATGGCCGCTAGTTCGCCGCCCGTCAAGACATAATCGCCCAGAGAAATCTCATCTGTCACTCAAGGTCTTGCATCCGCTCATCGTAGCCCTCACTAGTGACCACAGATAAAGATCAATTCTTCTTCCTGAGCCAACTCTTCTGCGTAGGCTTGGTCAAGGTCCGACCAGCAGGATCCAGCAGGATCACGCGCGGATTCTTCTTCTCAATCGCATCAAAGGCACATCAAAGATGGTTGAGCGCGTAAAAGCATGCCTTGCCCGCCACCATAGGGTTCATCGTCCACATGGCGCGCTTTCTCCGCGTTTTGCGAAATTATGGTAGTTGATCTCGAGAAGTCCCTTTTCACGCGCCTTTCCGACGATGGAATGCTCAAGAGGAGAAAACATCTCTGGAAAGAGGGTTAAAATATCAATCTTCATCGTCTAACCCTTCTAAGATATCTACATCCACCCGGTTTCCTGGGATATCAATATTCAAGACGACTGGTGGGATATAAGGCAAAGAAGATCTCGTTTGCCTTTCTCGTTTCTACGACCCAGACATCATTGGCACCTGGTTGCAGGATTTCCTTGATCTGACCGATTAGCTGGTCATTTTCATAAACATCAAGGCCGATGATCTCATGGTAATAAAACTCGCCATCCTCCAAATCCGTCAAGTCTTCTTCCCGCAACCTTGGCTTTAAAGCCTTTGAATTTCTCGATGGCATTGTATATGGTACATATCCTTAAACTTGATGATATCAAAGTTCTTGTGCTTGCGAGTGACTAGCAATGGTCACCGTTTGGACAAAACGATCCTTTTCATCAAAGAGAGCTAACTCTGCTCCTTTTTTAAAGCGCTCTTCCGCAAAGTCTGTCACAGACAAGACCCACATCTGCCTTGTAATCTTGGGTGATTGACAATTTTCCCAACATTAAAGTAATTCATGATTTCTCCAGTGTAGTTTATTCACTCTATTTTATCACGTTCAAGGGATTTTCTCAAATGCTCCTTTCTGCTAGAAACTGCTCCAAATCCTTCTCGTGCTGGTATTTGACAGCTGCTGTTTTATCCTTTTCAAAGATGGTTTTAGTGAGGTCGATGTCATTGATAGCTGCGATAGCGACTGTGTAGTGAATGATATCAGCCAGTTCTTTAGCCAATTCCTCATTTGAGTCCTGAACCCTGCTTTTCGTCCAGAACGACCATTTAAGACCTCGGCAACTTCCCCAACCTCTTCGACGAGAGCTTGATAAACAGACCTTCTTCCGTCACGACTGTCTTTGTAATGTTCTTTTAAAATAGGCTTGTAATTGCCGAATGGTCACTTCTTTCATAGCTTCTCCTTGTAACAAAAAAACGGGACAGAGTCCCGCCTTTTTTATTTTTCGTCAATAACGATTCTTACTTTTTTATCTTCAGTTGGGACAGAGTAGACAATCGTTCTTATCGCAGAAATGGTGCGACCTTTTCGACCGATTACACGACCAACATCGCTAGGATCAAGGTCAAGGTGGTACTCCAAGAACTCAGGAGTATCTTCGATCTTGATGGTTAAGGCATCCGGTTGTGAAATCAAGGGTTTCACAATTGCAATAATAAGATTTTCAATCGTATCCATACATCAACCTACTTAAAAAATTATTTTGAGAATTTAGAATCGTGGAATTTCTTCATCACACCAGCTTTTGAAAGGATGTTGCGAACTGTATCTGAAGGTTGAGCTCCATCAGCCAACCATGCAAGAACGCGGTCTTCTTTCAAAGTTACTTGGTTTTCTTCAACAAGTGGATTGTAAGTTCCAACTGTTTCGATGAAACGTCCATCACGTGGTGAACGTGAATCTGCTACGTTGATACGGTAGTAAGGTTTTTTCTTAGAACCCATACGAGTCAAACGAATTTTAACTGCCATTTTTATAAGTCTCTTTTCTATATTTTAATTTTCGGTGAAATAGACAAGCTATTTAGCACATGATCTATTATAACACATTTTATAGAGCTGTCAAGAAAAAAACTTGACAGTATTTAAAATTTTTTATTTTATCAGTAAATCGGCGATTTCTTGATAGTTGCTAACGGTATAAGTCGGTACTACCTGGCTAGTATTTTCCTTATGATCAGGGTTATACCAGACGGTATCAATCCCCGCGGCACTTCCTCCTGCGATATCCGCCGTCAAGGAATCACCGATCATGAGGATCTCTTCCTTGCTGAAATCTGGAATCAGTTGGCCAACTTTGTCAAAAAATGCAGGTTCTGGCTTCTGAGTATGAAGCTGCTCAGAGATAAAGACCTCTTTGAAATAAGAAGCGATTGTAGAATGAGCCAAGCGTCCTTCTTGAATGGCAGTCACTCCGTTCGTTGCACCATAGAGCTGGTAACCCGCTTTTTCAAGTCGGGCCAGTAAGTCCTCCCGCACCGGGGAAAGACTGCCCCTGAAGACTAATGTAATCCTGGTAACGAAGAGCCATCTCTTCACCATCAACCGTAATCCCAAAGTGGTCAAACCCAATCGCAAACCGACTATCCACTAGCTCTTGCTTGGTTAATTTCTTTTGCTCCAAATCCTTCCAGAGCCCTTGGTTCATGGGTTTGTAGTAATCCTTAAAGGCTTGTACATCTGGAAAATTCATGTCTTCTAACATCTGCGTCAAGGCTGTTTCTTCAGCAGATTCAAAGTCCAACAAGGTATGGTCCAAATCAAAAAGTAAAAATGTATATGCCATTACAAACGATCCTTCAATTTTTCTACAAATAAATAAGCTGCTGGGCAGGTGAGGGTATTCTTGATGGTCAGATGGTTGATCTGATAAATCTTCTTGCGATCGGTGTGAGGGAATTCCCGACAAGCTTTTGGGCGTACATCATAAATGGAACAGAGATTGTCCCCACCAAGAAAGGGGCAAGGCATGGATTTAAAAACCTTGTCCCCATCTTCGTCAACTTGAAGAAATTCTGCCTCAAAAGCAGGAAGTTTCATCTTGAAATATTTGGCGATCCGCGTGATATCGGCTTCCTTAAAATCGGGCCCTAAGGTCTTGCGACGCAATTAGCACAAGCCGTACAATCGATTTCTTGGAAAACTTCATCGTGGATTTCTTGCGCTATTTTATCTAAATTCTTAGGTGGCATCTTCTTGAGATTCGCCAATACCTTGCGGTGCTCCTTTTGCTTTTGGAGAGCTAACTGATGGTATTTTTCAATATCAATTTCCTGTGTCATCCTCTATTTCCTCTTCTAAACAATAGAAAGATTATACCACAAAGACTCTAAAAAAGATAGATCCTGAGATCTATCTCACTTAATTAATCGGTTACAGCACCTGTTCCATCTAGACTCCAAGTGTCTTCGATGTATGGGATAAAGGTTTTCAAGGTTTCTGCATCCCCTTCAAAAGAAATGGTATAAACTTTTTCACCCTTCTGGAAGATCCAAGTAATCAGGTATTGACCAGATTTCATGATGATTTGAAGCTGGTAGGCGTCCAGTCCTGCGACTTTAGTCCGCGCTCCCGTCATCTTCCCAACATCCTGGTTATCTTGCCACATAACGGCCAGTTTCTTGGCTAGAAATTCTGCATTAAACTCGATATCCGCAGGAACTTTGGCCTTTTCCCGCGTAAAGCTGTTCAAGGTGACAATATTATAGCCACTCCCATCCGTATACTGGACAGCTTCTGTCCCATCGATATCCGTGAACTTGAACCATTTACTTGGAATATCGATGTATCCATAATCTGCATTTCCAATCCGCTTGGTTTCTTGACTGGAAGTGTTTTTCTTTGTAGAAGAAGCATCCTTTGACGAAGAGCTGCTTGTTTGCTTTTCGACTTTGCTGCTACTTTCTTTTGTAGAAGAAGCTGCTGTGTCCTTTTGAGTAGTGTGACTACAAGCCATGAGTGTGCAGGTAGAAAGAATCGTTAGTGATGCGGTCAATAATTTGTGTTTCATGCTCAACCTCCTTGAGAACGTTTTCTTTCTTCTAGTCTACCATGAAAGTGGGTATTTTAAAATAGGATAAGTGTCACATCTGATCCAACCTTTCTAATTCAGTCTATTTCTTTTGAACATAAAACAAAAGTGCCCTTTTGAGGCACTTTAAATGTTATTCTTCATCCATTGACAAGACAGATAAGAAGGGCTTCCTGTGGTACTTCTACAGATCCGATGGCCTTCATCCGTTTCTTACCAGCCTTTTGTTTTTCAAGAAGCTTACGTTTCCGTGAGACGTCCCCACCATAACACTTGGCCAAGACGTTCTTACGAAGGGCCTTGATATCTGTACGGGCCACGATCTTATGACCGATGGCTGCTTGGATAGGCACTTCAAACTGTTGACGAGGGATAATCTTCTTGAGTTTCTCAACGATCAACTTACCACGTTCATAGGCAAAGTCCTTGTGAACGATAAAGCTGAGGGCATCGACGGTATCGCCATTGAGAAGGATATCCATTTTAACCAATTTAGATGGACGGTATTCAGACAACTCATAGTCAAAGCTTGCATAGCCACGAGTAGAAGATTTCAATTTATCAAAGAAATCAAAGACAATTTCCGCCAGTGGGATTTGATAAATGACATTCACCCGATTTTCATCGATGTAATCCATGGTCACAAAATCACCGCGTTTCCGTTGAGCCAATTCCATCACAGCCCCGACAAACTCTTGCGGCACCATGATTTGTGCTTTGACATACGGTTCTTCGATCGAAGCGATCTTGGTTGGATCTGGAAACTCAGAAGGATTTGAGACATCCAGTGCTTCTCCATCTGTCAAATTGACCTTGTAGATAACAGACGGTGCTGTCATGATCAAGTCAATGTTGAACTCGCGTTCCAAGCGCTCCTGAATAACGTCCATATGAAGGAGACCCAAGAAACCACAACGGAAACCAAATCCAAGAGCTTGAGAAGTTTCCGGTTCAAATTGAAGACTGGCATCATTCAATTGCAATTTTTCCAAAGCTTCACGAAGATCATTGTATTTGTTAGATTCAATTGGGTAAAGACCAGCAAAAACCATTGGGTTCATTTGCTTGTATCCATGTAGTGGCTCACTTGCCGGATTGGAAGCTAGGGTCACCGTATCCCCGACACGGGTATCCGCAACGGTCTTGATAGAGGCCGCTATATAGCCAACGTCTCCAGTTGCAAAGGAAATCGCGTCCAACTGCTTTAGGAGTAAAAATCCCAACCTCGGTGACATCAAATGTCTTACCATTGCTCATGAGTTGGATCTTATCGCCTGGTTTGACCATTCCATTGACCACTCGGACCTGAAGGATTACCCCACGATAGGCATCATATACAGAGTCAAAGATCAAGGCTTGAAGAGGGGCTTCAACATCACCCGTCGGTGCTGGAACTTTCTCAACGATCTGCTCCAAAATCTCTTCAATCCCGATACCAGCCTTGGCAGAAGCTAAGACTGCCTCACTAGCATCCAAGCCGATGACATCTTCTACTTCTGTGCGCACCCGTTCTGGATCTGCAGCTGGCAAGTCAATCTTATTAATGACTGGCAGGATTTCCAAATCATTGTCCAAAGCAAGGTAAACATTGGCTAGAGTCTGAGGCTTCAATCCCTTGAGCGGCATCCACTACGAGAATGGCTCCCTCACAGGCAGACAAGCTGACCGCGAAACCTCATAGGTAAAGTCCACGTGTCCTGGTGTGTCAATCAGAGTGGAAGATATAGGTTTCCCCATCTTTAGCCGTGTAGTTCAATTCGATGGCATTAAGCTTGATGGTAATCCCACGTTCCCGCTCTAGGTCCATGCTATCTAGGAGTTGGGCTTGCATCTCCCGACTAGACACGGTTTCGGTTTTTTCTAAAATTCGATCGGCCAAGGTTGACTTTCCATGGTCAATATGGGCGATGATCGAGAAGTTCCGAATCTTCTCTTGTCGTTTTTTTAATTCTTCAAAATTTAGCATAATCATCTTCCTAGTAAATTTAATCGTACTCTTCATTATAACAAAAAGATAGGCCTTTGCCTATCTTAATTCATTATTTTCAAAAATCGCTTCTGCGTTTTATTTCCCTCATAGCCAATGCGTTCGTAAAAGAGATGAGCTTCTTTTCGATGAGAGGCAGAATTTAAACGGATAAAAGCATAATGCTTGCTTTTGGCAAGATCTTCTACTCGCTCCATCAATCGGCGACCGATCCCACGTCCTTGAGCAGATGGAAAAACCGCTAGCCCCAAAATATTTAGACCAGCATCACTATAGAGACTTTCATAAACTTCTGCTTCCACATAACCAAGAATATGGCCTGTTTGGTCCTCTTCATAAACAAAGCAAAAATGATCCGAATCTGGCGAATTAAATTTATCAATCTGAGCTGCCACTTTTTCAAGGGTCGAATCATACCCCAATGCTTGGTGACATAAATCTCTAATTTGACCTGCATCTTTGACTTGAACAGTACGAATCATACCTCCACCTCCTTAAACTCTTTGGTTTTATCTTAGACCTTTTTCCTCAAAAAGTAAAGGAATACCAAATAAAATTTGAAAAGAAAATCCGATTTAGATCAAATTCATCTTTTTTCGCATTTCTCGGGGATTTCTATTTACTTTTTCGATTTAATTCATTATAATAGTAAAGGGTAAATACAAGGAGGTGAGTACGTTGGCCAGAGGTCGTGGAAAAGCAAGCCCTCAAGACAAAGAGGCATTACGGATTATATCGGAAAAGATTAGAGAATTACTGAAAGAACAAGGAAAAAAACAGATCGAATTATCTCGTATTACTGGAATCCCTGCAAGTACCCTGACTGGATATGTAAAAGGAACTTCTCTTCCCGTTCCCGAAAATTTAGAGAAGATTGCAGCCTTTTTCCAGGTAGCAGTTGCTGATATTGACCCTCGATTGCGCAATGATTTTGTAGTCATTGATTCAGAGATTGAACGATTGTATAAACAGCTCGATGAAGGAAATCAAGAAAATCTTCTTTCTTACGGAAAGAGTCTCTTGACCCATCAAAAGAAAGACAGAAAATTGAAAAGCAATACCACTCTTATTCTGTCTATGATTCTTTTCGCGACTTACCAAAATCAGAAACAAGCGGATATCGTCTGGTTTGATCAAAAGATTCCTTACGATTTGGCTTTTGGATTCATACAGATTCCCTCGAGCCTAAATACGAAAAAGGGGCTGTTGTGTTAATCAAGCAAACCCTATTATGATCAGGCAGGGGCTATTTATGCCATTGATTTTGACGGGCAAACTTTTTATCAAACGGGTATTTCGTGAGGCCAACGGTATTCGACTGGTTTCCCTCAATAAGAATATAGTGATCAAATCATTCCACTAGATGAGGAACCTGGGGTGATTGGAAAAGTGATTGATGGCTTTGTTCCTCTTGATTTGGAGGAAATCAAATGATTCGATTAATTGCGATTGACTTGGACGGAACCCTCTTACATGAGGATAAGACTCTATCTAAAGGCAATATTGAAGCTCTTCACCGGGCCCATGAAGCCGGCTATGACATTGTGATCTGTACTGGTCGCCCCTTAGCAGGTGTACGGCCCATCTTTGAAGGAGATTGGACTCCCTGATGGCAACTACTATATGATTATCAATAACGGGTGTACAACCTTGTCGACTAAGAATTGGGAAATCATTGGCAAGGAAGAGTTGAGCCTTGAGGACATGCACCGGTTGCAAGTTTTGACGGAAGATACAGACGTCCAGCTAACCTTATTTGACATGGATCACTACTTAGTAGTCGCACCTGAAGCCAGTGAACTTGTCACGATGGATGCGGGTATTGTTAATAGTAAACCGACACCTGTCTCTGAAGAGGATCTGCCCAACCTTGTTCCTATTTTTCAAGCCATGTATGTAGGAGATCCTTCTGCTATCGATGACTTCCAAGCTCAGAACGAGGCTGTATTAGAGGCCGATTTTAACACTGTACGTTCACAGGATATCTTATTTGAAATCCTGCCAAAGGCGCGAGCAAGGCTTCTGCTCTTCAAGCATTAAGCCAAACATTAGGCTACAGGAGAGACCAGGTCATGGCTCTTGGAGATGCCAATAATGACCTTGAAATGCTACGTTTTGCTGGTTACAGCGTCGCTATGGGAAATGGCAATGCTGCTGTCAAGGAAATCGCAGACTTCATCACCCTGACCAATGATGAGGATGGCGTGGCCCATGCTATTCACAAATTAATTGAAACTGAAAAAGGAGAATGATCATGAAATACCAAAATTTGTTGGACCGTTTTATTACCTATGTAAAGGTTAACACACGTTCAGACGAAAATTCTACAACCACTCCAAGTACCCAATCACAAGTTGATTTTGCAACAAACGTCTTGATCCCTGAGATGAAACGCGTGGGTCTTCAAAACGTCTACTATTTACCAAACGGCTATGCTATTGGAACACTTCCAGCTAACGATCCAAGCTTTACTCGCAAGATTGGATTTATCTCTCACATGGATACCGCTGACTTCAATGCCGAAAATGTCAATCCACAAATTGTTGAGAAATTATGATGGGGGTGTCATTACCCTTGGTGACTCTGGTTTCACACTCGATCCAGCTGATTTTGCTCATTTGAATAACTACAAGGGACAAACCTTGATCACAACGGATGGTACTACTCTTCTGGGTGCAGACGATAAGTCAGGTATCGCTGAAATCATGACAGCTATTGAATACCTAACAGCTCATCCTGAAATCAAACACGGAGAAATCCGTGTCGGCTTTGGTCCAGATGAAGAAATCGGAGTCGGGGCAGATCAATTTGATGCAGAGGATTTCGATGTAGACTTTGCCTATACTGTCGATGGGGGTCCTCTCGGAGAGCTTCAATACGAAACCTTCTCAGCAGCTGGAGCTGAAATTACCTTCAAAGGGCGCAATGTCCACCCAGGTACAGCCAAAGGTCAAATGATCAACGCTCTTCAATTAGCTATTGATTTCCATAACAAACTCCCTGAAGGAGCACGTCCAGAATTAACCGAAGGCTATGAAGGCTTCTACCACTTGATGAACATCGATGGAACTGTCGAGGAAGCAAGTGCCAGCTACATCATTCGGGACTTTGAAACTGAAAGCTTTGAGAAACGCAAAGACCTTATGAAATCTATTGCCGATCAGATGAATGCGGAACTCGGTAGCGAACGCGTTCTCCTCACCCTCAAAGATCAGTACTACAACATGAAACAAGTGATTGAAAAAGATATGACACCGATCACCCTTGCTAAGGAAGTCATGGAAGATCTTGGAATCACTCCAATCGTATGAACCAATCCGCGGTGGTACAGATGGATCTAAAATTTCCTTTATGGGGATTCCAACACCAAATATCTTTGCCGGTGGCGAAAACATGCATGGTCGCTTTGAATACGTTAGCCTCCAAACCATGGAACGCGCAGTTGATACCATTGTCGGTATTGTGACCAAAAAATAAGAAACAAAAAAGGATTCGGATAGATTGTCCGGATCCTTTATTGTTTATTAGAAAGCTGGACAATATCTTTGACCTGATCAATGGTCTGAATCAGGTGAAGGCTTGTCTCATTAATAGGAAGATAATAGACTTTATCTGCCAAAGATTCTGTAAAAGGACGATCTCGTGAGTAAGATCACCTGTTGTCCTTTTTCTTTCAGCTCTTTCACTTGCTTTCTCACCTTTTGGTAAAAACGCTCATCACAGATTTCTAGATCATCCACCAAGACACAAGCAGCGTCCAAACCCAATGATTCATTGGTTCCATTCTGGGTCAGATAATAAGTCTGCTCCCACTTTGACCTCATATAAGCCAGCTGATGGCTCAACCGGAAGAAAGGCTGGGCTTGTTGCAACTTCTGCTCCTTTTTCTAACTCCACTAGATTAGCCAAAACCTGCAAATAAATTGGGGCTAATTTACTCAAATCCAAGAGTTCCTCAAACTCAAAACCACGTTTCAAAGCTTCTAAGATATAGAAGAGCCGGTGGGGCATATGACGAGCAATTTTCTGGATTAATTCATCATCGCTCATTTCCTCAGGAAGGATGGTCAGCAAGTTCTTGTCTTTAATGGTTTCTAGGGCTTGTTGATAAGCTTCATCGATTCTCTTTCCAAATCCATAAACTGCCCCATAAGAGTGAATTTGGGTATTGAGGCGGGCATTTTTAGCGACAGATCAGAAAAAATCGGGATCTTAAAGAAGATATAGTCCAAACTCGGTTCGTAAACGGCCTTTAAATCCTTTAATAAGGGATGAGGCAAATGCTCGAGAGAGCGCCCTAATTGCAACTGTACTCCTTGCTCAAACAAGGAATAGCCCAAGCCCATAGAGGCCATCGAGATACTATCTGAAGCAAATGGATTAACTTCTAGGATATAAAAGCATAGCTCGTCGGATCCAAAGCAAACTTGATCGAAATGGCTCCTGTCAGCTTCAAATAGCGACTGATGTGGATCGCTGCTTCACGAAGATTTTGAAACTCCCGGTCTGTCAGGGTGACCGCTGGCATAAATTGATAAGAGTCACTAGAGTGGATCCCGACAGGATCAATGCTTTCAATAGAGGCCGCCAGATAGTGATTGTCTTCGCGATCGCGCATGACTACAAAATCCAATTCCTTAAAGCCATATGTCGAAAACTCTAGCAAACACTGCTGACTTGGAGAGACCGAAAGTCCCGTTTCTACTGCTTCGCACAAGTCATCCAAGTTATGAGCAATCTTTCGCCCCTGCCCTTGCTTACTCGCTACCGGCCAGATCATAATGGGAAATTGAATGCCTTCAGAAAACTCAATGGCTTCTCGAACAGAACCAACCAGTGCGGAAGCGGGTACCTGGTAGCCCAACTCTTGAAAGAGGCGTCGTTGATCCGCCTGCTGATAAAAGGTGCGGTAGCGTTGAAGGCTCGGTCCGATAATTCTAATCGATGCGTCTTTGAAAAATCCAGTTTCTTCCAATCGGAAACAAGAGGTTCAAAATCTGTTTATCCGCAAAGGTTAGGAGCAAGCGAGATCGAGTATAAGAAAGAAGAATCGTCCTAAGAGCATCCAGCTTAAGCTTACTGACTACAACCTGTTTTCCAGCTTCTTGGGTGATAGTATTTTCTTCGCCCAGATAAAGGACCAGAGCATTCCCATCCTTGGCATTAAGTTTTTGTGCTTCCTTTACCGCAGCCAAGAGGCTAATATCCTGATAAGAATCTCCACATAGGAGAAGCAATTTCTGGTTTTCTTTCATCATTCCTTCTCCCTTCTACTTTCGTGAATTTTGGCATCAATCAATTCTAAAAATTCATCGTAAAAATAGAGATTTTCCCTTGGCCCTGGACTCGCATCCACTTGGAATTGAACCCCTAAAATCGGTTGGTAACGATGGCGAAAAGCTTCGATACTATGGTCATTGACGTTTTCATGCGTGACCAATAAATCATGAGGTAGGCTATCGCGTGCGATACTATACAAGTGATTTTGACTCGTTATCTCGATTTTCCCTGTCGCAATTTCACGGACGGGAATATTTAAACCGAAATGCCCAACTTCCATGGGAGCTAGCTCAGCCCCGTAAGCTTGAGCCAGCAGTTGAGCTCCCAAGCCCATGCCCCAGATCGGAATCTGTCCATTGAGCTTTTGATCAAGCGGCAGAGTTTTTTACCTGATGGGGATCGCCAGGCCCACTGGATAAAATAACGCCATCGGGCTGCTGTTCCATCAGTTCATCATAAGAGATATCATAGGGATAAACTGTCACATTACAGTCCCTTTGACTCAGCTGGCGTAAGACAGAGTGCTTGACCCCTAGATCAATCAAGGCAATACTCTTTCCAAAACCTGGTACAGCATAGGCTGTTTTTGTCGAGACTTGACGCACTTGGTCTTTGGGAAGGACTGTCGCTCGCAACTGATCCAAAATATGCTCAATTGAATCCCCCTTGTTAATGACAGTCGCCTTCATCCGTCCATACGTTGCGGACAATTTTTGCCACCTGTCTCGTATCAATCCCTACAATACCAGGGATTTTTTTTCGCTTCAAGAATTCATCCAAGGTCATCTGCTGCCGCCAATTACTTGGCATTTCCACCAAATGCTGAACGACTACTGCCAAACATGTCGGCGTAATCGATTCAGAATCATCTCGATTGATCCCTGTTGCGCCAATAACTGGAAAGGTAAAGGGAGAGGATCTGGCCACTAAAAGCCTGATCCGTAATCAATTCTTGATGGCCTGTCATGGCAGTCGTAAAGACCAATTCACCAGTCACATATAAGTCTGCACCAAAGGCTTCTCCTTCAAATACAGTCCCATCCTCTAGGACCAATAATCGTTTCATCGAACCCCTCCCTTCTTTTACACTAATCCAATTTTATCATAGTTCCTCAAAAAAAGGAAAGTCAGATTCCATGTAGCTCTCTACTCTGTCCTCTTTCTTTCCTTTCAATGAATTGTCAGTTATCTTATTTAGCTCCGCGACCTTTAAGGACGGCTTCAATGATGGCCATACGGACAAAGACACCGTTGGTCATTTGTTCTACGATACGTGATTTAGGAGCTTCTACCAAGTGGTCCGCAATTTCAACGTCACGGTTCACTGGTGCTGGGTGCATCAAGATCGCTGTATCTTTCATACGGTCATAACGTTCTTGAGTCAAGCCATGAAGACGGTGGTAGTTTTCTTTAGAGAAGAGTGATTCGTAATCATGACGTTCGTGTTGTACCCGCAAGAACATCATCACATCTACTTCTTCAATGACTTCATCGATAGTGACGAAACTTCCATAGTCTTCAAATTCCGCACTTCTCCATTCGTCTGGACCTGCAAAGTAGAGGGTTGCTCCCAAACGTTTCAAGATTTGCATATTTGATTTTGCCACACGTGAGTGATCCAAGTCCCCAGCGATACAAACTTTCAAGCCATCAAAGTGACCGAATTCTTGGTAGATGGTCATCAAATCGAGCAAGCTTTGGCTTGGGTGTTGACCTGAACCGTCCCCACCAATTGACGATAGAGGCTGTGATCGTTGGGCTTTCAACCAATTCTTTGTAGTAGTCCACTTCAGGGTGACGGATGACGCAGACATCTACACCAAGAGCTGACATGGTCAAGATGGTATCGTAAAGTGTTTCCCCTTTGTTCACAGAGCTTGTCTTCACATCAAAGTCAAGGAGATCACATCCCAATTTCAACTCTGCCACTTCAAAGGCTTTGTGGGTACGAGTTGAAGGTTCAAAGAAAAGGTTTGAGATGATGTGTTGGTCTTCGTAGGCTGCTTTAGCTCCGTTTTTGAACTCAATCCCACGTTTGATCAATGCCATTACTTCTTCATTGGTAAGAGTTTCCATTGAGACAAGGTTTTTAAGAGCGATTTGATTTTCAGACATGTTGATTCTCCTTTTATAATGTGAATGCAAATAGTTTACAATTTGTTTAAGCTTCTTTGATGAGGACGCGGTCTTGACCGTCTAGCTCCACCATCTCGACAATGATTTCCTCTGACTTACTTGTCGGGATATTTTTCCCAACAAAGTCCGGACGAATCGGCAACTCCCGATGCCCACGGTCGACTAGAACCGCAAGACTTACTCGAGCAGGACGACCGTGACTGACCAGATTGTCAATGGCAGCGCGAATCGTGCGACCTGTATAGAGGACGTCATCGATCAAAATGACTTCTCTATGAGCGATATCAACTGGTAAGACCGTCGTATCCTCAGTCGCCTTCATGTCATCTCGGAAAGGCTTGGTATCTAGTTCTGCTACAGGGACATCGATTTGTTCCAGCTGAGAGAGGCGTTCTTGGATCCGGCGAGCGATGTAAACACCACGCGTCTTGATCCCCACCAGCACAATCTGGCTTAAATCTTTGTTTCGTTCAATGATTTCGTAGGTGATCCGGGTAATGGCCCGTTTCATCGTCAAATCATCAACGACTTCTTTGGTTTTCATTCAGTCCTCCTTAGTTGTAAAGAAAAACCTCCTTTTTCAAGGAGGTTTCAGCAAATGAATGGTCTAAGAGGGATAGAGTCTCGCCCTATGGTCCTAGCCATTGTTTTTCACAGTCTCCTTGCCTGCCTCACGGGACAGGATTAAAGGATTTATTTAATTGAGATAACTATATCACAGTTTCAAACGACATGCAAGAAAAAACTGACTATTTTTCAAAAAATTTAAAAACATGACTTTTCCTTCAAATAATGTTCGGTTTTACTAAGAAACAGCTGATTTTCGCTTGATATTTTTAATCCCATAGAGCACATAGCCAGCCAAGAGATAGGCGATAAAAATGATCACCACCCATTTGCCCACAAAAGCCCAGCCGTATTTATTAACATTGATAAAGAAATAGGCAAAGGGACTATCTTTTGCACCTGGAATAGGCCACTTCAATACCAACCCATTGTGAAGGGCAAAGAGCATGTAAGCCAGGGGAATCAAGGTCCAAAGGAAGGGGTCGAGTCTACGGTATTGCTTGGCTTTATCAATCACTAGGGTATCAAAGAAGAACATCAGAGGAACGATGTAATGACAAAGGAAGTTTTCCAAACGATAAAACTTCTCTGGTATCGCAAGAGGCGCCAACATAAAGTGGTAGATGACACAGGTGATCATAATGGACATGGTAACGGCGCCTTTCATACGAAGGTAGCCCTGAGTCTGGGTCGAACGACCTCGAACCATGCGCCAAACCATGTCTCCCATAAAGAACATGACCAACATGTTAGATAAAATGGTGTAATAGAGCATCATGCCAAAGCCACCATGCTTGGTCAGTTGCAGATAAACACCGAGTACACTTAAGATAAACAATAGAAAACGATAGCTAAATAATAGTTTGGATTTCATAGTATTCTCCTGAAAGAAAAGGGGCTAGGCCCTTCAGTTTAATCAGGAACTTTCCTTAAGTGAGGACGGACGTCAGCGAACTTCTACGAAGTTCCATGACTTATTAAGATACAAAGGGCGTATACGGATAAAGTCAAAATAGGAAGTTTGACGCAGAATCTTTCGATTCTAGGAGAACTTATCTTTTTGACAGAATCCGTAGCCCGTGTTCAATTAGTTTTGAACCTAAAGTTTCAAAACTCCCGAGTACTTGAATCAATACTGTTTCAAGTACTTTTCTCACAGCGGAAAGTTCCATTATAAACTTAAATAACTCTATTAATTTGTGTACTTTTCTTTAGATTTTCTTCACAAATTCTGATTTGAGTTTCATTGCACCAAAGCCATCAATCTTACAATCGATGTTGTGGTCTCCTTCCACGATACGGATATTTTTCACGCGCGTTACCTTGTTTCAAATCTTTCGGTGCCCTTCACTTTCAAATCTTTGATCAAGGTCACCGTATCGCCATCAGCCAATTTGTTTCCGTTGGCATCAATCGCTACGACACCCTCTTCTTCTTCGACCTCAGCTGGGTTCCATTCATACGCACACTCTGGGCACACCAAAGAGCGCTCCATCTTCATACACGTATTCAGAGTTACATTTTGGACAGTTTGGTAAGTTATTCATTTTTATCTCCTTATTCAAATTAACTTTCATAGTATACCATGAAAGCGAAAATTTGACAAATCCTGCTCGACTGTAGCATTTTCAAGAAAAAAGGAGGCGACTTGGCCTCCCTACATGGATGATATTTTCAATCTTCCTGCAATTCTTGAATATCTCGAATCACGCGCACACCTGCTTGATTCTTCTCGCGCAGTTCAGCATCAGAGTATGGGAAGGTATTGATCAAGATACTCTCCATCCCGATACTTTGGGCCACGGCAACATCTGTCGTAAAGTCATTCCCCACCATGACCGTTTTCTCAGGGTTCAACTGGTGTTCTTTCATCACTTCCAAGAGAAACTCTGGCTGAGGTTTGCGAATACCTGCATCAGATGACAAGTAAATGGCATGGAAAAGTCCTCTCAAACCAACCAAATCAATCTCCGGATTGGTAAAATCTGCTTGGGCATTGGATACAGAGAAAGATTCGGCAACCTGCGGCTTTCATATCCTCTAATACTTCTTTCGTGTGAGGATAAAGCTCCAACCGCTTGCGAGAAAGGACACGGAAAGTCCGTGCAATCAAACGTCCCCACTCTTTGAGATGGGCAACACTATTCCCGCTTGGATGACTTTCTAAATACAATTGCACAAAATGACCGTCAGATCAATCTCAGGATAGGCAACTTGTTTTTCCTTAGCCAAATCTTCTTCGGCTTGTTGCACCAACTCTTTATAACGCAGGCGCAGGCCTTCTCCTGTGTAGCTTGCCCCGTAGGATTGGTAGATCTGAGCCATGGTATCCCATAAAATGGGACTCGACTCATCGGTTTCGATGTCGACCAAGGTTCCATAAAAATCAAAAATATAGTTTTTAAATGCGTACTTGTGCGGATTCATCTCTCACTCCCGTAACAAACATCGTAAAGGTTGCCTTGCAGACATTGGCCCCCGTCTTGATTGGTAATATCGACATCCACAACTCGAGTCGTCCGTCCACTGTGGACACATTCGCCATGGATCGTAAGGACATCACCCAGACGCCCTGCTTTCAAGTAATTGATCGAGGATTGCAAGGTCACCCCATCGACCCCTTGAGAAACCACGACCAAACCACTGACTTGGTCACACAGGGTAAAGAGATAACTCCTCCAGTGCGCATTTCCATAATAATTGAGCGATGATTCCACGACCTTGGTTGTCACCACCACATGGCCATCTCTCATCTTTTCGATTTCGTAATTTTCAAATGCAGCAATTGCATCAAAGTGAAAATCTTTCATATACTTGCCACCTTTTCTAGCATCTTTTCAACTCCTCTATCATACTACAATTAAGAAGCAGATACAAGCAAAGGGGCGATTCCTTAGAAGCAGAATAGCAGACTCCAACTAAGTAAGAAAACGATACTAGGCACAATGTATTTTCTTGGGTGCTTCCAACATTCTCTCTTTAAATTCCATTTTCTTAAAGGGAAATAGATTTCAATCAGTAAGTGCAAAACAGCTTCCACTACTGCTAGAATCATCACTCCTAGTAAAAATAGGATCCCCAAGTCAGGCATGACCACCATTTTTAATAACAGAGCAACAAATAGATTGACAGATAGGAAATAGGTCAGCAATACACGGTAATACATCAGGGTAGAAGAACAGACTCTTAGGGAAGAGACTTAACATGATCGATCAAATCTTTATCAGCGGAAATGAGAGTGGTTAATGGCGTATTGACAGAAGCAATCGTTAAAAGGATGATGATTTTTAAAGGAGCATCATAATCCTGTATCAGAATGAGAAGGAGGAAGATGAGAGTAAAGACAAAATTGATGGAAAAATAGCGCTCTTGAAATAAGGAAATCCAAAAATAATTGCTACTTCTTCTCTTTGAAACGAGCAGCTGATCATTTTTTGAAATCGCGATCAAGTCCTCATTTTTAAAAATAAAGATAGCAATGAAGGCTGAAAGTAAGATCATATAGGACACTTGTTGGACCCATAAAGAAGATCCTGTAAGAACAGTCGTTACAGAAATGAGCACTCCTAGAAAACTCGGCCCCTGTATTGAACTGGATAAAGACATAAAACACACTTAATACCACCAGTAAAGAAAGGAGGACAAGCTTAAAGGATTGTAGCAGGTCTAACCTGACTCCTAAAAAGAGGATCAATAACAGCACGCGCTCTAGTAAATTGAGAAGAAAGGTTACCGTCAGAAAAGAACCTTTGAAACGATTGAGAGACAAAGGAAGCTGGTAGTAGGCCTGGACCCTGTCCATCGAAAAGTAGGAATAGAGCAACTGAAAGGTCGATAGAGCAGTAACAATAGCCGTACTGATCAATAAGACTTGAAAGCTCGTAGAAAATTTGGCCCCAACAAGATGGTAATAAAGAGCAAAGGCTAAGGAAGTCAAGAACAAGAAGAACCGATTTTTGGATACCAAATCTCTAAAAATAGCTAGTAGCATGCTCTACCCCCTCTGACGATTGACGTCACGAAACCAATCTTCTAAATTCGATTCGATCGCGTCTAGGTGACCATCTTCAATAGAATAAGCTGTATCACAGACCCGAACGATACTCTCTGCGATATGCGAACTCATCAGAATAGAGCCTTCTTCTATACTGCAATAGCAAACCATATAGAAATTCTGTCGCATCAAAATCAAGGCCATCAAATGGTTCGTCCAAAATAAGGAGAGCCGGTTTGAGATAAAAAGCTGTGATCAAGAAGACTTTCTTCTTATTTCCCGTTGACAAACTACCAATGTCGGTGTTGAGAAATTCTTCAAAATGAAAGCCTGAGATCAGGTCCTGCAAAAACGTATCATCTCTCTTTCGATGATACAAACGACAGACAAAATTAAAATAATGAACAAAATCCCAGTTTAAAAAACTATTGTTTTCAGTAAAAACTGTATAGGTACGGCTCTTATAGAAATTCGTATGAAAAGAGGTCGCTTTGTCTTCTATGGTAACAGACTCAACTGCATACTGCCGATGATCAAAGACGCTACTTAAAGCTTTTAGCAAGGTTGTTTTCCCTGCTCCATTTCGACCAATCAACCCGACTACAGAATGATTGGGTACAAACAAATTCGTATCTTTTATAATGGGCTTGTCTTTTTTATACCAAACGTTTAGCCCCTTGATGGTTAAACACTCACTCTTCATCGACGCACTCCTTTTATAAAGGTAATGAAACCCCAACTAAAGCAACAGCAAAGCGTATAACCATTCCTTTTGAAAGGCAAAGACTAAGGCACCGATCAAGAAGGAAATTCCTATAAGGATTCTTAATTGTAATTTCATATCTTGCCTTCTTTCTATTCACAGTATGAAAGATTACAATTGTATTTTATGCTTATACTATAGTACTTTTTCTGAGCAGATTCAAGCACGAATGGAATATTCTTACTTCTTTTTACCTTTACAAGCAAAAAAGCTAGATACCTCTAGCCCTTTGCTTAAAATCTTAATTTTTCCCAATCATCGTCTGTCCGTTTACGATAATAGTACTCGGACAAATCTGGGTCTTCCATCACTTCCAGCAGAGGAAGCATGTCGTAGGATAAGTCCAACTGTTCTAATTGGTCTTTCTCAACCCAAGAAACTTCTCCTTCCTCAGATGATCTGAGCTGGCCTGAGAATTTTGTTGTCTTGTAGCAAAGACAATATAGCGGCCCCCATCGTCTAGGGGCCAGTCTTTGACTGCGACGAGTTTTGGATCTGCAATTGTCAGTCCTGTCTCTTCGTAGACTTCACGAATGACAGATTCAGCAAGACTTTCTCCTTCCTCGATATGACCTCCAGGAAAGGCATAGCCAGCCCAGTGAGTCTTTTCAGGTGAGCGGTATTGGAGGACTACTTTCCCATTTTCAAGATCTTCGACCATGCAAAGATTGCACAGTATAGTAGGCGTTGTACGACATAAATTTCCTCATGATTTATTCCCTTTTGTTTCAATATATCGGCATAAGCAAAATCGTTAAAGCCAGACACGGTAAAAAACCAGATAGGTTGCTATAGGAAACCAAATGTAATTCTGTGTGATCTAGGGATAAGAGGGATGGCAAAATCCCCTTTACTATTTTTCCCACCAACCCCGATAAAGAGATGGGCCACTAAACCGATACTATTTAGATAAATAAATAAATCTGCATATCTTTTTATTGTCATCCTTGCCTCAGACAAGTTCTTAGGGAACCAATGGTCAAGTCAATCGACACACCAGACAAAAAAAGACTTAAACAGGTTGGAAAAACTATAATTTGATATTCTATAGGGCTGACTTGGAATAGGAAGACTATTGGTAACAAGATTAATACCTTACTCCTATTCCTAAGATGGGGACCAAGGATCAGGAAAAAGCCTATAATTTTATGAGACTCTAGCCAGAGCTGAAAACTCTCTTCCTCTTGATAGATTCTTTTTGTATTTGAATTTCTTTTATTCTTTTTCATTTGAGTGAATCTCTCCTCACATTTTCTTCTTCTCCTCTTTTTATCACGTGGTGAAGATGGTTGGAAATACCATAAAATTATCAACATAGCCACAAGAAAGAAGATTACGATAGGATAAGTGAATAGGAAACCAGATATAGTGGTGTGGTCTAGATAGTCAGCAGGGGAGGAATACTCTATTCTCTTGTTTCGACCCATATTATTCCAAAAACAAATGAAAACAGAAAAACCCACTCCATATTTGTGGGTACAAGAATGGATCTGCAAAATCTTGTGTACTGTGTTAGCATTCCATCAAAAGTATCTCTAAAAACACCGTGATAGCAGCATGTTCACCAAGTGAATGCAAGATTCATACAAAGTGGAAAGACATAATAAAAGTTTTTGATAGGTTTTTGGAACAAAAGGCAAAGTGGCAAGACATAGAAATAGAGTATCCTAAAAGCTGATGCAAAATATACTACCATCTCATCAGAAAAGCTATTTCTTTGGAAATGCTGTAGCAACCATAATTTTACTCTTATCTAGCCAGCTCATTTTTCGATTTAGTTTGCGGTGTCTTTTGGATTTTTCTGTGTTTCGTGACTTTCTTTTTCATTCGTTTCTTTAATCTTTCGTTCCATTTACGCCTCCTTCTTCTCTCTTCTATCCGTATACAACCAAAAGCAGAACGCCCAGCCACGAAAGAAAAGAAAAAAATAGATAACTTGGCAATAGGAATCCTAGACATAGCTGGATCCATAGAAATTATAGGAGTGGAAATTCGTTGACTTACGACGTCCTGCAGCCAATTCAGTCCCTACCTATGAGATGAAAGGGAAAAAAGAGAACCATTAAGAATAAACCAATAAATATCCACATGAAAAGTAACGCCATTTCTGAAGTGTATCACTTCCAGAATGAAAGACACAAGGCAAGAGGTTGAGGAAGATCTGAAAGAAAGATTGAGGCTTAAGGGAGAAAGATAGTTTAAGCTGGGGAGCTGATAGCCAATGAAAGGGGCGGCAAGAAATGATACATACAAAGATCCAAATAACACACTCGTATCCAGGAGTTGGACCAATCCTTCGGTGCTCTTCCATCCGAAAGAAGTAAAAAAGGAAAACCTCTCTAGTCCAAGTTAGACTTTTCTTCGTCTTGCACTCTCATTTCGTCTACTCATCTTCATTATCATCTACTCCTCTTTTTTGAACCCTTTAGAGAGAAAGAAGATTGCCAAAGTTAACATCAAGACTAGCAGGTAGACGACAATAGGAAACCAGATATAAGCTGAGTCAAGTGAAAATGAAGACTGAAAGGACGACTTTCCCATTTTCAAGATCTTCGACCATACATAAGTTGGTCAATATAGTGCAGACGTTTTACGTGACATAAACTACCTTTCTATGATGGTAACAATTAATCAATATATACTTTCTTCTCTATTTCTTTTTTCATGACAAAGGGATTCACCAGCTCATGGTATTCATCAAAGGCATCTAAAAGGGAGCCTCTTTGAAAGACAATTGACTTCTCTTTTAAATAATATTCCGAGTGAATCGTTACCGAACCATGACCATCAAAACTAAAGAAAAACACAATGAATAATACTAAGATCAGGCTAGCAAAGAAACTAAACAGTAGCCCCACCACATTCTTCCAATTGACTGCGTGAGTTCGATAGAAGCGATACCAGATGTGACTAAAATGCCGTCACAGCTCCTAGATACAGCCAGGGATTCCACAGGAGCGGAGTAAAGGCGTAACCATAGAAGCCTAATATGAAGTTAGCAATAACAAAAAGTAATAGAGTCAGATACAAGATCCTAAACAGGTTCACATACTTTCCCATCATTGACCTCTCCTATATAAACATTGGTTCAAAGCTTAAAAAACCAATAATCTTCTTATCTTAGATAATGATCAAGAGTACATGGACTGCCAACCGTAGCCAATGATCAATTAGGGGCGCATCTGGATCACTTTTTTGCTGTCTAAGAATAGACTTAGTGATAACAATAGTAATGCAAGGGCAATAACTAGTTTGAGAGATAACATCATACTACCAAGAACAAGAGAGGCTAGAAAACCAAAAAATGGCAAAGGGGAAAATAAAAATGTCAAAAACCTGAAATACATCATAATCAATGATAAAACCAATAAACCAAAGACCACAATCTTCGTAAAAATAGAGACTCTTTTTCCTTCTCTTTTCATTTTTGATAGTGAATAAATGACATAGATCATATAGATAAAAAGAAACATATGGAATCATTCCTACATTTTATAGATTATGTTAATAGTTTAACCAAAAGCCAATTAAAAATACAACTAAAGACACTAACTTATCAGTAGTAACCCATCTCTGATCAAAGTTTCTTCACTTCTGCTGCTACCTTTTGGAGATGGTGTTCTCGAATGCTAGCGGTGTTTACATCCCGGCCGACTTCTCCCAAAATGCAGATACGTTTGGTTTTAATCCCACAATGGTTCAAGACGGCATTCTTCAAAACAGAGATACCATAACTATCGGGAATGTTGAGAGGACCTGAAAAGATCTTATACCACCAAGTAGGCGCCATGGAGGTCGCATAAATACTGGCCGTTTTCCCTTTGAGTAACTTCTTGAATTGCTTGCCTCTCAGGTAATTCCAGATAAAGCTACCCTGATCATTGGCAGAGTAAGCAATCCCCGGTGTGAAGACCCGATCGATCCAGCCCTTCATGAGGCTCGGCATACTACTCCACCAGATGGGATAGACAAAGATCAGGTGATCCGCCCACTGGATCCATTCTTGAGAACGAAGGATAAAGGAATCTTCCTCCATCCGCTTTCGATAACCATAGCGAAGAACAGGATCAAAGTCCTCTTCATTGAGATTGATCACTTTAAGCTCGTGGCGATTTAAGTCAATAGTTTCGACAATGGTTTGAAAAATAGCCTGACAGTAACTTTCCTTATCCGGATGCCCGTTGATGACTAAAATCTTCATTCGTCTTCTCCTTCATTTCTTTGGTTCATTCTATCTCTTTTATTTTTTTACTTGATTAATTGATAATGGTTCAAAGATTGATAGATAGGTCCTTTAGAGATTTTTATTTGAAGAACACATCATCCGCAATTCCTTAACAGGTTTTCCAAGTTCAAGTATTTTTTCCTGGCCATCAAAAGTAAAACCCATTTTTTGATAGAAAGCAATGGCTCGCTTATTATCTTTCAATACCCATAAATAAATTTCAGAGAAATGATCGAGAGCAGCAAATGCAGATGCATTAACTGTTCACTCACACCTTTTCCATAGTAATCTTTTAAAACATATAAAGCAATGATTTCACCTGCTTGAATGACTTCATCACGAAAATTTCCATAGCTGATAAATCCAATGACCTTCTTTCCATCCATCGCAATCAAGGTATTTTCTGGATACTTTTGACTAAAGAAACGACACTTTTCTAATGTCATCGTCTCCTGAAATTCCGCGGGTAAAAGATCGTCATAAGCTCTCTCCACGTTTGCCAATGAACGAGAGATTTTCCTTCTATCTCTTCAGGAGTTTCCATTGTTTTAATGATAATCTTCATTCGCCTTATCCTATCTAATCCAAGGCCTTGACTTCCAACATCATATCCCGGATTTGTGCTGCCAACTCGAAATCAAGCACTTCGACAGCTTCTTGCATTTGGCCTTGCAGTTTCTTGACCAGTTCCTTGCGCTCTTGGCGGTTGAGACTGGTGATATCCACTTCCTTGTCTTCTTCCTTGGCCACCGCCTTGGTAACAGAGATCAGGTCACGGATTTCCTTCTTAATAGTTTGTGGCACAATGCCATGCTCTTCATTATAAGCCATCTGGATTTTACGGCGGCGAGCTGTTTCATCGATGGCTTTTTGCATAGACTGAGTTATGGTGTCCGCATACATAATCACATGCCCTTCACTATTACGGGCAGCACGAACCGATGGTTTGGATCAGGCCACGTTCATTACGGAGGAAACCTTCTTTATCTGCATCTAAAATGGCCACTAGACTCACTTCCGGTACGTCAATCCCTTCACGAAGAAGGTTGATTCCGACCAAGACATCAAAAACGCCCAAACGCAAATCACGGATGATCTCTGTCCGCTCCAAGGTCTTAATGTCCGAGTGCATGTATTTGACCTTGACCTCATTTCTTTGAAGTAATCGGTCAAGTCTTCCGCCATCTTCTTTGTGAGGGTAGTGACAAAAGTCCGCTCTCCACGTTCCACACGCATTGATCTCACCCAAGAGATCGTCCATTTGTCCCATGGTAGGGCGCACTTCCACCTCAGGATCGAGAAGACCTGTCGGACGAATGATCTGCTCGATGACAGTATCAGTTTGTTCCATTTCATAGTCACCTGGTGTCGCAGACACATAAACGATCTGGTGGACATGGCTTTCAAACTCCTCCCGACGCAGTGGCCTGTTATCTAAGGCAGACGGCAAACGGAAACCATAGTTGACCAGCATCTCCTTGCGCGAGCGGTCTCCATTGTACATGCCCTTGATCTGTCCCATGGTCGAGTATGACTTCATCGATCATGATGAGGAAATCTTCTGGGAAGAAGTCAAGAAGGGTGTAGGGAGGCTCTCCTTCACTCCGGCCATCCATGTGACGAGAGTAATTTTCGACCCCATTGGTGTAGCCCATCTCCCGCAGCATTTCAATATCGTACTCAGTACGTTGTTTTAGACGTTGAGCTTCCAGGAGCTTGCCTTCTTTTTCAAAGACCTTCAACTGCTCCTCAAGTTCCGCTTGAATCTTGGCAATGGCCACTTCCATATGGTCATCATTGGTCACGAAGTGAGTAGCTGGGAAAATGGCCAAGTGGTCCACATCTCCTAGAACTTGGCCAGTCAAAGCTTCAATCTCACGAATCCGCTCAATCTCATCCCCGAAAAACTCAACGCGAAAGGCATGTTCATCACGCGAAGCTGGGAAAATCTCCACCACGTCCCCACGAACACGGAATTTTCCCCGTTGAAAGTCAATATCATTGCGCTCAAACTGGATGTCCACCAGGGTCATTGAGCAAACGATCACGAGAAATCTCCAGACCGGGACGCAAGCTGACTACGCTATCGGCATATTCTGTAGGCGAACCCAAACCATAGATACAAGAGACAGAAGCCACAACGATGACATCGTTACGCTCCAACAAAGCTGATGTTGCGGAGTGACGAAGCTTATCAATCTCATCATTAACTGAGCTATCTTTTTCGATATAGGTGTCGCTCGATGGCACATAGGCTTCTGGCTGGTAGTAATCGTAGTAAGATACGAAGTACTCAACCGCATTTTCAGGAAAAATTCCTTGAACTCCCCATAGAGTTGACCTGCTAGGGTTTTATTGTGGGCGATGACCAAGGTCGGCTTATTGACTTGGGCAATGACCTGGCTCATGGTATAGGTCTTCCCTGTACCAGTTGCCCCCATCAAGATTTGGGCCTTTTCGCCACCTTCGATGTTATCCACCAACTGTTCAATGGCCTGCGGTTGGTCCCCAGACGGTTGGTATTTGGATACTAGTTTAAATTTGTTATCTGTAATTCGATTAATCATCTCTTTGTCCTCACATATATAGACCTTATTTTACCATAAATCATTAGAATTCTCTGAGATGAGGAATGAAGAGAGAAGACAACAGGTTACAGAACGATCCATCAAATTGGTACATGAGCGAATTACAATCTAATTAATTGGACACGCATTAGCATAAAAACTAAACAAGACTCTCGCAATTACTTCGAAAATCTTGTCTTTTATTCTAAAACCATGCAATACGTAACAAGAGGCTGGGACAAAAGTCATAGCCTCTTAATTGTTTTTGGATTGTTGAGCAAGACGCAGTGGTTGAGTGGGCTCTACTACGCTGACTTCATCACCTTTTACAGCCCTAGTCAATCTGTGCGGAGGTGGGACGACGAAATCGAATTCTAACGAATGACCGATTTCTGTCCCACTCTCCCAAAATTAGAAAAGTTTGCTCATCAGTATCATTTTTATTTACTACTTAACTTCTTGATTCCTTACCAAGAAGTAGAGAGTTGCTCCAAGTGAACATACCAGTCCAATAACGTAAATACAGAGTTGCAGATTGGAAGCTCTCCCTAATATAGTATCTGCAACAATATTATAAAATAGGTAACTAGTCAATGGTTCCACTACTCTTTCTATGAATGGTTGTACTAAAATAGGAAATAGCAATAAAATAGCTAAACTCCCCATTGGACTTTTGAAAAAATAACTTAAAAAGTAAGAAATCAAAAAGTATTGGATGGAGCCAATCAAATAGAAGCTGAAAATTTCTAAACTGACAGCTTTTTCGCTACTAAAAAAATGAAACCATATAAGCAATACAATGAAATACAAGGTTGATTGTAGTACTACATCACATAACTCTACGAACAGGATCCTAATTGAACTTAAGATCCTTTTTCCACTTACCAAATAAACTAGTTTTGTTTCGTGTGATTGTAACTCAACAAATGCATTAACACACCCTATACTAACAGAGAGCATTGAGGTAAAAACAAGAGCTTGCTTTATAGATAATTGTAAAACAGTATCATTGATTGAAACTGGTAACACACCGAAGAGACACACAAAACCTATCAAAAGTGACTGTATAGCTATCTGGTACTTTACAGGTTTTAAACTATATTTTTTGACGATAAGACTAAATAATATTCTTGCCATTCTTCCTCCTCATTCGAATCATTTCTACAACCATTATGAACACCAAGAACAAGATCCCTTCTACTACTAAAAGTGTAAAGCCGTACAATTGGCTCGTTTGAGTCCCTTCAATTCGACCAAAAGCAAATGACTTTGCTCCAATCAAAGGCAAGAGATTTTCTATTTTAGAAGAAATTCCTCTTAGAATACCTGATAAAGTGATTACCAATAACAAAACGTCTGCAATTAATGAAGTCATTGATTTTTTCGTTACTATTACGAAAAGTAAAGCTAATAAAGTAAGAACGATTGCAAATATCATAACTCTTACCGTGACATCTAAGAACAATGTAAATTCTAAATAATTCTTTAAAGTTGAATCTAGAAAAATGAGTAAGATAATAGCATTTACTATAGATAATACTAAAGTAGAAAGTATCGATAAAACAACCGAACTTGCAATAAACCCAGTAAGACGAACTTTCCAGTTTGGGATCAATAACTGAGTAAAATTATCATCACCAAATTGGTAATGGGTTGAATAAACAAGTGAAACTAAGATTGGTAAGAAAATAACACTTGCTTGGTAGGGTGAGGATAAGAGAGCATCTCTGACTGTATAGACTGGATTCGATGATAGCATAGATGGATCAAGGTTAACAGCCTGTCCATTTCCTTCTACTAAAGCATTTATCACCTGGATATTTTGAATTGAAAAAAATATGCTGACTCCCAAAATAAGAAAAAAAGTGAATTTAAAAGTAGCTAAACTACAATATTTATAGAGGTCACTAAAAAAGGAACGTTTCAACATATTATTCACCTTCTTTCCCTTCGAGCGCTCTTAAAATATGCTTCCTCAAAAGATCCAAACTGTTTCAAAATATCTTTTGTAGGAGCATCAATAACAATTTTCCCATTAGAAATACCAACTAGATGATCTACAGTTAATTCTAACTCACTCATATAATGACTGGTCATTAAGACAGTTTTACCTTCATTGACAAAAGACTGCAAAAATTGCGTACCCAGCGTATACCCTCTGGATCTAGTCCATTGATTGGTTCATCTAAAATTAAGATGTCAGGATTTGCTAATAAGGCTGTTGCTAACCCAAGACGTTGCTTCATTCCTAACGAATAATCTTTTACTTTTTTATTTTTAGCTTCACTTAACCCCACCAACTCTAAACATTCTGTTGCACCTATTTCTGTCAACGCCACAAGCCAAGCCAATCCACCGAAGATGCTGAAATCCTGTTCTTGTCGGATAAGGTTGGCAACTATCGAGGAATGATCCAACAATACCAAAAAGGATTATCTCCCAATTGAGAGTATTTTTTGCCATTGATCAACGCCATTCCCATTTGACTATTTTCTAAACCAAGTAAAATTCTAATTAAAGTTGATTTTCCAGATCCATTCGGTCCAATCAATCCAGTAATCTCACCTTTCTTGGCTTTGAAAGACACGTTTTGAAGGACAATTTTACTATTATATTCCTTATGTAGCTTTTGAATTGTTATCATTCATTCTTTTTCCCTTCTGATTTTTAGTTAAATTCCACCTTCACTTGAAGCAAGTATAACAGGAGAAAATCAGGAAATTCTCAGAATAATTATTTTTTTCATTTTCAACAAATTACATTCTATATTTGCTATAATATGCTCATATAATTGGAGGAACTATGAAGTATAAAATTTTAGCCATTGACGATGATGAAAAAATCTTACGATTAATAGCGAATACATTAAAAGCGAACAACTTTCACGTGGAAACTCGTAAAAATATAGAGGAGATCAATATATGTGACTTTACTGGATTCGATCTAATTTTACTTGACGTCATGATGCCTATTTCTGGTTTAGAAATCTGTCGTTCCATTCGTTCACAAATTACTACTCCAATTCTATTTCTAACCGCTAAAGATTTTGAAGAAGATTTACTAAAAGGAATACAAGCCGGAGCCGATGATTACATCACAAAACCATTCAGCATAAAGGAATTGATTGCAAGAATTCAAATGCATCTTCGTAGGGAAGAAAGATCTCACAACGCCTCTAAAGAAGAGATGGATTCAAATATAACTTTTTATCGAGATAGTCAAGAAGTTTATTATCAATCGAAGAGAATTTCATTAACCAAGCGAGAGTTTGATTTACTTTATCTTTTAGCAAAAATGAGAACTGAATATTTAGCATAGAAGAACTTTACAATTACCTCTATCCTGTAGACTCTGATGCACAACTACGATCCATTACTGAATACATCTATCAAATCAGACAAAAATTTAAGATTCATCAAATTGATCCAATCAAAACAGTATGGGGAGGAGGATACAAATGGAAAAGAATTGACAATCAAGCAACTCATTAAGCGTACCTACCTTAAAATCATTTGGCAATTTCTTCTATGTCTGATACTTTTTTACATAGTTCCAGCTCTTCTATCTTCTGTGTCTGGAATTAATGAGAAAAATGCCAATCACTTTGCTTTATTTTTTAGCGTCAGTTCTTGGATTTATCTTTGCATCATTTTAATTTTTATCATTGTAATAAATATTAGACGGTTATTAACCAAGATTCAAACAGAAATGAACATGGTTTATCATAGTGGTCTATATTTCACAAAAATGAACATCACCATTTGCAGATTAAAGAATTCATTGAAACAAACGATCTGATCGAAAAAATGCAATCTGAAATAAAAAATAGAATTCAAAATGAAAAAGATCAAAAAAGAACTCATGTTTCAAGTATCTAGCGCTGCACATGATCTTCGTAGCCCTCAACTGTCATCAGAGGAAATGCCGAATTCTTACAATCCACCGAGCAAACACCTCAAACAATGGAATGTCTAAAAGATCTGGAGCAAGCAAGTATTCAATTAAATGATTATTTTAATCCACTTCATCCAATACTCCAAAACTTTTTATGACCATGATATTCAACTTGAAAACATATCAATTCAACAAGTAACTCATCAATTGAAGGAACAGATCACTCCTTTACTCCCGAGAAATACACAATTTGTTTTTTCAAATACAGTAACTCCATCAACACAAATTGCCATTCATTCCAATTTATTTTTTCGAGCAATCACAAATATTATTAATAATGCAATACAACATCAAAAAGATAATGATGCAAAGATCCAGCTAACAATGTCACAAGAAAAAATCGATTAGTTCTAACCATATGGAATAATCAATCTACTTTTTCAAAAAATGTATTACAACATGCTTGGAAATCTTTTCTATAAAGAGGACCAAGCAAGAACACCCCTCTCAAGAAAGTCACTTTGGACTTGGTTTATCTTTCGTGAAACGCGTCATGAAACTTCATAATGGAACTATGCATTTAGAAAATACTCATAATGGTGCACAAGTCAAGCTAATCATTCCCATTATTATATAGAAAAAGCCGAACTCATCAATATGTGTTCGACTCAGAATGCAGACAAACGTCATTTTTGGTGTTTGTCTTTTTCATATATGACTTTCAGACATTACACAGAGGTTAGTCATCAAACTTTTCTTTCCTCTCACCTAAGCGATAGACAATCACTAGGGATACAAGAAGAACCAAAGTAGTGATAATCGATCCTTCTCTGCACCAAATGCCCCTCCGGTCAACCAATCAGGACCAGATCCCATGCTAAAGCTAAAAATCGAGGCATCTGCGCCCGTACCACTGACTTGAAAACCAAGGAGATTTCCTTGTACATAGTTCCAAGTGCCGTGTTGGGCGACCACTAGCCAGATACTATCCGTATAGATAAAAAGCAGACCAGCCAGCACTCCATCGAGGATGATATTCAGAACGGATAAGAAGGTCACTCCTGCATTTCCCATATGCAGAATGCCAAAGAGACTACTAGAAATCGCGATCGCTAAAGGCAGATTAGTTCTTGCAAGCAATCGCGAGTCAGAAGCCAACCTCGCGTCGCTACTTCTTCCGTCCCCTTGCAGAAGCCAAAATGGAAATAATCCTAGGATAAAAGCAAGGGCTCTAAACTGAGCTCATTTAACACAAAAGACCCGATGCCACTTACTTGGTAGACAAGCGCGATCACTCCCATTTGAACAAGTGAAATCATGATCCCCCAGACTAGATACTTGAGCCAATTTCTTTTACAAAGCCTAAGCTTGATAAAGCATTCTTCTTCTATGACCTTCACCCAAAAATAAAGAGAAATAGTATGATTACAAAACTGAAGAGCTCATAATAGAGAAGATAATGGTAGAAAATTTCTTGAATACTTGCTGTCCCATTTCCTGGCGAAAAGAACTCCACTAGAGAAACCGATCCCTAAGGAAAATGGTCCCACCAACTACTACTAAGTTACAGTCCCCTTCTATAAAGAAGGAGGCTAAAAATACATAGAATAGTGTAGAAATAAGAACTGGCATAGATGTGTTTGTTTTTATATCCTGAATGATCTTTCCTTTCTTCATGATCAACCTCCATTTATCTGATAGGTCCATTGTAGCAAAGAAAATCAAGAGCTGCAATATCGTTTCATGTTAGAAAACCTAACATCAAAACTCAATTTTTCTTGCATAGCAAAGTCTTTTTTGATATAATAGCTTTTGTAGAAAAACATAAGACCATTCATACTCGTTTTGGTATGAATGATTTGTTTTTTTAAGGCCATCCTTTGGTCAATGTGCTCATGGGTTAAATAACCTCTAAGAGAAAGAATTAGAAGGAGACAGAAATGAAGAAAAATTACTAGCATGTTTGTTTTCTTATTTCCATTCGTTGCATTTCGCTGGTCATGCTCATGCTGAAACGATCAAGGTCGTTTTTGACACAGCATATGCACCGTTTGAATTTAAGGATTCAGATCAAACCTATAAAGGAATTGACGTAGAGATCTTGGACAAGGTCGCTGAAATCAATGGCTGGGATTTGGACAAATCCTTCCCGGGATTTGATGCAGCGGTCAATGCAGTTCAAGCTGGTCAAGCAGATGCCATCATGGCCGGGATGACCAAAACAACAGAACGTGAAAAAGTCTTCACCATGTCTGATACTTACTATGATACAAAAGTTGTCATCGCGACTACGAAAGCCGATAAAATCACGAAGTACAGCCAATTAAAAGGGAAGACAGTCGGTGTTAAAAACGGAACTGCAGCTCAACGCTTCCTCGATAAAAACAAGGACAAGTACGCCTACAAGATCAAGACTTTTGATACCGGTGATCTCATGTATAACAGTTTATCAGCTGGTGCAGTGGATGCAGTCATGGATGACCAACCTGTTATTCAATACGCCATCCAAAAGGGTCAGGACCTAGCTATCAATATGGACGGGGAAGCAGTCGGTGGCTTTGCCTTTGGTGTTAAAAAAGGTGGAAATCATGAAAAGTTGATCACTGAATTTAACAAGGCTCTCGCTCAAATGAAAGCTGATGGAACACTTGATGAGATCATCAAGAAATGGACAGGTGAAAGTCAATCATCAAGTAACAGTGCTGTTCCAGAAACCACCACTCCTGCTGGTCAAAAGCAACTCCTAAAAATCAAAATATAGCATTTCAAGTGATTCTTCCTTTGCACCATTTGTCTTCCAAAATGGAAAAAACAAATACACAGGGATCGATATGGACTTGATCAAGGCTATTGCCAAAGACCAAGGATTTACCATCGAGATTAATAATCCTGGATTTGACGCAGCAGTAAGTGATGTCCAATCCGGCCATGCGCAAGGAATGATCGCAGGGATGACCGTAACAGATGCTCGGAAAGAAACATTTGATTTTTCTGAACCATACTACACGGCCAATTCTATTCTAGCCGTTCAAGAAAGCGACAAGATTGATTCATATGATGACCTAAAAGGAAAGACAGTCGGTGTTAAAAACGGTACTTCCTCACAAAACTTCCTTGAAGAAAACCAAAAGAAATATGGTTACAAGATCAAAACCTTCTCTGACGGAGCTTCTATGTACGATAGTTTGAATTCTGGTTCTGTCGCAGCGATCATGGATGACGAACCTGTTATCAAATACGCTATTAAACAAGGACGTAAATTCAAAACACCTATCGAAGGAACTCCAAGTGGTCAACTAGCATTTGCCGTTAAGAAAGGTGAAAATCCTGAATTGATCGAAATGTTCAATAACGGTCTTGCAAACTTGAAGAAAAGCGGTCAATACCAAAAGATTCTCGATAAATACCTTAAAGCAGATAGCAAATCAAGTACTTCAAGTACAACAGCAGATGAAACAACGATCTGGGGCTTGCTTCAAAACAACTACAAACAATTGTTAAGTGGTTTGGGTGTCACTCTTGCCCTTGCCCTTCTCTCTTTCGCCATTGCTATGGTGATCGGTGTTATCTTTGGGATGTTTAGTGTTAGCCCTTATAAATGGCTTCGCTGGACTGCTGAGATCTTTGTCGATGTTATTCGTGGGATCCCACCTCATGATCCTCGCCGCCTTCATCTTCTGGGGAATTCCAAACTTGATTGAATCGGTCACAGGTCATCAATCCCCAATCAACGACTTTGTTGCAGGTACCATCGCCCTCTCCCTCAATGCTGCTGCCTATATTGCAGAAATTGTTCGTGGGGGGATCCAAGCTTGGCACCGATTGGACAGATGGAAGCCAGCCGAAGCCTTGGGATCTCTATGGCAAGACCATGCGCAAGATCATCTTGCCACAAGCAACCAAACTCATGCTTCCAAACTTTGTTAACCAATTCGTCATTGCCCTGAAAGATACGACTATCGTTTCTGCGATCGGATTGGTAGAACTCTTCCAAACTGGTAAGATCATCATCGCTCGAAACTACCAAAGTTTCAAGATGTATGCGATCCTTGCCGTCTTCTACCTCGTGATTATCACCTTGCTAACACGATTTGCAAAAAAATTAGAAAAGAAGGTTAACTAATGGCTAAATTAAAAATTGATGTCCATGACCTCCACAAATACTATGGTGAAAATGAGGTCTTAAAAGGAATCTCAGCAAAATTCTACGAAGGGGATGTGGTCTGCATTATCGGACCGTCTGGTTCTGGTAAATCGACCTTCCTTCGTAGTCTCAATCTCCCTCGAAGAAGTTACAAAAGGTCAAATTACAGTTAATGGATATGATCTAACCGATCCAAAACCAATGTTGATTTGGTCCGTGAAAATATCGGGATGGTTTTCCAACACTTCAACCTTTTCCCTCACATGAGCGTCCTTGAAAACATTATGTTTGCGCCAGTAGAGCACAAACTGATGACTCGCGAAGAAGCTCAAAAAGTCGGAATGGAATTGTTGGAAAAAGTTGGACTCGCAGATAAAGCCGATGCCAATCCAAACAGCCTTCCGGTGGTCAAAAACAACGTGTGGCTATCGCACGTGGACTTGCCATGAATCCAGATATTATGCTCTTTGACGAACCTACTTCTGCCCTTGATCCTGAGATGGTTGGAGATGTATTGAACGTTATGAAAGAGTTGGCAGAGCAAGGCATGACCATGATCATCGTTACCCACGAGATGGGATTTGCCCGCCAAGTAGCCAACCGGGTTATCTTTACCGCAGACGGTGAATTCCTCGAAGACGGCAAACCAGACCAAATCTTCGACAACCCCCAACACCCACGCTTGAAAGAATTCTTGGATAAGGTTCTAAACGTTTAAAAAATAGTGGTTTTGAAGCATCTAGCAATTTTGCTAGATGTTTTTTAGACAGAAAAGAGGCTGGGACAAAAGTCCTAGCCTCTCAATTATTTTTGGATTGTCGAGCAAGACGCAGTGGTTGAGTGGGCTCTACTACGCTGATTTCATCAGCTTTTACAGCCCTACCCAACTGTGCGGAGGTGGGACGACGAATCGAATTCTAACGAATTACCGATTTCTGTCCCACTCTCTTTCATTTTAACTAATCTGTTGCTGAGCAGTCTGCATCTTGTAGTAAACACCTTGCGCTTGCATTAGCTCTTCATGAGTGCCATGCTCAACTATATCACCATCCACCATGACAAGAATCATATCGGCATTTTGAATGGTCGATAAGCGGTGAGCAATGATAAAGCTAGTCCGTCCCTTCATGAGTTGATTAAAGGCATCTTGAATCAAGACCTCAGTCCGAGTATCGATGGAGGATGTCGCCTCATCCAGGATCAAAATCTTAGGAACTGAAAGGAAAACCCGCGCAATCGTTAAGAGTTGGCGCTGCCCTCGGGACAAAGATTCTCCAGCATCTGAAAGATATGTATCATAGCCTTGTGGCAACTGCCGGATAAAGAAATCCGCATTGGTCGCTTGGTCGCTTCTATCACTTCTTCTCTGGTCGCATCTGGCCGAGAAAAGGCGATATTTTCATGGATGGTCCCAACCTTAAGCCAGGTTTCTTGTAGAACCATGCCAAACTGTTGGCGGTAGGAAGCACGGGTGTAGTCCGTAATCGGCACCCCATCGATTGTAATCATCCCAGAGTTCACAGGGTAGAAACGCATGAGCAGATTGATCAAGGTCGACTTCCCTGCTCCTGTAGGCCCTACAATCGCTACCTTACTAGCGGCTGGAACCTGAATGGTTAAATCTTTGATCAAGGTCCGTCCTAAAATCATAGCCAAATGCGACGTGCTCAAAGTCAATCGCTCCTTTAACATTCTGCGTTTCCAAAAATTGATGACCGTTTTCCTCAATCTCATCTTGATCCAATACGCTGTACAAGCGCTCTGCGCAGGCAAGGGCACTTTGAAGTTCTGACAAGACCGAGGAGATGTCATTAAAGGGCTTGGTGTATTGGTTGACATAATTGAGGAAGGTCACCAATTGACCAACAGTAAAGTGAGATCCCGAAATAATACGTACAGCACCAAATCCAGCCACTACTGCATAAATCAAGGCATTCACAAAGCGAGTGGCAGGGTTGACAGTTGAAGAATAAAAGACAGCGGATTGGGAATAATTGGCATAGCTTTCATTCGTCCCCTTAAAAGCCTTACGGAATTGATCCTGAGCGTTAAAGGACTGGATCAAGCTTTCCTGGGTCAAGGATTCTTCGATCAATTGAGTTTGAAGACCACGCGCCTTGGTCTGCTTTTGGAAAAGCGTATAAGAACGCTTGGCAATAAAACGAGCAATCACCAGGGATAAAGGGGTCAAGACCAGAACCGCCACCATCATAAAGAAATCCAATTCTGCCATCGTCACGATGGTGACAAGAATGGTTAAGAGGCCAACAAAGAACTGGTTAAAGACCATCAGAAGACCGCTATTGAGTTGCTCTACATCGGTTGTGAGACGACTGACAAAGTCCCCGCTCCCTTGTTTATCTAGATAAGACAAGGGCAATCGGTGTACTTTTTCCATCACTTCTGCTCTTAGGCTTTGGCTAAACCGATAGACCAATTGATTGTAGAGAAGAGGATTGATCCATTGGATCAGGGTATTGGCCACAATGACCAGAACCATTTGGATCAAAACGGGCCATAAGACATGTCATCCTTGAGGATTGATGACTAAATCAACTGCATGTCCGATAAGGATCGGTAACAAAACCGTTAAGGCCACTTGAGCGATGGTTCCGAGACTAGCTAGAATCAGGAGCACGGGATGGTGAGCAAAATCTCTAAACAGACGTTTTACATAACTAGAACGTTTTTGACTCATGCTTCCTCCCTCCCGTGTTGTGAATAATGAATTTCTTGATAAATCTCATTGGTAGACAAGAGGAAATCATGATTTCCCAGTCCTACTTGATGTCCCTTGTTCAAGACCAAAATCTGATCACTGCAGACTTGAGACTATTGGTTCGTTGAGATACTAAGATCAAACTTGTATCACTCAATTCTTCTTCTTTAATCGATTTTAAGAGACGTGCTTCCGTCAAATAATCCAAGGCGGAGGTCGAATCATCCAAAAATCAAGAAAGGAGCTTCTTCAAAAGGGCACGCGCAATGGTCAACCGCTGGCGTTGCCTCACCCGAGAAATTTCGACCAAAGGCTTCCACTGGCTCATCCAGTTGTCCTTCTTTTCACGGACAAAATCAGCCGCCTGAGCTGTTTCTAGAGCTCCACCACAAATCATCATCCGTCACACTTTCATCCATTCCTAGTAAGAGATTGGAGCGAATGGTTCCACGAAGAGCTCTGCTTTTGTGGGACTACAGCTACCCACTCCCGCCACTCCTTGAGAGTTTTAGGAGAGTGAGCTTGATGATAAAGGGACAATTTCCCTGACTAACGGCATACAAATGACTCAATAACTGAACCAGGGTGGACTTCTCGCAGATCCTGTACCACCAATAATTCCCAGCATCTGTCCTTGGTCAAGATCAAAGGAAATATCTTCTAGAGCTGGACTTGAAGCCGTTGGATAGGTGAAAGAAACTTCCTCTGCGCTAATCGCTTCTTGCTCTCTTGCAGTTTCTTCTGGCAAAGCTTCTAGGAGGTCTTTCTTCTTTCAAATCAAAAATCTCTTGTACCCGCTTTTTGCCTGAAATATAGCTGACATTTAAAGAGGTGACCAGCATAGCGAGTTTGATCAATTCTGTTAAAATTTGTAATAAATAATTGACCAAAGCGACCAACATCCCTTGGGTTAAAAGACCAGCAGAGATATTCAATTGTCCTTGCCAAATGACACAAACCAAGGTCGTATTGACCACAAGGAAGGTCAAGGGACTGACCAAACTAGACCAGATACCAGCGCGAATTTGCCAGATCTTGTAGTCCTGATTGACCTCTCTAAAGTCCTCTAATTCACTAGACTGTTGTCACAAAGGCCCGAATCACCCGCATCCTTGAAATTGCTGACGCGTCACTGTGACCATTCGGTCTGTGATTTTCCGGATCTTGGCAAAAAGAGGATTGACAATCCGAGACATGATCACAACAATCAAGGTTAAAATCGCCACCATCCCCAAGAACCAAAGGGTTAGTTTAGGACTGATGGTGAAAGCCATGATGATAGAACCAAAGACAATAATCGGTGCTCTCAAAAAGAGGCGCAAGAATTGGTTGATCCCAACCTGAATTTGATAGGTATCAGAAGTGAGACGGGTTACCAAACTAGAAGTCCCGATCCTATCGCGCTTGTCCTTTGGAAGTGATAAGATCTTCTCATACAAATCCTTGGTCATCTCGCGGGTAAAGCCGACAGCTGCTTTAGAAGAAAAATACTGGGCCGTAATAGCTACGACGACACCAAAGCTCGCAAATAAAAACAAAACACCGACCGTCATCACCACTGCGCTCGTTTCCTTTTTCGGAATGACCTGATCGACTAAGTGGGCGATGATTAAGGGGACACACAATTCAAAAATAGCTTCTAAAAGCTTAAACACGGGCCCTAGAAAAGTTTCCCATAGATAGCCCTTAAAATACTTCAATAATGATTTCATACAACTCGATTCTTTTTAAATAGGATATACCTATTTTACCACAATTATAACTGACAAAAAAACTCTCCCTGCCAAGCAGAGAGTATGAGAACAGTAGACAAACTGCTATTATTTATACAAATTAATTAACTTCTATAAAGATAAAATAATTTTATTTGTTAGAGCTATTCAATCATCTACTGAAACTTTCCGCTGTGAGAAAAGTGCTAGAAACACTATTGTTTCTAGCACTCGGAATTATTGAGACCTTAGGCTCAATAATTAGTCATGGAACTTCATAGAAGTTCGCTGACGTCCGTCCTCGCCTAAGGAAAGTTTCTAAGATGACTTTGTCTTCAATCTTACTATTCCTACATAGCATAGAAGGATTGTTCAGTTTTTCTGCTATTTAAATCTTGTTAGACTCAAGAACCCTATAAGTTTTATTCAGTCTTTGTCACATCGCTTAAGGTCTTGCCCATTCTCCCTAAACCAATCAGTAAGAGAGGGAAAGATAGGAATGTTATAAGGCCTAGCACAAGAAAGACTGCTACAAATCCACAAGTATCGATCAACCAACCAGTCAGTGGGAAAATCACGATCATAGATAAACTAAACATCATTGAATTGATACTCAGCATAGTTGCTCGTACACTGGATGGCAGATAAGCTTGTAAATCATTGTAGTAGATAGGTTGATAAACGGCATAAAGGGCATTGGTCAAGAGATAGACACTCAGATAGGCAAATGGAGTCTTTAAACCTACCAAAAGCAAGGTCAACCCTGTCAGTGCAACCAGAATCGGAAAGACTTGATTACTATTCCATTTTTCCCGATTTGACTAGCCAAATAAACCGCTAGGAGATTGAATCCACTACCAATTAACATGATGAGTGAAACTTGCCAACTAGCTAAGTCACTAATTTTCTGTTGGTAGTAAAAATAAAACATACACATGATGGTCCCTACCAACTGATAGGTGAGCATCCAGTAAAACAAGACTGGTTTTTCCTGCCATTCTTGTTTCACTACCTCCAATATCCGCTTTAAGGTCAAATGATTTCTTTCATCACTCTTGCTCTCTGGCTCTTTCATCAGAAAGATCAAAAGAATGGAAAGCAAGGAAAGCCCAATAGCAATATAATAGGTCCAAGCCAATGCTCCGTGAATAAAGAAGCCTGCCACAACTGTACCTAACGTTCGGGTGACTTCGGCCACACCAGACAAGAAGCTAGAAATCTGAAGATAACGGTCTTTTTGACCTGCTTCCACCGCTGAATCAAATAAGAAAGCGGTACTGGTCCCCGAGTCAAAATTATAAGACCAAGCATTGACCATCATGGCAATGGCATAGATCCAAAAATTCCCCTGACCAAATAAAATCAAGATAGAAGATCCAATACTGGACAAGCGAGCCAAATAGAGATTGGTCTTGTAGCTAAAGCGATCAGCTAACATACCAGATGGGATCTCACACAAGAGACTCGTCCCATGAAAGATACTCTCTAATAAACCAATCTGAAGCAAAGAAAGACCATTTTGAATAAAAAAGAGAATCCAAAAACTGGTAATTCCAAAATAAGATGTAAATTCCAAACCTGCTAGGAGTGAAATATTGCGTTTGTAAGTTCTTTTAAACATTGTTTTTCCTCTTTCAATAGATTATATGAGTGTTTCTAAAAGACTTACTTAGATTTGCCTACATCTTCTCCACCTCCTTCATTTTTCTTGATTCATTTCTTGACGCAACTGAGCCACTTGATTAGACAAGGACACCAACAATTCGGTTTGCAACTTTTGAATTTCCAGTAAATCCGTCTGGTCTTGTTGCACCATATGGTCAATTTTCGTATGCAGTAAGCGAATTTCCTGTTCAGACTCCACTATTGACGTTAAAGTCATTTCGCGCTTGCAGGCGATCATAATCTGCTGCCCTGTTTTGGCTCATCATGATCAAAGGAGCTTGAATCGCCGCAATCGTAGAAAGTGCTAGATTCAGCAAGATGAAAGGATAAGGGTCAAAATTCCAGCCAAAGGGATGCAAGACATTAATCAACATCCAGATAGCCATCATCAGGATAAAACTAATGATAAAAGTCCATGACCCACCAAAGCGTGCAACCAGAATCCGCTACCCGCTGACCGAAGGTATAGCTGGCTGTCAAGCGGTCTTCAACGTTAAAGGGGCGCTCGCTTTCGGGCATGACACCTGTCACCTGCTGTTTAATGGCTTCGTTTTTATCATTGGCACGCTCAATAATCTGTCCAAGATAATCCATACAATACTGGCTCAAATTTTTATACGTGATAAAATCATCCATTTGACTTTCCGGGTAGGAGGTCTTGAGCATCTGTTGAATGCTATGGTCTAGATCTGCGATCAAAGACCCCTGACCATCCTCGTATTCTTTCTCATCAATGATATCTATTTTCAGCATTGAAATTCCTTTCATAGTTTTTAGGAGCAGATATAAAAGTTAAAAACGCCTAATGGCGTTTTTACGTCTATTAAGGTTTGATACGATGCAACATACGTGGGAACGGAATGGCTTCACGGATGTGTTTAGTACCAGCTGCGAAGGTTACCATACGCTCGATACCGATACCAAATCCACCGTGTGGGACTGTACCGTATTTACGAAGATCAAGGTAGAATTCATACTCTGTAAGATCCATGCCAAGAGATTCCATCTTCGCAACAAGGGCGTCGTAGTCTTCCTCACGCATAGATCCACCGATGATTTCCCCGTAGCCTTCTGGTGCGAGCAAATCTGCACAAAGCACGCGGTCTGGATTACCAGGAACTGGCTTCATGTAGAAGGCTTTGATATCTGATGGATAGTTGATCACGAAGGTTGGTACACCAAAGTGGTTTGAAATCCATGTTTCATGTGGTGAACCGAAGTCATCTCCATGTTCCAAATGCTCGTAATCAGCATCTTCATCGTTTTCATGCTCTTGCAAGAGATCAATCGCTTCATCGTAAGTGATGCGTTTGAATGGTTCAGCAATGTAGCGTTTCAAGAGCTCCGTATCACGCTCCAATGTTTCCAAGGCTTGAGGAGCACGGTCCAAGACACCTTGAAGAAGAGCCTTGACATAAGCTTCCTGCAAATCAAGTGACTCATCGTGTGTCAAGTAAGAGTACTCAGCGTCCATCATCCAGAACTCAGTCAAGTGACGACGAGTTTTTGATTTTTCAGCACGGAATACTGGACCAAAGTCAAAGACGCGACCAAGTGCCATAGCACCTGCTTCCAGATAAAGCTGACCTGATTGACTCAAATAGGCTGGTGTTCCAAAGTAGTCTGTTTCGAAAAGTTCTGTAGAATCTTCTGCAGCATTTCCTGAAAGAATTGGGCTATCAAACTTCATGAAGCCATTCTTATCAAAGAACTCATAAGTTGCATAGATAATGGCATTACGGATTTGCATAACGGCAACTTGTTTGCGTGAACGCAACCACAAGTGGCGGTTGTCCATCAAGAAGTCTGTCCCGTGTTCTTTAGGAGTGATTGGGTAATCTTGAGATTCACCGATCACTTCGATGTCTGTAATATCCAATTCGTAACCAAATTTAGAACGCTCGTCTTCTTTGACAATACCAGTCACAAACACTGATGTTTCTTGGCTCAAGCGTTTGATGGTATCAAATTTTTCAAGCCCCACTTCTTCGCCGAATTTTTCGATAAAGTTTGGTTTAAAAGCCACACCTTGGAAAAAGGCAGTCCCGTCACGCAATTGCAAGAAAGCAATTTTTCCTTTACCTGATTTGTTGGCCACCCAAGCACCGATGGTCACTTCTTGACCAACATAGTCTTTTACTTCGATGATAGTAATCCGTTTTGTCATCATTCATCTTCCTTTTCTCGTTAAACTTGTCCGAAGACATTATCTTCTTAATTGTATCATAAAAAGGCTTTCAGTGCTAGGCTCTACCTGTGAAAACCAGATTTTTTAAAGAAAAAGATCCTCAGCTCATTACTAAGGATCTTGCGATTTTATTTTTCCATAAAGGCCTTGAGTCGGCGAACAGCCTCTTTCAGGGTGTCCAAATCTGTCGCATAAGACAAGCGAATATTTTCAGGGGCACCAAAGCCAGCTCCCGTTACTAAAGCAACCTCTGCTTCTTCTAAAATTGCAGTGGTAAATTCCGTCACATCCGTATAGCCCTTCATCTCCATGGCCTTCTTGACATTTGGGAAGAGATAGAAGGCTCCTTGAGGTTTGATGGCTTCAAAACCAGGTACTTCATTCAACAAAGGATAAATAGTATTCAAGCGCTCCTCAAAAGCTTGACGCATGATCTCAATAGAAGATTGGTCTCCTGTGAGGGCTTCGATTGCGGCATATTGGGAAACGGTTGTTAAGTTGGAAGTTGTTTGGCTGATCACCTTGGCCATAGCTCCGATAATCTCAGAATCTCCTACAGCAAAACCAACCCGCCAACCAGTCATAGCATAGGTTTTAGAAACTCCGTTAATCACGATGGTTTGCTTGCGAATCGCTTCTGATAAGCTAGAAATGGGCGTAAAGGTATTGCCATTGTAGACTAATCGCCCATAGATATCGTCTGCCAAAATCAAGATATCATGCTCGACAGCCCAGTTTCCGATTGCTTCGAGTTCTTCTTTACTGTAGATCATTCCTGTTGGATTGGATGGCGAATTCAGCAAGACAACCTTGGTCTTGTCTGTCCGTGCTGCTTCCAATTGCTCTACCGTTGCCTTGAAGTGATTTTCTTCTGTTGTTTGGAAAGTAACAGGTGTGCCTTCTACCATCTTCACCTGGTCTACATAAGAAACCCAGCAAGGGGTTGGAATGATGACTTCATCACCTGGATTGATGACAGAAGTAAAGAAGGCATAGATGATAAACTTAGCACCAGTACCGACCACAACCTCATTTCGATTCACTGCATAGCCATAAAACTCTTTCATGTAGTCGCTAATGGCATCCTTCAATTCTGGAAGTCCAGATGCTACCGTATAAAAGCTAGCGCGACCATCCTCGATCGATGCGACTGCTGCTTCTTGAATATTTTTTGGAGTCGCAAAGTCAGGTTGACCCAGGGTCAAACTTAAGATATCACGACCTTCTGCTGCCAAAGCTTTGGCACGCGCATTTGCAGCCAAGGTCACACTTTCTTCCATTTCCAATACACGATTTGATAATTTCATATTTCCTCCTCAAATCTTAAAAAACACCGGTGACTTTTCCAGTCTTGAAATCCACCACATAATAAGAGCTCCCAGCCTTAACTTCCCAGATCGGTTTGCCTTTAAAGCGTCCAAAAGTGACACGATCAATCGCGTCCTGACTCTTCTCTTTGACGACGGAAGCTGCCTCTTTGGAGCTAACTCCTTCTTTCAAAGGGTAGGTATAGACTGCTTCATCCGCCTGCGCCACCAAAACCGCTAGATCTTGCCCCTCTTGGTCCTTGCCAATAAAGGAAAGATAGGCTTCTCTGCCATGAAAGAAACTCTCCGTCTCAATGGTCGCAATCGAAGAGTGAGACAGAGCTATTTTTCTTGCTTGTGCCATTTGATCCTGCAAGCGATCAGAAGTTTTTTCAGCAAGAAATAGCCAAGAAAAAAGGACCGTCAACACTAAGATACAGATTCCTATTATATGTTGCCATATTATAAAAAGATTATTTTTCTGTTTCACTCCCCCATTATACACCAAAGCCACCTAGAATTCTATAGATTTTCAAGAAAGAATTGTTACTAATATTTCATACCTATTACAATGTTTTAGTATAAAATTGTTTGATAAACAAACTAAAATTAACACCTTGTATATTTTATGTTCATAGTTCAATAAATTTGTCACAATTTTGTAACTAATTTGAAAATAAAATTAAACGACAGAAACACTATTTATTGATAAAATATAGATATGGAAAATTTAAAGAGATTATTCAAAGAAGCAAACGTAGATTTAAAAACCATGATCGTCTTCCACAAGGCAGAACGATTGATCCGTGCGTCTGAGGCTCATATCTTTAAAAAGCACCAGTTGACACCAACTCAATTCTCTGTTCTTGAGACCTTGTACAGCAAGGGCGATCTCCGCATTCAAGATCTGATTGATAGCATTCTTGCGACCTCTGGAAATATGACTGTGGTTATTCGCAATATGGTCCGCGATGGTTGGATTACACGCGAAACCGATCCAGAAGACCGCCGTGCTTATCTTGTATCTATTACAGATGCCGGTCGTAAAAAGATCGAAGAAGCTCTTCCAGATCATATCAAAAATATTCAACGCTTGATGCAAGTCTTTAATAGTGGCGAGCAAGCTGAGTTGACAGAACTCTTGAAGAAATTCAAACATATCGCCTAAGCCTACTGCTCAAGACGATTCTGACTCCAAAATCCTCTATTTTGGAGTTTTCATCGTGCATTCTCTTTATCTAACAGATCAAAAAAATATTCCTGACGCTTCTCAGGAATATTTTTATTTATTCTTTCACAAAGATCCATTCTTTCTCTTGCGATAAATCCTCACGATAAGAAAAACCTGCTACTTCTAGTGATTTCAGATCTTCTAGATGGGTGATTTCTTCCTTCATCATGGCTGTCACCATAGCCCCACGTGCTTTCTTTGAAATCGTTGAGTGAATCTTTAGTGTCCCACCACGATTCTCCATAAATTTGATCCGAATCATTCGCTCACGAATGGCTTTTGAAAAGACCTGTTCAAACTCAGAAGACAAAAGGGATAAGATCTGCTCCTCACCTTCTACTGCCTGATCATAGTCCTCTTTCCAGAATGCCTTTAGAGATTTTCCAGCTGGTTTTAGCTTCATCATAAAATCCAAGCGATGGGGCGCAATCCCTTCATAGGCAGGTAGCACACCGTATAAAGCAGTCGTGATCAACAAATGTTCCTGAAGATAAGCCTGCTCTTTTTCAGATAAGTCTTGACGCTCGATACTACGGTACATAAGGCCATCAAACAGTTCCAAAGCAGGATAGGTTTTAGCACTCCCAGCTAACAGAGCTTCAATTCTTTCCTTTTCTACTAGGGCTCTTTCTTCTGAGATCCCGTAAAAGGTCGCTAATTCTTCTAGCGAGAATGCCTTCAAAGCTTGGAGGATGGTTTTTGTGTTCTCTGACAAGGGTTGGGGCTCGACGATACGAGCCTGTTCGTTCAGTTCTTTAGCGGATGGAATTAATAGTTTCATAGTTCTATTGTACCATAATTTTCAAATTTTCTTGACAGGAGTTTTTATTAATGTTATTATCTAGTTATGAAAACTAGATTAAAGAAAGGTGAAGATTTAGTGTCCACTTTTTCCTATCCAACGTGGGAGCAACTGCCTGAGCTAGACCTCTATCTCGATCAGGTCCTACTTTATGTCAATAAAACCTGTGCACCTGTTCTCTCTTCTTCAGACAAGGGCTTGACGGCTGCCATGATCAACAATTACGTAAAACATGGCTATGTCGAAAAACCAGATAAGAAGAAATACCAGCGTAGACAGGTGGCTCGCTTAATCGCTATTACAACCTTAAAAACGGTCTTTTCTATTCAGGAGATCGCTTCTACCTTAAATTTCTTGCAGGACCAGGCGAGTTCAGATCTTCTCTATAATAGCTTTGTCGCTTATCTCAATGAGCAAAAAGAGCCGATCGCTCCCATCATTCGCTCTGCCTGTCAGACGGTTCAACTTTATCTTGAAACCCTATCTTATATTCAACCAGTAAAAACGGAGGAAGAAACTGATGAATTACACCATGAAACTAAGTAAAAAATTATCCTTTGGAGAAGAGATCGCTAATAGCGTAACCCATGCTGTTGGCGCCCTCCTCATGTTGATCTTGCTTCCGATCTCAGCAGTCTATAGCTTTGAGCAACACGGTCTGCTCAGTGCTTTTGGGACTTCTATCTTTGTGATCAGTCTCTTTTTGATGTTTCTTTCTTCGACCGTCTACCATGCCATGTCTTACGATTCACCTCAAAAGTATGTGCTTCGCATTATCGACCATTCAATGATCTACATTGCGATCGCAGGTAGTTACACACCAGTCGTCCTTACCTTGATGAACAACTGGATGGGCTACAGCATTATCTTGATCCAATGGGGCACTACCATCTTTGGTATTCTCTACAAGATCTTTGCCAAAAAAGTCAATGAAAAAGTTCAGTCTCGCTCTTTACTTGATCATGGGCTGGTTGGTCATCTTTATTATTCCCCAAATCGTTAGCCAAACCAATCCGATCTTCTGGGGTCTCATGCTCATGGGCGGCCTGTGCTACACGGTTGGAGCTGGCTTTTATGCTAAGAAAAACCATACTTCCACATGATTTGGCACCTCTTCATCCTGGCGGCTTCTGCTCTTCAGTATTTAGCGATTGTATATTTTATGTAATATGCTCACCACTCTTATGAGTGGTTTTTTTGATTTTTTCTGTACAATAGAAAAAAACTGTATGGGGACAGTCGGAATGAAGACGAGCAAATACCAACAAATTATCGATTTCTTAAAGAAGCTATTCAAGATGGAGAACTGGAAACTGGACAAAAAATTCCTTCTGTTCGCCAGTTAGCTAGTCAATTTTCTTGTAGTAAGGACACGGTGCAACGGGCCTTGCTGGACTTGACTTACCAGCACTTCCTCTATGCTAAGCCTCAGAGTGGCTACTATGTTTTGGAGCAAGAACCTGATCGACATGAGGATCTTCCACTAAAATTAGAGAAAGACCGCAACCAGGCTTTCGAGGACTTCCGAACCTGTATCAATGAAACCTTGATTGGACGGGAGAATTATCTCTTCAATAACTTTTCGGACCAAGCAGGATTACTAGAGGTACGCCAATCGATCCAAGACTTATTGAAGGAAGAAGGTATTTATACGACTGCGGATCAGATTGTTTTGACTGCTGGTACCCAGCAGGCGCTCAATATCCTCAGCCAGATTGACTTTCCCAATAAAAAGTCTCAGATCTTGATCGAGCAACCGACTTATCATCGGATGAACCAACTCTTAGATTCGCAGCAACTTGCCTACCGTACCATTCAACGAAATTTAATGGGAATTGATCTCGAGGAACTTGAAGAGATTTTCAAAAGTGGCCATATCAAATTCTTCTACACGATCCCTCGTTTTCACTATCCGCTCGGTCATAGCTATTCGACCAAGCAGAAAGAAGCGATCTTGCAACTAGCTGACCAATATGATGTTTACCTTGTTGAGGACGACTATCTTGGAGATCTTGATGGCAGCAATGCTCCTTCTTTTCATTATTTGGATCAAAAGAACCGTGTCATCTATATCAAATCTTTTTCGACCAATCTCTTTTCTGCTCTTCGCATCACTTCCATGATCCTTCCCCAAGCCCTTCTAAAGCCGGTCTTAACCTATAAGACGATTCTGGACTATGATAGCAATCTCATCATGCAAAAGGCCTTGAGTCTCTACATTGATAACGGTATGTATCTGACCAATAAAAAGCGACTCCTAGCCAGAAAAAGAGAGGTAGAAGCCAGTCTAAAGACCTTGATGGCCCAGTCTCCTCTTCTTCCCCATCTGACCCTGACCCACGATGGGATCCTTCTAGGACTCAGCCAAGTTCAATCCCTTGCTGCCTTAAAACACAGTGGACTCCCGCTTGATTTCTTTGAAGCAGACCTACATCACTTCTTGTCCTTATCAACTCGCCAAGATCAAATCGGCAGATGTGACCAATGTTTTACCAAAGCTTACGCCTTTTTTGAAAGAGAAACCCTCGTATAGACTATACGAGGGTTTTTCTTATTTCTTTAATTGCTCATAGATCAGTTTAGCATTTTGAAGGCCGATCCGATAATCGAGGCGAATCAGGCGAATCGCTTCCATCTCTGGTTCTTTGAGGTACTTCTCTCTTTGTTCCTTAGAAATACTACCTGGTTTAAGAAGATAGTGAGTGAATTGATTTCTGACTTTATTGAGCTCAACTTGAAGGGTGAAATAAAGTCCAAATAAGACAATCACAACTCCCATCATGATCAGATCGTTTGACATGGTTTATGCTCCCTTTTTCTGTTCTTTTCTTTATTTTACAGCTTTCAAGAAAGAAAAACAAGGTTAAATTTGCATTTAGACCTTGTTTATCCTTATTTCATCATACCAGCCTGGAGGTCATAGTCATTTTCTTATACGTTCCTCCTAGAGCAATGAGTTGGTCGTGGTTGCCTGATTCGATGATTTTTCCTTTATCGAGAACATAGATGCAATCGGCATCTTGGATGGTAGAAAGGCGATGGGCAATGGTAATGGTTGTCCGCCCTTGGCGCATCTTCTTCAGAGAATTTTGGATCATCTCTTCCGTCTCTTGGTCGATATTGGCAGTGGCCTCATCCAAAATGAGGATCTTAGGCTGGGCAGCAATGGTCCGAGCAAAAGCCAGAAGCTGACGCTGACCAGTCGATAAGGTAGAACCCCGCTCTGTTACCGGATGATCATAGCCACCGGGTAGACTCTCAATAAAGTCTGCTACATCCACAAATGCAGCTGCTTGTCGGATTTCCTCATCTGTCAGTTCTTCATGATACATTCGGATATTAGAAGCAATGGTTCCATGATAGAGGAAGGGTTCTTGCAACACTAAACCGATGGACTTGCGCAAGGCTTCCTGGCTGTAGTTCTTGATATCCTGTCCATCAATCAAGATCTGGCCACGATCAAATTCATAAAAGCGCATGAAGAGATTGATAATAGAGGATTTACCAGAACCAGTATGACCAACAAAAGCGATGGTTTGTCCGTTTTTAACCTCAAAGGAGATATCTTTTAGGACATCCCGTTTGCCATCATAAGAAAAAGATACATGGTCAAAGCGAATATCTCCCCGCTCGATTTCTTTCAGGCTACCAGCTTGCTTTGGCTCGTAGTCATCTCGATCCATCATTTCAAAGACACGCCCTGCAGAAATGGTTGAGGTCTGCAAGGTTGCAAAATTTTGGGTGACATCAATCAAGGGCTGGAAAAGCTGGCTAACATACTGGATAAAGGCATAGATAAGACCTGCTGTAAAGCCAGAGGACTGCCAATTTAGGCCGAAAAAGGTTAGAATAACCGCATAAGCCAGAACCTGTAACAGGGTCATAGCTGGCCTCAAAAAGAGGGAATTGACATCCACAGATCGGTTGGCATAGTCTAAATGTTCCCCATTTATCTGTTCGAATTCATCCGTCAAGCGCTTTTCTTGACGAAAGGCCTGTACGATCCGCATTCCTTCAATGGATTCCGATAATTTCACATTGATATCTGATAATTTTTGTCGTGTCATCTTGACCAAGCGATTGGATAACTTGCGATAGAGACGAATGGAAAACCAAATAATGGGAAGAAAAGGCAGGATCCAAATAGTCAAATGCCAGTCCAAGCTAAACATGGTTACAAGAGTGACTAGAAAGAGTAAAAAGGATGAAACCAGGCTTGAAAAGACCGTAGAAAACATGTCTGCGACTGCCTGGGTATCATTGGTCACGCGCGAAACAATCGAACCTCGCTGCTGTCTGGTCATAAAAGGACATACCCAGCCTTTGAAGATTTTGGAAAATATCTAGACGAATGTCTCTTACGATAGAATTGGATACACGCGCAAAGGTTAACTGACTCAGATAAGTTGCCAGCACGCGCCCAATGAATAACCCATAGTAGAGAATCAAAAACTGAAAAGCTGTCAAAACTGGTGAGCCTGCTTCTGTTGGATCCACTAGGTGGTCAATATACCAGCGAGCTGCAAGTGGGATCGCCGTCAATAACAGACTAGTTAGAAAGGTAAAGGCTAAGGCTAGGGCTGTTAGCCATTTATAACGCCACATGTAAGTCAAGAGCCGCTTCATCACATGAGCTTCAGATGTTTTCATTCAGCTTTCCCTCCATTTCTTCTGATAATTGTTGGGCTTGGTAGGTTTCATAGTACCAACCTTTTGAGCCATTAATTCCTCGTGATTTCCTCGCTCCTTGATCTGTCCATTCTCCATTACCAGAATCAAATCCGCATGAACGATCGCTGATAGGCGGTGGGCTGTAATGATCGTTGTTTTCCCCTTGCGTTCTAGCTTCATATTTTTCAATGATTTGGTGCTCCGTTTTAGCATCTACTGCAGACAGGGAATCATCCAGAATCAAGATCTCAGGATTCATGACCAATGCTCGACTCATGGCAATTCTTTGCTTTTGCCCGCCAGAAAGAGAGACCCCTCTCTCTCCTAACACTGTCTCCATCTGGTCTGGCATGACCAGAATATCCTCATAGACTCCACAAGTTCTCAGAGCCTTCATTACCTCTTCTTCCTCGATCTGTGGATCTGAAAAAGCTACATTCTCACGAATGGTCATGGCAAAAAGGATCTGATCCTGAGGGACATAGCCGATCAAGCTTCGAAGATCCTCTAAGCGATAATGTTTGATGGAGATTCCATTGAGCAAAATATCTCCCTGCTCCAAGTCATGCTCTCTAAGCAAGAGACGCAACAAGGTAGTCTTTCCAGATCCAGTTGGTCCTACAATTCCAAGGGTTTGCCCTTTTTCTAAATGAAAGGCAACCTTCTCAAGGACAGGCTCTTTCTCATAGGCGAATTCTTCAATGTCATATTCCAAATCTCCGTTTTGAATGACTGTAACTGGTTGACTTGGATCTTGGATATCAGGTGTTTCTGCTAAAAGTGTCTCAATCCGATCATAGGAGACGCTAGCACGCTGACTAATATTAAACAAGAAGCCCATGGCTTGAAGGGGCCAGACGAGCATATTGAGATAGGTAATAAAGGTTACGATTTGTCCAACCGTCAGGCTTCCTTCCTGAACAAATAGCCCCCGAAGTAGAGCGTCAAAACATAGGAGAGACCGACAAAAAGAAGAGTAGTCGGATCAAACAAAGCATTGTAACCGGCTGAAGTCATATTTTTTGAAAAGACCATCTGATTGGTTTTTTCAAAAGCCTGAATCTCATCTGCCTGAAAGCCAAAGGATTTGGTCACTTTGACTCCTGATACTGATTCCTGGACAAAGTTGTTCAGCTCTGAGAATCCTTCTTGGGCCTCTTTGAAGGCTTTGTGGTTTTTACGGCCAATAGTTGAAGTCACTACCACCATAACCGGTAGAGGCAAAATAGCTAAGAGGGTTAAGCGCCAATCAATCATGAAAAACATGCTAACTAGGGTCACCAAGGCGGTCACAGAAGCATCCACTGCAGACATAACCCCGCCACCAGCAAACATAGTCACCGCATTGATATCATTGGTGGCATGGGCCATGAGATCCCCTGTCCGATAACTCTGATAAAAAGACGGAGACATGAGCGTAAATTGCTTAAACAAACGGTAACGCAAGATCCGAGCCAACTTATTGGCCGTCCCAAAAATATAGCGTCTCCAAACAAAACGAAGGCCATACATGGCTAGAGCTGCGAGGACCAAAAGGGCAATATCCATAACTAACTGCCCCAGTGTCAGCTTTCTTTTATCGATCAAATCGATCACAAGGCCCATGATTCTTGGAGGAATGAGATTTAAAAAGCTAACCAAGATCAAGGCCCCTATCCCGATCAAGTATCGCTTCTTCTCTAAATTAAAAACCAAGATAATTTCCTCAACAGATTCATCTTATTTCCCCTTTTGGTGAGTTGCCAACTACTATCCACTAGAGCAAACAACTCCTCATCAGCAATTGTTCCATCTAAGGGGATACTCACCCAATATTTTTTATTCATATGAAAAGCTGGATAAATCCCCTTCTGCTGGATGAAACGGGCTACTTGATCAGACTTAACATTCAAAACTTCTATTTTCCCAGACTTGCCAGCATCTAGTTTTTTCCAATCAATGGTCATAAAGACACCATACCACTTGAGGGTGTCTCGGTGGCGAATGGCACCAGATTCTGGAGATCTCTCCCACAAATACTCAATCGTTCCCTTGATAGTACAGAGAGATATAGGCCATGAGACGCTTGGCTTGAGGATAGAGAAATTTCTCTACCTCAAAACAAGCTTGGCGAATCCTTGCAAGACTTTCCTGACAAGCTTCTCTGACTTGGCCAACGAAATTTCCTTGTAGCTGTTCCTGATGGATCTGGATATACTCGTCCCCTGTATCCTGATCATAGACCTGAAAAGATATCTTCTGGTCGCAGACACGGACCTTTAAGAGAAAAGAGTCCGATAAGACGGGACACTGGTACTCATAGCCTGCCCCTCTCTTTTCAAATCCATAAACCAATCCCTTTTCTGGCTGAAAGGTGTACCGGTCAAAATAATGCTCTAAAAACATTTTCTCTCCCTTATTCATTTTTGCACTAGAAGAGGCTGGAAACAACGTCTCCAACCTTGATAACGGATCTTCAAAACTACTTCAGGCAGTGAGCGTTTCTTTTTTAAAACACGATGCGCGTGCCATGCAGTTGACAAACACCCAATTGCTCCAAAAAGAGCTGACGATTGTCAAGGGTCACACCTCCACCTGGTAGGATCTGAATCTTTCCCTTAGCCACATCTAATAAACGATGATAGTGTGCAAAACGTTGCTCTAGTGGGTCACCTGGACTTCCAGCTCGTGTTAAAATGCGGGCTACACCCTGATCAGAAAGCCACTCAATCGCTTCTAGCTGATCTGTATGAGCTAACTCATCAAAGGCCATATGAAAGACCACCTCTGCCTCTCCACAGGCTGCAAGTAAAAGCTGCATGACCCTCTTGTCCAACTTTCGATCACTCGTCAGCGCACCCAGCACAAAACAAGTAACCCCTATTTCTTTCGCAGCACGAATATCCGTCAGCATAGCTTCGACTTCCAGATCAGTGTAGACAAAATTTCCACCACGGGGTCGGATAATGACACATAGATCCACGGACTTCTCTCTTGTCAGTTTGATTGCTTCATTGATCACACCTATACTCGGTGTGGTCCCGCCCACTGCTAAGTTGTCGCACAGTTCAATGCGACCTGCCCCAGCAGCAATCGCCTTATCAATATAAGTTAAATTCTCTGCACAAAATTCAAAGACAAGCATGACAACTCCAATTACAAAGACTTAAAACAAGGATATACTAACGGTTACCTTAGCATTGCCATTTTCCACTCTCGCTTTTGAGATGCTATAGCCTGCTTGAGGAATATCAAGGGTGATTTGATCACCATTCACTGTGAAGCCGCCTCCATTTTGATTGGATTTATCCTTCAAATAGTTGAGAACCAAGAATTTTGGAATAGGCATTTTCCCTAATTTAGCACCGGTCACGGTCAAATTCATGACATTGTTTTCGATTTGACCGTTCATGGTTAAATCTAGATAGCTATCAACTGGCCCTAATGATACAGGAACTTTGACGTGAAGGTCATTGCCATCCATTCCTAGTGCCATCTTTTGATAGTCAGAATTGTCAAGGGCGGATCCAGCACTTGTTTTTACGACCTGACTCAATTGCACAGAATTGAGACTCAGCTCAGTTGAGAGTCCTTCAGTGGCTCACAGAGGCGTTTGAAACAGCATTTTGAGCCAGCTCAATCAAAGAACTCCCTGCCTGCACATTTCTCAGCTGCTCCCCTTCAGGAATAGTTCCAGGGACCAACAAGATCACTAATAACATAAATAAAACGATCACCATGCCAATCAGGCGTCTCATCCACTTAAACATCTGCTCCTCCAATACGTGTAAAGTTGTATTCTTATTGTACCCTAAATCTAAAGAAATTGCGACTAAGAGGGGCCTTTAGAAAGCAAAGAGAGCGTGGGACAGAAATCGGTAATTCGTTAGAATTCGATTTCGTCGTCCCACCTTCCGCACAGTTGAGTAGGGCTGTAAAAGCTGATGAAATCAGCGTAGTAGAGCCCACTCAACCACTGCGTCTTGCTCGACAATCCAAAATACTTGAGAGGCTAGGACTTTTGTCCCAGCCTCCTGTGCATTATTTCGATTTAATGTAGTTAACACCATCTGCTTTAGGCGCAACTGCTTGTCCGAAGAAGGCCGCCAAGACAACCATGGTCAAGACGTAAGGCGCAATTTGCAAGTAGATGGATGGGATACCTTTAAGCAAAGGCAATTGATTCCCGATAACAGCCAAACTTTGTGAAGCTCCAAAGAAGAGACTAGCCAGCATGGCCCCGATTGGGTTCCATTTCCCGAAAATCATAGCTGCGAGGGCGATGAAACCAGGACCAACAATAGTAGTCACCGCGAAGTTAACGGAAATAGACTGAGCGTAAATGGCTCCTCCGATTCCTGCTAGGGCACCTGAGATCATCACTCCTAAGTAGCGCATTCTATAAACATTGATTCCCAATGTATCTGCTGCTTGTGGGTGTTCCCCAACTGAACGAAGACGCAATCCAAATTTTGTCTTGAACATGATGAACCAAGCAAAGAATGAGAAGAGAATCGCAACCCAGCCGATGATGCTGGCATTGTTGAAGAAAATATCCCCAATTACCGGAATTTTAGATAAGACCGGAATGGAAGTCTTCCCAAAGGCAACTTTGATATTATCCGTTTGCCCCTTGTTATACATCGCTTTAACTAGAAAGACGGCTAACGGAGGTGCCATCAAGTTCAATACTGTACCTGAGACGATATGGTCAGCACGGAAATGAATGGTTGCCACCGCGTGAATCAAGGAGAAGAGTACTCCAATTCCTGCAGCAACAATCAAAGACAACCATGGTGTCAAATTCCCTAAGCTTAGGCTCAAAAGTCAGGTTAAAGACAATTCCTGAGAAGGCTCCCATAACCATAATTCCTTCCAGACCAACGTTAACAACCCCAGCGTGTTCTGAGTAAGCTCCTCCGATACTTGTGAAGATCAGCGGCGCCGCATACACAATCATAGAGGAAACAAGAATACTTAAAATCGTTACAATACTCATTAGTTTGCTCCTCCTTTTTTAGCTGAACGCATTGAAATCATCTTTTCGATAATGTAGTGAGCACATACGAAGAAGATAATGGATGCTGTCACAATTTGAACGACTTCTTCAGGGATTGCAGCTGGCTTCATACCAACTCCCCCAATTTGAAGTGCTCCAAACAAGAAGGCAGCAAATGGAATCCCAATTGGTGAATTCATTGCAAGAAGGGCAACGGCCATTCCGTTAAATCCAACACTCATCGAGCTGGTTTGAACATAGACATTTGAGTAAATACCCAGACCTTCTGCTACCCCACCGATACCAGCAAGAGCACCAGAAATGATCATAGAAAGGATAATGGTGCGTTTTGCAGACATCCCTGCGTATTCTGCCGCATTGGCATTGAGACCAACGGCACGGATTTCAAAACCAAGTGTTGTTTTCTTCATCAAGAACCAGATGACCACCACTGCGATGATGGCAAAGAAGATCCCGATGTTCATTTGTGATTTGTCCGTCAAATTACGCAACCACTCTGTCTGGTAGACAGCGTTAGCTCTCACATCAATGGTTGAGTCCTTGTTTTTCATCAAGGAAGCTGGGAAGCTATGGATCAAGGCATTCCCACCATAGAGAACAATGTAGTTCATCATAATGGTGATGATCACCTCACTGGTTCCAAGATAGGCACGAAGGAAACCTGGAATCGCTCCAATAAATCCACCTGCAATAGCCGCAATCAAAACGGTTATTGGAATCATCAGTAATCGAGGCATATTTGGGAAGGAAAGAGCAAACCAAGTCGCCATGATCCATCCTGCAAAAGCCTGACCAGGAAGTCCAACGTTAAAGAAGCCGGCTCGGCTAGCTACCGAAAATCCAAGAGCAACCAAAATCAGTGGCCCCATAGCACGGGAAATATTACCCCAACTCTTAATCGAACCAAAGGCTTTCTTAAACAGCAATTCATATCCCCAAAGGGCATCATAGCTGAAGGCCCACATAATAATGGCACCCAAGACCAATCCTAAAAGGACAGACACCAATGGAACAGCAATTTGTTTTAAATTCTTATTCATTAGATGCTCCCTCCTCTACTTTTCCTCCCTGCCATGAGGATTCCAAGTTCTTGCTTATTCGTCGTTTCAGGGGTTACGATCCCTTGGATCTTCCCATCATGAATAACCGCAATACGGTCAGAAACATTCAAAATCTCATCTAATTCAAAGCTGACAACCAGAACGGCTTTCCCATTATCCCGTTCTTGAATCAAACGTTTGTGGATATATTCAATCGCTCCAACGTCCAAACCACGAGTTGGCTGGCTGACGATCAAGAGATCTGGATCGCGATCGATTTCCCGCGCGATAATGGCTTTTTGCTGGTTTCCTCCAGAGAGAGCCTTAGCTGGTACCACTTCACTAGCTGCACGAACGTCAAACTCATCCATCAACTTCTTGGCATAAGAGGTAATATTTGGATAATTCAAAATACCATTCTTGCTAAGAGGTTCTTTGTAGTAAGTTTGAAGAGCCATGTTTTCAGAGATCATCATATCAAGGACCAAACCATCCCGGTGACGGTCTTCAGGGACGTGCCCTACCTTCATTTCTGTGATTTGACGTGGACGTAGTCCTACAACATCCTTGCCTTTAATCTTAATTGAACCCGATTTTACCTTCCGTAGACCTGTAATGGCTTGGATCAACTCAGACTGACCATTTCCATCAATCCCTGCGATCCCAACGACTTCACCAGCACGAAGTTCCAGCGAAAGATTCTTAACAGCTGGGACTCCCCGGTTTTCGTTTACAACCAAGTTCTCAATCGACAAGACCACTTCTTTCGGTTCAGAAGGACCTTTCTCCGTTTTAAAGGAAACAGAACGACCGACCATCATTTCGGCCAAGTCTTGGTTGGTAGCTCCACCAATCTCGACTGTCTCAATTGATTTCCCGCGACGGATAACCGTTACGCGGTCTGAAACAGCACGGATTTCATCCAACTTGTGCGTAATCAAGATAATGGACTTTCCTTCATTCGCCAAGTTCTTCATGATTGTCATCAATTCTTCGATTTCTGCTGGTGTCAACACCGCAGTTGGTTCATCGAAGATCAGGATGTCGGCTCCACGATAAAGAGTCTTTAAGATTTCCACACGTTGCTGCGCACCAACGGAAATATCCTCAACTTTAGCATTTGGATCCACTGCCAAGCCATATTTTTTAGACAAGTCAAGGATATCTTGGCTGGCTTTCTTAAGATCCAAAACACCATGTTTAGTGGTTTCAGAACCATGGATAATATTTTCAGCAACAGTGAAGGCTTCAACCAACATAAAGTGTTGGTGCACCATTCCAATTCCTAAAGAAGCTGCTTTTGAAGGTGAGTCTAGGTTAACAGTATTTCCATTTACCACGATGTCTCCGCTTGTTGGTTCCAACAAACCAGCCAACATATTCATCAGGGTAGATTTCCCTGCACCATTTTCTCCAAGAAGTGCATGGATTTCACCTTTGCGCAACTGAAGATTAATCTTGTCATTTGCTACAAAGTCACCAAATTTTTTGGTAATCTCACGCATTTCGATGACATATTCATGTGTCATGTGGGTGTTTTCCTCTCAAATCATTTTTATTTCAATAAAACCTGCTAGAGACAGCTAACAGATTTTATTGGAGACAAAAATGTCTCACTTATTAAAAGGAACGGCCCCTTGAAGGTCGGGCCGACCCAATCAAATATTATTTTTCAGGAACTTTAAGAGACCCGTCAAGGATTTTAGCTTTGGCATCTTCGACAGCTTTTTTAGCATCTGCAGAAAGGTTGTCAGTTGTCAAATCAACTCCACCATCTTTCAAGCTATAAGTAATCACTTTACCGCCAGGGAATTTACCGTCAGCAGCTTTCTTAGCCAAGTCTTTTACAGATTCTCCGACTTTCTTCAAGCTTGAAGCCAAGACAAAGTTAGATTTTTTACCATCTTTAGAAGTGTATTCACCTTCAGCTTTTTGGTCACGGTCAACACCAAGAACCCAAACTTTTTCGTCTTCATTTTTCTTCTCGTTCAAGTCTTTAGCTTCAGAGAAGACACCTGCTCCAGTACCACCAGCTACTTGGTAGATAACGTCTGCACCTGCAGCGTATTGTGCAGCAGCAATTGTTTTACCTTTAGCAGAGTCACCGAATGAACCAGCGTAGTCTACTTGAACTTTGATAGATGGGTCAACAGATTTAACACCAGCTTCAAATCCAGCGCGGAAACGAGTGATAACTTCACTTTCCATACCACCCACAAAACCAACTTGTTTAGTTTTTGTAGTTTTCGCAGCAGCGATACCAGCAAGGTAACCAGCTTCGTTGTCGGCAAAGACAGCAGATGCTACGTTCTTTGTACCTTCAATACGGTCGTCAATGATAACAAAGTTTGTTTCTTCGTTGTCAGAAGCCGCTTTTTCTACTGCATCACGCAAGGCAAAACCAACACCAAAGATCAATTTGTAGTCGTTAGAAACAGCTTCATCAAGGTTTGTCGCATATTGAGATTCATCTGTTGATTGGAAGTAGTCAAATCCGTTCCCTTTAGAAAGACCGTTTTCTTTCCCCCAAGCTTGCAAACCTTCCCAAGCAGATTGGTTGAATGATTTGTCATCCACACCACCAGTATCGGTAACGATAGCAGCTTTCAAATCAGTTTTTGATTCTGAGTTAGCGCTATCTTTTTTAGACGCACGATTTCCACATGCTGCAAGTCCGATAGCAGCGACAGTTACTAGACCAAGGCCTAGCCATTGTTTCTTGTTCATTACTGAACCTCCTAAATTATTGTGCAACATTGTTGCGAAGTATTGAAAGGGTCAAAAGACCGCCTCACAGACCTATTAAGTCAGGTCTGTAAAGGAATATGGAAGTAATTCCTTGACCGTCATCACGACCGTCGATTTATCTTTAGATACTAAGGTTACAGGAAGGTCTGGCTCAAAAAATTCAGCCATGACCTGGCGACAAGCACCACATGGAGAGATGGGCTTTTCTGTTTGCCCGTAGATAATGAGCTCTTGAAACTCACGAGCTCCTTCAGAAACAGCTTTAAAAATGGCTGTCCGTTCTCCACAGTTGGTCAAACCAAAACTGGCATTTTCGATATTGACACCTGTATAGATTTCTCCATCCTTCGTTAGCAGTACAGCTCCAATTGGGAAATGAGAGTAAGGCACATAGGCTTGTTGACTCACTTCAACTGCTAAGTTGATCAACTCAGTAGTCGCCATGAGCCACCTTTCCTTCCATGATGGCTACACCAGAAGAAGTCCCGATACGGGTCGCACCAGCTTCGATAAAAGCAAGAGCATCTTCATAAGAGCGAGCACCACCAGAAGCTTTAACACCCATGTCGGGTCCAACAGTTTGACGCATTAAGGCCACATCTTCTACCGTTGCTCCTCCAGTTGAAAAGCCAGTTGAAGTCTTCACAAAGTCTGCGCCAGCTGACTTAGCAATTTGGCAAGCAACGATCTTTTCATCATCGGTTAAGAGACAAGTCTCAATGATGACTTTGACGAGCTTATCACCGCTCGCTTCGACTACAGCTTGGATATCTTCCTCAACTAGTGCTAAATTCTTAGACTTAAGAGCCCCGATATTAATGACCATGTCAATCTCATCGGCACCATTTTGAATCGCATTTTTTGTTTCACACGCTTTGACAAATGGTGTATTTGCTCCCAAAGGAAAACCAATGACGGTACAAACTTTAACGTCTGAATCACGCAAGCCCTCAGCCGCAAAATTCACCCATGTCGGGTTCACACAGACACTCGCAAAATCATAAGCCTTGGCTTCTTCGATCAGCTTTTCGATCTGTTCTTGTTGTGCATCTGGTTTTAAAAGAGTGTGATCGATATATTTATTTAACTTCATACAATCTCCTGAGCTGCTTAAGATATTATTTCAATAATTTCTTTAACGCTTTCAGCCCTTTCTAGTATTTTAACATTTTTTTTAAATTCTGTAACTCTTTCTTGTGAATTTTTTTCCTTCATGAAAATACGGGCAATGCGTTCCCCTTTTTTGACGTGCTCTCCCACTTTTTTGTCAAACACAATTCCTGTTTCGTAATCGAGGGGATCTGATTTGACAGCACGGCCAGCACCCAAGCGCATGGCAAACAAGCCAAACTCCATGGCAGGTAAAGCAGCAATGACGCCATCTTGGTCTCGCTGTTACTTCAAGGACCTGATCCACTTTAACGGGACGATGCAAATCTTCTAAGTCTCCACCTTGAGCCACGACCATTTCTTCAAACTTCGCTAAGGCTTGTCCATTGCTCAAGTGTTCATGGATGGCTTCAATCGATTGATCTACATTGGCTAATTTCAACATGATTTGCGCTAATTCACAAATAAACTCTGTGACATCAGCGCGTCCCTGTCCTTTTAGAATATCCAAGGCCTCCAAAATCTCTAAACGATTGCCAATGCTAGTTCCCAAAGGTTGGCTCATGTCTGTAATGACAGCGATAGTTTTCCGACCCACTGCATTTCCAAGATCCACCATGGTACGTGCTAAGCGACGAGCATCCTCAATATTCTTCATGAAGGCACCCTCGCCCACCGTCACGTCCAAAAGAATAGCATCCGCACCAGCAGCGATTTTCTTACTCATGACGGAGCTAGCAATCAAAGGAATGGTATCCACTGTCGCTGTCACATCACGCAGAGCATACAAGAGTTTGTCTGCCTTTCACGAGTTGGTCGGATTGACCAATGACCGATAAGCCGATCTCCTGCACCTGCTGGATAAATTCCTCTTGGGTCCGTTCAATCTGGAAACCTTTAATGGATTCCAACTTATCGATGGTTCCACCTGTGTGGCCTAAGCCACGACCGCTCATTTTAGCAACCGGCACACCAAAACTTGCAACCAAAGGCACCAAGACCAAGGTCACCTTGTCTCCGACACCACCAGTCGAGTGTTTGTCCACCTTGATCCCTGGAATAGCTGACAGATCAAACTGTTGCCCCGTTTGGACCATCTTCATGGTCATATGAGAGATTTCTTCTGTCGTCATCCCTTTAAAATAAACAGCCATAGCAAAAGCGGACATTTGGTAATCTGGAACCGTTCCAGCCACGTAGCCCTCAATCAGCCATTCAATTTCTTCCTTGTTTAAGGCAAGACCATCTCTTTTTTCCTGAATGATATCTACTGCTCTCTATGATTCTTTCTCACTTCTTAAAATATAATAGCCTTTGTCTTTTTTTACGGTCTCACAATTGCCAAACGTCTCTTCCATCCTTGGCCTTAGCGCTCGGAGCTCCTTGTTTTTTCTGAATGACAATGGTCAAATCTCCACCTGGTTTCAAATGTTCAAAACTACCAGTGATCACTTGGTGAACCACTTTCTTACCAGCTCGGATCGGCGGATTACTGATCACATGGTCAAAAAACCCTTCTACTGCTTCATAGACATCCGAAGAAAAGATCTGAGCTTCCACGCCATTTCGGCTGGCATTTTTCTTAGCCAAGTCCAGTGCCCGCTCATTGACATCGACCATGGTCACTGCAACTCCCTGGGCTTTAGCTAGAGAGAGGCCGATTGGTCCATAGCCACAGCCAACATCAAGGACACTTTCTCCTTCTTGAAAATCCAGGGTTGATAAGAGCACCTGACTTCCATAGTCAATCATTTTTTTACTAAAGACGCCGGCGTCCGTATAGAAATTCATCTTTTGCCCCAATAAAACAACAGCCAGATCATGAATATCATGGGCTGCATCTGGGTTTACATCGAAATACATTTTACTCATAAGGTTATTTTATCATAATTCACTCCTTTTTTAAATCGTTTACATGACCTCTAAAAATTGGTATACTAAAGACTACAATAGGAGTGACATATGGACAAAGAATTTCTACATTTTGAAAAAATTAATCGGGAAACGCTGGCAAAATTTGCACCGCAAAACCACCCCACCTCTCTCTCAAACAGAGCTCAATTCTATTAAAAGTTTTAACGACCGCATCAACCTCCAGGATGTACGTGACGTCTACCTGCCTTTGACAAACCTGATTGGAATCTACAAGCGTTCCAAAGAAGATTTGGCCTTCTCAAAAGGTATTTTTCTTCAAAAAACGAGTGAACGCCAACCCTTTATCATTGGAGTTTCAGGGAGTGTTGCTGTTGGGAAATCGACCACTAGCCGTCTCCTTCAAATCCTGCTGTCACGAACCTTCGAAGGCTCGACAGTAGAATTGGTGACAACAGATGGCTTCCTCTATCCAAATGCTATCTTAAAAGAACAAGAGATCCTCAATCGAAAAGGATTTCCAGAAAGCTATGATATGGAATTGCTCCTTGATTTTCTTAATCAAATCAAAAACAACAAGAGCGTAGAAATCCCTGTCTATTCCCACGAAATATACGATATTGTTCCAGATGAGAAGCAAACCATTTTACCAGCTGATTTTGTCATTGTAGAAGGGATCAATGTCTTTCAAAATCCGCAAAATGACAGTCTCTATATGACCGATTTCTTTGATTTTTCGATCTATGTGGATGCCGCGGTCAACGATATCGAATCTTGGTATATCGATCGCTTCCAAAAACTCCTTGCATTAGCTCAGAATGATCCCAATAACTACTACTATCGATTTACAGAGCAACCCCTAGAAGAAGTTTTAAGCATGGCCCATCAGGTCTGGGAATCCATTAATTTAGTCAACTTGCAACATTACATCCAACCAACCAGAAACCGGGCTGATCTGATTCTCCATAAAGCAACCAACCATGAAATCGACGAAATTTATCTCAAACGTTAGATAAAATGGCCTGTTAACGGTACTTTTTTAAGGAAAAGCTATTTTAGGCTTGTCAAATCTTAACTTTTCATATATAATGAGATAGTTAGATTATCAATGGAGGTGAATAACTTGGCAAACATTAAATCAGCTATCAAACGCGCTGAATTGAACGTTAAACAAAACGAAAAAAACTCAGCTCAAAAATCAGCTATGCGTACTGCAATCAAAGCTTTTGAAGCAAACCCATCTGAAGAACTTTACCGCGCTGCTAGCTCAGCTATCGATAAAAGCAGAAACTAAAGGTTTGATCCACAAGAACAAAGCTAGCCGTGATAAAGCACGTCTTGGCAACGAAACTTGGTTAATCAAGAACAGCATAAAAATCAAGCTCTCCGGAGCTTTTTTTTGTGCCTAAATTTTTGAGAGGTGCTTATGAAAATCGTTATTATCGGCTATTCTGGCTCAGGTAAATCCACCTTGGCTGAAAACTTATCCTGCCACTACTCCATTCCCAAGCTCCACATGGACACCCTTCAATTTAAACCGGGTTGGATAGACAGTGACCGGAATTGGATGGAGAAAGAGATGAGACAGTTTCTTATTGACCATAGAGACTGGGTCATTGATGGCAATTACTCTTGGTGCTGCTATGAGGAAAGAATGGAGCAAGCCGACCAGATTATCTTTCTCAACTTCTCTCGTTGGAACTGTCTCTTTAGAGCCTGGAAACGATACCGCCGTTATAAAGGACGCGTCCGTGAGAGTATGGCGGCAGGTTGCCCCGAACGCTTTGACTATGAATTCATCCGTTGGATTCTTTGGGACGGTCGCCAAGCCAGACAGGTCACACGCTATCAGACTATCGGCCAAAACTATCCAGACAAATTTGTCTCTCTCAAGAATCAAAAAGAGCTGGATGCGTTTCTAAAAAACATACAATAAAAAGGTTGGGATATCAATCCCAACCTTTTTTATTTATCAACGTAATCGCCACCAGTGAAGCCATAGTATTCTTCCAGACTCAAACCTGAGTCCGCGATATCTTGTGCTTCTTTTCCGATATAGCGGAGATGCCAGCTTTCTGGCATGTAGCCTGTTACTTTTTCTTTTCCTTCTTGGTAACGAACCACAAAGCCATATTTAGCAGCATTCTTAAGCAACCACTTACTTGGTCCTGGTTCGGTTACCAAATTACCACTGGTATCGATCAAGTCAAAGGTCAAAACCAGTTTGGTGTTCACTATAACCCGGTCTTGCAGAATAACGATCTGCAGCTTCCTGACCATCTTGATTGACATAGTTTTGATAGAGGCCAACTTGGGTATCGTAACTACGAAAACCACTATATTGGTCACTGATCGGATAACCTTCTGCCTGCATAGCTGCGATTAATTCATGAAGAGCTGAAACAGCTTCAGGATCTTCACCTGGATTAAAGTCAGGCGACAAGGGATAATGTTTGTTGGCGATCATGACCTCACCATATTTCCCTTTGACACTATAGTAAGAACCATTGTAGCTGACACCAGAGTCCACTTTCACATCTGACTTACCAGCTTTTGACGACTCTTCTTTGCCAGTCTCTTTTGACGTATCCTTTGCTGAAGACATTTCTTTGGAAGACTTGGTTTGCGTTTGTTTGGTTTCTTCTTTTGCAGAAGATTTAGAACTAGTGGATTGAGATTGGGAGCAAGCTGTCAGGGTTAACAAGGCAACTGTCACCAACGTTAATTTGGAAAATCTTGCTTTCATGGGAATCTCCTATGATTCTTTTGTTACGACAATATCTGTAATCACATAACTTGCACCTACTTTTTTCAAGGTGTAGGTCTTGTACTTGCGGTTTTGTGAATCTGGATGGCTATCTGTATAATGCACGGTAAAGTCTTCATAAGTCTTGATCGTTACCACACCATTTTCTTCCGTGACACTTTGAATGTCCAAAGCTCCTGGAGTATAGTAGTCAATCTTAGCCTTTCGAACACCATCACCAGTTGTGAACTCAACCATGTCTTTGTAGGCTTGACTTTGTGTGTCATAGTATTTAGAGTAGGTGTTATTTCGATTTGAAACGGAGCTAAAGACAGCGTCGCGGTACTCTTTCAAGAATTCTTCCGCCAAGGTCCGATTTTGTTCTTCTTTGGCAGCTTGCGCTTTCTTAGCATCTTGTGCACTCTTGATGCGTTTTAGGGTATCTTTGGCTAGTTTAAGTTCGATCGGATCGTTCTCACCCTCTTCAATCGTCACCTTAGCCTTTTCAGTTGTATAGGTTTCCCCATTCATGTTGAAGACGGCATGTACTTCAATTTCTTGATAAGGAATGCTGTCTACTTCAAAGGTCGTGCTGGTTCCGACTTCTTTGCCGCTGACCACAACCTTCACATCCGTTGGGTTTTCAACTTCATCTGGGAACTCAACTTCTAAATTGCGTTTTTCAGAATTCAACTGCAATTCTAAATTATTCTTTGTTGCTTTTTTAGGATTGAGATGGATCTTAGAAGTAACATTTCCGACCTCTGTTTTAGCAGTCAATTCCATTTCTTTTGTATTGTAATGGAAAGAACCAAGGTCTGTCACTGCATCTTTCTTCAAGGTCACTGTTTTATTGGCAGACAACTTTGAGTTTGGCTTGATCCAAATTGGTCTTGACCTTCACTTGCACTGGATAGCTGGCCACACGGTATTCTTGGAAGATTCCAAATTTCTTGTCCGCTTTTTCCAAACCAAAGATCTTGTTTCCAGATTTATCCGTATAGCTGCCTTCTCCACCATTATCGATGATCTTGTTCAACTCTGTGCCGATATTGACTCCTTGATCTTCCATGCTGGTGATAAAGCTTTCGGCTTCATCCTTTGTCCATTTATCGTTATCGGTTGAAAGCAGATCTGCTGCTTCGCGATAATCCTTGGTGTCCACTGCCTTAATAAATTTATCTGCTGTCACTTCGACACGCGTTGTTGACTGGAAGTAAAAGAAGGTCGCTACCAAAGCTATCACAAGGACTGCAATAGCAGAAATAATCCCAATTTTCTTCTTGGAAAGTTTCTTTTCACCCTTCGTTTTAGGGGCCTTTTGTTTTTTCTGAGCTGGGCCTGCTTCTGTAACATTTGGACCAGCAAAGACCTGCGTTTGCTCAGCAGCAAGTGGAGCCGTATACTCTTGAGTTTGCTGTTGAGGGACATATTCCTGTGTTTCTTCTGTTGAATCTGGGGTCGCAAATTCTGCTTCAGGCACAGGTCCTACAAAAACTCGAAGTTTTGACTTTTAGCCGCGGTAAATTCTTCTTGCACTTGGCTTGCGGCCATAGGTTTCTTCAAAATGTTGCAACCAAGCCTGTCGAGGTGCTAGAAGTGGATCGACATTCTTCACTTCTTCAACTGGTTCAACCACTGGTTCCTTGACAGGAGCTACTTCCTCTGCTGGGGCATTTCCAGCGATAGACTGAATTTGTTTCAAATCAAATCCACAAGCTTTCCCAGCCATAAACTCTTCTGGTGACGGTTTGCGACCGATCACTTTTTCAAATAATTCAACCCATTTCTTTTGCATGGATCTCTTCTCCCTCATTATAAAATAGGGAAAGTGGGTATTCCCACCTTCCTTTTGTGATGTGTTTAGTATCCAAAATTACCCAAGTCTCCAAAATTTGGAGTATTTGTAATAGATCCCATAATAGCTTGTTCCAAAATTTGACGATCCAAGTAAACAACAAGTCCTGCAAAGACAATTAAAATCGCAATGGATGCTACAAGCAATATGAATTTATCGGCTTTAAATTTTGTGTTGTTCAAGGCTTGGTATACTACATACAAGGTTCCAACTGTATACAAGAAGAAGATCAAGAAGTTAAGGAATCCATAGAATTCATAAGCTTTTACAAGTCCAACTAAGAAAGCAAATAGAGAAATAGGCAAGGTGTAAACAGACAAACGTCCAAACTCTTCAAATGAACGGCCGTATGAATATTCTTTATCTTGAAGAACGACACGACGGACAAAGAAACCTGCTACCTGGAAGGTATAGATATTGAAAAAAGCCATGATCAAGATGATCAGAAAGGCACGGAAATCTGCACCATAACCACCTGTAGCTCCACTAGCTGTGAAGAAGGTCCCCAAGGTCAAGACAAAGGCAGTCAAGATATACTGTAAAATTCCGTTAAGAGCTTTTGGATTTTCTACAGCTGTTGGACGTTTCAAAGCTGAAAGAAACCAATTCCAATAACCACCAACGGCAACACCAAATTGACTTGGTTGGGCAGGATAAGCTTGTCCTGTTTGTCCTTGGAAAGGAGCTTGTTGATAAGTCGCTGGAGTCGGTTGTTGGTAGGCTTGCTGTGAGCTTGTTGGAAAGCAGGTCCATTCGCTGAAGCAGCTTGAGGAGCCGGTTCTTGAACTGGAGCTGCAACTGGTTCTTCTGCAGGTGCAGTTGGCGCTGCAACAAACTCTGGGGCGCTAAGCGCTGCTGGTGCTGCGACAAATTCTGGAGCTTGAGGAGTCGCTTACTGGTTCTTCAACAGGGGCAGTTGGCGCTGCAACAAACTCTGGGGCTTGTGGAGCCGCTACTGGTTCTTCAACAGGGGCAGTTGGCGCTGCAACAAACTCTGGGGCTTGTGGAGCTGCTACTGGTTCTTCAACAGGGGCAGTTGGCGCTGCAACAAATTCTGTGGTTTGTGGGGTTTCTGGAACCACTACTTCTTCTTGAAATTCTCCTGCAGCCAGCGCTTGAGCGATTTCTTCTGCACTAGCAGAACGACCATTTACGGCTTCGAAATAATCCAGCCAATCTTGTTTTGACATAATGAATCTCCTTAACAATTGTTTATACTAGGGTATTATACAAAATTTCTGAACCATTTTCAATGAAAGACTGGAAAATCCCTGTAATATCTTTTGAAAAACATACAAATTCTACTCATTTTTAGAAATTAGTAAAGAAAAAGAGGCTGGGCAAAAACTGTCCAGCCTTTGATGTTTGATAGGAATAAGTTCAAGACGCAGTGGTTGATTGGCATCTTTGTTCGCCTTTTAAACTCCAAAGAGATGACCTAATGAGGGAAACAAAGTTTCCTTTATCCACAACCTTCAACAGTCTCCCAGACTGTTGAAGCTATGCGGAGGTGGGGAAGATTAGAAAGGTTTGGGGAACCTTTTTAACTTTTTTATTTTACGTAGTTCTTTCCCACTCCCGTTTCTTAGGATTCAAATGCATCCATGCCACCTTGGACGTTGGTCACATCATATCCTTGCTCTTCCAAAAATTGGCAAGCACGCGCTGAGCGTCGACCTGACTTGCAGATGACATAATAGGGCTGATCCTTCTCTAATTCCTGGTAGCGATCTGCTAACTCAGATAAGGGAAGAAGACGAACCCCATCTAAGTGAAGGGCATCATATTCTTCCTGCTCTCGTACATCAAGAACGTGTAAGTCTCCTTTTTGATAAGCTTGGTAAAAGCTTGAAAATGGAATTTCTTTCATGATTTCTCCTATAAGTTATGTTATGGAAGGGTTAGAATTTCATAGCTAAAGCCAATTGACTCTAAAAATCGGAACAAGTCTTGGGTTTTAATAAAGATCGTTTTTTCGTTGGTATTGGGGTGGAAGGTCATGATCTCCTCTGACACAATGTCTTTATCGAAATATACTCGAATATCTTTTTCTTCATTGTTCAATAAACCAAATGGAGAAACCGTTCCTGGCGATAATTGCATTTTTTCAGCTAAAGAATCTGCTGAGGCCATGCGGATCCGATTGGCTTCCACTTGCTCTTTGAAATCATCCATATCCAATGGCTTCTGGTCATCCATGATGAGCAAATAGTATTGAGTTTTCTTCTTGTTGGTCAAAAACATGCGGCCTTGGTCCGGACACCCTAAGCCTTCAATATAAGAATCCGCCTGCTCCGTCGTGAATGCAGGTGGGTGTTCCACCACATCAAATGAGATTCCTAACTCATCTAATTTTTCTTTAACTTGTTGATAAGGATCCATCTTCGCTCCCCTTTATTTTTGAATGATCTGTTGTACTAAGGTTTGCAATTCTGGGACCACTTCTGCCTCAAACCAAGGATTTTTAGCCATCCAGATTTGATTGCGAGGGGAAGGGTGAACAAGTGGAAAATAGGTTGGCAAATAATCTTTAAAATGGTGGACCCGTTCGGTTACCTTGCCACAAACCTTTTCATGAAGGTAATAAGCTTGGGCATATTGTCCAATTAAGAGGGTTAACTCAATATCCGGACACTCCTTGAGAAGTTGAGGGTGCCACTTTTCCGCAAAGCCTTTGCGAGGTGGAAGGTCACCAGATTTTCCATGCCCTGGGAAATAAAAGTCCATAGGAATGACCGCAAACAAACCAGAATTATAAAAGGTGTCTTCGTCAACTCTAACCATTCGCGCAGGCGGTCACCACTCTTATCCTTCCAGTAAATACCAGCTTCTTCCGTCTTCATCCCTGGAGCTTGTCCGATAATATTGATACGAGCTGTCTTTGGGGCTGCAAAGAGTGGCTCAATCCCTTTATCCGTATATGCTTTATTTTGAGGATCTGCCATAATGGCTTGTTTAATGCTTTCAATCGTTGACATAAGTCCTCCTTTTATGGAAAAACTCAGCCAGAAAAACTGGCCGAGTAGTGGATTATTTAATTAATTCGTAGATGGCTTCTGCGTAAATAGTCTGCCGCACGATAGAGATCTTCGACATCTGCGAACTCATTAGCTTGGTGCATAGTATTGACATAGTCTGGGAACATAGCACCAAAGGCAACTCCACGTTTCAAGAGACGACCAAAGGTACCACCACCGATCACTTGTTCGTGTCCTTTGAGGCCAGTTTGTTTTTCGTAAACACGCAAGAGAGTGGATACCAATTCGTCATCCATCGGAACATAGTGAGGTGTGTGACCATGAGCGGACAAGCTTACTGTAGCCACTCCTTCGATCTTTTCAAGGGTGGACTTGATGGTTTCAGGATCTGTACCTTGAGGGTAACGGATATTGAGGGCAATAGTGTTGTCTGCTTGGCTATCATCAAAATGGAAGACACCTGCATTCATGCTCAATGGTCCCATTTTGGCATCCGTATAGGCAATACCTAATTTTTCACCGGCAAAATCCTCGTGAAGAAGCGAAGCTGTCACATGAAGGTAAGCCTTAGCAAGCACCACCAAAATCAAATTGGTTCAACAAGAGAGCCAAGTAGGTCGCACCATTAATTCCATCTTCAGGAGTTGATCCATGAGCAGATTTCCCGATAATCGTAACGGTATAGGTTTCTTCATCGACAGTTGAGATTTCATACTTGGAGCTGGTGTTCCTGGCAAAGGCATCTAAGAGGCCAGCAAGATCTGGTAGTTGTCCAGAAACGACTGCAGTCGCTGACTCTGGTACCATGTTTTCACGAAGTCCACCTGTAAAGCTATGAAGATGGAGCACTTCCTGTGTTGTCATTTCCAAATGAAGGTACTCAGAGATGTTTCCTTTTTCCCCATTGATGATTGGGAATTCCGCATCTGGTGAGAAGCCAAAATCTGGCTCAGGAAGTTCGACGTGTTTGAAATAGTAATCCATGTCGCCCCAGCCTGATTCTTCATCCGTACCGACAACAAAGCGCACGCGCTTAGAAACAGGGAGTCCTAGGTCTTTAATGATCTTCAAACCATAGTAGCAGGCCATTGTAGGCCCTTTATCATCAGACGAACCACGCGCATAGAGCTTACCATCGATAATTTCTGGTTTATATGGGTCTGTCTTCCAGCCACTACCAGCAGGCACGACGTCCATATGGGCGAAGATTCCAAGCTCTTCTTCTCCTTCACCAAAGGTAAAGTGACCGGCATAATTGTCGACATTCTTGGTTTCATAGCCATCACGTTTGGCAATTTCCAAGAATTTTTCAAGAGCTTTTACAGGACCAGGTCCAAAAGGATGCTCTGCATCTGCCTTGCTGTCATCGCGTTCAGAATTGATTTCCAAGAGGCTGTATAAGTCAGCCATCATCTCATCGCGACGTTTTTCTACTTCTGCTTTAAAGTCAACTGTTGTCATGAATTCCTCCTCAATCTTCTATTTGCTAATTTTCTTAACGTTTGTCAATGATTTCGTCCACTGGTAAGCGATAGCTTGGCTCTACTTTTTCAGCGGCATAGCCAACCGTAATCAAGACTTCCGGACGGAAACGCTCTTCGATGTCCAATACTTCATTGATTTTTGATTTATCAAATCCCAAGATAATATTGGTTCCAATGCCTTGGTCCGTCAAAGCAAGTACCAAGTTCATAGCCACAAGACCGGCATTCAAAGCCAAGTAATCACTTGTTTGTTGGGCATCATAGCGTGCAAATTCAGCAGGAAGATTTTGCATAAAGTATTGCAACTGCTCGTCTGTGAAGTTTTTAACCCCACCGACACGTGCAATCTTGCGAGCCCGTTTTTGCAAATCAGTATCTGTAAAGAGGGCGATGGTCACAGGTGCTTCCATGACTTGATCATAGTTTGCACCATAGGCTAATTTTGCCAATTCAGCATTTTTTTGACGAACGACCACAAATTTCCAAGGCTGGCTATTGTGGGCACTAGGGGCCAAGGTTGCGATTTCAATGGCAGTCCGTACATCCTTTGGATCGACCGGTTGGTCAGTGAAATGCTTGATCGCATGGCGTTTTTTATTGAGCTCTAGAAATTTCATAAGCTTCTTCCTTTTCTATTTCTGTTACCTCTATTTTAACACAAAATGAAAGAGCTTGCAGGGTTTTACAGCCTAAGATTGTGAAAAAAGAAGCGGATATTTTAAAGATCCGCCTCTTTGTTATAGGTTGAATACACAAGAGATCTACCTATGATTCATTGAAAAAATTGAAATAGGCGGTACTTCTTTGGCATAACCGTATTTCTCAATTAAGCCAGTTAGGAGCTCGATGTTATGACCCCGATAGTTATCCTCGCGCCTCAATTCTTCGTACATCTCAATAAAAGGAAGACCTTTGTCCTTAGCATCTTGGAGCTCTGCTTCATAGTCATAAGCCACCTTACGAAATTGCAGGTTGGTCACTCCATCTTCTTCGACATCGATCAGAGCATATTGAGCTCTGTGGTTTTGGAATCGGTTCCCAGTCGAAATAAGGCATGCCAATAGTCCCTGGATTGAGGATCTGTTGGCCCTGACTGCCATAGCGAAGTATCTGTTTGTGGACATGACCATAGATCGCCATATCCGTCTGATCATCCAGCAATTGGTCAAAGTTCTCCGTCGCATTTGCTGGACGCAAGTCTCCACCGTAATTCTTTTCTGGCAAATTGTGGGTCAGTGAAAAGCGAATACCATTTACCTCCTTCTTCTCTACCAAAGGAAGGGACCGAAGCCAATCGATCCGCTTAGGATCTAGTCCTTCCATGAGGTACTGAGTGAGTCTAAGTAGCTGGATCTCCTGCGGATCCTCAAGTCCGTACTCGCCATCCAAGGCCTCTAGAACACAATCGTCCCAATTTCCACGAACAGCCGCTGTAATAGGAATCGCATCCAGCAACTCAAAAAGGTCATCTCTTCCAGGCCCCGGAAGCAAAATGTCCCCTAAAAGCCAGTATTCTGTCGCGCCTTGAGCACGCGCATCCGCAATCACTGCCTTGAGGGCAGTTGTATCTCCGTGGATATCAGATAAAATAGCGATTCGATGGTTCATAACTACTCCTTTATAGATTAAAAATCTGTGTGCCTTAAGTATAACAAAAACGAGCAAAAATAAAAAATGTGATCACACTTGGATATCACATTTTAAACGAGAAGTCATCACATGATTTCAAAACCATAAAAATATTTTCTTCCTTCGACCCAGTCTCGCTTGGAAACATCTTCAATGTAATCAATCATAGAATCGATAACTTTTCTTGAAATTGTGTCGTTGACTTTTACTGGAACCCTTTTACCAGTAAATGTAGAAAGGAGAGAAGATTGAAGGTATTTATGAAACTTACCTTCAACTTGGATACCGGTATACAATGAAGTCATGATTTCCTTAGCCAAACATTCCCGGAAAGACAGGAAAGCCCTTATAGTAATAGGCATCTGTTTCTTTCTGTTCGCTTACTAGCGACCATAATTCTTCAACCTCTTCTTTGGTTGGCTTCCTCCGTCGATAATTTCTGATCATAAATAATCATCCAATGCATCTTGGATAGCATATTCAATGTCTGGAATCGCTATCTTCCCACTCGTCCCAAAGTGCAAGCAAATAAGGAATCACCTCATAGGACATCGTGTCGCACAGCACCCGTGACAAATGTAAAAATAGCAAACTCCGATGCATCAGATAAACATCTAAGATTAGAAACATTCCTTAAATCTTCATTAGTGCAAATCGAGCAAAACAACCGAATACACAAAATTCAAGACAGCTTCATCTTTCGTTTGATTCATCAGCTCAATCAACAATGGTTTAACTGAAAAATCCCCCTTTTTAATATCTCTGCAATCAGTAAAATACATTCTTTTCATCAGAAATAGACTCTAAATTAGTTTTCAACTCTTCAAGAGACAAAGGACTAACTCCACCAAAATCTACTCATGTCAGTAATAACTTATTTTCCATCAAACATAAAATCCATTCGTTCCTATTATGTTTTAAGACGTATGATCACATATCGCCCGTCTAAATCAGCATACAATAAATCTAGTATAACAAAAGGATCTAAAAACGTGAAAACCATCCACATGAATATGAATGGTTTAGATTATATTATAATAAGGTTCTAGAATGAACTAGATATTCCCTGCGTCATCCTCTTCTTCATCAACAACCTCGACATTCAAGCGACCATCATCTAGGTATTCTTCTTGAGTGATTTCACCATTTAGATATCTAATTTTCTTTGAAACTTGTATATGAATCTCCTCAAATCCAGCAAAATAATTCTCAAAATTCAGCAATGAAGTGTAAATATCAAACATCCCGTTTAAGTATAATTGCTTGTTGGCATCTTTCAAAGTATCTATGTCTAATTTTCCATTAAATGAATCCCTCTGGCAAGGTTCTCAATATCTTCCTGGAAACATCTTCGTTAATGTCGTCATTAACATCTGATATCTTTTCTGAATCAACTAATTGTTCACTGTAATAAGAATTTAGTTTAGAATAAACGGCTGTTAATTGCTGTAATATTTCTTTCATAACAATTAAAACTCCTTCCTACTCCCTTCATTTGATTTAATGATATTTTGTAGATCCATCTAAAATCATTAATTTTTAAATTTCACTCTCTTATCAAATATCACTTTTTAATCATTAAGCCTACAGTCTAACAATAACTTGCTCACGGCCTGCGAATTCATCAATTTCTTCCTGCCATAATGCTTTTAACTCATCATCAACTTCAATAGGATTGCCAATTTCTTCCATTTCTTTAATACGTTCATCCAATTGATGGAATATAAACTACGGGACTTTTTATCCTCTTTAGGAACTCAATAAAATCAATATTAAAAGAAAAATATTTTTGTTTTTCATGGTCATAAAAAGCTATTTTATTATAATTTTTAGCATCGATACCAATTAAAATACTATTACCAAAACTATCCTTAGCAATTGGTAAATAATGGTTGTCAATAAAATCTTCTAATAAACCTTTTTCCATTAAGTGACATTTAAAATTACTATAATACTTAGCAGAAGAAAAACCGTAAAACGAATGGATGTCTGAACCTTCTTTGTCAATTTTAAAGGTAGCATCAATTGTATCTCCTCCATTATACTTTAACAAAAACTCTTTATATTTATCAGGTAACGAAATAGAATAATGTTTCTCTAATTTTCTACTTCATCTAATACTCCATCTGTTTTAAATGGAAAAATACTTAACATATCATTTCCTCTATAGTTGAAAAATCTGTGTGCCTTAAGTATAACAAAAACGAGCAAAAAGAAAATGTGATAACACTTGGATATCACATTTTATACATGAAGTCTATAGTTTAACAATAACTTGCTCTCAGCCTGCAATTTCAAATTTTTTCTTAAAACATCTTATTATTTTCAAAGTATTTAAAAATCTTTGTTGCAATTCAATAAGTCCAAATTTGTTGAGAGTAGCAGTTCTAAATTGAGCTAAACTATTTAAGATTTAGTTTTAAGAACAATATAGACTAATCTTCAAACTAAAATGAATCATAATAAAAAGAATCATTCTGAGAAATTTTATCCAAAAATTCCTTTAGGTTCTTAGAAATTTCTACATCATAGTAATAAATAATACCTGCATTCTCTTCACCTATTCCAATAGAAATCATGGAAGACTCATTCCCCTCAAAAAAAATCAACTTATTATCCTCAAATTCTTCATAAATCTCAATGTCAGGATAAAATTCGTAATCATTTTGTCTTAATCTAAAATCTAGAATGGATTTAGGGTCCATCACACGGTTAATATTATCAATTTGACTACTCAAAAATCCATAACCTACCTCTTTATAAAATTCTTTTAACATATCAGGAAACCTAATTCTAATTGCATTTCAGCATCATTACATTCATCCATATCAACAGGATAAAACTTATTCTGAACATTATTTTTAATATCTTCAAACATAATAAACTCCTTACTTAAACAATTTATTAGCTAGATTTCCTAATGAATACCTGATTGGTGTTCATTAGGAAATCTAGCTGGGTGGATATTCCACCATTCGTTGTTACCACCATATGAATTTTCAATAATATGGTGCGTATCATATTTACTACCAGCTCTTCTTACTACATTGCCATTCTTACCAATAACAACTTCAGTATACTTTGGCCAATTTTGGCCAGTATTTTCTTACCATTCTTTGATTACACCATTGAAGTTCCGAACTTTATTGGAAAGCGCTTCTGCTCCTGCTGCAACAGTTTTGTCCTTCACATTTGAAGCACGGTTCTTGAAATGTTCAAAAGCTTCTCCAGCTTGAACCTTGACATCACCACCCTTGGTCTTAACATCTGTCCAAGTTGTTTGACACGATCTTTAATACTAGCCTTAAAGCTAGTCGCTTCCCCTGCGATGTTGACATTGGGTACGCTGACTTGCTCGGTAGGATTTGTATTTATTTCCGAGGTGACCAATGGTACGACCAAGTGTTAAATTGATACAAAAGTGTTAGAGGAATAAGTCTAGTATAACAAAAACTATTAACAAATGAGAAAACCATCCAAAATTAGTTGGATGGTATAGAAAATATTAAAATTACGCTTGTAGAGAGAACTAGATTTCACCTGACTCATTTTCTTCATCATCTACAATCTCTACATTCAAGATGCCATCGTCAAGGTATTCTTTTTTAGTAATTTCACCGCTATGATACATAAATTGCTTATTCAATTTATTGACGATTGCTTAAACTCTGAAAAACTATCTGCTAAACCATCTAGAGCCAAAGGACATCTACAAAACCAGTTGTATAATCTTGATCTTTTGATGAAGAAATCTTATCTTTCTTTTTGTCTAACAAGGTAATTCCATTTTTAATTGCTCCAAGTAGTCTTCTATTTCATTCTCACAAGTTTTTAAATCAATGTAAGATATTCAGAATTATCTATATGCTGTTTAATATTTAATTGTTCAAAAATCGATATATTGTCTTATTAGTTTTGCTTACTTCAATCATTTATTTAGTCTCCGCCCTGCTCCTAATTTGGTCTTCGTTTTGTTTATTGTACCGTCAATATTTATCACTTTTTTAAATTCTCCATTCGACTTAAATACTTCCAAATGGTCTTTATGCATACCATCTAAATATATCTGATCACCTTTTTTAAGCCCAGGAATACTCTTATCTACCACTTCATAAATAGTTTGTCCATCATATCGTTTCTTTGTCTTTCTCACCGAATTTTTTAACTGTTCACCAAAATCTGTCTCAAAAATTCTTGCATATTATTAACTGGAGTAGGGATCGTTCTTCCCCCACCCCTACCTTCAAATGCCGCAATCTTCTGTTTGCGATCGACTGAGATTTGTTGGATGCGATCGGCGAAATCATCTATCTTCGTTGAGACGTTAGACTTTGGTAGATTAACATTTCCATCCCCTGCAAGAGCAAAGGCAGGTTGACGTTGATTTCCAATGGAATCCATCATGTTTTGAACATTTTGTCGACCTGTTTCCATCGCATCATTGAAGTTCCAAACTTTAGTGGAAAGCGCCTCTGCTCCTGCCGCAACGGTTTTGTTCTTCACATTTGAAACACGGTTCTTGAAGTGTTCAAAAGCTTCTCCAGCTTGAACCTTGACATCACCCACCTTGGTCTTAACAACTCTGTCCAAGTTGTTTTGACGCGATCTTTTATGCTAGCCTTAAAACTAGTCGCTTCTCCACTGTGGATGTTGACATTGGTCGCTATGACTTACTCGGTAGGATTTGTATTTATTTCCAAGGTGGCCAGTAGCTGACTGGTAATAAAGTGTTAGAAGTTTAAATCCAGTATAACAAAACTTACAAAAATGAAAATGCGATAACACTCTAGTTATCACATTTTTGCGTGAAATAACCTGATAATCAATTGAAATTTTTAAATTATTGATCTTTAGCATCCTTTAAAAATGCTTACTGCTTAAAATCCTCATACATTTCAAAAGCAATTTTCATAACATCCCGAAAATCAATATAATCAGAAATAACTGGATCTAGAATAATATACTCTCTAGAAATTAGCCATTTAGCATAAGATGCAAAGGGACTACCCATGATGGCTTTATCTCCTTCATATATGAGCCAAATCAATTCCAATCTACCATGTTCAAAAGCAAAATGAAAACCAAAACGAAAATTCTCAACTTGCTTTGCAAGTTAATATGGAAAAATCGTTCTCGCTTATCATACTGAACATCATAGCCCAATGATTCTACGATTTCCATTAAAAATCACCGTCAAAATAATCAAGCACTTGACCCTCTGGTGTCCTATCTTTACTGCAAGTCTTTTGCGGACTCCGCAACTTCCATCAAGGAACTTGCTTCTTCTTGCTTTCCTTGATGGAGCTTGGCTTGCACCGCCTCCGACTGCTCGTGGGATGCCGACTGTGACGATCCTCATCTACAGTAGCTTCTTTGATCTTGGTCAGTGACTTGAAGTGCTTCATCAGCAATTGCTTGCGTTTTGAGTCCCAAGCCTTCGATGCCGTCCAACCTGAGAGGAGAAGAGGAATTCTTAGACCTTAGCTGGCGGTGGAAGGTGATGGCGAAACAGTGGACTTCATCCTGGATCCGTTGGAGGAGGAAAAATTCCTGTGAAGTCCGAGAGGAGTTCCGGATGACTTGAAGGGATCACCAACAGAGTAATTCATGGGTTTTGGTGCTTTGTCATTCTTTGCAGACCTGCAATGGGAATGTCCAGACCCAACTCTTCTTGGGATGACTTGCTTAGCGATATTAACCTGGCCCTGACCCCCATCGATAACGATCAGATCTGGTGGCGTCAAGCCATCTCTCATGACGCGGCTGTAGCGTCTGCGAATGACCTCCCGCATGCTGGCATAGTCATCTGGTCCGACAACGGTCTTGATCTTGTACTTGCGATAGTCCTTTTTGCTTGGCTTCCCATTGACAAAGACCACCATGGCTGAGACCGGACTGGTCCCCATGATGTTGATGTTGTCAAAGGACTCAATGCGCACAGGGTTGGAATTTGCAGGAGTTTTCCAAGGTTTTCAATAGCACCTTGGGTCTTCTCCATCGATTTTCAAGGGAGATTGAACTTCTGCTCAGACTGACACGCGCGATTCTTGATGGCCAGATTGACCAACTGCTTCTTCTCCCCACGCTGGGGCTTGAGGACCTTGGTATCCACTAGGGCCTTGACCGCTTCCTCATCGATATCCTGAGGGATCAGGATTTCATTGGGGATCAGGTGGGATTTCTCCTGGTAAAACTGCCCCGCATAGGTCAAAAAATCCTCGTCCGGATCATTGTAGTAAGGAAAAAGGTTGGACGTCGCGCTCGATCAGCTTACCCTGACGGACAAAGAAGACCTGCACACACATCCAGCCTTTGTCCACGTAGTAGCCGAAAGACATCCGGTTCTGCGAAATCCTTGGCCATGACCCGCTGTTTGGTCCTGCAGAGTCCGGATGGCCTGGATCAGATCGCAGACTACCAGCCGCCCGCTCGAATTCCATGTTTTGCGCAGCGGTATTCATCTTGAGCTTGAGCTCATCGATAATCTTATCGTCCTGTCCCTTGAGGAAATCAGAAACCTCCTGGGCCATGCCCTTGAAATGAGGCCTCGTCCTTGTGGCAGACTGTGTGGGCCATACATTGTCCTAGATGATAGTAAAAGCAGACCTTGGAAGGCGGATTGGTACACTTGCGGAAAGGGAAAATCCGATCCAAAAGCTGCCGATTCATTGGCCGCTCCCACATCCGGATAGGGACCGAAATAGAGACCGCCATCCTTTTTGACCTGGCGCGTGATGATGAGGCGCGGATAGCGCTCATTGGTAATCTTGATGAAGGGATAGGACTTGTCGTCCTTGAGCATGATATTGTACTTGGGCTTGTTCTCCTTGATGAGGTTGATCTCAAAGCAAGGCCTCGAATATTAGACTAGTGACGATAAGTTCAAAATCCACAATCTCCAGATAACCAGGGCTTCGGTCTTAGTATCGTGGCTCCCTCTAAAATAGGACCCACCTCCGATTGCGAAGATTCTTGAGCCTTCCCTACATAGATGATGGTCTCCGTTCTTATCTTTGTGAATGTAACAGCCCGGACTCGTCGGCAAGAGCTCGAGCTTGGATTTAATCAGGTTATTCCTACTCTCTATTATAGCAAAAGGGAGGTCCAAGCAATTAGCCAACCTCTCTATAATCTACTAAATTAATTGATTTTTTTAACAAAATAAGATCTTAAAAATGACCGATCCAAATTGAACTTGTATTCTTCATTCTTCTTATAAAACCTTATAGCACCCCTTGGCATAACCGCAAGGAATGTAGCCTGCTTGGTATAAAGCATACAACTCATCGAAAAATTGTGACTTAGCTTGAGGTATCTCTTTTTTGATGGTTAAGTAAATTGCCAAGCCAACAATATCAAATTTTATCTGATCTTTCATGGATTCTAGCAGTTTGCTATCTGCAATCAGGTTATCTAATCGTGCTTCAATTTGAGGAATAATTTCCTCTTTTGCACTTATTGCCAGTGAATTCCAGTGTTTATACATATCACTATGATTTTTAGAAAGATAAGCACTAAAATCCCCATCTTTCTCTAATACAAAATTCTCCCACTTCAAACTATTGATACTCTTCTCCGCATCTTTGGGAGAGTCTTTAACTGAATGATTGGTAAATTTATAGCTCTTTCCTCTTTCAAAAGTCTATATTTTTAGTGCATTGATCACATCATCATAGATCTTCATATTTATCCCCTTTCAATTACCTTATCTTTTAGATTTGTAATTTCTAATCCACTACTCTGAGATTTTAATTAGTTTCTTACATGTCACAAATCGCCGAAGAGCACTATACGCCCAGTCCAGCTATCAAACAATTTCTCTCCTTGTGTTCTACTCTCTCTATTATAGCAAAAAAGAGGGATCTAAAAGGATCCCCCTTTACTAGCAATCGATAAACTTTATCCTTTGAGATTAGCCATCTAGAAGATCGGAATCACATAAGGAACAATAGACATCAGGATAGTGAATAACACGAAGAACCAGAACCAGAAGGACGCGAGGGCACGCTTGAAAACTCCGGTTGAGGTTTATTGGCTTGAATATAAGCCTTGATAGCTGGCCATTTAGTCACAAGAACCACTATCATGGACAATGGAACCAATGAGCTAAAACGCAATTTGGAGCCAATTCGCTAGTCCCTCGTCCACATGACAGGCCACATAATGCAAGCCTTGGGAAATCACAAAGTTATTGAAAATGTGATAGAAAATAGCCCACCAGATATTGTATTCAAAGGCAATGTAGCCGAATCCTAGACCAATGATACTCGCAAAAGAGCTGGTCAAAACTTGGCATGGAGAGTCCGAACAAGATAGCCGTCATGACAATGGCAAAGACCTTGCCATACCACGTTCCAAGCCTCGCAGGCTCAGCTCCACGGAAGGAAGAATTCCTCTGTGATAGGACCAAAATCCAGCATACAAGAGCATGGTCCATGATCGCTCAATCGTATCACCCTAGATCTGGTGTTGGAGAATGAAGGCCAATGGTCTCAAACATGCGCTCAATCACTTGTGTCATCACAGATGAAAAGACTTGAGAAAAGCCAAGAAAGGCGAGAAGAATAAAGAAGACTGAAAGAGTCATCTTACGTCCCTTATGCTTGAGATCATATTTATAAAGGGCCTTCTTGCGATAGGCATTAAAGAAGAGTCCAATGGAAATAGAGATGAGGTAGGGAATACCAGCCCAAACATTCAGGGCATTGAGTTTCTCTGTTACTTGACTTGGATCTTTCTGAGAGAGCCTGCTATGGTCAATCCAAGGAGGACTTCCACAGGACGGTTACCAAGGTCATTACCAAGAGATAAATAGCAAGTGTCCCAGAATACCTTCCTATATCTTTTTTAGGGTCTAATAATCGGTTGTATTGGTTCATTTCTTCCTCCTAGAAAATAGATAAAAACACGCACAGACTCCTTCGTATAAGACAAAGAAAATCAAAAAGGCATGCATAAAGTAGTCTTCTGGTAATGCAAGAATAATCGAATCCACGCGCGGATCAAAGAGCCAAGTATTGTCCCCAGCAAATAAGACTTGATGAAAGAGAGTAAAGAATTGATCAAAGCCAATTATAACAGTCATCACTGCAAGCACTACTGGTAAAACCATCATCCAAAAGAAGAGACTACGGTACAGGGCCAGGTAGCCATTTTTGACGACTGTCCGCATAAACTGGATAAAACCAGGTAGTGTGATCACGAAAACGACCGTCACTAAGTGAAATAGGTACTTGACGGCCTCAAAATGGTGCAGTCCATTTTTTGAAGAAGGAAATTGGGGCATCTTCAACACCCATTGAAAAGGATTGGTCAAATAGTTCATCAAGACATTAATATTCTTCATGATATGACAGAAGCCGAAAACCAGTTCGACCTGGATTCCCAACCAATGGATCTCGAGTGGATAGATGAGCCCATGCTAGGCCAATGGTGAGGAAGGATGGATGACCAGGACAAGATAAAGAAAATTAGGTTTATGGATCTCAAACTTTTAAGCATCAAAATCCCCACTCCGCTAAACTGGAAACAACATGTGTCGGTGCAATTGGTAAGGTTGGCACTTCTTCTGGTTTGGTAAAACCAGTCGTCACAAAGGGTTGGAATCCCATTGTCAATACCTGCACGAATATCTGTTAGAGTAGTTGTCGCCAACCATAACCACTTCTTCTCTTGCAAGACCCAAGTGTTCAATAGCCTTATCCATGATGATGGCCTTTGGTTTTCCAATGATCACAGGCTCGACCCGTGTCGCAGCCTCTACAAGCGCAATCAAGGATCCTGCACCTGGCAGCAAGCCACGCTCTGTTGGAATGTTCAGGTCCGGATTGGTCCCAATAAAGTGTGCTCCTTTTTGAATCGCCAAGGTCGCAATAGCAAACTTCTCATAATCCACTTGCCAATCCAGGCCAATCACCACATAATCAGGTGCTTCTTCATCGATGATATAGCCAGCTTCTTCAATAGCGTCTTTGAGCCCCGCTTCTCCGATCACATAGACCTTTTTGCCCAAATTTTGGTCATTCATGTAGTCAATGGTCGCAAGGGTAGCTGTATAGATAGTCGAAACTGGGGTTTTTATATTGAAATGAGTAGCCAGCATATCCCGAACAGTCTCTGGTGTGCGGGTTGTATTGTTGGTCACAAAGAGATGATAGGGAATCTCACGCGCCTGCAATTCATGAACAAAGCTTCTCCTGCAGGAATTCGTGATTTTCCTTTGTAAATAGTGCCATCCAAATCAATCAAATAGCCCTTTATAGTGCATTTATTCTTCCTTTTCTGTTTCCGTTTCGTCATAACTTCTCTGCATCGACTCGTCCACCAGAACCATATAAGGCAAGGCTCCAGCATAGAGGACAGAGTGTAACACCAAACCTGTAAAATTAATCCCTTGACTTCCCGATTGGGTGAACAAGAAGGATGCTACCATAGAGGATGACAACTGGTCAATAACAAGCCTATCACGGTTGCCTGATCCACACTGATTTGATAAACCGTGCGTTTAGTGTCTCCGATTTTTCCCGTCAGACTTAGTTTCTGGTTGCAAATTCTCGACAAAATCCGTCACTAAGGTCACGACCGAGGCTGACTGTTGTGCTAAAGAGCACGCCTTGAGACAAGCGGTGATAGAAATTGGACCAGAAGGATCCTGATTGGCTAGTAATCCCAATCGAGAAGATCATGACCGAGTGAAAAGAAAGGCCAAGGTGAAATGGATCCAGACCCGATACCAGCGTACATCTTCTCTTAAAAGCGATTAAAACTCTCTAAATTCAAGCGATAGCGGAAAAATTTATAAATTTCCTCTACCAGGATGATGCCCAAAGCACAAAGAGTCAAGAGCCAATCTCCCAACATGTACAAAGGGTTCTTTTGACGCTTGGCATAGGCCACAACCCGTTTTTGATAGCTTTCAAGTTCCTGTTTTTTATTTTTTAATCTTCTACTTTCCATAATTCCAACCCTTTTCTTCTACTTCTTCCCACTCAATTTCAGCTTGGGCATTGATCTGACTATCTGAAGTAATTTGGTGCTGAGTTTTCAAGCCCTCTTGTTCATATTGAGAGGTGATGAGACCTCTGCTAGCACTTCTTTGACATATTTTAGATGAACCTTTTTAGGGATATGATGGAGTGCAAAGTCTGCTCCCATCACCTCAAAGCCCAGTCCAAGTACTTGCTATTGTTGACATGTCCGTTCATATCAAGTCGTAAAACCGAACCCGGTATTCTTGTTCGACGCCGCCTTCTAATTCTTTGAAACGGGGACCACGGAGCATGGTTTTGAAAATTCAGAGTCAAAGGCATCCGTGATTTCACTCATAACAGGATGAACCTTGCGTGTATCACGATCCATCAAGACAAAGGTCGCGACCATCTCAATGATAGTATTTCCTGCTTCATCCTTGATATTAAAGGCCCGGTAGCAGAAAAGTCGATTGTGACTCTTGGCATAGGTTTCGATAGTGATTTTCTCATCAAAAACAGGGAGACGCTCGATCTTCATATTGTAATCCGTGATAATCCAGACTAGATTGTAATTCTCTAAAATGTACATATCACTCATGCCCAGCTCAATCGATTGCATGCCTGATACCTGCAAAGACAGCAAGATCAATTGGGGAATTTTTATAAATCCATTGACATCGCTCATATCAAAAGGAATTTTCATGCTGCATTCAAATGTTTTTGCCATCTTCTACTCCAAAATAAACTTCTCTGCTACAGTGTCTCCTAAAAAGAGACCTTTCTTAGGGTCATGCGAACAATGTCCTTGTCAGGCACCAAGAGTCCCTGCTGGATCAATTTCTCAACCACTGGTCCATATTGTTGGTCAAAATTCACACCAAACTTTTCTTCGAAACGCTTCTTGGAAACGCCTGTTTTCTTACGGAGTCCTAGAAACATCTCTTCTTCCATCATTTCTGTCTGACTCAGATGTTCTTCTTGGACACGCGCATTTCCCTCTTCGACCGCCTGCATATAGTGACGGATAGGCCCATGATTCTTATAGCGAACACCATTGACATAGCCGGATGCACCAGCTCCCAAGCCATAATACTCCGCATTATCCCAATACATGAGGTTGTGGCGACTTTCAAAACCAGGCTTGGAGAAATTGGAAATTTCGTAATGCTCAAAGCCCGCACGCTCTAACTCCTGAATGATGCAGCCTCGAACATCTCCGCTTCTCTAACTCACTCCTTTGGTAGAGGAAGCCTGCCCCGTCTCATGCGATTCATAAAGACAGTGTGATTCTCCAGAATCAAGCTATAGAGACTCATATGGGGAATATCAAGGGCAAGAGCCTTAGCGACATTTTCCTGGACCTGCTCCATGGTTTGCGTCGGAAGGGCATAGATGAGGTCAATCGAAATATTGTCAAAACCAGCCAGTTTCAGACGGTCGATATTGTCATAAATGTCCTGCTCTTGGTGGCTTCGACCAATCTTCTTGAGCAAACGATTATCAAAGGTCTGCACTCCCAATGAAACCCGATTAACCGGCGAATCCTTTAAGACCGCAATCTTATCCGGATCCAAATCACCAGGATTGGCCTCGATCGTCAGCTCTTCCATCTGAGACAGATCAAGCGACTTGGTCAGCTCCTTGAGAAGATAGGCTAGCTGATCCGCAGTTAGAGCTGTCGGTGTCCCACCCCCAATATAGAGAGTCCGTAGGTTTGTGATTTCTTCCCGACGAAATTCTTGGATCAAATGCTCCAAATAGGCATCGACTGGTTGGTTCTTAATAAAGACCTTCGAAAAATCACAATAAAAACAAATCTGGGTACAAAATGGGATGTGGACATAAGCGGACGTTGGCGTTTTGTATGCATACACTTTTAATTATACCATAAAATCCCCCGAGTCCGAAAATAAAGGGAATAAGAAGTCAGGAATTCCTTGTGAAGGAATAAAAGGAATAGAATAAATTTAATCATATTCGGAGGTAAGGAGAATATGAGCAACTAAGTTCGTTAAATAAAATACTTTGTTAGTGGACTGCTTGTTCTATCTCTTTTTGTGTACCCTCTTGCCTATTTTTCAACTTTTTTTGGCTAAATAAGTCTTTTTCTGCCTGAGTTCCACTTGAATACAGCTCTACTAAATAGGTAGAGCTGTTTTCTGCCCAGTAAGAAAGGAATCTTATGCCAAAACTATCCCACCTTACTATCCGCCATACAAAGATTTACGCGATCTGGTTCGTGATCTGTCCCTGACCATTCATGAAGGAGAAAAAGTTGCTATTATTGGCGAAGGGAATGGAAAATCTTCCTTACGCCTTCAAGTCCTTATGTCCCCCCAAAATCTCTGCAGATTATCTGACCATAGAAGGAGAAATCACCACTATTTTCACTCTATGCCTATATTCCCCAGTCTTTGCCGGAAGCATTGAAGGGAAAAACATTGGAAGAATATTTTTTTGGGGAAGACGAGCTAGACTATGCCATCCTCTACAGACTGGCTGATCAGTTGCAATTTGATAGCGACCGCTTTTCAAGCGACCAAATTGTGGAAGTCTATCTGGAGGAGAAGCCCCTCAAAGTCAGCTGCTTCACGAACTTTGCCGTCCTCATGAATTACTATTTTTAGATGAACCTTCAAACGATCTGGATTTGGAGACCTTGGACTGGCTCCAGCAGATGATCCAAACCAGTCCCCAAACCATCCTATTTATTTCCCATCATGATTTTTGACTCAGACAGCGGATACGATCATCACCTAAGACAGATCAAACCGCAAGGAGGGCACGAAACCATTGTAGAGCACATAGGCTATCAGGACTACAGTAGCCAAAGGGAGCAACAATTCAAGCAGCAGTCCCAGCAAGCTGCCAACGATCAACGAACCTACAAGAAAACAATGGAGAAGCATCGCCGCGTCCGCCGGCAAGTTGAAACATCCTTACGAAACACTAAGGATAGCACTGCCGGACGTCTCCTGGCAAAGAAAATGAAGTCCCTCCTCTCACAAGAAAAGCGCTACGAGCGAGAATTCCAATCCATGACACTCAACCTATGATGAGGGAAGTCATCAATCTCATTTTCATACATACTCCCTTTGTCTCCTCAAAAACGGAGTCCTTCTATTAGATCCAGGAAGAACTCGCAATTGGTGACCGAGTCCTGGTCAAGAACCTCTCCCCTTACTCTTCCTAGGACAGGATAAAATAGGGATTATCGGTTCCAACGGTGTGGGGAAATCCACTTTCCTAAAAATGATATGGAAAAGTCTACAGAAGAATGAGAGCATCCGCACTGCCTATATGCCTCAAGATTACACTGAAGGCCTCCCTCTGACTAAGATACCAGTTCAATTCTTACAGCATTCAGGCGATCGCGAAGAAATCAACACCATTCAATTGCATTTAGCCTCCCTCAACTTTACCTATTCTGAAATGCACCATCCCGATCTCTGAACTTTCTGGTGGCCAGCAAGGGAAAACTCTTTCTCTCCTACAACTAGTGCTCACAAGTCCCCAATTTCTACTCTTGGACGAGCCTACTCACCAATTTTTCCCCCAACTTCCCAACCAGAAATTCGGCCTTTTCGCAGACTACCCAGGCGGACTGGTTACAGTCCCACGACCAGACCTTCCTCAAAGAAGTCTGCAAAAAAATCTATCGTCTGACCGAAAATGGTTTGGTAGAAATAGAGTCGCTCTGACGTAAAAAAGATTGGCCAAAAAACCAATCTTGGAGAACGTTAACGAACTTGTTCTTTTATACAAATCTAACAAAACCAGAGTTGCAATCCTCTATGAAACTTTCCGTCGTGAGAAAAGTGCTAGAAACACTCTTGTTTCTAGCACTCAGATA
>JBKTJB010000008.1:0-7190 GCA_047241705.1 Streptococcus sp.
TCTTATTCATTCAGATAGAGACCCTGTGGTCTCTTTTTACTTATCTAATTTCCTAGCTAGTGACGAACTTGAACTTCAAACTGTATTTCGGTATGATAGTAGGTAATAGAATGACAGTTCATTTGTGAGGACCTGACTGAGTAATATACAAGGGACTGTAAATAACAAGGAGAAGGAATGAAGAGTTTTAAAAAGATTGCAATATTGTCTGCGATTTTTGTTGCAATTTTGGGATTTTTTGTCTGGAAATACTACCAAGAAAAACAAGAAAAAGAAGATTATTACAATAATGTGTACACTTACAGTGGTGACTACGAAATTGGTGATTATGAATTTCTAGGAGATAAGGGTATCGTAGCAAAGTGGGTTAGTAAAGATCCGGAAGAAGATAAACAAATTCGTAAGCATCTTAAGAACGATCCACAAAGTAAAGTTGAATATCATAACAATGATGTTATCATGGCAGGTAAACGTTTTATCATTAGAGAGAATTTTAAAACGATGTCGCGCAAAAAGGTGGAAGTACCTATCGTTTATTAATCTATGATACAAAAGATCAAACTTTAAAAAGAAAAGAGGTTGATGTATTAAAATGGCTTCGAGAAAAAGGTGAAGGCTGGGGATTAAGTACCAGTTGGTCCATCTTTAAATACACTACCTAACGGAAAAGAAGTGTTGTCGGTCAATATTAAAAAGAGTACAGAAAAAAAGGTGAATGGTATTCCGGTCTCTAAGACAGAAATTAAACCATATTATTTAGATTTGGAAACGGGTGAATTCATTGATTATCAGAAGGACAGCAAAAGAATAGAGGGATTATATTATTCAATCAATGAAAATTATCAAGGTGATTCTTCACCAGGAGATAAATTACTACATTATGGTCTTGATTTGAACTATAATACTGTAAACATCAAAAAAGAATTATTTGACAAAAATAAAGATCTACCTATTCGGAAGGAATATCCAAAGGCTTACAAAATTTTGAAAGAAAAGGATAGTGCCTATTATCTAACTTTTAATGGTGATAGAAGTCCAAAAGAAATTCTTGATCATTTATCCCACTTATACCAGAAAGTGCTGAAATATTGTCCATCAATAGTAATTATTAGAGGAAAAGAACTATTTTGTATTCTATCTGATTAATGTAATGCCTATGAAAATCTCTATATAATTATTGGAGGATAAGCTGTGAAAAGAGATACTATTTTTATTGAAGAGAAAATTCATGAACTAATTCAAATTAATAAATTATCTATTGATGAGTGGACTCAAGAAATTAACAAAATTAAAACAAGGGGAAAATTCATACAAACGACCGGTTGAAGAAATTATCAAATCAGTACAACTTGATATTTCTATTTATCAGAAGGAGAAGTATGATAGCCGCCTACACTGCGGGATATTCTATTGAGAGATTGAGAGAAGGTTATCTTAAATATGTTGATAGTCTTGTCCCTGTGTGGCATAACCAATTCAGGATATGATGCAATGCTATGGGCCCTTTCCATTGGTATTTTGTTAGAGGTTGATGAAACGACTTTTGATAAATTGGTAGATTTGGTAAGGAAAGATGATCCTGAGGATTATTTAATCGATTATCTCATTCAGTTTCGTCATCCAGAATGGAAGATTCGGATAAACTATAATTTCCCAAGACCTTATGGCTTTACCCGAAAGATTATAGAGAGGAAGAAAATTCTGAAAAGGCTATATCTCTCTTGAAAGAATACTTGACTAAAAAAATGGTATCGGGGATGTAGAGATGAAGGCTGGTATGATTTGCATAAGCGCAACATTGATAATTATTATGGCTACTGGTCTTTTGAATCAGGCGCTATTTGTAAAATTAAAGGGATTGGAACATAAACATCTAGAAGGAGTTTCCTGCTTCCCATACGATTTAGTCTGCAGAAGGTGGAACATACAGATAATCTATATAAGGACTTAGAAAGAAGATAGAATTGGAACTAAGAGACACGTTTTCAAATAAAAATAATATCAATGGACTAATCCAAGTTTTTCAAAAAGCCATTCAGGATTCTGAAGAACGAATTCAAGTAATTGAACAGGATGAGAAAGAAGGAATCCAAAAATTTTCTTTGGACAATAAAGTTGTCATTTCGAATATAAGATCATCAATATGTCGGTACCAAAAAGAAGTTATGATAGCGACTTATACTGCGGGTTATTCTATTGAAGATTTCAAGGGTGAGTATTAAGTATGTAGAGAGTTTGCAACTATCTTGGCAAGGCAATTCTGGCTATGAACAAATGGTCTGGGCCCTCTCTATTGGAATTTTGTTAGATGTTGAGGAGGATATATTCAATCAGCTAGTAGATTTGGTCAAGAAGGATGACCCAGAGGACTATTTGATTGACTATCTGATTCAATATCGACGTCCAGAAGTGGAAGATTCGACTGAATTATAATTTTCCAAAGCCTTATGGTTTTACCAGAAAAATTATTGAAAGAAGAGGATTCTGAACAAGCTCTAAATTTGCTTAAAGAATATGTGGCTAAGAAATGGTACCAAGGTAGCATGAGATACAGGATGGTGACAATTTACATAAAACCAATAACAGAAGTTATTATGGTTGTTGGTCCTTTGAATCAGGCGCTCTCTGCAAATTGAAGGGATTGGATTATAAACAGCTAGAGGGGCTTCCTGTATTTCCATATGATTTGGTTGCGGAAGGAACGCAACAAAATAAACTTTAAGGTTGGAAAATGACAGAAGATAAAATTTTAACAAAAGAAGAAGTTCTTCGTGATGGTGTTTGTTTTGAAGATGAACTAGACTGGGGCGGAGAATTCTATGAACAAATTGTCTGTGAAAATGAATTAGGAGAAGAGGTTCCTTATACTGGTTTAGCCTATGATTTATATTCAGATGGTCAATTAGAGTTTTATGGATATATAGATAATGGGTATAGGCATGGTCTAGCTGTCTACTTTTATTCTAATGGAAAAATTAAAAGTATTAATAATCAAGACAGAGGTTCAGCCGAAGGAATTCAAAAAGAATATTTTGAAAATGGTGATATTGAGTCGGTTTCTTATTGTATTGCAGGGAGGAGAAATTCTCTATAAAAATATGATGAGACTGGTAAAGTTATTGAAGAAAAAACAGAGCCTACCGAAGATGATTCTCAAGATAGCAAAAAAGTGGGGTGTTGATTTATCGACTTTAGACATGAATTTGAAGTAGAACAAAATCACTTGAGATCTCAGATTGACTTAACGAATCGTTTCATACCTTCTGAAATCCAGTATGTGGCAGGAGTGGACCTTGCTTATTGGAAAGAAGGAGATAAGGAATATGGTGTTGCACGTATCGTTGTCATCGACCGTAAAACTATGGAAGTGTTGGAGGAAGTGAGTTACTCTGACAGAAATCCATGTTCCTTATCTTCCTAGTTATTTAGCTTTTCGAGAGTTACCTTTGATTTTAGAGGCAGTAAAACTTTTAGGTGTTATACCAGATTTGTATATGTTTGATGAAATGGATATTTACATCCGCGCAATATGGGGATAGCGACACACGCTTCTTTCTGACTTGAATAAGCCGACGATTGGCGTCGCTAAAAACTATTACCATATTGACGGGGCAACAATATACTGACCCTGAAAATCGTGAGGGAGCTTATACAAATATTGTAAAAAACGGTGAAATTTATGGGCAAGTTTTACGGACTCATCAAGATGTCAAGCCCATCTATATTTCTTGTGGGAATTGGATTGATCTGGAAACGACTCGGGAATTTGTTTTAGAATTTGTTACAAAAGATAGCCGTTTGCCAATCACAACACGATTCGCTGATATTATGTCACATCGAGAGAGAAATAAGAGAAAAATATAGTTGGATTGGGAAATTATGAGTAACAAAGTATCAATTATGTGCAAGAGATGTTTAAAAAAGAGGGTTCAGATGAACTCGTTCCTGCAGTAACCATTATATTGAGACGGTCAAATTAGAAATATCATTGATGCCCTTTCAGAACGGAATGGCTATGAAGGCTATCCAGAAGCTATTTCAGAAATTCTTTTCAAAGGGATAGAAAGTTTGATTAAAAAATAAAAGGTAGAAAGAATGAGAGTTTATGATTTAGAGTCATCTATTAGAAATGCAGATTTAAAATCGTTTCAGAAATACTATAATGGAGAAATACATCAAGAATTCACAAATGACAATCTTTCCATGTTAGAGCTACTATTTACGGAATCTAGTGATTTTTCTGATAGAATGCAAATCGCAGAATATCTGATTCATCAAGGAATTGATGTAAATCATCAATCAAAATCTAAGAGTACGGCTCTTCATTTACTATTGGGTTTCTTCAAAAGCAAATTGGTCTGCTAATCCAAAATATCTTTTAGAAGAAGCAGAGCTTCTTATACAGAATGGAGCAGATGTGAATGTGATGGATTCTCACGGTGGAACACCTCTCTCATATGCAATTGCGACATTAAAAGCCTCTACTGAAGATTTACTTCCTTTATACAAGGCTCTTTTAAACGCTGGGGCATATGTAGATGAGCGTTCAGGGAGTAACTTCGTGTATAGAGTTGACAAAAGAATTTCCTTGGAGAGCAGATTTACTTCCTTTGCTGGAGTATTATCAGGGGAAATCACAATGATTAGAACGATTTTGCTACTTCCAGAAAAGAAGTAAAGTAAAATTTGATAATTTCTGACAACAGTTTGGCCTTTCTCGCAACTGTTCAGAAAGTATTGCAACCGACGGATATGTGTTTGAAGATAGAATTGCCGGAGTAATACCAACCCCTCGTTTAATCGAAATAGTTTGTGTAAAAAACTAGAGAATTGATTAAAAACTTGAAATAAATAGGAGAATGTTAATCGAATGAAATACCTAAAGGCCCTCAGCTTTCGAACTAAGGCGATTGTGAGTTTAATTTTGCTAGCTCTCTTTGCCTACTTAGCTTATTCCTATGCCTGGCCTAAATATGTTCAGTGGAAGGAAGGACATGAAGTACAGATTGTTAAAACAAAGGTAGAAAGAATCGAAACTTTTGGATCTCAGGAATCGCTATGTTTATTATGAGACGAGTGGAGCTAATGGATCTTTTGTTTATCCAATTATTATGTTGCAACTACAGATAAGTTTATTGGTAGCGGATCTAATCAACCGGTTGGATTATCATTTGATGTCTATGATCTTAATCATTTGAAGAATCCACCGAAAACGATTAACGTGGTCGAGCTTTTACAAACCTATGATCAGAGATACAAACTGGACTTTCAGGCAAGAGGAGGATATTCGGATAATGGTAGAGATTATATGGTTCTTTCTTTGGTAAATAAGGAGAACGATAAAGATAAAAAAGAAGTTGCTTTAGATTTAGAAAGTGAGAAGATCACACGGGCACTTCCTGAAGATAAGACAGAATATAAATGGCGCCCTTTTTCATTTTCTTATACCAATCTAGCTGATATAGCTAATGAGTACGGTTTTATAAGCTATTATGATTTATCTTACAGAAAGAATTTTAAAGTAAGAAAAGACGTTCAGCTAAATTTTATTAAAGAATATCCTGAATATTTTAAGAGGATTGGAGGATTAGCCTTTATTGTAGTTAGACAAGGAGACTACAATGATCCGGAAGCTATTTTCCAAGATATGCGCCATTGGTTTGCGCCAGTTGGTCAGGATAAATTAGATGTTATTGCAACAGATCCAAAGACAAATGAGCAAACTCCGATCCATACGTATAAAGAATACAGAGACTGGTACGAAAAACATCGAGATCACTTATAGTTTTTAGAATTTTAACAGTTAGGACAAAACACATGCAGTTTTATTTTATCGGTGGCTTAGGAGGCAATAGCTACCATCTGGCTCCACTTATTGAAAAACTAGGCTTTCCTGTGACCTTTCTAGATCCCTATAGGAAGATGATTCAGACAGAAAACGATCTTCGTGCTTAGTCTCAAGAGACAGATCGGCCAGGTGGAAGAGATCTGTTTATTTGGGCACATCCTTTGGGTGGAGATTTGGCTCGTTATCCGGCTACTGAGTTTCCCCAGATCCAGGCTTTGATTCCTCCCTTGGATGGTGGCTATCTGGATATGGAAAAGATCCTGCCTCTTGAGGAAGAGCTAGGATCTGGCACCTTGTCCTTCATGCGGCGAGCAAGTCTTCCTGCAACTTTTAGAAGAAGCTATGTTATCCGAACTTGGTGAGGAAGCAGATCCTACTCCTAGAGCGCGAAAAGCAGTAGAGAATCTAGCTATCGCTGGAATCCGGCAAGTGAACAATATGAATTAAATCTAGATCTAGAAAAGATCTTGGCCTTATTGCGTCTACGGCGCTGCAGATGAAGACTTACCAGATTCCACTGGCAGACCTGCCCGTCCTTTTACATTGGACCTCGGTACCAAGAAGAGCCTGAATGGAGAAGAAGCATCTTACAGCCTTCTAGATCCCCAGATCCAGCCAAGTCTTGCTAGATGGTTTAGGGCACGAACTATATACAGAGGCGCCTGAAATTGTAGCCTAGAGAAGTCAACAATTGGCTCCAAAATGTTCGTAAACAAAACCTGTTTCTCTTTTTGAAACGGGTTTTTTGTCTTGTAATTTCCGAACGTTATTTCCTATAAAATCATTCCCATTGCATTAGGTCCGTATCTTTGGTATAATCTATCAAGGAGAGCGTCAAGGGCACGTAGCGATGCGCTTGCGCATAGGTAGGTCAGTTTTTAGAAAAGAGATTTTTCAATCTATGTTAAAATGAATTTCCTATTTTCGACTATGAAGATATTCAGTTGATTCCCAACAAATGTATCATCAATAGCCGGTCAGAAGCGAGATACAACCGTCCAATTTGGAAAGCATACCTTCAAGCTTCCAGTCGTTCCTGCCAATATGCAGACAATCTTGGATGAGAATGCAGCAGAGCGGATTGGCGCGTGGTGGTTACTTCTACATCATGCACCGTTTTGATGAAGCGGGACGGATTCCTTTTGTCAAACGCATGCATGAGCAAGGCTTGGATCGCTTCCATTTCAGTCGGTGCTATGGAATACGAATACGACTTTGTAAGTCGATTAAAGGCAGATGCTCCTGGTAGTATCACTATTGATATCGCACACGGTCATGCGGATTAGGTGCTGGTGTTACCGTAGAGGGAATGAATCCTTTTAACCTTACAATACGTAACTTG